>CAVXJY010000027.1:0-110031 GCA_963761855.1 Bryobacterales bacterium | reverse complement strand
CAATGTGCTTGAGGCTATCTCCCTCCACTTCGAAGACGCCCCGGTGCATCCCCGGTTAGTGCAGTTGCACTATGTCAAGGACGAATTGATCCCGGTCGAAGCCGCATGAAATTGCCGCGGGGCGTTTCCGCAGATCGTGTAGTTCACGCACTGGAGCGGCTCGGGTATGTGGCGATCCGTCAAAAGGGCAGCCACGTCAGGTTGCGCCACGAGGCACCGCCGGTCCATACGATCACGGTGCCTCTGCATAACCCGCTCAAGGCCGGCACGCTGCACGGCATTCTCTCCGAGGTCGCGCTGGCGAGGTCAATCACCGTCGAATCCATTAGTGAATTGCTCTGAGATCATCGCTGGGGCGCTGCGGCGCGCCAGCCCCTGCCCCTATGCCGACGTCGGCATGTGTATATACATGGATTGAACGCCGACTCGGCCCGGGCCGGTGAAGCGGTTACACACGATTTGCGCGGCGCTGGCGAATAAGCCGGTCGAAAATTTCTGGAATTGCGTTTCCATCTCGACCGAGCGGTCTTTATAAACCCAGCCGCCGGGCTCGACGTCGATCTGCTCGCCGGCCCCCAGCGTCACTTCGAATACGTTCCCGTATCCGTGCACCCACACGATCCCCTCGCTGGCTTGCGCGATGAAATGATCGATGAAGAACCCGGTCCCGCCCATCAGCATGTTGGCAACCCCTTTTACCCGCGTGAAGGTGTAATCGACGCTGCCGGTGGCGGCGAGAAACTGGTGTTCCCGCATCTCGATAGCTTCGCCTTGGTTCAAATGGATGCCAAAGACGTGACCCGCACCGTCGCGGCTGAAGGCGATCTGTCCGGGACCGCTCGCCTCGGTCATCAGGATGGGCATTCCCGCCATCACGCGGCGGAAACCGCCCTTCAGGGACTTGACGCCGATCTGCGTCCTCGGCTCCTTCCACAAAAGAATGTGGTGTTCGAAGTAGACGGGGACACTCCCCAACTCGATGCGCAATACGGGAACCAGTTCGCCCTCGATGTGGTAAGTGACGCCGGCAAACTGCTCGTCACGCGCGGCGGTGGGCTTCAAAACGGGAATCGGCACGGGGCTCCTGCTTTCTGGACTGAAGTTAGCTGCAACCCATAATCATGGACCGGAAAAGCCGAAATTGCAAATGACAAATGCGTTTGCGGTGAGCTTCCTTGTTCTTGCGCCCTCTGAACTGGGGCGGCAACCCCTATTTCGGCGGCCAGATGCGAAACTCGCCGCTGCAATGGAGCAGGCCCATCAGATACCACATGCCATCGTAGTACCGGTATTGCCCCGATGGAATGGGCGCATTCCACAGAGCCTCGACGAACTTCGCCGCGCGCGGATCGGTGGCGGCCAGACTGGCCACGGCGTTGGTCGCGACCAATGCGGTTGAGTGAGTGTCGCTCAACTGCTTGCCATCCAGCGTGAAACGATTTCCATAAGCGTCGATTCCCTTGGATTCGAAGAAAGCCTGGATGCGGTCACTTAGTTGCCGTTCCCTGGGATCGGTGGCCCACCAGGACCAATCGACGGACCAGTTTGCCGCCGTGCGCCAGGCATCGGGACCAAAGCCGGCGGCTGTCCTGAAACCTGCAACCGGCGTGCCGTCGAAGTTCGCGTAGTCCGGAGCCAGGCCGGTGGTGGGGTTAGTGACCTTCTCGAAAAAGTCGCGGCTTGCCGCAGCCGCTTCAGCCCAGAACGGCCGGTCCGCGGCCGGGCCCCACCGCGCCCACAGCTCATAGAACGCCGGTAAGTGGTAGGAAGGGTCGGTGTGATCGGGCCTCCGGTTATTGGGCGTGAAGCGCACCATTTTGTGTTCGGCATTGAATTCCGGCCCGTCGGTTTCGGATCCTCTCACGGTTCGGCCGGTGATCACGGCCCGGTTCTTCATGGCGTCCAGAAGCCTGTCCGCCTCTGCGCGGTAATCGTAAATACCTGTGCCGTTGCCCCAGCGCCCCGCGGCGAAATAGAGCGCCATGGTCCAATACTGCTCGCCATCGGGAGCCGGCGATTCATCGTTCGGCGTGCCGTTGGTCTTCATCGACCAGGAAAAGAAACCGTAACTGGGGTGGCTGGGCGAATCGTGGTACATGAAGGTCTTGGACCAGTTCCAAAGGGCATCGAACTCGGCCTTCTTATCGAGTTGAACCGCGATCATCATGCCATATGACATGCCTTCCGAACGCACGTCCTTATTGTTGATATCGGTAAGATAAGCCAACGGTCCGTTCGCATTCCGGCCGGCGGCATAATAGACCGTTTGCGTTTCTGGGTCGCCATGGAACAATTGCTGGAGAGCGGCGTCGATTTTCCGCGAGATTTCTTGCGGCGAATGGCCGGCTTCCAAAAACAGGTTGCGATAGCGCCCGGTGGCGAAGGCGCCGGAAGCGCCGGCTTGAGTCACGGCAGCCTGTGCCGCCGGCGCAGCCTTCGTTTGTGCGCTGGCTTTGTCCTGCTGGCCGGGCCCGCTCTGCGGCGTCGCGGCGAGACCAAAACAGAATGTCAAGGCAAGAGCGAGCGGTGAGAATATCTCCGGTAGTCTTTTCATAAATGAAGGAGTCGGGCTATCTGCAGCATTCACGAAATCAGATGGCAGGCGCGAAGTCAAGCGGCGGGCGGACCCGCCTATTCGTATTGCAGCGCTACTACCGGGTCCAGGCGGGCGGCTTTCAACGCGGGCCAGGTGCCGAAGAACAGGCCCACGCCGACGCTCACGCACACGCCCAGCGCGGCTGCCCAAAGCGGCACGGAGGTGGGCAGGCTGGGGAAGAAGAACCGGAATGTCACTGAGATCAGCCACCCGAGCGTCATTCCCGCCAGCCCGCCCAGGCCGGTCAGCACCACCGCTTCGGTGAGGAACTGGACCACGATATCGGAGCGGCGCGCGCCCACGGCCTTGCGAATGCCGATTTCGCGCGTGCGCTCGGTGACCGAGACCAGCATGATGTTCATCACGCCGATGCCGCCCACCAGCAGGCCGATCGAGCTCAGCCCCACCATCAGCAGCGCCACCGTCGAAGTGATGCGATGGAAATCCTCCAGCATCTGGCTGCCGGTCGAGAGCCAGAAATCGTCCGGCTTGTTGGGAGGCGTTTTGCGCATGGTGCGCAGCGCCACCTCGCTTTCATCCATGGCGCGATCGATCAAGCCCTTCTTGGCGATGATGACGAACATGATTTGCTTGGCGGTCGGAAACATCTTGTGCATGGTGAAAAAAGGCACCAGGATGCGCTGATCCGGCTGCCCCGGAAAACTCACCCTTTGCCCGATCACACCCACGACCTGAAGCTGGTGGCTGTCCACTTCGATCCACTTGCCAAGCGGGTCCTCGCCCTGAAATAGGGCTTTATCCACGTTTTCCCCGATCACGACCACAGGCTGATGGTGGCGGTTCTCCTCATCGGTAAAGAAGCGGCCGCGCAGCATCACCTGGGCTTCGCCCATGGCGTAGCTCTCCTCGGTCCCGCCAAAGCTGATCTGGTACAGATCGCGGCCGCGGTATTTCACATGGTCCGTCCACTGTCCGGGCCCGAATACGTTCGGCGGCAGCAGGTAGGGCGAAACGTGCGCCACCGACGGGCAACGCTCGGCCAGTTCCTGCGACTCCTCCCAGGTGAACGGCTTGCGCTTCAACTCCTCCGGCGTGGCGCCGTGGAACATCAATTTGAACTGGAAGGAGAGGATGGTCTCCGGACCGAACGAACGGATGATGTCCGTCATCACGCCATTGACGCCGGTGACGATCGAGCCGACCGCAATCACCGCGCCGGTGCCAATAATGACCCCGAGCACGGTCAGAACGCTCCGCGTCTTGTGCTCGAGCACCGTGGCCAGCGCCATCGCCGCCGAAGAGCGGATCTCGGAAAACGTCATCGCTCCCACCTCAGCGCGTGAATCGGGTCCAGCTTGGCCGCCCGTTGCGCCGGATACACGCCGAAGAAGAGGCCCACCAGCGCCGATACTCCCACCCCCACCACTACCGCCGAGGGCGGCACCGCCATCGGCATGGGCGTCGCCGCGCGCACTACTACCGTCAGCAGCCAGGCCAGCAACACGCCCATCGCCCCGCCCGTGGCCGACAGCAGCGAAGATTCAATCAGAAACTGCCGCATGATGTCCCCGTTGCGCGCGCCCACCGCCTTGCGGATGCCGATTTCGTAGGTCCGCTCGGTCACCACCGCCAGCATGATATTCATGATCACCACGCCGCCCACCACCATGAACACCGAAACGATGCCCACCGCCATCGTGGCCAGCGTCTTGGTGATCCGGTCCCAGAGCGCCACCAACGACGACGAGGCCAGCAGCCCAAAATCGTCTTCCTGGTTCGGACGCAGCTTGCGGTGCGCGCGCAGCAACACCCGCACTTCGTCCTGCGCGTCGTCCAGATGATCGTGATCGATCGCCAGCGCGCTGAAGCTCGCCTCCGGGTGCGCGCCGAATTCCTTGAGGAAGGTGCCGAGTGGGATCATCACGAAGCTGTCCTGCGAAAAGCCGAAGGCGGAGCCTTTTTTGTCCGCCACGCCGATTACATCGAACGGCCTGCCGTTCAGCGCGATCGTCTTGCCGATGGGGTCGCTGTCGTGGAAGAAGCGCTCGCGCACGTCGTGCCCGATGAATGCCACGTTGGTGTGACGCTGGTTGTCGAAGTCCGCGAAGAACCTGCCCGCCACTACGCCCACGTCCGAGATAACCCCCATGTTCGGCGTCACGCCCGTCGCTTCCACGCCGTCCATTACCTGCCCGCGGTAGTGGACGCTCACGCTCTGCGTCGCCGACATGCCGAATTCCCGCGTCAGCGTCAGGTTGTTCTTCAGGTATTGATACTCCTCCAGCGTCAGCTTGGGATTCCGCCGGTCCAGTTCGATCAGTTTCTTGGGGTCGAAGTCGCCCAGCAGCGGAATGCGCTGCACCTGGAAGCCGTCCGTGCCCATGTCGGACACCTGCTGGGCCACGTACACGTCCATGCCGTGCACCATCGACATCACCACGATCAGCGTCGTGGTGGCGAGAATCACGCCCAGCAGCGTGAGAAAGCTCCGCAGTTTGCTCGAAAATACGCTCCGCACAGCGACCAACATCGCTTCGCGGTAAGAAGCCAAAGCTCGCATGATACCCGATTCAATACCCAATTCAGCCTAATGGCCCCGCCGGACAGACCGGCAGAGCGGACGATCGGCGCCTGTATTTCGCATCTCTATTGAAGACGCCGCCCCTGATCCAACATTAGCGCAAAAGCGCAGACCGCCGCGCCTTCCATACTCACGGCGTCACTATGCCGGGTTCTATTGGGGATACGCGAGCCGCCGCACAAAGTTCCCGGAAAGTCGTCTGCGCGGTCTGCTCCGCCGCTCAGTTGGCCGGCTCGTCAATCTTCAAAAACTGGTCCGCCGCGACGTCTTTCAGTACCTGTCGAATCCCACTCGGCCAGCGGATTTCGATCGAGCTGATCTTGGTTTCGCCGCCCAGCCCGAAGTGCACGCGCTTGTCACTCGACGACATGAAGCCGACGCTGATGGCG
Organism: Bryobacterales bacterium; assembly: GCA_963761855.1. Lineage (GTDB taxonomy): Bacteria > Acidobacteriota > Terriglobia > Bryobacterales > Bryobacteraceae > Bog-375. The sequence goes on along the minus strand of CAVXJY010000027.1, from coordinate 104,504 downwards.
ACATGGTTGTAAAGCACTCTTCCCGAGGCGGTCGTCAACTTCACTTTGGCGCCGATCGCATCGCGCGCGCTCTTGTGACCGGTCAGACTCAGCATCAGCCAGTGGTTGCCGCTATCCGCGCTATTGATTAGAATACGCGGCGTTTCGTTCAGCGACGTCACCACGATATCCATGGCTCCATCGTTGTTCAGGTCGCCGAAGGCCGAGCCACGCTGATAGCCCTTCCGCTGGAAGTCCTGGCCCATCTCCCCGGAAACATCCACGAACGTCTTCCCTCCCACGTTCTCGAACATCGTGTCGCGCTGGGGCGATTTGTCGTCCACCTGGTCGACGTGGCCATTGGCCGAGTAGATGTCCTTCCATCCGTCGTTGTTGTAGTCGATGAATCCGTTACTCCAGCCGGAAAATGCCAGGCTCAGTGTTTGCACCCTGGATTCGTAAGCGTATTGGAACAGGTTGCCGCGATTGCGCAATAGCTGCCACACTTGCCCCCTCAGGTTGTTGTAAAAGATGTCCACGTTGCCATCGTTGTCATAGTCCTTGGCGTCCGACCCCATAGACGATCCTGAGTGCGCGCTATCGTTGTAAGCGACGCCCATCTCCAAACCCTTCTCCGCGAAAGTGCCATCCTTCCGGTTGATGAACAATGAATTGGGCTCAGTGTCATTGGCGATGAAAATGTCGGGCCATCCGTCGTTGTTGAAATCCGCGATCGAGATGCCCATGCCTTTGCCCGGCGAAGCACCTAAGCCCGACTTCTCGGTGACATCCTCGAACTTGCCGTGGCCCAGATTGTGATAGAGGCGCGGCGGCACACTGCGGTAGCGACGCGGATCGCAGTAGTAGTCTTGACCGCCCATGGTGCAGCGTATGTCTGTCTGCGGCGTCCATAAAGTGTAGTTATCCACTACCAGATCCAGCAGCCCATCATTGTCGTAATCGATCCAGGCGGCCACTACGCTCAGCGTGTCAGGAGGCTTACCGCCGATTCCCGACTCGGCCGTCACATCCGTGAAAGTCCCGTCGCCGTTGTTGTGGTAAAGGGCGTTCCGGCCGGCGCTGCAAATGAACAGATCCTCGTAGCCGTCGTTGTCATAATCTCCCACCGCCACGCCGAAGTTGAAATCGAGGTCTTTGCCCGTCAAGCCCGCCTTGGCGGTGACATCTTCGAAAGTCCCGTCGGTGCGCTGCCTCAGCAGGCAGTTGTAATACGACGGGTTTGTCTTCTTCATCTCCGGAAGCTGCGCACCATTGGTGAAGAATATGTCCAGCCGGCCGTCGTTATCGAAATCGAAGACGGCCACCCCGCCGCACATGGGCTGCGGAAAATACTTGTGCTCTCCCGGGCTGTTGTTGCTGATGTAGGCGATCTTCGATCGCGCCGCCACGTCGGTGAAGTGGGGGCGCCTGGCAGGCTGGGCAGGCTGGGCGGGCCGGCCGGAAGGCAGTGCCACAGCCCAGAAGACGCAAAGACTTGAGATGGTCAGGATGATGGTGCGCTTCAACGGCTGCTCCGGCGATATGGGCGCTGGTGCGAGACTTTTAACCCTTATTGTAATCGGAGTTCGGCGAGGTCCTGCCGGGGCGCACCTGGGGTGGCGCGAGCTGAGCCGTTTTTGTCAGGTTCAAGACAAGCCACGACTGCGCGTCAACCGGCTCCCGGAACGTGAATCGGGCGTGAACGCCGATCCGGGCTCAGCCCTGCTCAGTTGTTGTATTTGATCAGCGATTCCGCCTCAAACTTGCGGTAGCCGCGGAAAACGGTTTCGTTGCGGACAAACGCCTTGGAATGCCGCAATTGCAGCATGGAACGAAGCGGTAGCAGATAATCGTTCTTGCCGATCTTTACCATGCCATAGTCGAGCGAAAGAGAGGGCGACTGCAGGCCAAAGTCCTTCGGCAAGCCGCTTCCCTGAATGGTGAGCCTGCGGACCATTCCCGTGTCGTCATCGATGAAAACGCGCCCGCTGTAGGCCGCCGCTTCAACCGAGCTGCCGTAATGCAGCACAAAGTTGGATTTGGCTTTAGAGACTTCGAACTCGAAAACCTGGCAGAGCACGCCCATGGCCATGGAGCGGCCCGCCCAGTGGTACGATGCGCCGATATCCGGGTCAAATATGCCCTGCAGCAGAGAACCGAATTCGTTGCGCGACCAGATGCCTTTGTTCTCGACCGGGGCGTTTTGGGTTTTTACACCATCGCTCTCGATTCGCTGATACCGCTCCTTGTGGTCTTCGAATATCAGCTCGTCCTTGTATGAGTCGGACTCCTTCAGTTCATTAGGTCTCTTTACTGGAGCCTTAAACCGGTGCGTTTCCTGGATGCAGCGGAAATTCGGGAGCTGGTCCAGGTAACGCATCGCTGTCTTGGCGGCCGCGTCCCAGAGCTGCTTCTGGACGTCGTCGCGCATTCGGAGTCCACTCGAATCGATCGTGGCCGGCTGGATATCCGGCAGTACGATTGACGCGAGTTTCCGCGTCATCGGCCGCGGTCGAGGTCCGGGAACATTTCGCCTTCTCTACCGGCGGCGTGGTGCCGTTTCCAATAACTTTGAACGCGACCACCCGCTTGATCACGCTCTTGCCCTGACGGATCGAAATGACGCCCTGGTAGTCGCCGGCGGGGAATTTGGCACCCTTCATATTGACGAGGTATGGGAATTCATGGGCCTGCCCGCCCCACATGCTCGCGCTGCCATTAGCCCCGTTGGAGGCGCCTTCGCGCCCGCTGTTCGACAGCATACCCTTGAACGGCAATGACATACGCGCCATCACGCGGCCTTCGCTCAGCACTTCCATGCGCAGATCGAGCGGGTCGCCGTGGATATCCGGATAAAGCCGCAGGTAGATCTGCAGGTTAACCGGTTGTTCGGCGCGGAAGACCGGGTCGAGGACGGGAGATAGCGCCTCTCCGTCGTAGCTCAACACCTGGTCGGCTTCAAACTTGTCCGCGGATCCCTTGTACGGGCGCACGACCAATGCATCGCTGGCGACCAGGCTTCTGGCATTTTGTCCGAACCGCAAGGGCGTTTGAATTACACCTGTGGTGTTCGCCAGCAGATCCTCAACTTTGGCTTCCAAGGTAAAGGGTCCTTGGCCGATGATGGTCACGGCACGCATGAAGAACATGCTGCCTTCGCGCCGCTGATTCAACTTCTGCACCGGTCCATGAACGGTAATCTCTCTACGGCCGGACCAAACGGCCACCCCCGTGGCGCTCCGAACCGTCGCGGTGATGCGCGCGCGCGCCTGGTAGGTGCCCGTATTGTCGTCTGTATCGAACTTCAGCGCGTTGAGCGGCGATTCCACGGTCACCAGACCTTGGAGAGGTGCGTTGGGGTCGTTGGGCCAGTAGGAGACCTCCATCGAGCCGCCTCCACCAGTGGTAGCTCCGGTAGTGTCTGAGAGAGTATAGGTCTGGCCGAAGTCGGTCTCGTGGTCGGTAATGCTCTCGGATGTAGCTCCCGTCCCCGAAGTACGCATGAACCGGATCTTCACAGGAATCTCCGATTTAGCCACGGCACCGGCTGCGGGAGGCGCCGCTGCGGCAGCATTGGCCGCGGTCTGTACAGGAGGCGGCACATCCGCCGGCGCTACCATGGTTACCTCAGGCTCCAGGGATTTTCCCTGCCGCACCCACGCGCCGCCGGTCTTCGCCGTCAAGGCCTTGAGGGCGGCATTCGGTACGGTTTTGGACCCCTCTGCGGCGTCGAGCACTAGAACTCTCACCCCACGAGCCTGGCAGATCTCGCCCAGATGTTCCAACGCGCGTTCCCCATCGCTGGAGAATGGCGGGCTATTCAGAACGGCAACCACGATGCGGGCGCCGGGGTGGAATGCGGCAGCCTGCGCGGCGGCGTCAAGAGTGATGAGGAACGAAGGCGGATCGGCGTCGCGCGCTGCCAGCGCCGTATCGCTAAACACCTGTTCCATCGCCTTGGCGTCCATGGCCGCATCGATACGCCGAACATCCTGACTGCCGGCACGCCTGAGTTCGACCACGCCGCCGGCTGTCTGCACCCAGTGATGTGCCGTCTCGGCAGCGCCGCGCGCGGATTGGCGCGCTGCCTCCTGCGAACTGGGACCGAACACAAACGTGAGGAGACCCTCCTCGGCGCGGAGGCCGGGAGCAAAAGGCACAGCCAATAACAAGACCGATGTCCCGAGCGAAGCAGCAAGACGCATTTCGTTCTATTATGCTCCTTCGCGGAGCAGCGTGTATAGATCCCGCGCAGTGATTTATGCGGCTTTGGGCGGTGGTTTGTGCGGCAGCGTCCCTGGCCGGGATGGGTATTCAGGCGCGCGCCCAGCCGCCGCCGCCAACCTCTCAGACCAGCCGTCTCTTGGACTCGTTCGCCGCCGCCGGGCTGCCTCCGGTGCCGGCTTGCGCGCATCGATCACCACTTTTTCGCACGTTTGGGCCTTGCAGGCGTTAGAGTTACGGAAAGCGGAACCATAGCTGCAGCCGTAGCGTATAATACAGGACGGCAAAGTCTGGAATTGCCACCCGCGGCTGCCAATCCCGGGGGAGACATGCTGTGGCTGGACGCCGGGCGGCTCGGTGGCGAGAGGAACAGGTACCATTGCCCGACAGTCAACGTATTTCATATTTGCAGTTCTCACCGCGAGCTGCGCATTTGCTCAACCCGCCATCACGCCGGGCGGAGTTGTAAACTCGCCAAGCTATCTCAGCCCCGGGCTGCCAGGCTCTGAAATTGCCCAGGGTTCCATTTTCAGCATATTCGGTACCGCTCTGGGACCCAAAAGCATCGTCCAGACCGGCCCGTTGCCGCTTCAGAAGCTGCTGGCCGGTACTTCCGTCACCGTCACGGTTGGTGGACAAACCGTCAGTGCTTATATGCTGATGGCTGTCAGCTATCAGGTGAACGCTCTCCTGCCATCCTCAACACCTACCGGGAGCGGAACCGTCACCGTCACGTACGATAACCAGACCAGCGCGCCGGAGCCGATCCAGATCGTCAACGCCTCGTTCGCCACTTACACATTCAATTCAGGCGGCGTGGGGCAGGCCATCGCCACCGACCAGTTTTATAACGTGAATACCATCATCAACACACTTCACCCGAACGATTACGTCATTTTATGGGGCACCGGGCTCGGACCCATAAATGGAGACGATTCGATCGCGCCGCCGGTTGGCAATTTGGGGAACCCGACGGTGCACATCGGAAATCTCTCGCTGACTCCTTATTATGCGGGTCGGTCGTACTCTTATCCCGGGTTGGACCAGGTCATTTTCGAAATCCCGGCTGGGATCGAGGGCTGCTCTGTGCCGGTCGCAGTCGAAACCAATGGCCTCGTGGGCGGCTCCGCGACTATTGCCGTATCGGCATCCGGCCAGACCTGTTCGGACTCCCTTCTGGGCCAGGATTTGGTCAATAAGCTCGCCGCCGGTGGCACGGTGGATTTCGGATTCGTGCAGTTGTACGACATCGTCCTAGCCGGACAGGAACTTCCCGTCGGATTATTCCTGGGCGATTTTGTGAGCGCAACCTTCAGCGAATTCACACCGCCAACCGCCGGTCTGGCTTCTTATGGCGTGTCCCAAGGCTACTGCCTTACCGGTACTTTCGATGCCGATATGAGTCCCGCCCAACTCGATGCCGGTGCCGCCATCACTGTGCAAGGTCCGTCGGGAACTGCGACGATTCCCGCGGAATACAGTGGATGGGGAGATTACTTCTTGTGGATCACTAACGGCGCTCAGTTCTATTGGAGCAAGCTCGCCTATACGGTTTCCAGCCCAGGTGGCGCAAGAGTCGGCCAGTTCTCGGCCGCCGACATCACCCAGGCCCCCGCCGCTAATTTCTCCGGTATTAGAGCCGGTCAGGCGCTCTCTCTTTCGAGCGATCTGACAGTCAATTGGACGGGCGGCGACCCCAACCTGCAAAACGGCCGGGTGACCATCGTGGCAGTTTCCGAAACGAACGATAACCTGACGGGGGCTTTTATGTGTACGGCTCCGGTTTCTGCGCAATCGTTCACAATCCCCAAGTGGGTGCTTTCTACGTTGCCGCCGACAGGAACCGGTTATATTGGTATCGCCCCGTACCCAACAGGCTACATTTGGATCGGGCAGCTCAACAGCCCGGTGACTTTCCAGGCCAAGGGCCTCGACAAGGGCATCCTGGTGGACCAGTATAACAACGGATTCCCAGTCTATTTCCAGTAACGGCCCGCGCACTTTGGCCGCGCTTCTCTGAGTGTATCTCGGAGGCCGCTGTGAACCTGCGTCGTGCCATCCACTGCGATGACCGAATCCTTCGACGCGCTTATCGTCGGCGCCGGGCCGGCCGGCCTCGCTTGCGGCGCCAAGAAAGACATTACGGGCCACAGATAAACACAGATGAACACGGATAAAAAAGTCATTTTTCAGTCCGTCTTCTCCCTTATCTGTATTCATCTGTGTTCATCAGTGGCCATCATTCTTAGCTTCGGGTGTTTCTCGTGGAGCCTATCTCGGAGGCCGCTGTAAACCTGTGTCGTGCCATCCACTGCGATGACCGAATCTTCCGACGCGCTTATCGTCGGCGCCGGGCCAACCGCCTCGCCTGCGGCGCCAAGAAAGACATTACGGGCCACAGATAAACACAGATGAACACGGATAAAAAAGTCATTTTTCAGTCCGTCTTCTCCCTTATCTGTGTTCATCTGTGTTCATCTGTGGCCATCTGTGGCCATCATTCTTAGCTTCGGGTGTTTCTCGTGGAGCCTATCTCGGAGGCCACTGTAAACCTGTGTCGTGCCATCCACTGCGATGACCGAATCCTTCGACGCGCTTATCGTCGGCGCCGGGCCAACCGCCTCGCCTGCGGCGCCAAGAAAGACATTACGGGCCACAGATAAACACAGATGAACACGGATAAAAAAGTCATTTTTCAGGGGAATGCCCGGATTTCCGTTGAAAGTCGCGACCCCCGCGTAACCCACTCTACGATGCCTTCCGCTGCTTGGCAACCCCCAACTTAGACGGCTTTTGAACCTCCAGTGCACGGATGAGCGCCGGGATTTGTTTGTGTCCGACGATCCGGCGGAACTGCGCCTGCGCCACCAGGAGGCCTGACCCCACCCAGCGCTCGCGCTGGTCGCCTCCGTGCCAGCGCTTTACGTTCTTACAAACCTGCTCCACAATCGAGAACGCCGACTCGATCACGTTGGTGCTGGCCAGCGTCTTGCGCAGTTGCATCGGAACATGGAGTCGATGCACCGTCAGGGTTTCCTCCATCCCCTCGCCCAGGCTCCGCGCCGCGCTGGGATTCAGGTCCATCAACTCGCGGTGGAGCGCGTTCAGAGCCTGTTTGGCGGCCTCGTGATCTTCCAAGGCGTAGGCGGCGTTGAGCCGTTTGGCTACGCCAGGTTTCTGTTCCTCGGTCAGATGATCCAACACGTTCCGTCGCTTGTGGACCTGGCACCGCTGGATCGGCGCCGATTCTCCGGCGTATTTCTTCACGGCTGCCGTTAGGGCCTTGCCGCCGTCCAGAACATAAAGCCGCGGTATCGTGAAGTCCAGCCCGCGGTTCAGCAGATCGCCGAGCAGTTCGCCGACCACCGTGGCGTTTTCCGTGGCGCCCTGCCGAATCCCCAAGATCATTTTCTTCCCATCCACGGTGATGCCCAACACCGCCACCAGTTGCTGTCCGGCAAACGGCGTCGCATCGATCATCAAGGCGCAGAACTGAATCTTCTCCAGCCGCCGCTCCATCACCGCCTGCAACTTCGCCCGGCTGGCCTCGATGAAATGTTCGCTGACCGCGCTCTTCTCCAATCCGTACGCCTCGGTGAATTGACGAACCGCCTCGCCGTATTTGCGCGTGCTCAGCCCCAGCATCAGTTTCTCCCACACGGTCTCGGTCAACGGCTCGCCGCGGTGGAACAGTTCGTAGCTGCCCAGCCGCACTTCTTGTTCTTCGCTGCGCACCCGCGGCCGCTCGATCGGCACCTTCTGCCCCATCACTACGCAGTAGCCGCGCTCACTGCCCCACCGGTTCGCGGTCCGCTCCGGCAGCCGCCGGCTGCGTTCGCCCACCAGTTCCCGAACCTCCTCCTGCATCATCAGATCCATCAACTGCAAACCGGCCTGGCGAACCAACTCGCCCACGCCTTTCCGGAGCCAGCCCACCATCTCGGCCATCGGGAGCACCATCTGCACGGCTGGATTTCCTTCGGCAGCCATGGCCTCGAACTGTTTTACTGCCTTCTGGGCATCAATCTGGTATGGTTTCTTCATGTAGCGACTCTCCTTTTCTTTGCCAGAAATTTCCCCGAGGCTATCACGCCTTCAGGGGAACGAGAGTCGCTACTTTCTAGGGATTTCTACGATCTACCGGACATTTCCTTTTTCAGTCCGTCTTCTCCCTTATCTGTGTTCATCTGTGGCCATCATTCTTAGCTTCGGGTGTTTCTCGTGGAGCCTATCTCGGAGGCCGCTGTAAACCTGTGTCGTGCCATCCACTGCGATGAGCGAATCTTCCGACGCGCTTATCGTCGGCGCCGGGCCAACCGCCTCGCCTGCGGCGCCAAGAAAGACATTACGGGCCACAGATAAACACAGATGAACACGGATAAAAAAGTCATTTTTCACTCCGTCTTCTCCCTTATCTGTGTTCATCTGTGGCCATCATTCTTAGCTTCGGGTGTTTCTCGTGGAGCCTATCTCGGAGGCCACTGTAAACCTGCGTCGTGCCATCCACTGCGATGACCGAATCCTTCGACGCGCTTATCGTCGGCGCCGGGCCAACCGCCTCGCCTGCGGCGCCAAGAAAGACATTACGGGCCACAGATAAACACAGATGAACACGGACAAAAAGTCATTTTTCACCGACTTCTTCCTTCATCTGCGTTCATCTGTGGCCATCATTCTTAGCTTCGGGTGTTTCTGGTGGAGCGCCGGCACGCAGGACTGGCAATCCGCCGCACGTTATAATCGCAGCAGGGTGAGACTCGCCGCGCTGGTTCTGTCGCTTGCTTTGGGAATCGCCGCGCTTTGGGCCGGCGAGCCCGAGGATCCTTTGCATGCAGCCGAGGCGGCGCTTCGGTCCGGCGATGTGGGCTCCGCCATCCGGCTTTACCGCGAGTTCCTGAAGAGCTATCCCAACGCGGCCGAGATCCGTTCGAACCTTGGGGCTGCCCTGGTCGAGAACGGGCAGTTCGCCGAAGCCGTCACGGAGTACAAAATCGCGCTCCAGCAACTGCCGAATAATACCCGCGTCAGGATGAATTTGGCACTGGCTTACTACAAGCTCGGGCGGTTGCCGGAGGCTGTCGAACATCTGGAAGTGCTTCACAAACTGCAACCATTGGAGCTGAAACCGGCCTTGCTGCTGGCCGATTGCATGTTGGAAACAAACCAGCCGGCGAAAGCGGTGGAACTGCTTACGCCGCTGCAGGAGGAGTATCCGGACGACCACGCCATAGTCTACGTGCTCGGCATGGCGCTCATGAAAGACAATCGGACGCGGGAGGCGCAGGTCCTGCTGGACCGCATCCTGAGCAACGGCGAGTCGGCGGAATCGGCCTTCCTGCTGGGGCAAAGCGAGTTGCTGCGTAACGATCTGCCGGCAGCGGCAAAGCATCTGGCGCGTGCTGTGCAACTCGATCCGAAGATGCCGTGGGTGCATACGCTCTATGGCCAGGCGTTGAAGTCCGGCGGCAAATTGGAAGAGGCGACCGTACAGTTCAACGAAGAGCTGAAGGTGAATCCGTACGATTTCACGGCCAACACGGAAATCGCCGTGCTGCTGCTGCAGGATGGCAAGCCGGATGAGGCGCTGTCGCACATCGCGATGGCGCTGCAGGTGCGTCCCAACGATCCCGGCGCGCTGTACCAGCGGGCGTCGATTCACCTCACCCAGGGACTCACCGATCAGGCGCGCCAGGAGCTCGAGCAACTCATCCGGGATCATCCGAACTTCTCCGAGGCGCATGCGGCGCTCGCCAGGGCCTACTACAAATTGAAGCGGACCGCCGATGGCGACAGGGAGGCCGCGGAGGCACGCCGCGTGCGGGAAGAAGCGCAGCAACAGCTCGAGGAAAGACGAAATCCGCCGGCCGCCGGAAAGCAGTAATCCGCCGCGCCGGATGTGCGGCTAATGCTGGTCTGCCGTCTCGGTGACCGTCAGAATCTGGTCTGCCGGCACGTTGCGCAATGTCTGGTGGATGCGGCTGGGCCAGACGATGTCGATCTCCTTCACCACTTTCGACGGCCCTAAACCGAAGTGCACGCGCGGGTCGCTCGAACAGGCGTAACCTGTGCTGGTAGTGGCGTGATTGTACTGCACGCCGGCATCGGTGGTGATGCGCACTTGCGCTCCTAATCCCATGCGATTGCTCTTCACGCCCACCAGTTTCAGCAGAATCCAGTGATTGCCGTTCTTCGAAATATTGTGGAAGTATTGCGCGTTGCCTTGCAGCACGGTGGCCACGGCGTCGATGCGGCCATCGTTATCCACATCGCCGAAGGCAACGCCGCGATGCGGTAAAGGTTTCTCGAACCCGGCTCCGGCGCCCGCGCTCACGTCTTGAAACTTGCCGTTTCCCAGGTTGCGTAATACCGTGTTGGGTTCTTCCGGCTTGCGCATCGACATCAGGGCGATGTTATCCAGCACATGCCCGCGCACCACCAGCAGGTCCTTCCATCCATCGTTGTCGAGATCGAAGATCCCATTCGACCAACCCGACATGGGGCGCGTGGCGGCGGCGATGCCGGAGGCGCCTGTGATCTCCGCGAAGTCACCCGCCGCGCCGCGATTCCGGAACAACGGGAAGGTGTCGTCCTCGAAGCCGGTCATCCAGATATCGTCGTAGCCGTCATTGTCGACGTCCCGGAAATCGGAGCCCATGCCCGACATATAGGAACCGGAGTCGGGATACGCCACGCCGGTCTGCAGCGCCACCTCCTCGAATTTCTTGCCGCCTAAATTGTGGAAGAGCATATTCGGCGCGTTGTCGTTGGCCACGAACACGTCCATGAATCCGTCATGGTCGTAGTCGGCGAAAGATACGCCCATGCCTTTCCCGCGGATCTGGCTGATGCCCATGGCCGCCGAGACGTCCGTGAAGGTTCCGTCCCCGTTGTTGTGGTAAAGCGTATTGGGAAGCGGTGCATAGTTCTTGGGATGGCAATAGGCGCGAACGTTCGGATTGGGCCCGCAAAAAGGATCCTTGTTGACCTCCCACTTGCAATAGTTCGAGACGAACAGATCCAGGCGTCCGTCGTTATCGTAGTCGAACCAGCCGGCGGCCACCGCCCACATCTTCTTTCCGTCCAGCATCGCCCCGCCCACACCGGCTTTGTCGGTAACGTCGGTAAAGGTGCCGTCATGGTTGTTATGAAAAAGCTGATTCTTGGTCACGCTGGCGACGAAGATGTCCGGCCATCCATCGTTATCGTAATCTCCGATGGCGACGCCGATGCCATAGCCCTCGCCCTTCACCCCGGCTTTCTCCGTAACGTCGGTGAAGGTGCCGTCGTGGTTATTGTGGTAGAGGCGGTTCCAATACTTGGGGGAATCCTTCTTCAGCGACGGGATGGCCGCGCCGTTGACGAAGTAAATGTCCAGGTAGCCGTCATTGTCGTAATCGAAAAGCGCCACACCGGCGAGCATCGTCTCGGGCAGGTTCTTATTCGCCGTCGGGCAATTGTCCGCTACGAAATGGATACCGGAGCGCTCCGCGATTTCCTCGAATGCGATGGGTCCCAGCGTGGGCACCGCTGCCACAACCAGAACCACCCCGAAAAGCGCGAGGGCTAACCAGCGCATCAAAGCTCAGAGTACCACGCGCCTGAATGGCGATGAGCACCGCAGGCTTGTCGGAGGCGTGATTAGGACCACGCAAACATGACACCTTTGAGCTATTGACTTTTTTGGGAACGGTCAACATAGTCACAAGGGAAACTAATCGACGAATGTGGTCGGATTCATGGCTCGTTTGGGCTACCCGAAGCGGCGAAACTGGAGCCAGCGTGCAAACGTCGGGTAGACAGGCGCCCGGTTGAGCGCCACCGTTCAAGCCGAAGCGGCGTCGTCCGCGGCACACAGTTATCATTGGATGGAGGTCGTCATGAACGCCCCTGTTGCGGTTCGTTTTGCGACTGCTCTTCTGATTCCTTTTTTCGCCGTTGTCTCCGCTCAGCCGCTGCCGCCGTCCAGCGGCCAGGTCACCTTCAAATCCGAAACCAACCTGGTGCTGGTACCGGTGGTGGTGCGCGATTCCAAAGGGAACGTCGTCGACAATCTGCGCAAAGAAGATTTTCAGCTCTTCGACAAAGGAAAGCCGCAGGTCATCACCACGTTCAGGCTCGAGGAGACCTCCGGGCAAGCGGCCGGGGACCGCAGCCAGCCGGGCGCGAACCGAGCGCCTGCAATTGCCGGCGCACCGGCCGCGCAGGCAAAGGCCGGGCCGATGGTGATCCCGGAGCATTACGTCGCGCTCTTATTCGACGATCTCCACTTTAAGATTGGAAATCCGGGTCCGCCTCCGGGCTACATCGGAGGCGTCGAGGATATGTGGTACGCGCGCGACGCGGCGAGAAAGATGCTGAAAACCCTGAAGCCGGCCGACCGCGTAAGCGTTTTCACGTCGTCGGGAGACGTCATGCTCGATTTCACGGCCGATCGGGCGAAAATCGAGGAAGCGCTCTTGAAACTCCGGCCCGGTAAACCCGTTCTCCCGACGGTTGCGAGTTCGGGTCTGGCCGGCCGCGAGATCGAGGATCAAACGCAGGACGCGGTAAAGTGGTGCGGCACCGTAGTTCGGCGTATGTCTCATCTGCCGGGCCAGCGGACGCTCGTGTTTATCTCGCCCGGTTTGCTGCTGCAGGGGTCGGCGGCGGTCGATGCATGGTCGTTCGTGGGGGACACCATGGGTTTGATCGACCAGGCGATCCGGTCGCGCGTGGTCATCAACAGCTTGGACGCGCGCGGGCTGACTCCCGATATTGCGGGCCCGTTCAGCGAGTTTCAGGAGCGGATAACCGATGGCACGGGGGGCACATACATCCGCGATGCCAACGATCTGAACGGAGCCATGGAGCGGCTGGCCGGCACGCCAAATTACATTTATGTTTTGGGCTTCTCACCGCAGGATTTGAAGCCGGACGGCAGCTTCCACGCGCTGACCGTAAAACTGGTGAGCGGCCACAAGCTCGATGTGCAGGCCCGCGCCGGCTACGTGGCGCCAGACGCCAAGCAACTGGCGCGCAGGCAAAATGCGCCTCGCGCGGCGGAGAAGGCCGGGGCTCCCGAGGTTGATGAGACCCAGACCAAGGCGATCGCCGCGGCGATCGGTATCGCGCCCGCGACGAAGGTTGACCCGCATCCCGAAGCAGCGCTGGTTACGGCGCCCGCACCGGTGCCGCCCAAAACGTCCAACGCCACGCCGGCGCGTACCGAGGAAATCACCACTCATGACGAACCGGTGCCTTTCAAGGTGCAGAGCAACCTAGTCGACGTTCCCGTTATCGTGCGCGATCGTCAAGGTCATGCCGTAGGCAATCTGCGGCAAGAGGACTTCCGCATCTTCGACAAAGGCAAGCGGCAGGAGATCGCTAAGTTTTCCGTTCAGAAGGCGGCCGCGCCGCAAGCACAGGCCGAAAAGGCCTCTGCGGAAGGCGCCCACGCCGATGACACCCACGCGCCCGGCGTCTCCAATGGAGCCATCGCGCCACCGGTCGTCCCCCACCGCTTTATCGCCTTCGTCTTTGACGATGTGCACATCCATTCGGAGGATTTGCCTCAAGTGCGGGCTGCGGTCGAGAGATATGTCCACTCGTCGCTCGGGCCGCAAGACCGCGTGGCTCTTTTTACCACCTTCGGCAACATCGGCGTCGATTTCACCGACAGCCGGGAAACGCTGAGCGGGCAGCTACTGAAGATTGCGCCCAACCCCATCGCGCAAGCGGTGTACGGTTCCTGCGGCACGGACGTGAGCTATTTTCAGGCGGTACAGATCGACCAGCAGGTTGGCCTCCAGCCCACCAAGGATGATCTTGCTAAATGCCTCGCGTTGCGGGTTGCCTTCGACGAATTTGGGGATCTCAATGAAGCCATGCAGTTTGTGCGCGATGCTTACTCGAGCGGACTGCATGAAACGCGCGCGACGCTGGCCACGCTCAAAATTGTCGTCCAGCGCATGGCAGCGATGCCGGGACAACGAACCGTGATTCTGGTATCGCCGGGTTTCTTTGTTCCAGCCGATCTCCAGCAGGCAAGCTCCGATCTGATAGAACGCGCCATTCGATCCAAGGTGCTGGTCAGCAGCATCGACGCGCGGGGCGTCTGGACCATGCCCAGCTTCGACGCCTGCCAGGGAGGTGCTCCCGCGAACGTGATGCAGGACGAGATTGCGTTCAGACAGCTTGAGGCGGAGGCCAACACCGATGAACTCCTCGCGCTGGCGGAGGATACTGGCGGAACGGTAAATCGCGACAACGATTTCGATGGCGGTGTGCGCAAGGCGGCCACCGCGCCCGAGTATCTGTACCTCTTGGGCTTCGTCCCTCAAGACCTGAAGCTCGACGGCAGTTTCCACACTTTGAAGGTCACCGTGAATTCTTCCGAGAAAGTGAGCCTGCAGGTGCGCCGCGGCTACTGGGCTCCGAAACACGCGGAGGATGAGATGGCGGTTTCCAAGCAGGAGATCGAGGATGCCGTGTTTTCGCGCCAGGAGATCCACAACCTTCCGGTGGAAATGTATACCCAGGTGGCGCAAGCCGGCGGCGAGTCGAAGCTGAACGTGCTCGCCAGCGTCGATCTCAAGCTGCTTCACCTGCGCAAAGTAGATGACCGGAATCGCAACGACGTGACCATCGTGGTTGCGGTGTTCGACGCCAACGGCAATTTCATCGACGGCAAGCAAAAGATCACTCCGGCTTCGTCTGCGCGACGAGACCGTGCAGGGCCTCGAACAAAAGCCTCCCGTCGCTATCGACACGCACTTCGACATAAAGCCGGGCGCATATCTCGTCCGGCTGGTAGCGCGCGATGCCGAGGGTCAGCAGCTAACGGCCGAAAATGCCGGAGTACAAATACCTGTTACGGTAAGCGAAAGGTAAACGATGCGTACGCCACATTTATTTGTTCTAGCGCTCACTATGCTGTCGGGCATGGCTGCTCAGCCGCAGTCGGACGCGACCTTCAAGACGGGTGTGACCGTCATCCAGGTTCCCGTAGTGGTTCGGGACCACGATGGCCACGTGGTGAGCAATCTCGCCAAGGACGACTTTCAGCTCTTCGACAACGGAAAGCGGCAGGAGATCACCAGTTTCTTGCTGGAGGATGCCGGGCAGACCGCCCCCGACAGGCCGCTGCCCGCCGGGAACGCTCCCGCCGCGCAGGGCACCGGCGCAGCAGGCGTCGAGATTCCCACGCGCTTCATCACGTATTTCTTCGACGACGTCAACATTCGGGACTTCGGCGATCTGAAACGTATCCGCGATGCCGCTGCGCGGCAGCTTGGCGCGTTGCAGCCCGGCGATCGCGCGGCCATTTTCACATCGTCATGCACTTTGGCACTCGATTTCACGAACGACCGGGCGAAGTTGCAGGACGCCTTATCGCACCTGCAAACGCGTCCGCCGTTAGTGTGCCGCGTCTCGCGGGCACAGACACTCCAGTTGGAGTTGTTGAAGGCGATCGTCAGCAAGATGGCCAACCTGCCGGCGCGGCGCAATATTATACTCGTCTCTTCCGGGTTCTACATAGCGCCCCTGCGCCCTACCGAAGAATCGGACCTGATTGAGGCTGCCATTCGCGCCAAAGTGTCGATCGACGCCATTGATATAGGCGAGGCGACCGATTACACCGCCGGCAGCGGCGGCAACAGCGCCCCGAATTCCGGCGGCGGAATGGCCCAGCCTTACAGCAATGCGAACCCGGCGAATCCTATCGTGCTGGTCGACCTGGCGCATGGGACCGGCGGCACTTATGTCACCGGGAATGACTTCGTTTTGAGTTTCCGCAAGCTGTCGACTCCCGAGAGTCACTATCTCCTGGGCTTTGTTCCCGCTGCCAAAGCGGACGGCCGCTTGCATAAACTGAAGGTAAAACTGGAAGGCTCGCGCAAGCTGAGTGTCGAAGCCCGCAGCGGCTATTATGCCGGTTCACCATCTGAATAACCTGGCAGGCTCAGTCGCCCGCAATTCATGCGACTGCGTCAGCGCTCCGGTTCCGTCACCGTCAGAATCTGATCGGCCTTAACCTTCTTCAGAGTCTGCACGATCCCGCTGGGCCAGCGGATTTCCAGGGACTGAATCGCCTTCTCGGTCCCCAGCCCGAAATGCACCCGCTTGTCACTCGACGACATGAATCCATCGGAAGTTGTCACGTGGTTATACAGCGTGCGGCCGGAGGCGGTAGTCAGTTTCAGCGCCGCACCGATACCGTCGCGATTGCTGCGCCGGCCGATGGTGTTGACCAGCAGCCAGTGGTTCCCGTTATCGGCCGAGTTAATCAGGATGCGCGGCTTCTCATCGAGCGATGTCACCACCAGGTCCGGGAAGCCGTCGTTATTCAGGTCCACGAAGGCCGAGCCGCGCTGGAAACCGGCATGGCTGAAGTCCGGCGCCTAACTCGACGGAGACATCCCGGAACTGCTTGCCATCCACGTTTTCGAACATGGTATCGGGCTGGCGCGAGATTTGGCCCATGTTATCGATGTCTCCGTTGGAAGAGTAAAGATCCTTCCATCCGTCGTTGTTGTAATCGATGAACCCGTTGCTCCAGCCGGAGCTATGTGCGCTCAGATGCGATAAGTGAGTACAGCCCGGAAGCATAGTCCATATACTTACCGCCCACGTTGCGGTAACAGTCCCCATATCTGGCCCTTGAGGTTGTTATAGAAGAGATCCGGCCAGCCGTCGTTATCGTAGTCTTTGGCGTCGGCGCCCATGGATGAATGCGCATTGCCGCTCTCGTCATACGCTACGCCCCACTCGTAACCGGACTCCTTGAACGTCCCGTTTTTCTGATTGATAAAGAGAAAATTGCGCACAGTATCATTGGCCACGAACGCGTCCATATAGCCATCGCCGTTGAAATCCGCGATGGCAATGCCCATCCCCTTGCCCAGTTCCTTGCCGATACCGGACGAGTCAGTCACATCTTCGAAACGGCCGTTGCCGAGGTTGTGATACAGGCGGTGCGCGACGCTGGGATAGACCTTGGGATGGCAATAGTATTCCTGGCCGTTCACGGCGCAGATCTTATCGATCTGCGGGGTCCAGACCGTGTAATTGGAGACGATGAGATCCAGCCTGCCGTCGTTGTCGTAGTCGAACCAGGCGGCGGCGACACTCAAGACATCCTTCGGCTTGGTGATTCCGGAGCGCTCGGTGACATCGGTGAAGGTGCCGTCGCCGTTGTTGTGGTACAGCGTATTGCGTCCCGCGTTGCAGACGAACAAGTCCTCGTAGCCATCGTTATCGTAGTCGCCGGCGGCCACACCGAAGCTGAACCCGAGATCCTTGCCGAGCAGGCCGGCGCGCGCGGTGACATCCTCGAACGTGCCATCGCCACGATTGCGCAAAAGGCAATTGTAGAAACGCGGATCGCTTTTCTCCATTTCAGGCAGCTTGGCGCCGTTGGTGAAGAAAAGGTCCATGCGGCCGTCGTTGTCGAAATCGAAGGCGGCCACACCTCCGCACATGGTTTGCGGGAAATACTTCCGGCCGGTGAAGTTGTTATCCGTACGGTAAGTGAAGTTGGATTTGGGAGCGATATCGGTGAAATGCGGCCGGCGCGGCTCGGGTTCACTGCCGCGGGCGGCCACCCACAACGCAGGACCCGCCGCGCACAACAGGGCCGCGGCCAACCAGCGCCTCATCTCGGTTTAGCTCCCGTCTGGAGGGCGTCCCGTTGATCCATGAGTTTCTGGGAAATGGCGCGTTCGCGATCTCCGTCGGCGCTGCGCTTCAGCCGGTAGTAGACAGTTGCCAGACTCGCGTGGGCTTCCGCGAACTCGGGCGATTCGGCAACCAAAGATTCCAGCGTCTGGCGAGCCTGATCGAGATTCCCGGTGGCCAGATCGACATTGGCCATCTGATACCGCACTCCCGGATCGTTGGGGCGCGTCTTGAGAGCGCGCTCGAGATAGCGGCGCGCATCCGTGTAGTTCTGGTCCTGCTTGGCCAACTCGCCCAGGTTCAGGTTGGAGGTGAATTCGCCGGGATCCAGCGTGAGTTCCTGGGTGAAGGCGGCGCGCGCGCGTTCCGGCTCTCCCTGGGCAAGCAGCAGCTCGCCCAAACGAGCATGAGCCCCGGGCAGACTGGGGTTCAGAGCGACCGCCTTCTCAAGGTCGACGCGGGCGCCGTCGCGATCGTGTGCAGTCAGTTCAAGACTGCCCCGCAGCAGACGGGCTTCGGCCGAATCGCCGCGGCTGAGAATGCGATCTATGACGGCCGCGCCGCCGGCGGCCTGACCATCGCCGATGAGAGCGGTTCCATAGAGATAGTCGAATCCCGGATCGCCGGCCTTGCCTGCCTCGAGCGGGGCCAGCAGGGCTACAGCTTCCTTATATCTTCCGAGGGTGTTATAACAACTGGCGAGAAGCAGTGTAACCTGCTCTTTGAACTGAGGCGCGACCGAGACGGCCCGCTCGAAACGGGCGGCGGCTTCGGCGAGGCGCCCCGTTTTGTAATAGGCTAGACCCAGATTCAGCAGCAGCGCGGGGTTGTCCGGGCTCTTGAGAAGGGCGCGGTCGTATTCCGTGATGGCCTCGTCGTAGCGGCCTGTGCGGGCCAGCGCGGCGCCGAGATTGGAACGCGCCTGCACGGAATCGGGCTCGGCGGCGAGGTATTCGCGGTACGCGCGAATCGCGCCATCCAGATCGCCTGACTGGTGCAGGGTAATGGCATGTTGGAGAAGCTCTTCGGAACTTGCGGCAGGCTGCTGCGCGCAAAGAGCGGAGGCGAGGAGGCCTATGATGAGGCAGAGTGGCGCGCACTTGCTTTTGGAACTGCCTCGCCGGGCCGCGATGCCTGCGAGAATTCGGCGCCGCTGCAGCGGACCGTAAGTCGACGTGGTCACCGGCCTATCTCATCGGACAGTTTTTTCAGGCGGGTGAATTCGGCTCGCTCTCGGGCTGCGTCGGCCGTTCTGCCCGCCATGGTGTAAGCTGTTGCCAAAGTGAAGTGCACTTGCGGACTGTCCGGCGCCTCTTGCCGGGCGATCTCGAGCTCCTTAATCCCCTGTTCCACTTCACCAGTACTAGTCAGCAGCTTGCCCAGCACAGCGTGGGCCCCGAAGAACTGAGGATCCGCCACGGCCGCGCGCCGCGCGTATGAGATGGCTGTAGCTAAATCGCCGCGCGCCTCATACTCCAAGGCAACGGTCGCCAGAGCCTCCGTGTGTTTCGGGTTCAGCTCCAGTTCTTTCTGATATTCGCGCAGAGCCGCATCCTCATCCGTCGCCGCCAGGAACGATCCATACAGATAGTGGACGTTGGGCGCCTTGGGATAGGCGGCCAGCAGCTCCGCGAAGTACTTTTCAGCCGCCGCGCGATCCCTCTCGGCCATCGCATAGACCGCTCGCCCGGCCTTCTCAATCAGGTCCTTGTCGCCTGGCTGCAGCTCTTCGGGAAAGATAGGCCGGCGCAGGCCGGCGATCCCAGCGGCCTCAATTACGGTCGGGCCGGTACCGCCATCCTTAACGACATCCAGCAGAACCTGCATGGCGGACTCATATTCCCGGCGTCTCGTGAGCAGCAACATCTCGTGAAACAAGACTACCCGCCTGACTTGCGGGTCGTCGCCCAAACCTAAGCGGCGTGCCTCAAGGATGTGACTAAGCGCGCTCGAGTACTCCTTCGTTTCAAACTCACAGAGGCCCAGCAGCGCAAAGCCCGGGCCCGACGTATGATCCAGGTCTATCAGCCGGCGCAAAGAGTCCCGCGCTTCAGGATACTTATTCTGGTCATAGAGCAACTCGCCGAGGAACCACCAGCCTTCCGCCCACGAAGGGCGCAGCTCGATCGCCTGGCGGTACAGTCCGATGGCGTCGCCGTCCCGGTTTTCGGTGCGCGCCTCAGTGGCCGCCTTCGACAGCCGGTCGAACGCGCCAGCGGCGGTCTGCGGCGCCTTCTGATCGGCGGCGGCAACCGGACCCAGAAGCGCAGCCAGGGAGAGAATCGCGGCCGCTCGCCACAGGACTCGGGGCCCGCCCCACACAAAATGCATCGCTACGGGGTCTCCTTCACGTGTAACACCTGATTGCTGCGCACGTTTTGCAATGTCTGGACGATTCCCGACGGCCAACGGATGACCACCGACCCGGCCATTTCGTTTGCGCCCAATCCGAAGTGCACCGGCCCGCAACTCGACGAAGCGTAGCCCACGCTGGTGGTCATGTGGTTGTACTGCGAGCCGCTCTTGGTAATGACCTGAATCCGCGTGCCGATGCCGTCGCGGTTGCTCTTGGTTCCTTCGAGCGCGATGTCCAGCCAGTGTCCTGCGCCCGGACTGCGATTCATCCAGATTTCGGCCGGGTGCGCCAGCGCCGAGGTCACGACATCGATCCTGCCATCCCCGTCCAGGTCGCCGAACGCCAGGCCGCGATGGCGCGCCGCCGGCGCCGCATCCAATCCTGCTTCGGCGGTAAGCGCCTCCCAGCGGCCGTTGGCGCCGCCGGCAGCGCCAAGGTTCCGAAACACGGTGTTGTACTGCTCTACCGTGGTGTTCGGCATCGGGCGCGACAACACGTCTCCGCGGCTGACGAACAAATCTTTCCATCCGTCGTTGTCGAAATCGAAGAGGCCTACGCCGAAACCCGCCATCCGCAGGCACAGCGTGCGCATGCCGCTGGGCGTGGTCACTTCCTCGAAGCCTTTCCCAGCCACGTTCTTCCACAATGGGAAAGTCTGGCGTTCCAGCGCCGCGGTGACCAGGTCAGGATATCCGTCGTTGTTGAAATCGCGAAAATCCAGTCCCATCCCCGATATGAAGCCGCCGTCTTCGGGCAACGCCACGCCCTTCTGAAACGCGACTTCCTCGAACTTGTTGCCCAGATTGTGAAACAGGAAATTGTAAGAGCCGTCGTTGGTGACGAAAATATCGGGACGGCCATCCAGATCGTAGTCGGCCATGCCCCCGCCCATGCCTTTCCCCACGTGAGCGCGAATGCCCCATTGCTCCGACACGTCCTCGAACCTGCCGTTGCCCTTGTTCAGATACAACTGGTTGGGCAGGCCCTTATAAGACCGCGGCGAGCAATAGTCCGCCACTCCCTTGTACTCGCAGAGGGGCTCGGTCGCGTAGTCCCATTTCAGGTAGTTGACCACGAACAGGTCGAGCAGGCCATCGTTGTTCACATCCACCCAGACCGCCGCAATCCCCCACATCGGTCCGTATTCGGGGTCGGGGAGATTGGAAATACCGGCCTTCTCTGTGACATCGGTGAACGTGCCATCGCCGTTGTTGTGATAAAGCGTATTGTGGTGAACGCCTGCCACAAACAAATCGGGATAGCCGTCGTTATCATAATCGCCCACAGCCACGCCGCTATCGAAGCCCGTGCCGGCGAGGCCCGCGGAATCAGTGACATCCGTAAATACGCCGTTGCCATCGTTACGAAACAGGCGGTTGCGGTATTTCGGGTCGTCTTTCTTCAACGTGGCCAGATTGGCGCCATTGGTGAAGAAGATGTCGGGACGTCCGTCGCGATTGTAATCGAACACCGCCAGGCCTCCGGCCATAGTGGCGGGCACATGGCGCGCGCTGACCTCGCCATGCTCGAGCTGGAATGCGATAGGCTTGAACTCGAACCGGATCGCGGATGCCGACCCTTCCGTGGCGCGCAGCAACCAACCCGCGCCCGCCGCCAACAGGAGCAGCAGACACACCAGGCCACCCTTCAGGCTGAGCCCTTGGCGCACCAGGAACCGCCATCGGTTGCGTCGCAAAGTTGGCAATGGAAGTTTCACCTGCGCTTCCCGTGGGCGATTGCTGTCGCTGGCCGCTGGCGCAATCAGGCGGCGACAATCCATATCGATCAGAATAACGCACATACACAGTTCGCCGTGTGCCTGAGTCCACGCCTGTCGGCACGGATCTGCGGCTCACCGATCGTGCTCGAAAACAAGGCGCACCCTGTCCCGAACTTTCAGGGGCGCTTCCCCGACGATCCGGTCTTTCCGCTGTAAGGCTCGACGATCGTGACCACGCGGTCCGCCGCTACATGGCGCAGCACCTGCTGAATCCCGCTCGGCCAGGTGATTTGTATCTCCTTAGCCACGGCGTTGGCGCCGAGCCCGAAGTGCACGCGCGGATCGCTCGAAGACGCATACCCCACGCTGGTGGTGACGTGGTTATACTGCATCAAACCGTCCGCGGTTGTCACCCGGATTTTGGCGCCGATCGCCATGCGGTTGCTCTCGGTGCCGGAAAGCTTCAGCAGTATCCAGTGATTGCCGTTCTGTGTGGTGTTGTGAAAAATCTTGGCTTGGCCATTCAGCACCGACACCACCACATCCACGCGGCCGTCATTGTCCAGATCGCCGAAGGCCACCCCGCGGTGCGCGCCGGGAATCTGGAAATCGGGCCCGGCCGTGGTGCTCACGTTCTTAAACTTGCCGTTTCCCAGATTGCGAAACACAGCATTGGTTTCCTCGAACGTCCGCGGCGAGAAAACGTGCACGTTCTCGTCTACGTTGGCGCGCGCCACAAACAGATCCTTCCAGCCATCGTTATCCAGATCCACGATTCCGTTTCCCCAACCGGACATGTTGAAGGTATCCATCCCCAGTCCCGCTGCGGCCGTCTTGACGACGAAATATCCCTGTCCCATGTTCAGGTAAAGGGGGAACGTCTGCTTTTCGATGGCAGTCATCCAGATATCGGGAAGCCCTTTGTTGCGCGTATCCCGGAAATCCGCGCCCATGCCCGAGAGGACATTGCCATCCTCCCCCAGTGCGACTCCCGCTTCCACGCCTATCTCCTCGAAGCGCTTACCGTGTATGTTGTGGAAGAGTTGATTGGCGGCATTATCATTGGCTACAAAGATATCCGGGTAGCCATCGCCATCGTAATCGGCAACCGCCACTCCCATACCGCGCCCGAGGTGTCCCGCGATACCCGTTTCGACTGAGACATCGGTGAAGGTTCCGTCGCCGTTGTTGCGGTAAAGCGAGTGGGGAAGCGGGTCGCAGTAACGCGGGTCGCAGATGATTCGCGGGCCATTCTGGCCATTGGCGAAGCACGCCTTTTCGGTGTCCGGGTCCCACCGGCAGTAATTCGACACGAACAGGTCAAGCAAGCCGTCGTTGTTATAGTCCAGCCACGCGGCGCCTATCGCCCACATCCTTTTGCCCTTGTAGAAGCCGCCCGCCAAGCCGGCCTTCTTCGTCACATCGGTGAACGTCCCATCCCCATTGTTGTGGAACAACTGGTTTCCATTGACGTTGGCCACGAAAAGGTCCGGCCGTCCGTCATTGTCGTAGTCGCCCACAGCCACTCCGATACCATATCCGGCGCCACCCAATCCGGCTTTGTCGGTAACATCGGTGAACGTCAAATCGTGGTTGTTGTGGTATAGCCGGTTCTTATACTGCGGACCTTGCTTGACCAGAGAAGGCATGCCGGCGCCGTTGACGAAGTAGATATCGAGATAGCCGTCTCCGTCGTAGTCGAACAGGGCCACGCCGCCGGGCATTGTTTCCGGTTGGTGCCGCAAGGGGGTCGGCGAGCTGTCGACTTTGAAGTGGACTCCCGCCCGGCCGGCGATCTCCTCGAAGGTGATCGGTCCCAGGGTCACACTTCCCAGCGCGGACAACTGCAAACAGATGAAGAGAACCTTCCAATTGAATAACAATCGTGTAAGTCTGTGGCGCCCGCCGCGGTTTGTTCCCTTGGCCGATCCCGGCGCACCCAGTGACGCCCTTGCGCTCATCGGCGGGCACGCGTCGCGCCGGCGCACTTTCGTTTGGCTTCCACTGGGGGGCGGTTTTCTGCCGGTGCCCCCGCGCTGGACTTGCGCGGACGGAACGAAACGGGTGTTTGGAGCAAGATTCCCATATTGGAGCCCTGATTCTCTTCAGTGTACACTGCTGCAGCGGACAATGTGCCTGGCCGTACTCTGGGCCGCTTACCGAAGTAACCGCTGAATGACGGTCGGAGCTCAAAGTAAAACGTACGAAATCTAACGCGCCTTCTACTGGGCCGCGAGCCTGTTAAAAGAGGCGGCCAAGCGGACGAAAAGAAGCTCGCAGACGGGCGGCCTGGGTGTATAATGAGTGAAAACTGGGTCTCAAAATGGAATTCCTGGACCTCATGGTTTCGGCCCGGAAGGCCGTGTCGCTATCTGCCACCTGTCTTCTTATCGCCGCAGTTGCCGGCGCGGGTTCACTCCTTCTACTGCGGGCATTCGGAGCGGAGCAATTATCCAGCCCGCCGGCGGCCATCACCGTCGATTATCCGGCCGACGGCTCCGTCTTTCCGCCCGAAATCACGCCGCCCACTTTTCTTTGGCGCGACGCCGCGGCCGATGCCACTGCGTGGAGCATCGATATCACCTTTGCGGATTATGCTGCCGGAATCCACGCGAAATCGGCCGGCGAGCCGATGCGCATCGGCGAAATCGATCCCGAAGCCGTTTCCAGCAACAACGAACTTCCCAAGCTGACCCCGGAGCAGGCGGCCGCGCATACTTGGATTCCGGATGCCGGGACGTGGGCCGCGATCAAGAAGCATTCTGTGGAATCGCCCGCAGTCATGGTCATCACCGGGTTCCGCGACGCGGATTTGAAACAGCCGGTCTCCAGCGGCAAGGTGAGAATCGAGACATCCCGAGACCCGGTCGGGGCTCCGATCTTCTATCGCGACGTGCCGCTGATGCCCAGCCAGGGCAGTAAAGGCGTGATCAGCCCACTGGCGCCCGAGGCGGTGGGACTGATCAAGTGGAGACTGCGCTATCTCGACGAGCCGACCAGCCGGGTGGTCATGCAGAGGATCTCGACCTGCGCCAACTGCCATTCCTTCTCCGCCGACGGCAAGACGCTGGGCCTCGACGTGGACGGACCGCAGAACGATCGCGCGCTGTACGCGCTGATCCCAGTGGCTCCCCAAACCGCGATTCGCACCCAGGACGTGATTAAATGGCCCACCGTCCGCGATCCCAAGATCCCCCGGCTGAGGGCCGCATTCATGTCGCGGATCTCGCCGGACGGGCGATATGTCGTGTCGACGATTGACGATCCCAACGCCGCTCAACGCGCGGGCGGGCGCACGCTGGAGGACAAGTATTACGTCGCCAACTTCCTGGACTACCGATTCCTGCAGGTGTTCTATCCGACGCGCGGCATTTTGGCCTGGTATGATCGCGTCACCAAACGTTTGGAGCCGCTACCGGGAGCCAATGACCCGCGTTACGTGCAGACCGGTGGGGTTTGGAGCCCCGACGGGAAGTACATCGTATTCCAAAGGGCCGAAGCCAAAACTCCCTATGCGCCGGGAGCCGAGCTGGCCCTCTACGCCAACGACCCGAGGGAAACCCAGATCCAATATGACCTTTACAGGATTCCGTTCAATCAAGGCAGGGGCGGCCAGGCGGAGCCTGTACGCGGCGCCTCCGCCAACGGAATGAGCAACAGCTTTGCGAAAGTGTCGCCGGATGGCCGCTGGATCGTGTTTGTCGAAGCCCGCAACGGAATGGTCATGCGGCCGGACGGCAAACTCTACATCGTGCCTTTCCAGGGCGGCCAAGCCCGGCTCATGAAGTGCAACACGCGCCTGATGAACTCGTGGCACACCTTCTCGCCTAACGGCCGCTGGCTGGCCTTCTCCTCCAAGAGCCGTTCGCCTTACACGCAAATGTATTTGACGCACGTGGACGCGAACGGAAACGATACGCCGCCTATTCTGGTCGATAATCCCACGGCGGCGAACCGCGCAGTGAACTTGCCGGAGTTCGCCAACATCCCGAAGGGAGGCCTGGAGAAGATCGACCCCGTGGCAACCCAGTTCTACAAGATAGAGACTACGGGCATCGAGCTGATGACTAAGGGCCAGTATGCCGAGGCTGTCACCGTGTTGCGCCATGCTCTGGAGGTAGATCCGAGCGATAGCAAGGCGCACCTCAACCTGGGCTATTCGTTGGGCCAGACCGGCCGCATGAGCGAGGCAATGGCGGAATACCGAACGGCTTGCGCTCTCAGTCCGGACGATCCGATCGTCTTCGCCGATTTCGCGCTGGCGCTGGCGCAGAATGGCAAGCCGGACGAAGCCATCGCCAATTACCGGAAATCCCTGGCATTGGATGCTTCAAACGCCGGAGTGCAAGCCGACTTGGGCGCGATGTTAGCGGAGAAGGGCGAAACCGCCGAGGGACTCGAACATCTTCAGAAGGCTGTCGCCTTGAAGCCCGCGTCGGCGGCTGTGCACTATAAGCTTGCGTCGGCGCTTCTGAAGACTGGCCAGACCGCCGAAGCCTCCACACACATGGAGCAGGCTGTGGCGCTGGCCCCGGATTCGATCGAGTTTCGGTTCGGCCTCGCCAACGTGCTGGCGCAGGCGGGACGCTTCCCCGATGCCATTTCGCAGTTGCAGAAATCCATCGAGATCAGCGGCGGCCGGGACTGGCGATGCTACGACATGCTGGGCACCGTCTACAACCAGATGGGCCACTCCGACGATGCGATCCAGGCCGGGCGCCAGGCGCTCGATCTGGCCCTCGCTGCCGGCCACGATGAGGAACTGGTCCAGACCTTGCGCGCCCGGTTGGCAAGCTACAGGCAAATCAGCCGGTAACCTGGCGCCTGAAGGTGAGATCGGGCGGTCGCTCTGATGCGGCCGTTGCAATGCAACCAGCCAAGGATTTCTCCCGCCAGATGCTACCATCGAGCAGATTCCCCGTATGCGACCCAGCAGGAGAGCCCGCCGGCGCGGCCCCACAGCGCCTCCCTCGATCGCGGTTGCCCGCCCGATGCTCGAAAGGATCACGCAGCGGCTGGCAGCCCATCGGAAACTGGTGATCATTCTGCTGCTGGCGCTATCTGTCCTGATCCGCGCCGGCTACTATTTAGAAGCCAGAGACGGCCCTCTTCTTTACGGACATCTGTGGTCTGAAACCGATATGAGTTTTTTTGACCACTGGGCCAAAGTGATCGTCTATCACGATCCGCTGGGCAGGCAGCCGCTGCATCCGTTCTTCTCATGGCAGGTGGCTCCGGCTGAAGCGCATTTCCGCGCTCATCCCGAACAGATTGCGCAATACGAAGCCGCCGGCGTGCCCCATGGGGATACCGGCGCGCTTTACCGCGCGCTGTGGGACCGTTGGACTCACGGCAAGGAATACTACCAGGAGCCGCTTTATGTTTATCTGATTGCGCTCACGTACTGGCTGGCGGGCCCGTCGGTCACCGCCGTCTTCGTATGGCAGATGATGCTGGGTGTCGCGACTAATCTGCTGGTCTACCTCCTAGCCCGGCGGTATTTCGGCGAGTTGGTCGCGGCCCTCTCCGGTGCGCTCATCCTGTTCTACTCGCCGCTCTTTATCGACGAGCTCACGCTCCTGCGAACCGCGCTGACGGCGTTCCTGGCCGCGACTGTGGTTGTGGCCCTGGAGTGGGCGCTGGCCGGTGGTTCGTGGCGCCGCTGGTGGATCACCGGCGCCGCAGTCGGGATCGCGATGGCCTGCCAGATTACGTTCAGCGTTTTCCTCGCCGGCTGCCTGGGGCTTCTCTGGCTAAGATTTCGCGCATCCCCGCGCGCCGTGCTACGTCCGGCGGCGGCGATAGTCTGCGGCGCCGCACTGGCGGTTTCTCCGATCGTCGCCCGCAACGTAGCCGTTGGCGCTCCACCACTAGGCTGGAACGGCGCCAGCGTCTGGACGTTCGTCCGCTTCAACACGCCCTCCGAGGATCCGCGAATGGGACCTGTATTGCCGGTATTCCCCGACCATCTGCGCGTTCTGGGCGCCAGCGACGCGAAGGCGATTCCAGCGTTGCTCGCCACGCTGCGAGAGCACACGCCGGCCAGCCTGGTGGAACTAGTCCTGCTGAAATTTCAAAATACCTGGAACTGGTACGAAGAGGGGGACAACGTCAACTTCTATTTTTCCCGTATCTACTCTTCGGTGCTTCGTTATGCGCCGGTCACCAATACGCTCATCTCGCCGCTGCTCCTGGTCGGACTGGCGCTTTCCATTAAACAGTGGAAGCGGCTTGCGCCCCTGTACCTATTGGCCGCGAACGGCATTCTTGTGCTGCTGGTCAGCTTCCCAACGGACCGATACCGCGCGCCTTATTTTGCCGTTCTCATCCCATTCGGCGCCGCCGCGGTGGTGCAAGGCCTGGGGTGGATTTCGTCGCACCAATTCACCAAGGCGCTCACACTTGCATTCGCGCTGCTGCTGGTATTCCTTTGGACATCGCTCCCGTTGCCCATGTCACGAGTGCTGATTCCAAGCTCTTATTATTGGGCCCCGTTTTCCTACTATTGGAAGCCGCGGCATGACGCCGCTGTCGACAAGCAGGACTGGCGCGGAGCGGTGCGCATCTGGGAACAATTCCTACGATCCGAGCCGGAGGACTTCGCCGGGATCGACAATCCGCGATTGATCGGCACTTTCGCAGCGGTTCACGCGACTATGGGCAGCGAATTGGAAAAGGCCGGCGAACCGGGCAGGGCATCGTTCGAATTCGCTCGCTCCAACCGACTCCGTGCCCTGCTGCCGCGCTGAAAACCGCTCCTCCCCGCGGATTGGCTCGGTCCGCGGCGCGTCGAGATAAAGCCGGCAAAACGACACGGCAGAGCTGGAGCATGCCCTTTCCGCCGCGTCGAACACGGACACGCATGGCGATGCCGGGAAACCGTGAGGCGCCGGGCCCCAACGCCGGAACCGGGGCGCTTTCGATGGCGGCTCGGCCGGCGACGAACCGTGCGTTGCCGCTGGCCGCGGTCATCGGCGCCGCACTTCTCGCCTCGTCAATTCGATCCATGCGGCGCTTCTGTTGGATAACGCTGCGACAATTCTCGGCGATCCCCGCGTCCGCGAGGTGACGCCGGAGAACCTCCATCGGAGCCTCAAACTTCTCTTATTGGGAACTCTACAACACCGGGCTCTATCGTCCGCCGTCCACGCTATCCTGAACAGTGGCCGCGGTCCAAGCGCGCGTCAAACACACAAGCGCAAAAGGCACCGGCGGCAAAGAGACACGGCGCTACGGGTGCCGGCAGTCTTGCCGCCGGTCTCCGTGCCGGCCCGCAATTTCCTCTCTACACCACAAAAAAAGGGGAGCGGCAGAGCCGCCCCCCTTTGGGTTGATATTCCAGCCTCGCGAACGAAGCTTAGAACATGTACTTGAAAGCGAATTCGATCACGCGTGGGTTCTCGTTCTTGTACAACGGGGCACCGGTCGTGGTCGCGTTGATGTTGGTCGGGCTCAAGCCGCATGGTGCGACTTGGTTGCCGCAGGATGAGGAGCTAGGCAGCGAGAAGTTGAGGTTGACGTCCGAAGCGCCGCCTTGGTTGAATTGCCAAAGCGCATGGTTCAGGAAGTTGAACGCCGAGAAACGCAACTCAACCTTCTGGTGCTCTTTGAAGAGGAAGTCCTTGTAAATCGCAAGGTCGCTGTTGACGAAAGAGGGTCCCTTGATGTACGGCCAGATAAGGTCCCCGTTCTGTCCGCCCGAGGGAGCCGTGAAACAGCTCGGGTTGAAGTACTGGTTTCCCGTCAACCCCTTGCGTGGGTCGCAAGTCAGCAGGGGACTAGTGGTAATAAACGCGTTCGTGCCCAGGTAGTCCGTCGGCTGCATGGAGGCCGGCCAAGAGACGTTGAGGGATCCGCCGGTATTCGGCTGAAGCGGAGGCCCGCTCTGTATCTGTGTGATTCCCGAAAGAACCCAGCCGTTTACCACCCCGCCCGTAAATTTGTTGCCTTTCACGGGACTGGGCAGGTTGATCACGTACGCCGCGTTGAAGATCTGCGAGCGGTCGAAAGACAACACGCCGTAGTTCTCGGCGCAGTTGTATGGATACATGGAACTGCCGTCGCTGCCGTTGTTGCTGCTCTGATTGTCGCGGCAGCCCAGGTTTTTGCTGAACGTGTAGTTGCCGGTGAAGGTGAGCCGGCCCGATTGCTTCTGCCACGTCGCAATAAACGCATTGTAGTTGGAGTAGCTGAGGTGGCCGACTAAGTTCATACCCGTGTAGTTGTGATACGGGAGGTAGTCGTTCAGGTTCGCATAGTTACTGGGAATCAGCGTGCCAGGATTGTACTGGTTCACGCCGGTTATCGGATCGACCCCGAAGAATCCACCCAGCGGGACCTGGTCGACGCTGCCCGGATTTTGGCCGCCGCCACTGCTCAGCAGATCGTAAGACTTGCTGCCTGCATACTGGAATTCCGCAACCGACCGCCAAGGTAAGCGCTGCGAAATCGTAATGTTATAGGTCCAACTGTTGGGTGTCCTCTGAGTCACCCATTGTGAGCGCACTCGCGGATGAACCCAGGCCGGGGAGACCCAGCGCATTACTGTACTGCGGGAACGAATTGTAGCCGATGCAGCACTGGTTACTGTCACCTACACTCTCGAGGCCGAGCGGCTGGTTGTAGCCGGCGCTGGCATTATTGTAAGCAATCTGGAACCGGAACAGTCCGGCGCCGCCGCGGAGTACGGTCTTGCCATTGCCGAATATGTCGTACGCGAAGCCGAAGCGCGGCTCAAGGAACAACGACTTGCTGGGGAAGCCCGACAACGGGATGGAAGAATCGATGCTGTGCCATTGCAGCCCGGTCCAGGCGCCTGCCGCCGAAGTGTTGTTATAGGTGGCGGGATCCCAGACGGACAGGCCGAACGCGTCGCTCGGGACCCAATTGCCCATGTGCTCGAATCTCAGACCACCGGTCAGCGTGAGCTTGCGGCCCGCCTTCCACTGGTCGTTGATGAAGAACGAGACTTGGTGGTACTTCATGTCCTGCACCGCTTCGGCGTTGTCTTGGGCGAAGCCGTCGACGCGGCCAGCGACGTAGTCGGCCAGGTAGTTACCGGCGCTGATGGTTGAGATGCCCCAAGGATCGAAATTGATAGAGCCGTTGGTCCCGCTGCTCAGACTTCCGCTGGTCTGGTAATTGCGGGCGTAATCCCAGTAAACGCCTACCTTGATGGTGTGAGCGCCCCAGATCTTGGTCACGTTGTCGCTGATCTGCGGCGTCTGCGACAGCTTGCCGAAGGAGTTGGCGCCGCCGGAAGTGAATGGCTCACCGTACTGATAGGTGCCGAAACCGACGATGCCGTTGGCTTGGCTGCCATAGCCGAAGGTATTCGGCATCATTGGCGTGTAGGGATTCTTGAAGATGCCGGTCATGTTGATTCCGAGCGTGCTGGGGTTCACCACACTGGGGTTGCCCATGATGATCGGGTTCAGGAAGGTGGCGTCGGCAAAGATGAACTCGTTGGTCAGCGTGGGGCTGAACACATGCACCAGGTTCGCGCTGTAAACATTGGAATCCTGGTTGGCATTTTGAGTTGTCGGATAGGGTAAAGACCCATCGAGTTGCCACCATATGCTGATCGGGTTCTGGTCGTGTTCAAGCTGGTGGTTCCACGAGAAGAACAACTTGGTGCTGTCGCTGATGTTGTAGTCGCCGCGCAGGCGGAGCTCCCAGCGATTCACCGGCGGGCTGATAAACGTCTGATAGTCGGCGCCTACCGGGCTCGTCACCGGATTAACCGGAAGGTTCGGCTGAGGCATCAGGCCCAACATTTTCGCCGAATTCGGATCGATCTGGCTCGCCGGAATCTGCCCACCCGGAAAGAGGGTCGAATTCAGGTTGTAAGCGTCTTCGTACATTGCCGAGTTGAAGGTCGTTCCCAAGGAGGTGAGATAAGCCGGAGTGAAATTCCCTTGCAGCATCGGCGCGGTGGGCACGAAGAAACTGTCCAAATAGCCCGCCGGCTTCTGGTCCATGTATTCATACGCGGCATAAAAGAACAGCTTGTCGCGGTTCCTGTTGAAGTGAGTACCCGGAATTAGCACCGGGCCGCCAAAGTCGCCGCCGGGATAGTAGAAACTGTTCGCCGGCGCCTGCACGCCTTGCCTGTCGTTGTACCAGCCGTTGCTGTTAAACACGCCGTTGCGTGCGTAGAAGTAGCCTTGTCCATGGAACTGCGCGCTGCCGCTCTTGCCGATCGCCTGGAAGGTGACCGGACCTTTGGCAAATTCTGCGCCATACGCATTGGTCAAAACCGTAACCTCTTGCACCTGGTTCTGATTAATGTTGGCAGTCTGCGTCCCCTGGTTGCCCGGGTCGAGCAGGTTGGCGCCGTCGGACGTCATGGTCATGGCGCCATTCACGCCGCTGCCTTGAACCGAGAACTTGCCGATAGGGCCGTTATTGCTCTGTGTCGGCACCGCTCCCTCGCCCCACATGCTCTGGGAGAGACCGTTATTCATCGCCACGCCAGGCATGATCTTAATCAACTCTGCGGCATCGCGGCCGTTGAGGGAGATGTCCTCGATCATGGTCTTGTTAAGCGTCTCGCTGGCCTGTCCGGAGTCGGTCGGCACCGCTACGTCGCTGCCGGCGACCACTTCCACTTCCAGCTTTGTGGTTTCGACTCGAAGAACAACCGTCGGGAGACGCAGAGTCGCGCCTTGCGTCAGGACGATGCCCGTCTCTTCGAAAGTCTGCAGACCTGGCGCGGTGATCGTGACTGTGTAGGTCGCCGGCAAGATCGACGGAAAATCAAAGTATCCGGAGCTGTTCGTGACTGTGTCGCGAAGTGCGCCGGTAGCCTCGTTTTTCAGGACGGCTTTCGCATGCGGAATCACTGCGCCTGTCGAATCGGTGACGGTGGCACCGATCGAACCGCTCGCCATCTGGGCGAACGCAGGCAATTGAGAGAACGCAGCGATTGCGATCACCAGCCCTAATATCCAAAACAATCGTCGTGGATTCTTCATTTGACCCCTTCTTATATTTTTTGTTACCAACCAAAGTCTCCCGAAGGCGCACAACCGCGCCATCGGGCCAAAATTCACGCGTTGTAAATAACATAAATGCATTACACAGCCAAGTCAAGGACTTTCAGGCCTTCGCCACCGATTTTACGACGTTGAAAATGTTCGGCCTTACGGCGATTCTCGCACCGTGCTTTTTGAGACTCTGAGATCCTGAATTACGGATTTAGGGACTGCCTTTCAGCAGACTCCCAATGGATTTTGGAAGCGCTACGCCGAAACATAGCGACCCCAATCCTGGATTTCCATTTTTGGAATCTGCGGCGCGGTCAGTGTTACATCGGCCAACATCGTTGTGATCCCGTGAGCTCGAATCTTTGCGCCCGGAAGCCCTCCGCGCCGGCAAGCATCTCTTTCGACTTGCCAAGAACGCAGCAAAATCGGCAAGTCTCATATTCTTAAGAAGCTTCGTGTGCCGTCCCCAGGTCCTCTGGCGTTCGTCCCCGTGATTCCCCGTACAAAACGGTCAGCATCGGCCCGAGGCTTCGCTCTCTTCCTTACTTGTATCCACTTCTTATATGCGCTGCCCAGCCGTCTTTTGCTCGTGGGATTGCACCACCTTCCAGTTGGTGCAGTAAATTTTCGCGCCAGACGGCCTGCGGGCGGACTCGGAAGCGGGCCGGCACTCTCCGGGTCTAGTCTTGCGGTGGGTCTTCAGGGCGCTCGACCCTGCATGAATCAGGGTGCCCGAAGGCGTCACGAGGTTAATGAGCCGTTGGTCAACAGCGCGAGTGCGGGCTGCTACTCACTTCACCGGAAAGGTCAGAGAACCGACCTGATCGGTGTTCTGATCGAGAACAATCAGGCGGACCCGCTGTACGGCGTCGCTGGTAGGATGGTCTTGCTCGATGGGGAGACCCTCCTTCATCGCTATCTTGTACTGCTCCGCCGTCAAACCGGGTGCCAGGTTCAATATGGCCGGATCGCCGAGCGGGCCAGAGCTGCCGCGATCGGATATCAAGAGATATAGCGCGCCCGAATACTTGCCGCCCTGCTGGCGCAGCAGGAGATCCGATGCATCGACGCGAATATCCAGGTGCACGCCCATCTTTCCCTGCAGGGGCACGATTTTCGCGCGCAGGCCGATTTCGGCGAGGTCGGTGGGACTCTGAAAAGCTTCCACCAACGCGGCCTTCATTCTATCCGCGGCGGACCGCGAATCCGGCACCGCGTAGTAGCGTTCCCTGACCTGCAGCTTCACGCCCTTGCGCTCGCAGGTGACATGGATGCGGTGCCACTTCTTGTTCCAGTTTTCCGGTCCCGGATCGTAGGCGATGTAATAACTGCCCGGGGCATTCTGAGCGATGTTTTTTAGCACGGTTTGAATGTCTTGCCGGGAATAGAAGTGGCCGCCGGTCAGCAGGGCCATTTGGTCAAAGTTGTAATTCACGTCCGGACTGATATCGCCGATGAACTCATAGGGGTCCACCGCGACGCGGTCCTTCGCCAGCGTATAGCCCAGGTGCGGCACATAGAGCGCGCACTCAACCCAATCGCCGTTGCAATTGGGAAGCATGGGGTCCGGCACCGTGGTGAGTCCGTTGGAAACCCAGATGATGTCCCTGCGCCCCGGAAACGCCGCCAGTTGGTTGCCGATATCCTCGAATGCCTTGAAGGTCTTCTTTACCTGTTCTTCCGCGCCGACCTGGACGGGACGGCCGTGGCTGGAGGCTTTCATGACCTTGTCGAATGCCTTGACCACGCCCTGAGGCCACGTCTTATCGTCGGCCGCCGGAGGACCTAAGGGATGAATCGGGATCAGTACGCCCTCCAGGTTGAGCACATAAAAATACAGGTTCTGGCCGGAATCGAGCTGGGGAAGCGCTTTGTCCAGGGCTTTCCAGTTTTCCAGGCGGTCGGCGTCCACCAGATTGATCATGTCGAAGAGGATGACCGTGTTGTGCGGCGTCACTCCGGAGGTCCGGTTGGAGAACTCCAGCAGATCGAGCGGAGCAAAGGGCTCGTTGCCGGGCTTGTGAAACATGAGAATCGTTTGCGGTTTGTTTTGATCGACGATCTTGAAATCGTCGGCGGTCAGGTTGGTGACCGGCTGGCCGCTGTCGTCGAGCGCTACCGGATAGAGTTGTACGAGAGGACCCGGCGTGGGAGCTTGTGCCAGAAGCCCGGACGCGGCCAATGCGAGGGTGAAAACGATTCTGGACATATTGAAGAACCCAAGTCTATCACACCTAATCGTCCGAAAAGCGGACGAGAGCGGACACGCCTACTGAGCGGCCGCCAGGTAAGCGATATGTTCGGCGGCCGATTCGCCGCCCTGTATCGCCGTGACCTCCAACTCACAGTTGCCCGGCCGGGCGGCGGCGGCCACGAACATGGGAATAGCGCCACTCGCATCCGCCGCTGGAAGGGCCACGGTCTGATCCGCGAATACCTGGCCGCCGTTCTTGAATTCGATGCGGATTTTTGGCTTTTCCGGGTTCGATTTGTCGGGATACACCGTAAAGTAGACCCAGCGTTTGGAAGCGGGATGGACCGTAGCCTCCACCAGAGGAATGACGTGCTTGCCGTTGAAGGTGAACGGGTCGGCAGTGTCCGGGTGGGGGCCGGCCGGGTCGAGGTGCTCCACCATCGCCAGGCTGCTGATCGCGACACCTTTGGGCGGCACGGGGACTTCGAAATCAGCGGTTTCGGTGGTTGCCCGGCCGCTTTCGCGATCGATCACGGCGGCATCCACCGTGTAACGGCCCGGCGGCAGATCCAGCGGATGCGTGTAGGTCAGGTCGTCCTTTTGGGCCGCTGCCAGGCCGGCATCCGCGATGTAGTAAGGCTTGTCGAGACTATAGTCATCGACGACTTCTCCGTTGGCATCGCGGACCAGCGCCAGCAAGCTGACTTCAAACTTGTGAATCTTGTGAACCGGGTCGGCGGCGGCGCCCAGTTTCGCGCTGGGCAATTCGAAAGCCAGCGTAGTGCTTGGATTGGTGCCGTCTTTTTCGAAATGGTAGGCCGTCACGTGAAAATCGAAAGCGTGCGGCCGGGGCTGGACGGCCAGTACCGCCATAGCCGTGAATTCCACCGGCGTCAGCGGGCTCGAGCCCTTTAGATCCGGCATGGCAAAATAACCTGTGCGGCTCTCCACCTGCAAATCGTTGCGCGCCAGTTTCACCTCGATCTTCCGCAGACGCCCGTCATACTTGGACGACGTGGGATGATAGACAACTTCATAGTGCGCGTCCAGGTTCTCCACCAACTGCTGGAACGGCTTACGAAAATCGTTGGTGTTGGCAATCAGAAATCCGCCTGTGCCTTCGGCTAGCGCGCGCAGACTGGATTCGGTGTCCGAGGTCCGCACGGCGGAGATGGTGTCGTCCCCTTGCCGGCTGTTCTGGCGCATGACGGAGATGCTGTTGTTCAGCTTGGACTGTTGCTGGCTGACGCTTGCCATCTGGTTAGTCGCCAGCCTGCCGGCGTCGGCGGTGTCGGCATCCGGGCTCATTTCCGTGCTATCGAGCGCATAAAAGGTAATGCCGTGGCTATTGGCATTGTTCAATATCTTCTGGAATAAATCCGGATCGCCTGTGGTAACCAGGCCGGTGCTCACCAGCAGAACCGTCTTCCTGCCCGGCAGCGTAGCCAGTTGGTTAATCATGGTGGTGATCCGGTCGGTCTCGTGCATGCCGGAAATATTGGCGAAATCGCTGCGTTCCAGCACTTGGTCGCCGCGCAAGCGATTCGCCCCGGTGCTGTTGGAAACATCCGCGCCCATGATCACTGTGGTGTTCACCTCGCCCCCGGTCATGTCTTCCGTCACTGTGGCCGTGTGGGCGGCGGTATTCACCTGGCTATTCAGGGTTACCATGTTCGGACTGGCGGTGAGCAGAGCTTCCGAGGCCCTGGAGAAATCCAGCGCTCCCCCGTTGAAACTGGAGGCGAGCAACTCCTCGCGGTTCTTAGTGAACGCATGCACCGGGATCAACTTCTCGTTGAGATTGAAGATTCCGATATAAGTCTCCGGCGGCAGATTGTTCCTGATGAACTGCTTGACAATTTCGATGGCATGCGGCCGGGTCACCGGATCGATGTTATGGAAAATGATGCAGACCGTGTTTACTTCCCGGAGGGGCTTGAATGACTTGGTTGTCTCCTGCCCCGGTTGGCTTGCTTCGCGGCTCTCCTCTTCACGTCCCGTGACCTGGCGGAAGCTGAGAATCTGCTGCTTTACGCCGTCTTCGTAAATCTCCACATCGCCCGGCTTGAGATTCTTCACCTGACGGCCTTTTTTGTCGCGCACGACCAGATCGAGTGCAACCTCCGTGGTGGTGACGCGAATCGTGCTTCCGGCCGGCGGAGGAGTTGCCTCTTGCGCCAGAACGGGCATGAGGGACAACACAGCGAGAAACGCGAGCGACGGGACTCGAACCTTTTCCATAGACTGATTGTATCTCGATCCGCAGGGGCTCGACGAGCGGCCGGCGGTGTCTGCAAAAGCGGTTTTAGGCATGACCCGGCAGCTTAGACGCGAGCAGATTGGACGGCGGCGTTTGAAGGCCGCCACGGGGCCACGGGCCTGCCCCGCGAGAACATGTAACTTTTCATTGAACCACGACAATCGGATCTAAAATGGGCATAAAATAGATGTTGAAATGAGCATAAGACTGCTTCGCGCCATTGGATTCTCTGCCGGTGTGGCCTTCCTGTACGGGGTCGTCGCGCCGGCGAGCGGGCGAGCGGCTCAAGATCCGCCAAAGCAGACTGCGTCGATCATCATCGACTTCCCGGAGGCCGGCTCCATCTTTCCGCCGGATAATGCGCCGCCCACGTTCTTGTGGCGTGAAACCGGCGCGGGGGCAATCGCGTGGCGGATTGAAGTGCTTTTCGGCGAGCGGGGAGGGCGAGTCAAGGAGAAGTCGGCGGGCGAGAAGGTACAGGTAGGAGAGATCGATACCACGCTGGTAGGCTACGTGGTTCCCACGCTCACAGCGGAACAGACAGCCCAGCACACCTGGAAACCGGACCCGGCGCTGTGGGCGAAGATCAAGAAGCGCTCCCAGAAGCAACCGGCAACCCTGGTGATCACGGGGTTTGCGGATGAGCGCCTGAAGCAGCCGGTTTCGAGCGCGTCGAGTGAACTTCGAGACATCGCTCGATCCGGTGGGCGCTCCCGTCTTCTATCGCGACGTGCCGTTGATTCCGCCCGATCCCTCGGACCGCGAACGCGGCGTCATCCACCCGCTGTCGGATTCGGTGCTTCCGAAGATCAAGTGGCGGCTCCGCTATGTAAACGAGGCGAGCAGCAAGACGGTGATGGAAGGCCTGCCCACCTGCGCCAACTGCCATTCCATCTCGCGCGACGGAAAGACGCTGGGCATCGACGTGGACGGGCCGCAGAACGATAAGGCGCTTTACGGCCTGATCCCGATTAAAAAGATCAGCACCATCAGCAACGATTACGTGATCCGATGGAGCGCCTATACCGAAACGGGATCGCCCAAGCGGTTCGGCTTTATGTCGCAGGTTTCTCCGGATGGCCAGTACGTGATTACTTCGATCGAAGTGCCCGGCACGCGGGGGCAGCGGGTCACCGACCGCATCTACCAAGGCCTGTACGACTTTTGGGGCTTCGGCCAGGTGTTCTTTCCGACACGCGGCATACTGGCGTGGTATAGCAAGGCGACGCGAGAAACTGAACCAGTTGCCAGGCGCCAACGATCCCGATTATGTACAGACCTGCGCTTTCTGGAGCCCGGACCAAAGCTTCATCGTGTTCTGCCGCGCCAAAGCGCGTGACCCGTATCCGCCGGGCGTGCCGGCTTCGCGATTTGCCAACGATCCCAACGAAACGCAGATCCAATACGACCTGTATCGCATCCCGTTCAATGACGGCAAGGGCGGCACGCCGGAAAGAATCGTGGGCGCTTCGGAAAACGGGATGAGCAACAATTTCCCGAAAGTTTCGCCCGACGGCAAATGGATCGTGTTCGTGCAAAACAAGAACGGGCTGCTGATGCGGCCGGATAGCAAGCTCTACATCGTTCCTTCAGGCGGCGGGGAAGCGCGGCCGCTGCGCAGCAATCAGAAAACGATGAACTCCTGGCACAGCTTCTCGCCGAACGGGCGCTGGCTGGTGTTTTCCTCTAAAACGCCGACGCCTTACACGAAGCTGTATCTGACGCACATCGACGAAGACGGGAACAGCAGCCCGGCGATTCCGATCGATAACGCCACGGCGGCCAACCGCGCGGTGAATATTCCCGAATTCATGAATATAGGGCCGGACGGGCTGGAGCGGATCGATGCACCGGCCACGGAATTCTACCGCGAGTTCAACGTGGCGGCAGACCTCTCGGAGAAGCATCAGTTCGCCGAGGCTTTGCCGGCCTGGAGAAAAGCGGTGGAGCTGAATCCCGAAGATGCCCGCGTGCGCATAACAACCTGGGAGCCGCGCTGGCGGAGACCGGAAAGCCGGACGATGCGTTGGCGGAGTACCGGAGATCGCTGGAACTGAACGACCAGAGCTCTCAAGCGCACAACAATCTCGGCAGCGTGCTGGCTCAACAGGGCAAGCTCGACGAAGCTCTGGCGCAATTTGAAAAGCGCGGTGGAGCTGAATCCCGACAACGGCCGGGCGCACTGCAATCTGGGCAGCGCTCTGTCGGAGAAGGGCCGGACCGAAGAAGCCCTGGAGCATCTGCGGAAAGGCGTAGAGCTGGAACCTAAATTCGCCGATGGTCAGAACAACCTGGGGGCCGCGCTGGCTCGGGGCGGAGCGCTGGATGAAGCCATCCCGCATATGGAGAAAGCGGTGGAACTGGCGCCGCAGTCGGTCGGAATATCACTACAACCTCGGGCGCGTGTTGGCCGCCAAAGGCCGGTTCGCGGATGCCGCCACTCAATTCGAGCAGGCAGCGAAGCTGACCAACATGCAGGAGCCGGCGGTCCTGGATATGCTGGCGGCCATGTATGCCGAGACGGGCCGCTACACGGAGGCGATCGCCACGGCGCGAAAGGCGCTCGACCTGGCCAACGCGCAGCGGAACGCCGAGCTGGCGGCGTCGCTGAAGTCCAGCCTGGAGCGTTACGAAGCTCTGGCGCGGGGTGGAAGCGGCAGTGGGGCTAAGTAGGAGCCGTAGCCGCGCGGCGGGCACACTGGCCCAACGGGATCACGGTTTCTGCTGTTCCGCGGTGAGGCGGTCGTAGATGGCGCGCTCTCTCTCGCCATCCTTCTGGCGGTTTAAGCGAAAATAAAGCGCGGCCAGTTCGACGTGCGGCTGAGCCCAGGTGGGATCGGCGTCGCACCACCTTTTCGAAGTCCTGCACCGCCGCTTCCGTATGTCCCTCGGCGCGCTCCAGGCGCGCCCATTCGTAGCGCGCCACCGTGGAGTCGGGTCTGAGCTGCAAGGCGCGCTGCAAATGCTGACGGGCCCCATCCAGATCGCGGTCGGTGTGCAGAACGGCGCCTAAGCCAAGCTGCGCCTCAAAGTCTTTGGGGTCGGCCTCCACAGCCTTTCGCAGCGCGGCGGCCGCGCCCTCGGTATCTCCCAGGTAGCTCAGCACGGTGCCGAGCAAGGTATCCGCGCCGGGTAGTCGCGGATTCAGGCGCGCGGCCGCGGCGGCATAATCGCGGGCGCGCTCGAACTCGTTCATCTGGAGAGCGGTCCGGCCGGCCAGCAGGTAAGCCTCGGGACGGTTGCCTTCGCGGGCCACGCGGTCGACGCGGTCCAGTCCTTCGCGCCGGTGGCCTGCCCGGATCAGCGCCGACCCCAGCAGCCAGGCCACTGCCAGATCGCCGGGGTGCGCCGCTTCCACGGGCTTGAGGATGGCAATCGCCTTTTCATCCTGGCCGAGGCTGGCGTAGCATTCGGCCAGCAGGGTGGCGACGCGCGTCGTCATCCGGTTGCGCCGCATGCAGCGTTTCGAATTGCTGCGCTGCGTCGCGCCAGGCGCCTTTCTTGTAGTACGCCAGCGCCAGGTTAAGCCGGAGACCAGGATTGTCTTTTTTGGCGAGGACCGCGCGGTATTGTTCGATGGCTTCGTCGAAGCGGTTCAATTTGGCGAGCGCCGCTCCCAGATTGGCGCGCACCTCGAGCGCGTCCGGATAATGTTTTAGTAGCTCCTGGTAATCGCGGACCGCCAGCGCATCGTCCCCGCGCTGCTGTGCCGCGACCGCATCGTGGAAGAGTTGTTCGGGATTGGAGGATTGTGCGCAAGCAGCGCCGGCGGCGAGGAGCAATGCCACGATGCGCATCGATTCCAGAATAGCGGATTTGCGTTATCGTAGGGGAGAGAGAGCATGCGGGGTCGATCATTGGTAGTGCGGGCGGTGGGCCCGCTGGTGCTTTTCGCAGCGGCCGTGCTTGCCGCGCAAACGCCCCCTAAAGAGCAATTCGAGGATTTGTCACGCCGGGCGCAGGCCGCTCTGGATAAGCAGCCCGCGGAGGCTATCCAATTATTCAAGCAGGCGCTGGCGATCCGGCCGGACTGGCCGGAAGGCTGGCTCTACATGGGGGGCTGCTATTACCAGACGGGCCGTTATGCCGAGGCCACCGACGCTCTGCGGAAGGGCATCGGGCTGGCGCCGGTGTTTGCGAACGGGTGGGCTCTTCTCGGCCTCAGCGAGTCACAACTCGACGATCCCGCGCAGGCGTTGGCCGATATCCGCAAAGGCGAGGAACTGGGTTTGGGCGGCAATGTCCCGTTTGAAACCGCCGTGCGCGTGCGTGCTGCGCAGCTTCTGATCCTGTCCTCGGCCTTCGATGAAGCTCTCACGCAGTTGCAGCCGCTTACCAAGTACCCTGACAATCCTCCGCCGGTCGAGGAAGAAATGGGACTCTGCGCTCTGGCCAGCCCGGACGACATGGGGCGGCTTACGCCGCAGCGGCGCGCGGTAGTGGATCTGGCGGGGAAGGCCGCATGGGCTTTCGCCACCCAGCATCGCGACCTGGCGGCAGCCGGCTACCGTCAATTGCTGGCGCAGTATCCCCATGAACCGGGCGTGCATTACGCTTATGGCCTCTACCTGATGGAAACCGACATAACAGCGGCGCTGGCTGAGTTCAAAATAGAAGTGCAAAATAACCCCAAGCACTGGCCTGCGCTGCTGGTGATCGCGTCCATTCAGATCCGGCAGGGGGCGCCGGAGCAGGCTATCGAATCGGTGCACGCGGCCATGAAGACCGTGCCCACCAAATACCGCTGGCTCTGCCACACGAATCTGGGGCGAGCCGATCTGGACGCGAACAATGTGACCGCCGCCATTTCCGAACTGGAGGATGCGGTCCGGCAGATGCCCTCCAGCGCCGGTGCACACTACTTCCTGGCGGAAGCCTACCGCCAGGCGGGGCGCAAAGCCGACGCCGACAGAGAAAGGGCGGTGTTCGAAAAGACGAAGGCCCAGCAGGATCCTCTAGGCGTGCCGGCCCTGCACCCGTTCGGAACCTTGGCGAAGAACTGACGCCGCCCCGACCATAAGCCGCGGCGCGTTTTGCCTCAGACGAGCGGCAGCTTGAAACTCCGCTCCAATTGGTCCATGATGGACTCGGGTTATGCGTCTCCTTTTGGTAACAACTTTGACTCTTCTGACCGCGTTTGCGGCAGCGTCCCAGACAACCACCGGCTGGCAGCTCGTGTGGAGCGATGAGTTTAACGGAGCGGCGGGCACTCCGCCGAATCCGAACAACTGGAATTATGATATCGGCGGCGGCTGGGGGAACGGCGAAATTGAAACCTACACCAATTCCTCCGCCAATGTTTTTCAAGACGGCAACGGCAACCTGGTGATCCGCGCCATTCGCAACAATGGCAGCTACACATCGGCCCGGCTGCAGACCGGCAGCTCGGGCGCTTCTGGCACCGCGAATCTGAGCTGGACATACGGCCTGGTGGAAGCCAGGATCAAGCTGCCAACGCCCAGCCAGGGCGTGTGGCCCGCCTTCTGGATGCTGGGCGAGAATATCGGAACCGTCAGTTGGCCCGAATGTGGCGAAGTCGACATCATGGAGAACTTCGGGATCTACGGCAATGTCAACGATACGTCCATTGAGAACGGCACCATTCACGGTCCTGCAAACAGCTCCGCAAGCGCGCCCGACTACAATGGGGGAGCCGGCATAGGCACCTCGACCACGCTTCCCTGGGGCGAGACCGTATCCGACGACTATCACATCTACGCCGTCCAGTGGTCTGAGAACTCGATCCAATTCCTGGTCGATGGAGTTGTCTACGAGACGCGCACACCGGCATCGCTGCCCTCGGGCGCCCCATGGGTCTTCAACAATAACTTTTTTATTCTGCTGAATCTGGCCATCGGCGGGCCCAGCACGTTTCTGGGTACGCCCGACCCCAACGCGCCGTTTCCGAATCAAGACATGCTGGTAGACTACGTGCGCGTTTACCAGCCGGCCACCGTCACTGCCACCACGCCCGTGATCACGCCCGCGGGAGTAATCAACGCCGCGTCTTGGACGGGAGACATCGCGCCCGGCAGCCTGGCTACGCTGTACGGCAAGAATCTCGCCGATGGCACTTATCAGGGCTCGCAGGTGCAAGACAGCAACGGCAATTTCCTCACCTCGGTGGACAACGTGACCGTGAGCGTCAACAACGTGAATGCGCCGCTCATCTACGTCAGCCCGACGCAAATCAATTTTCAGGTGCCTTGGGAAACGCTGCCCGGCACGGCGGTGAATGTGCAAGTGGCGCGCGGTGGCGTGACGAGCAACGTAGAGAACATTACGATCGCGTCCACGGCTTCGCCCTCTATGTTCCTCAACAATTACACGACGGGCGTGGCTTGGATCACCGGAGGCACCGCATCGGAAGGCTGCAACGCCTCGCAGTGCACGGTGCAGGCGAACAACTACTATACCCTTTGGGCCAACGGGCTGGGGCCGAAGAGCCCGGCCGAGCAGGATGGTGTGGTTTCGACGCCCCTGGGCCCCGTGTGGGTGGTGGGCGGCGCAGCAAGTTGCCAGTTAACCGTCGGCGGTATCGCCGCCCAGGTGACTTACTGCGGCGCGGGGCCGGGTGAGATCATCGACCAGTTGAATTTCGTTTATCCGGCTGGCATACCGTCGGGACCGCTTGTGGAAGCGGTGCTGACCATCAACGGCGCCACCGGCAGATTCTTGCTGCCGGCGCCGGCAAGCACCGCGCAGCTCGCCACACAGA
Organism: Bryobacterales bacterium; assembly: GCA_963761855.1. Lineage (GTDB taxonomy): Bacteria > Acidobacteriota > Terriglobia > Bryobacterales > Bryobacteraceae > Bog-375. The sequence goes on along the minus strand of CAVXJY010000027.1, from coordinate 60,409 downwards.
TGCTGGCGCAAATGACGCAGGCCGAGAAACTGCAACTGGTCACCGGTGCGCTCGGTCCGGTCGCCACCTGGGTAAAACCACCGAATGGCGCAGGTGGCTATATTCCCGGCATTCCTGGGCTGGGCATTCCGGCTCTCTACTTTGTCGATGGCAGCCTGGGCGTGGCCGATAGCAACGCGCCGTCGACGGTGCTGCCTTCCTCGATCGCCAGCGCCGCCACCTGGGACCTGAATCTGGCGTACCAGTTCGGGACTGTGATCGGCGCTGAGGTAAACGCCTGGGGGATGAACGTGAACCTGGGCGGCAATACCAATATGATCGGCCGCGAGCCGCGCGACGGCCGCACCTTCGAGACCAAGGGTGAAGATCCCATCCTGGCCGGCAAGATCGCCGCGCAACACGTCTCGGCCGTTCAGGCCCAGCACGTAATCGCTTGCGTCAAGCACTATGCGTTCAACGACGAGGAAACCGGCCGCACCGAGAGCAACGTCCTCATCGACGATCGCAGCGGCCGTGAAAGCGACTTACTCGCGTTTGAGATCGGCGTCAAGGATGGCGGCGTGCAGTCGGTGATGTGCTCCTACAACTTACTCAACGGCACTTGGGCCTGCGAAGACCCGTACTTACTCACTACGGTGCTGAAGACCGGTTGGGGATTCACCGGGTTCGTCATGTCGGACTGGTGGGCGCTGCCCGCGGGAGGACCAGCTTCGACGACGTGGACTGCGGCCAACGCCGGGCTCGATCAGGAGCAGCCGGACGATGCGTTCTTCAGCGCCAGCGCCCTCGAGGCGGCCGTGGCGGCCGGCGAGATACCGCAATCGCGCGTGGATGACATGGCGACGCGGGTTCTGCACGCCATGTACCAGGTGGGAGTTTTCAACCAGCCGGCCGCCGTCACTGCGCTCGACCCAACCATGGTCGCCAACGACGAAGCCATCGCGCAAACCGTGGAGGAGCAGGGCGCGGTGCTGCTGCAGAACACGAATGGCCAATTGCCGCTCAACGCGGCGACGGTCGGCTCGATTGCGGTAATCGGCTCCCACGCCGATGTCGGAGTGCTCACCGGCGGCGGCTCGGCGCAAGTGTATCCGACCGAAGGGGTGGTGCAGTTCCCAGTGCCCTATTCGGACCCCGCCGTGCCCGGCTGGTCTCCGGTGGTCTGGATTCCGTCATCGCCGCTCAATGCGATCCAGGCCGCGGCGCCCAACGCGACGGTGAAATTCAACCCCGGAAACGATCCAGGTTCGGCGGCCTCAGCGGCGGCTCAGTCGAATGTGGCGATCGTATTTGTCAGCCAGTGGACCAGCGAAGGGATGGACATGCCGAGCCTGAATTTCACCGACGTGATTGACCCCACGCCCATCATTCAGGATGAAATTGTGGAAGCGGTAGCCGCGGCCAATCCGCACACCATCGTGGTAATGGAAAATGGCGGGGCGCAAGTCATGCCATGGCTAAACAAGGTGAACGCTGTGCTGGAATCGTGGTTTCCCGGCATACGCGGCGGGCAGGCGATCGCCAATATCCTGTTCGGCAGCGTGAACCCTTCGGGCAAGCTGCCGATCACGTTTCCGGCCAGCGTGAGCCAGTTGCCGCGCCCGAACATTCCCGGGTCGAACTCTGCGACCACGCCGTTCACGACTGACTACACCATCGAGGGACTTAATGTCGGTTATAAGTGGTACGACGTCAATAACTATACTCCGGAATTTCCTTTCGGCTTCGGACTGTCTTACACCACCTTCCAGTTCTCCAACGTGGCGCTCAAGAACAATCTGAGCGCGAGTAATCCCAACATCCAGGTAACGTTCAACCTGACCAACACAGGCGCGATGGCGGGCGCCGAAGTGGCGCAGGTTTACCTGGCGCTGCCGGCCAGCACTAATGAGCCGCCCAAGCGCTTGGTGGGATGGCAGAAGGTTCCGCTCACGCCGGGCCAGCAACAGAGCGTGACGGTGGAAGTGGATAAGAACGATTCTTCGCATCCACTGTCGTATTGGGACACCACCTCGGGCAGTTGGCTGGTTGCGCCGGGCACTTACACCGTGTACCTGGGCAACTCGGAAGCGCAATCCAGTCTGCAAGTTGCCGGAACCTTCACTATCGGCTCGTAAGCAGTCGTGGCGCGGGCTGTCCAGCCTGCTGAGTCGACAGTCGTGGCGACTTTGCCTGGCAACGGCGCGGCGTCACGCATCGAAGAAGAGTCGAGACGAATCTCGACACAGCAGGCAGGACTTCGCGCCACGCGAGCAACCTGAGATGCGGCCGTGGGAAATACGATATGCTGGATTCCCATGAAACCCATTGGCCTGTTCTTGTGTGCACTGATGATGACGCCGGCGTTCGCCGCCACGGCGGATTCGGCGGGTGAAGGCGACATCCAACCGCAGATCAGGAAGATCGTGGAAGAAATCTCCGCGGAGCGCGTCCACGATACGATTGCCAAACTGGTAAGCTTCGGCACGCGCAACACTCTGTCGCCGCAGGACGACCCGGATCACGGAATCGGCGCGGCACGGAAGTGGATCTTCGCCGAGTTCCAGAGCTACAGCCCGCGCTTGCAGGTGCGCTACGACCACTGGCGGGTAAAGAAGACCGGGCGCATATTCAAAGACGCCGACCTGTATAACGTGATTGCGGTGCTGCCGGGCAAGACGATGCCGGAGGTGGAAGTGGTGGTGAGCGCGCACTACGATTCCATCAACATTGGCAGGCCGCCGGCGCGACCGGCCGCGGGCGGCGACGGCGCCGTGGGCGGACGGCCGTCTGCAAGTGGATTGGGAGAAGACCGCGGAGTTGCCCGCTCCGGGCGCTTGCGACGATGGCAGCGGCATTGCGGCGGTGATGGAGCTGGCGCGGGTGATGAGCCGGTATGAGTTTTCGAAGACGCTGGTCTTCATTGCCTTCGCCGGCGAAGAGCAGGGGCTGGTGGGCAGCACGCTGGAAGCGGCCCAGGCGAAGAAGGACGGCACCGAGATCGAAGCCGTGCTGAACAACGACATCATCGGCACCGACGTCGCCGGCAACGGCCGCACCGGCAACAGCGAGGTGAACGTCTATAGCGACGACCAGCTCGATAGCCGCGCGCAGCAACTGGCGCGCTATGTGGAGTGGGCCGGCGTGCGATATCTGCCCGAGCTGAAGGTGAACGTGCAATACAGGCAGGACCGGCTGGGGCGCGGCGGCGACCAGGCGTCGTTTCAGCAACAGGGATTCAGTGCGGTGCGGATCAGCACGCCCAACGAGATTTACGCGAACCAGCATCACGAGACTGACACGCTCGAAAACATGTCGGTGCCGTACACAACGCGTGTGGCCAGGCTGAATGCCGCCGCTGCAGCGGCATTGGCACTGGCGCCGCGGACGCCGGACATCTGGATCACCGCGCGTACCGCCGGCGCCGCGACCGATGGCGGCAAAGGCGCGCCACCGCGGCTGCTGCCGATGATCTCGCGCGGCAAGGGCTATGACGCCGTTTTGCGCTGGCATGCTGCGGCGCCTGATGCGAACCTCAAGGGCTATGCAGTAGTGACGAAGTCGACTACGTCGCCGGTCTGGGAACAGGAGATTTTCGTCGGCAAGGTCACCGAGTTCACACTCGAGGGAGTATCCATCGACGACACCAAGTTCGGAGTGAAGGCCATCGGCAATAACGGCAGCGAAAGCCTGGTGGCGACTTATGCGTACCCGCCGCGACCGAAGGTGGAATATAAGACCGGGCAGTAACTGGTAGCTCGCCGGGCCGGATGATTGCCGCCATGGCGCACGCACTGTGCCTGCCGCGTCGTTGGGCGGCGGCAAGAGTGCCGACGCGGCACGCATGAGTGCGTGCGCCACAGATGCCCGGAGACACTACGGACTGGTAGCGCCGGCGGTCTTGCCGCCGGTGTTTGTGAGCCTGCGGGAGGCGCCCCTGGCGGCAGAGAAGAATGCAAGTAAAGGAACCGGCGGCAAAGACCGCCGGCGCTACTGGCGGGGCTTCGCCCGGTTGCGCCGATTCACCGGGGGACCCTCTGGGTCGCGCGCAGGCTGTCATCCTGCCCCACAAGCTTCAGTACCGGTAAAGCCAGCGGGCTTTTTCGATTACTTTGGCGGCATTGGGGAGGAAGGCTTCTTCGAGCGGGGGACTGAAAGGGACGGGCGTATCGGGCGCGGTGACGCGGACGATGGGAGCATCGAGGTGCTCGAAGACGCCTTCAGTAATGCTGGCTGCGAGTTCACCGGCCATGCCGCCGGTGCGCGTGTCTTCGTGCAGCAGCAGCACCTTGGAAGTTTTCTTGACGCTCTCGCAAACGGTGTCGCGATCGAGCGGCAGCAGGGTGCGCAGATCCACCACTTCTACTTCTATGCCTTCTTGAGCGAGCGTATCGGCGGCCTCAAGCGCGACCCACAGCATAGCGCCATAAGTGACGATGCTGAGATCGCGGCCCGCGCGCGCGACCCTGGCCTTGCCGATGGGGACGGTGAACTCTTCCGCGGGCAGGTCCTGTTTGATGCGGCGGTAAAGGGCTTTGTGCTCGAAAAAAATCACCGGGTCATTGTCGCGCACGGCGGACTTGATGAGGCCCTTGGCGTCATAGGCGGTGGCCGGAGCGACCACTTTGAGGCCGGGCGTCTTGACGAACCACATCTCGGGATTCTGCGAGTGGAAGGGCCCGCCATGAATGCCGCCGCCGGAAGGAGCGCGCAGCACCATGGGGACAGCGGCACCCCAGCGATAGCGGCACTTGGCGCCGAAGTTGACGATCTGATCGAAGCCACAGGAAATGAAGTCGGCGAACTGCATTTCGGCCACCGGGCGGAGGCCCATCAAGCCGGCACCAATGGCGGCGCCGACAATACCGGATTCTGAAATGGGCGTATCCACGACGCGCCGCTCGCCAAAATGTTCGATGAAACCAGCAGTAACCTTGAACGCTCCGCCGTAAATGCCGATGTCCTCACCCAGAAGGAAGACGTTCGGGTCGCGCTCCATCTCCTCCCACAGTCCTTCGCGGATAGCTTCCAAGTAAGTGGTGGGCATGGCTATTCGCTGTTGTAGACGTTGTCGAGCAGGGTAGCGGGGTCGGGATAAGGGCGTTCGTCGGCCCAGGCGACGGCCGCATCCACTTCCTGGCGGACCTGCGCGTGGAGGGCGTCGAGCCCGGCGCGATCGTCCCAACCCTGGTCGATCATTTTTTGTTCCAGGCGGATGATAGGATCGCGCTTAGCCCACTCCTCGAAAAGGGCGGGCGGCACGTACTCGGCGGCATCGTGGGCGGAGTGGCCGGTCATGCGGAAGGTCTTGCACTCAAGCAAGTAGGGTCCGAGGCCGGAGCGCGCGTGGGCGACGGCGCGGGCTGTCGCTGCATAAACCGCGAACACGTCATTGCCATCCACGATTTCCGCGGGCATGCCGTAAGCGGGGCCGCGGTCCGCCACATTGGCGCAGGCCATCTGGCCGCTGAGCGGCGTGGAGTAGGCGTACTGATTGTTATTGCAGATGTAGACCACGGGGAGTTTCAGGACGGTGGCCATGTTGACGCCCTCGTGCCAATCGCCGCGGCTGGTGGCGCCGTCGCCGAAATAACTGAAGGCGATCCCGCTGGTGCCGCGGTACTTGAGCGCCAGAGCCACGCCGGCGGCTACGGGCACGGTGGCGGCAAGAGCGCTGATGATGGACACAATGCCGGCGCTCATATCGCCCATGTGCATGTTGCCGTCGCGGCCATGGGTGAGGCCAGACTCGCGCCCCATGTATTGGGCGAGGATGCGGCCCAGCGGAACGCCGCGAATGAAGAACACGGCCATATCGCGATGGCTGGGCAGCAGCACGTCCTCGGGGAGCGAATGCAGGGCACTGCCGACGGGGATGGCTTCCTGGCCGCGGCCGACGTAGACGCCACCCAAGATCTTGCCCTGGCGGTAGAGCTTGCGCTCGATGCGGTCCTCGGTTTCGCGCATCAGCGACATGTAGTACAAGCATCGCCGCGCCAGCTCAGCCTGCGCTGGGGACTCGTCCGAACCGAGTTGCGACTGCGCGGGAATAGTGGGCACGGTGCTCATCAGGGGCGTCTCACGCCACGTTGCAAGCGCTAGTATAGCGCCTTTGCGGGGGCTGGCCGGACGGGCGTACGGCATGAAAGTAGAGCCGGCGCCGTTTGGTTGGAGGCCCTGTCTTCCGCTCAGTTGCGGGGCTCTTCGTTCCGGCCGGTTGCCTGGCGAAAGCGCCTGCCCCACAGGGCTACGGCGTGCTGGGAGTTGAGGCGGGCACGCCCGCGGGATAGTAGCCGTCGCGCGCGCGAATGACCACGCCCGGCACGCCCGGGACCAGCACTTTAATGTGACGGTAGGTTTTGTACTTGGCGTCCGCGGAGACTTCGGGCACGTAGCGCAGGATATATTGCGTGGTGATGTCTCCGACGATGCCCACGATGGCGTTGGTAATGGCGCTCGAAATCTCCGCGGCGTAACCGCCGGTGCCGGCTTCATAGACGTAGTTGCCGGCATCCTTGGGTACCGAAATGTACCCGGAGACGTCCTTGTACAGGTCTTTATTCAGTGGGTATTCGACGTGGCCGCCGGTCTCGCGCGTGAGTTGCTCCAACTCGTCGGCGGATTGGTTGCTGAAGCCGAACGATTGGGTGCTGACGGCATAGATGGTCACCAGGTTGCGCTTGGCCAGTTCCACCACCTGCTCAAAGCTGATCTTCTTGCTGGCCGTGTCGTGCCCGTCGCCGACCACGATCAGGACGCGGCGCGGCTCATAGGGTTCGCCGTGGACCAGCGCCCGGTTAGTGCAGGCCATTAGAATGGCGTCGTAGAAGGCGGCAGCGCCGCCGGGCTTGGACTTGCGCAGCACGTCGGTGATCTTGTCGGCATCCTGGGTGGTGTTGACGGCCACTTCGGCGTCGTTGGAGTAGGTGATGAGATATCCGCTGAAGCGGGGATCGTCGGTGGGCAGCAGGTTCCACACCAGATCCATGGTTGCTTCCTGAAAGGTTTTCCAATAGATCCGGCTCGAATTGCTGAGGTCCACCAGGAAGCCTACAACGATGGGCTGCTTGCTGTCGTGGCTGAAGAAAGTGAGACGCTGTGGCTTGCCTTCGTCGAGCACCAGGAAATCCTTGGCGGTGAGGTTGGACACGAAGCGGCCCTTGCCGTCGGTGACGGTGACGGGCAGGATAACCTCATTGGCCTGCACGGTAAAGCGCGCGCCGGGAGGAGGCTCCTGGGGAGGCGTCTTAGCCGCCTCCGGCGCAGCTTGCTGCGGAATGGCCGCCAGCGGCAGCAAAGCGCCCAGGGCAAGCATCGACACAATTCGAGGAAGCATGACTTTCACGGCTTGTCCTCATTTTAGCGCGCGCCTGCCGTTAAGCGGAGGTCGGTTTGAGCGGAGGGGTCGAACAGTCGTCCGACTCTTGCCGCCTCTCGTAGCCGGGCGCATGAATGAAGCATGACCGGCCACGAAAGACGAAGGTCTGTCCCGGCACTGAGCGTGCGGCGTAGAATGGGTATACTACGCCCGTTTCGAAAGGATGCACTCTTTGCACGCTCCGATCAAAGTGCTGATTGTTGACGATGAAGCCAGCCAGCGCAGCGGCCTGGCGGGGATGGTTTCCGCCTGGGGCATGACGCCGGAAACGGCGGCCGAGGGCGACGAAGCGCTGCGGAAACTGGCGACATTCCCCGCCGACGTGATCCTGACGGACCTCAACATGCCCGGGCTGGACGGCTTCGGCTTCCTGGCGCGGCTGCGGGACGCGGGCGAAATGCCGCCGGCCATCGTGCTGACCGCATACGGCAATATCGAAACCGCGGTGAAGACGGTGCACGAACTGGGGGCGTACTGGTTCCTGGAGAAACCGATCCAGCCGGGGCCGCTGGAGATTCTGATCCGGCGCGCGGGCAGCCACGCCGCGTTGCGCGCCGAAAACCGCGCCATGGAACGGAACCTGGGCTACAAGGGCGCGCTAGGCGAGTTGGTAGGGACATCGCCCAAGATGCAGGAGATTTTCGCGCTGCTGCAACAGGCCGGCCCGAGCCGGGCATGCGTGCTGATCACCGGGGAGAGCGGCACGGGCAAGGAACTGGTGGCCCGCTCACTGCACTCGCTGAGCACACGACGCCAGGGCCCATTTGTGGCGATCAACTGCGCGGCGCTGCCGGAAACGCTGATGGAGAGCGAGTTGTTCGGCCATGAGAAAGGCGCCTTCACCGGAGCGTCGGAGCGGCGCGCCGGCTGCTTCGAGGTGGCGCAGAACGGCACGTTGCTGCTGGATGAGATCGGCGAAATGCCGCTGGCAACGCAAGCCAAGCTGCTGCGGATTCTGGAAGATTCCAAAGTGAGACGGCTGGGCAGCAAGAGCGAATTCGAGGTGGACGTGCGCGTGGTGGCGGCTACCAACAAAGCGCCCGATGAGGCCGTTCGCGGGGGTCACCTGCGGGAGGACCTTTACTACCGCCTGAACGTTTTTCACGTCCACTTGCCGCCGCTGCGGACGCGCAAAGAGGATATCCCGGCACTGGCGGAGGCGTTGATCGCCACCCTCAACCGCAAGCACGAGTGCCGCGTAACCGATTGTTCGCCCGCTGTGCTGGAAGCATTTGCCCGCCACGATTGGCCTGGCAACGTGCGCGAACTGCGCAATGTGCTGGAGCGGGCGGTCATCCTGGCGGGCGAAGGCACGCTGGAGGTGAAGCACCTGCCCGCTTTCCTGCAAAACCGCACTTTCACCGCTGCGGCGACGCCCAGCGCGGCGGCCGGCGAGGATCGCGATACGGTCCGCTTTCCGATCGGCGCGACGGTGGGCGAGGCCGAGAAAGAGCTCATCCTGCGCACGCTCGAACACACCAACAACAACAAGACACGCGCTGCGGAGATTCTGGGCATCAGCCTTAAGACGCTGCACAACAAGCTGCGCGAGTACAACGCGAAGGACGAGAGCTGAGCAGCGGGGTAAGCGCCGCGACCTTAGAAGCGGAACGCACAATCAGTTCTGTTATCGGAGCCGGCGGCATTGCGGCGCGGCCGGGGCGGGTTCATTTCGCGGCCTCCGACCAGGGTGGCACAATACCGTTCACGCGGGCATAGGCGATCAGTTGGCCCATGTGTTCGTTGGCGTGAATGATGATGCGGAGATACATGCCATCCACGGTGGCATCGCGGCCCGCGATTTTGACCTTGCGCTGGAGGTCGGCCGGCTTGATTCCGGCATGAGCAACCTTGACGGCCTCGAGGGAGCGCTTCAGCCAATCGATGACCTTTGTCTTGTCGGTAACCGTTTTTTCCAGATCGGGCGAGTTGAGGTCGGCGGGCATTTTGGGACCGGTGACGCTCAGCAGGTAAAAGTTCGCCATGGCGATGTGCATGAAGACCTCGCTGGTGGAACGGACGCCGGGGCCGGGACGCCAGGAGAACTTGTCGGCCGGGATAGCCTCCGCCAGTGCCACGAGTTGTTTCGAAACGTGCACCCACTCGCCGTCATAACCCTGCCAGACGCCTTCCAGCGGGTCCGGCTTCTGGGCATGCAAGGCGGTAACGCAGAGTGCGAGCGCTAGCAGCAACGTTTTCATGAGCTCTCCTTTTCGCGCAGACATCGAGGCGAGGATAGCACGAAAGGGGGAGAGCTCATTGTGGCGGGCTGTCAACGCTAAGAAAAGCCGAGACGACTCTCGGCTCAGCAGGCTTGACAGCCCGCGCCACGGCAAGGTGCGCGCGGCGAGCTGGGTATGGCGCTAGAAGTTCACAATGGAGGCGAAGCCGACCGGGTCGAGACTGGCGCCGCCGACCAGGACGCCATCGATCTCGGGCTGCGCCATCAGGGTCTTGGCGTTGTCCGGTTTGACGCTGCCGCCGTAGAGGATGCGGATCGAATCGGCGGCTTCCTTGCCGTACTTTTCGCGCACTTGGGCTCGGATGACACGGTGGGCGTCGGCGGCGATTTCGGGAGTGGCGGTCTTGCCGGTGCCGATGGCCCAGACGGGTTCATAGGCAATTACGATCTTGGCGAACTGCGGCGCCGTCAAACCGGCGATGCCTTTGTGAAACTGGCTGACCAGGACGGCTTCGGTCCTGCCGCCTTCGCGATCATCCAGACGCTCGCCGACGCACACGATCGGCGTGAGGCCGAATTCGAGCGCGGCTTGCGTACGTTTGAGCACGGTCTCGTCGGTCTCGGCGAAGTATTGGCGGCGCTCGCTGTGGCCGACGACGGCATGGGAGACGCCGACGGCGGCGATCATGGGCCCGGAAATTTCGCCGGTGAAAGCGCCCTCCTTGGCCCACGCGATATTCTGAGAGCCGATGTGAATGGCGGTGCCGTGCGCGGCTGCGACGGCCGCGGCGAGACTGGTGAAGGGTGGAGCGATCACGATCTCGCAGTGCCCGGACGCCGCCACCAGCGGCCGGAATTTCTCGAAGAATGCGGTGGTTTCGGCGGGGGTCTTGTACATTTTCCAATTGCCCGCCATGACTGGTTTTCGCATAAGAGTTCCTTTAAGCAGAGAGTTCGTTTAAGAAGCTGGCGCCATGATTGAGGGAAACGCCAAAATTACCGGCCACGGTCTGGCCAATGTCGGAAAGCGAGGCTCGCAGCCCGAGGTTGACGCCGGCACGCACTTTGGCGCCGATGGCCAACAAGGGGACGTACTCGCGGGTGTGATCGGTGCCGGGGACGGTGGGGTCGCAGCCGTGATCGGCGGTGAAGATCGCCAGGTCGCCGGGAAGCAGTGCGCTTTCGAGTTGCGGCAGCCAGGCGTCGAACTGTTCCAGCGCCGCGCCGTAGCCTTCCACATCGTTGCGATGGCCGTACTGCTGATCGAAATCCACCAGGTTGACGAAGATCAGCCCGGCGGCGGGCTCGGCCATGGTGGCGAGCGTCTTCGCCATGCCATCCGCGTTGTTCTTGATCTTGACGCCGTCGCGGATACCGCGGCCGAGGAACACGTCGAAGATCTTGCCCACGCTGCGCACCAGGATGCCGCGCTCCTCGAGGAGGTCGAGCAACATGCCCGCGGGCGGCGGCACGGCGTAATCGTGCCGGTTGGCGGTGCGGGTGAAGTTGCCCGGCGTTCCGATGAAGGGGCGGGCGATCACGCGTCCTACTTCGTACGGGCCACGCAGAATCTCGCGCGCCGTTTCGCAAATCTTGTACTGCTCCCAGAGCGGGATGACCTCTTCATGCGCGGCCACCTGGAAGACGCTATCGGCCGATGTGTAAACGATGGGCGAACCGGTGCGCATGTGCTCGGCGCCCAACTCGCGGATGATTTCGGTTCCCGACGCCGCCACGTTGCCCAGCCAGCGGCGGCCGATGCGCCGCGCGAATTCGTCGAGCACCTCCGCCGGAAAACCGTGCGGGTAAAGCGGGAACGGTTTCGAGAGGTGAATCCCGACCATTTCCCAATGGCCGGTTGTCGTGTCCTTGCCCGGTGAAGCCAGCGTGCAGCGCCCGTACGCACCGGCGGGAGCCGCAGCGGGCGGGATTCCTTGCAGCGGCTTGATATTGCCGAGACCCAGGCGAGCCAAATTGGGCAGATTCAGGCCGCGCAGCCGGGCGATGTTGCCGACCGTATCGGCGCCCGGCGGATCGTGATACTCCGCAGCGTCGGGCATGGCGCCCGCGCCGACGCTGTCGAGCACAATCCAGATGACGCGTTCAAACACCAACTTTCGAGATTAACATGCGGCATTGGCAGGGCCGCTGCGGCTCGATCTGCCGCGGGTGTGCGACGCAGAAATGGCGGGCCTCTCCATTCCTGGTAGATTCGCATGAATCCGAGTGTAGGGTACACAGGACTTTGCTTTGTCGGGAGGCCTTGTATCAGGGCACGGCTTTAAGCCATGCCGAAGGATCGGGAGAAAGGTCCGGGCTTCAGCCCCTGCGGACTCAGGAAAGGCTCAGCGGCTGAAGCCTTTGGTTACCGATCTGTTGCGGCACGAATGAATCCGTGCCCTGATACAAAGCCGCCCGCCCGGTATCCACTCCCATGTCGCGCACCCGTCTACCACCGCTCCGGGGCAATGAAACGAACATCACGCGGTCCGCGCGCGCCAAAGCGTTAGAGTATGTAGCGGCTGAGGTCCTGGTCTTTCACGATATCGGCCAGGTGCTTACGCACGTAGAGTGCATCTACCCTGACGGTCTTCTTCTTGAGGTCCGGCCCCTCGAAGGAGACTTCTTCGAGCAGTTTCTCCATGATGGTGTGGAGGCGGCGCGCGCCGATGTTCTCGGAGCTCTGATTGACCTGGGCGGCGAATTTGGCCACTTCTTCGAGTGCGTCGTCGCCGAGGATCAGCTTGATGCCCTCGGTTTCGAGCAAGGCGACGTACTGCTTGGCGAGGGCATTCTTCGGCTCTTTGAGGATGCGGATGAAGTCCTCGACGGAAAGCGACTTGAGCTCGACGCGGATGGGAAAGCGGCCCTGCAGCTCCGGGATGAGGTCGCTCGGTTTGGAAACGTGGAACGCGCCGGCGGCGATGAACAGGATGTGGTCGGTGCGCACGAACCCGTAACGGGTGTTGACGGTGGTGCCTTCCACGATGGGCAGGATGTCGCGCTGCACGCCCTCGCGGCTGACGTCGGGACCGTGGCCGGATTCGCGGCCGGCGATCTTGTCGATTTCGTCCAGGAAAATGATGCCGCTCGATTCGACGCGCTCGAGCGCGGCGCGCGTCACCTGGTCCATGTCGATCAGCTTCTGCTCTTCTTCCTGTACCAGGTAATCGAGGGCTTCGGCCACGCGCATTTTGCGCCGGCGCGTCTTCTGGCCGAAGAGATTGGGCAGCATGTCTTTGAGATTGATGCCCATCTCCTCAATGCCGGCATTGGTGGTGACTTCAAGCGTAGGACCGCGGTCCTTGACGTCGATATCCACCATTCTTTCGTCGAGTTTGCCGGCGCGGAGCCGTTCGCGCAGTTTCTCGCGCGTGCGCTCGACGCTCTCGCTGGGTTCCGGCTGGGGCGGCATCAACAAATCCAGCAAGCGGTCTTCCGCGTTCATCTCGGCGCGGTCGGCCACTTCGTCGAGGCGCTCCTCGCGCACCATGTCGATGGAGATATCCACCAGATCGCGAATCATGGCTTCGACGTCGCGGCCCACGTAACCGACCTCGGTAAACTTGCTGGCCTCGACTTTGAGGAAGGGCGAATTCGCCAGGCGTGCCAGGCGGCGGGCCAACTCGGTTTTACCGACGCCGGTGGGGCCGATCATGAGGATGTTCTTCGGCATCACCTCATCGGCCATTTCCGGCGACAGCTTCTGGCGGCGGATGCGGTTGCGCAAAGCGATGGCCACGGCGCGTTTGGCATCGGCCTGCCCGATGACGTGCTTGTCGAGCTCGCGCACAATTTCGCGCGGAGTGAGCTCGTCGAGCACCGGTTCTTCATCCACGGACTGGCTCGGCAGATAAATCACCATGGCTACCCCAGCTCCTCGTAAGTCACGTTCTCATTGGTGTAAATGCAGATCTTGCCGGCGATCTGCATGGACTGCTCGGCAATGTGGCGGGCGGACAGCTTGGTGTTGCGCGCCAGCGCCAAGGCCGCGGAAAGGGCGAACGGCCCGCCGCTGCCGATAGCGGCGATGCCTTCGTCGGGCTCGATGACGTCGCCATTGCCGCTTACCAGGTAGGTGGTCGTCGGGTCCGCCACCAGCAGCAACGCTTCCAGGTGGCGCAGCACACGGTCAGTGCGCCATTCCTTGGCCAGTTCCACGACCGCGCGTGCCAGGTTGCCGTTGAATTGCTCGAGCTTCGATTCAAAGCGTGCGAAGAGGGCGAACGCATCGGCGGTGGAACCGGCGAATCCGGCCACGATCTTGTCGTTGTAGAGGCGGCGGACCTTGCGTGCCGAGGCTTTGATCACTTCGTTGCCGAGGGTCACCTGGCCGTCACCGGCCATCACGACCTTGTTCTCGCGGCGCACGCAGAGCACCGTCGTGGACCTTATTCTTTCTGTCATGTTTGTGCGCCTTTATTGTATCGCACGGAGTTCGCGCGGCCATTCGCGAAAGAAATCACAGCCTGCTGAGCAGGCGATCCAGCAATTCGCGGCTGCCGACGCTGCCCTGGGCGATGCGGGCACTGCCGCCGCCGCGGCCGCCGGCTTCGGTGAGCGCCGCTTTGAGGACCTTGCCGGCATCGATGCCGGAATCGGCGGAGGCCGCCAGCAGCACGGAAGGCGGATCGCTGAGGGCGGCCACGAATACGGCTTCGGGCTGGCCGGTGAAGCTCTGCGCCAGCGCGCGCAATTCCTCCAAGCCGCCGCGTTCCAGACGCCGGGTGTGGCGGCGCAGACCGTCGCTGCCTGGGGCTGTGGCGGCGTATAGTTCCCTGCCCTGGAACGCACCCAGTTCCACTTCGAGTTTGCGGCGAGCTTTGTCCGCAGCGCGGCTGGCTTCCAGGTGCGCAGCCGCCGACGCGGGCAGATCGTCAAGAGACACGGAGAAGAGTTGCGCGGCGGCGGAGAGCGCTTCGAAGTCGGCGCGCGCGCGCCGGATGGCGCGGCCGCCACAAACGAACTCCACGCGGGTGGTTTCGCGGACCTTCTCGATCTTGCGAATGAGGATGGGCCCGATCTCTCCGGTGGAGCGCACGTGGGTGCCCCCGCAGGCGCTGCGGTCCAGGCCCGCGATGCTCACGATGCGCAAAGTGCCTTCGCGCTCCGAGGGCTTGCGCAGACCGCTGGCCGCCCCGGCATCTTCGAATTCCACCGTCACTGGGCGATTCTCGAAGACCACCGCATTGGCGCGGCGCTCGGCTTCGCGCACGGTGCGCGCCTCGACCGCTCCGCCTTCGATATCGATAGTTGCGCTGTCCGCGCCCAGGTGGAAGCTGACGGTGCTCAGCGAGAAGAGTTCCTGAAGAACGGCCGAAAGAAGGTGCTGGCCTGAGTGCTGCTGCATGTGGTCGAAGCGGCGCGCCCAATCGATGACACAATCGGCCGCGCCGGCGGCCAGCGGAGCGCTCAAAAGGTGGGCGATGCGGTCGCCTTCGTCGACCACATCCAGCACAACGGAGCCCGCAATCGAACCGGCGTCGGCTGGTTGGCCGCCCGAAGCGGGATAGAACGCGGTGCGATCGAGATACACAGTGAGGCCGCCCGCGGCCGCCTCCACCACTTGCGCGCGAAACGAGCGCAGGTACGAATCGGCGTAATAAAGACGCTCGGTCATTGGACACCGCTATTGTGCCAGAAGTGGCGGGTACTCCGCTTGCGCCAGCGCCGTCTGGTTGGTTACAGTGAATAGGGTCAACCCCAAGCGCGCCCGTAGCTCAGTTGGATAGAGCGTCTGGCTACGAACCAGAAGGCCGGGTGTTCGAGTCACCCCGGGCGCACCATTAAATCAATGATTTAGCCAGCGCTGACAAGGCTCGATGCTGCCCTGAGCTGGTCTCCCAGCAAACGTGTGCGGCCGTTCTCAGTGCGAGCCCTGAAGTCGGGCCAACTGAATTTGCTTGTTCGGCTGAGAATCGGGTTCAATCAAAGCGACCATTGACTGCGCCAGCAAATGGCCGCTCTGCGACAAATAATTCGTCCGATACAGGTGGCTTCCCTGGCGGTCGTCGACCGTCACCTTGCAGGGTGAACTCCAACATGCATACCTCGTCTCGGCGCCGGATGGCGCGGTCACCACAATTTCCACGCTGGCCGCCGACGGCACGCTAGCCAGATCAAATGCCACCAGAGCGTTCCGCAATCGCGCCGGCTGTACACCTCCCACCCGTTCCGCGGGCCACCGCCACGATGCACCAATTCCAAAGAAGAAGCCGTACCACTTTCCTGCACCGATACCCCAACCCGTAGATGCGTTCAAGTTCCCGTTGGCACTATCGCAGGTGTTCCCATCGCTTGCCGTGTAAACTCCGCCGGTCGTATACAAAGGATTGCCCATGCAGTTGCCGTACATCATATCCCCCCAGGCTATCGCCGATGCGCTACCACCTTGTGACACAAAGTAGTCAGTCAACGACATGGAGTTCTCTGCGGCGTTGACACGCGCTGCCGTATAACTGTAATCCGCGGCTGGCAGGCCGGTAGGGGGCGTGCCGCTGTAGCAAACTCCACTGCCCATTGAGGCCAATGTGATTGGCTGACAAGCCGGTTGAATGCCGTAATAATTTGATCCCGAGACGGGGTCATATGCGGCATGCTCATAAACTCCGGCCGCGCGTCTCAGCGCGGCGAACTCATTGGAAAGCGTCGCATGAGTCTCCGCCGACGCTTGTTCGGCCTGTAACCACGCGTATTGACGAATACCAAGCATAAAGGGCTGAACGGCAAACCCAGTGACATTACTACTGTAGGCGTAGTTGGCCTTGCTTGTGCCAGTCCAGGGCCGATTCAACGTAATCGATGAGGGCGAGTTATAGATACACGACCATCCGTACTGAGACATTGGGTCTGCCTCGACTGACAGAAAAGATGTTACGCCATCGCCGGCGGCACCGCTATTATCGAACATCACACTCGCAGTCGTGCTGCTGGTTCCAGGCCATTTCGCTCCAAAGCCAATCGTGAATTCCGTTGAACTATTTGGGGTCGCGTAAACCCAAAGGGTGGGAACCGCTTTACCACTTCGATCCGTGAGCCCCGGTCCGGTGATAGCTACCCGGTTCCATCCCTTAGTCGGAAAGCCCGACCCCTTTACTACACTCGAGCCGCTTGTGACGGTGACGTTCTTTGCTTGGCCTATTCCGAAGCAGAATCTGTTCACCAGGCCTGAGCCTGTCCCCGCCGTCGATCCGTTTGTAAGCGTCACCGCATTCGCCGGCGACTGCGATTCGGGCCAGCCATAAAACGTGCTACGCCAGGAATTGTCTGTGTTGCCAAACTGGTTGGCACAGGATGCCTCATTGGTTTCATACTGCGACAAAAGGCTCTGCCAGTACTGATGCCAACTCATCCCTCCGGGCGCATATGAAGAACTAGTGTCCGGGTCGAATTCCGCTGCCAGGGCCAAGAACGCTCCCTGGTATCCTTTCTCTCTGGAGTCGTCGTTATTGCAATCATTATTCACCGAGGCTACTTCGGGATAAGCTCGTGTGGCGCCCAGCGCAAACGACCGAATGTCCTTCCACTCGGTCCCATGGCCCGTATCGGAAAGCAACGCATTGGCTACGCCGCCGATAACGGGACCGCCATAGAACAAAAGGCTCCCGCTGCCGCCGTTGGATATTTGCGGATGCCTCGTCCAAATGTCGCCAATCATCATGGCAGAATCATGAAACTGCTTGAGCCCCGAGCGAAGCCAACCGGCTAGATTCGCAAGGTCCTCAGAGTAAAAGTCCAATCCTCCAGTGCTGGATTGGTTGTACCACCAGTTGCCGATCTGAAAGGTGTACGGTTGCCCTGTCGTGACCGGAGGGGATGCTAGTGAACCCGGGTCCCAGGATGGCATGGTATAGGCTAGTGTGTCTGACTCACAGCCATATGAGGTCGGCCAGTACTTGGTAAACGGTACGGCGGGGTTCAATCCCTGGGCTACAGTGTAGCCTAGATCGAGATAGAGGTTTGGATTGACGATCGAGTAACTGAGCCCGCTTCCTGCATCCGCATCGGGGGGAAACGGGCGCGTCAGCACCAAATGCCCGGAGTCCGTAAGGCTGGAAATCGGCGAGATAAACCGGAATGGTATGCCCGAATGTGTGGCCGAGACCACCATATAGAACGCTGCGCTCGCCGTCGCTGCAGTCCAGCTCCCGCCGGACAGAGTTACGTTGGCCGATCCGGCCGACAACGCCACTGTGCCATCCGCGTAGGTAACTGTTCCCATGGGGCCAGGTGCACCGGCCGGACACAGCGTCTTCGTGAACGCCGTGCCGTTGCCGAGTACCGGGTCACTGCCTACAGTGTCGCCCGCGTTCCAACTTTGGGCTGCTAGCCGCGAACCATTTGCCGGATCCGCATAGCCACGCCCGTCATAGCAAAATGTCAATGTGGCCGGCGAGACTCCCGATACGGAGCAGACACGGATTTCCTCAAACGCGGGAGTACCGCGACTGCTCGACGCGCTAGAGATGTAGATCCGAGCCGGCAAAGTCGTCAATTGCAGCGGCGTGACATTATCGACGGTGCAGCCAGTCGCGTTGCTGGCGCACGCCGCGGTCAACACCGCCTTGCTTCCGCCCATGTAGGTGGGCGCCATTCCAGCGCCGATCCAGTTGTAACTCACGGTGCCCGGTTGCGCGACTTCCCAGCTCGCATAAGGCCAGGTGGGCGACAAGCCATACGAAATGTACTGAGCTTCCCTTTCAATGCTCCCTGCCAGATGCCAGTAGTCCGCAAGGCCCCAAGGATTCGACCCAAAAGCAATCATAGGGCCGAATATCGCATCCACCGCCGGGTTGTCACTGATCACCACGCCGTTGTCGTCCGTAGCAACCGCGCCTATGTGCGTCACCGACGTTGCCGTATTGTTCTCGGAATCGGTCGCAGTCAATTGGATGGCGTAATCGCCGAACACGAGTCCGGTGAGGGTGGGCGTTTGCGACTGCAGATCGCTCCAGATTGGAGCGATCTGCCCCGGGTCCAGTTGAACTTGCCAAGAGCATGAAACGTTTGGCGATGTGTCCGATTGCGAATAACTATCCGCGCACGACAGTGTCGCCGGGAACCCTGCGCGCACACTCGGCGCATACCCTGGAATCGACGCGGGCCAGGATGGGCTCACACTCGTGTTCGTCACCGCGGCACTTACCAGGGACTGTCCCAGCGTTGTTACATACTGCGGCTCCCCGGTAATCAGCGTCGCGGTGTGTCCGCCAGGACCAGAGTCGTCAAGGTTGCCGTCGAACTTCCATTCAAAGACCAGGTCCGCGGTTGCGTCTGTCGTGACAGGTGGTCGAGAGTTGAGCCCAACCGTCCCCGAGTAGATCCGTGCATAGTTGACAGCATACCCCCCGCCGTTGCCGTCACCGACCGTCACGCCATTCGAGTAAGGGGACTCTTTAGTGTAAGGAAGCGTCGCATTGACGAGCTCGTGCCCGTTCACGTCCCATGCCTGACATACATCCTTCAGCGAGGCGGGGAAATGTTGAAGGCGGAATGTGAGGAAGCCTCCCAGCAAGCCGTAGGTTTCTATTTCGAAGCAGTTGCCGTTGTTATCGCCGGGACAAATGAGGAGTATCTGGCTTGTGGAACTTGGGCATTCGAGATAGATGTTAGCGGCGACGATGCTCGGTTGGAATGTGTGAAGAATATTGCAAGTCGCCGGTAAGGCTTGCAGAGACTCCTCGACCCGATACGGCGTTCCGGGAGACAGCGCGGGTATCGAAGTGTTGTAGACGTATTGGCCCGGACCAAAGACGATGCCCTGACCGGCGAAGCTAAGGGAAGCTGCCAGTAGGAAGAGGAGTGATCTCATAGTAGTGTGTCGCCCCATAATGAAGCGACTTAACCTTCTCCTCGACGCTGGCCAATATTCTACCGATCACATGGTAGCTGAGGGATGATAGCAGACTTGATCTGTCCCGGGCGTTCGCATACCACCAACCTTTCAAGCTAGGGCTGGCGCATGGCATCTGGCGCATGACGTCGTGATATAAACTGCGAATATGAAAGCGAGCTTATCATAGTTGGCAGCGGATTTCCGCCACAACTTTGGTTGGACATTTCTAACCAACTTTAGTTAAAAGAGACTGTTACTAATAGATAGAGTGCGTTAGTTCACATCTGCATTGCTCACCAAAGCTGGCTCGTCCATGGCAGGCTCGGGGTGGAAGGATTGGGCACGGCCCGCGTTGATCGCTTTGATATCGGTCTGGCTATTTGCCACACAGACTTGCAGCCCTTAGATGAGCGGCTGCGACACGGACGTTTCACGCATTCCGGGGCGCACCATTAAATCAAGGGTTTAGCCAGCCGGTCATCTAGCAGCCCCCAACGCGGTCCACATTGTTGAAGTCTCCGAAGGCGCCAGCCGATCGATTGCGGCCTTCGTTGGGCCACTGTGCTCGAGCTGTTTTCCCACCTGCATTGTGTTATTTTTAACAGCAGTGATCGGGTCTAATCCACGGTGAGTAAGTGAGATATCGGGACAGGGCATCCTGGCAGCCTGGCTTTTCCTCTTTTGCGCGTAGCGTCGTGGAACTGCCTGCGAAACTGACGTTGCAGTCCCGGCTCCTGCTCGCCTTCCTTGTAATCGTTGTCTTTATCGGCATTGTGTCCGCTTCGCTGGGCGTCGGCCTGATTCATCGTACGGTGCCTCAGGTGGAAAATGTCCTGGCGGTGGATTTGGGTGCCGCGCGCGAACTGTTTCGCCAATACCTCGCTCATATCGCCGATGGTGTCCGTCTGATGGCGCAGCAGCGCATGCTCAAGGAGAGCATCGAGCAGGGTGACATCGGAAGCATGGTTGCCCCGCTGCAGGCGATACGCCAAAGCGAAGATTTCGACATTCTGGTGCTCTCCGATCTTCATGGCGATGTGCTTTTCCCCCTGCGTGACCAGGGCCGGAAGATCGGCTCGGCCGGCATGGCCTTTATGGTGCGGCAGGCCCTGCTGCAGCGAAAGGAGATCTCTTCGCTAGTGGTGCTTTCCCGGGATGAGATGGCCGCGGTAAGCCCCGAACTGATGGAGCGCGCCCGGATTGAGGTGGTGCCGACCGCTCACTCACCCTCACTGCCGCAGAACGATGTTACCGAGGGCCTGGTGGCGGCGGCGGCAATTCCCGTGGTGGGCGACGATGGATCGGCGCTCGGAGTGCTGTGTGCGGGCCAACTTGTGAACCGGAGGAATGCGGTTACAGACCGCATCCGCAGCAGCCTCTACCGCGACGACCAGTTCGGCGAACGGGATGTGGCGGTTGTCTCTGTTTTTCTCGGAGCCAAGCGGATCGCGACCACCGCGACCACACCCACCGGCGATCGCGCCATTGGCACGCTCGCCCCGGCGGCGGTATACGACCGGGTGGTGCTGAAGGGCGAGCGCTGGAACAAGCCGGGATATATCGTCGATAACTGGTATCTGACGGCATACGAGCCGATTCGGGATGCACAAGGGAAAGTGATTGGCGCCCTGGGGCTGGGACTGCTCGAGCGCAAGTTCGAGGATGCCCAGCGGCGCGCCGTAGTGTTCCTGTTACTTCTCACCATGGCTGCGGTACTGCTTGGGATTCTGATGAGTTATGTGCTGTCCCGTTCCATCATGAAACCGGTTACCGCGCTGATTGCAGCCACGCAAAAAATCGCCGCCGACCATTTGCCACACCGGATCGAGTTACAGCACGCGCCGCCGGAAATCGAAAAGCTGGGCCAGGCATTCAATGAGATGGCCGAAGCCATCCACGAGCGGGACCAGCAGTTGCACCGCCAGACGCATGAGAAACTGATGCGCTCGGACCGGCTGGCGATGATCGGTCAACTGGCCGCCGGAGTGGCCCACGAGATCAACAATCCGTTGGGCAGCATTCTTCTCTTCAGCCGCTTGATCATGCAGCAGAGCGACGCCGAAGGCAGGACGCGGGAAAACCTGGAGCGCATCGAGAAGGAGACGAAACGCTGCCACACGATCGTGAAGAGCCTGCTGGATTTTGCCCGCGAACGGAAGCCGCTGGTGGAATCGGTGGCGGTGAATCAACTGCTGGATGCGACGCTGAAGCTGTTCGAGGGCCAATTCCTTTTCCAGAATATTCAAGTCGTGCGGGATTATGCGCCGAACCTGCCCGCGATACAAGCCGACCGTTCCCAACTTCAGCAGGTCTTCATGAACATCATCCTGAATGCCGCGGACGCCATGGATGGGAAGGGACGTCTGGCGCTCTCGACGCGTTCCGGTGGCGATGACCGTTCCATCGAAATCGCCATAGCCGATACAGGTTGTGGCATTCCTCCGGAAAACCTCGGCCGCATCTTCGATCCATTTTTCACCACCAAGGGCGTAGGTCACGGGACAGGGCTGGGGCTTTCGGTGAGCTACGGCATCGTCCAGAGCCATAATGGGGATATCGGCGTGTCCAGCAATCCTGGCGGTACCACGTTTACGATCTCCCTGCCGGCGGCAAAAGGGCCGCAGTAATGGCGTTGCGCGGCAAGGTCCTCATCATCGATGACGACGAATCGATGCGCATCGGTTGCGCGCAGACCCTGGAGCAAGCGGGATTCAGCATCGCTCTGGCAGCGGACGGCCAGGAAGGACTGGAGAAAGCTTCTCGAGAATCGTTCGATGTGGCTCTGCTCGATCTCATGATGCCCGGTTTGGCGGGCACCGAAGTGCTGCGAAGACTCAAAGCGGATTCGCCGCACCTGATGGTGATCATCATCACGGGATACGCCACCATCGAGTCAGCCGTGGAGGCGATCAAACACGGAGCGTACAACTACCTCCCAAAGCCATTCACGCCGGAGGCGCTGACGGCGATCGTTCTCAAGGCGGCCAGCGCCGGAAGGCGCGTCATGGAAGACGCCTGTATCCGTGAGGAACTGGAATGGGAGATGCCGTCCGACAACCTGATCGGGCGGTCCGAGGCCATGCGCCGCGTCGGCCGCCTGATTCGCAAAGCCGCGCCGGCCGATTCCACCGTGCTGATTACCGGCGAGACCGGCGTTGGCAAGGAAGTGGTGGCGCGGGCTATCCATCGGCTCAGCCGGCGGTCCGCCAAACCGTTCGTCACGGTCGATTGCGGCACGCTGGTGGAAAGCCTCTTCGAAAGCGAGCTATTCGGCCACGTCAAAGGCGCATTTTCCGGGGCGGTCGAGTCGACCATCGGAAAGATCGAACTTGCCGACGGCGGCACCCTCTTTCTCGACGAAATTGCGAATATCGGCATCCAGTTGCAAGCCCGGCTCCTGCGTGTGGTGCAGGAGCGCGAGATTTGCCGCGTCGGAAGCACGCAAAAGAAAAAGGTGGATGTACGCATCCTTTCCGCCACCAACCGCGACTTGCTACAGGCCGTCCACGACGGGGACTTCCGCGAGGATTTGTATTACCGCTTGAACGTGATTCATATCGCGGTCCCGCCGCTCCGCGACCGGCTCGAGGACATCCCCCCGCTGGTGGATTACTACGTCAGGACGCTCGCAACCCAGAAGCGCCGAACCGTGCCGGCGGTAACGCCGGAGGCCATGCGCTTCTTGAAGCGTCACGAGTGGCCGGGCAACGTGCGCGAGTTGATCAATGCGCTGGAGTATGCTGTCGTGACCTGCGAAAGCGCCACCATCGGCGTCGGCGACCTGCCCTACGGCGACGATGCGCCTGCCCGCCAAATGGCAGCGGTTGGGGGCTCCGCGGAGGAAGGACAGCTAGCCCGCACCGAACAGAGCGAAATCCTGCGCGCGCTGCAACAGTTCGGTGGCAACCGAACCCGGGCGGCGGAGTTCCTTGGAATCAACCGCAAAACGCTTCGCGAAAAAATCCGCAAATATAGCCTGGAAGGCGAGTAGCTCCAACTGGGGCGGCACGGCGCGTAGCGCGCGCCTTCTCGCCGCCGGTACTTTTCGTATCATGTGCCGCCAGACCGCTACAAAAAGTATCGGCACACCGGCGCGACGGGCGCCGGCAGCCGCCTCCACCGCCAGCCATAACTCCTCCATTCGCAATACCATGCGAAAAAAGATAATCACCTCCTAAATTGGCCGCTCAGTTGCCTGTATGCTTATGCAACTCGAAACCAACCGAGGGTATCTATGGAGACCATTACAGAGACGACGGCCCAGCAATTGCCGCTTGACGTGGTTGTGATTGACGACGAGGAGCTGTTTAGCGAGGGCTGCCGGCAGACGCTCGAGATGGGCGGATACCGGTCTGCCGTCGCGCGAGATGGTCCCCGCGGCCTCGACCTGGTCCGCAGCGGCCGGCCCAGCGTGGTGCTGGTCGATCTGAAAATGCCGGGGATGAACGGAATCGAAGTCCTGGGCCGCTTATCGAAGATGGAACCACCCGTGGTGCCGATTGTGGTGACCGGCCACGGAACCGTCGATTCCGCCGTCGAGTCGATGAAGATCGGCGCGTTCGATTTCCTGACCAAGCCTTTCGATCCTGAGAAACTGCTGGAATCGGTGCGCCGCGGCGTGAGCCTGAGTTTACTCCGCAAGTCCAAAGAGCCCGCTGAAGAGGAGCCTGCAGCGGCGCCCACCATTCAGAACAAACACGATCTGCTGCTGCGCGGACTTGACGTCTTGGGAGAAGCGTATTCTCTTGGCCTGGAAAAGCGGGAATTACTCGAAGAACTCTCGTACCTGGAGGCGGAAGCTAAGTATCACGCCGAAAGCCTTGGGCAGATCAAGAAGAAAGAGCGGGCGATTCTGGATATCCGCCATGACCTGCAGGAAGCCGACGCGATCATGGAGCAGCACAGTTTCCAGAAGGGCGCGCTGATCCAGGTGCTGCTCGACGTGCAGGAAAAGTTCCACTGGCTTCCCCGCCACGTCCTTCATTGGGTGGGCGCACGGTTGAACGTGCCGGCGCGGGAGATTTACACGGTCGCCAACTTCTACGAAGCCTTCAGTCTGGAACCGCGCGGGCGCCATTCCATTCAGGTCTGCACCGGCACGGCCTGCCATGTGCGCGGGGCCTCGGAAACACTCTCGCGCGTCTCCGTCATGCTCGGCATCGAAGCCGGGCACACCGACTCCCGGCAGCGCGTGACTTTGGAAACGGTGCACTGCCTCGGCTGCTGCGCCCTGGCTCCCGTGGTGCAGATTGACAACCAGTATTACCACGACCCGAGCGCGAAAAAGCTGAAGACGGTGATCGAGTCATTCGAGAAGGAGGAGGAAGTTACATGCCAAGCTTGAGAACTCCCGCCGATCTGGCGGACCTGAAGGTGGAGGTGCTGTCTGCGCGCAACGCCAAGCCGGTTTGGGTAACCGTGTGTACGGGAACCGGTTGTTGCGCTTATGGTGCGGAGGCTCTCGCCGACAGCTTCGAGAAAGAAATCGAAACGCGGGACCTGGGGCGCCAGGTCGGTGTCCGCCGCACCGGCTGCCACGGCTTCTGCGAGCGCGGGCCTCTGGTGGTGATCCAACCCAAAGGGATCTGCTATTTGCACGCGCAAGTGAAGGACGTTCCGGCGATTGTGGAGAAGACCGTCCTCGGCGATGAAGTGATCGAGCGTCTTCTGTATGTCGACGAAGAAACCGGCCAGCGCGTGCGCCAGGCGGACGAAATTCCCTTTTACAAGCGTCAACAGCGCATCCTTCTGGCAAACAACGTGTTGATCGATGCCACCAACATCCTGGATTACATCGCGGTTGGCGGTTACTCGGCGTTGGCGAAGGCGCTCACTAAGATGGTCCCGGAGGCGGTGATTCAGGAGGTCAAACGGGCCAATCTGCGCGGGCGCGGCGGTGCCGGCTTTGCGACGGGAGTCAAATGGGAGTCCACGCGCAACGCCCCGGGTCATCCCAAGTATGTGGTGGTCAACGGCGATGAAGGCGACCCCGGCGCTTACATGGATCGCAGTCTGCTCGAAGGCAACCCGCATAGCATACTCGAGGGTCTCATCATCGGCGCCTATGCCATCGGCGCCTCGGAAGGATACATGTATGTCCGCCAGGAATATCCGCTGGCCCGGAAGCACGCGCAGATCGCCATCGACCAGGCCCGTGAATACGGATTGCTTGGCACCAATATTCTCGGTTCGGGATTTGCGTTCGATGTGAAGATCCACCGCGGCGCCGGAGCGTTCGTTTCCGGTGAATCGACCGCTCTGATGAACGCCATCGAAGGACATGTAGGCGAACCACGGCCGAAGTACATTCATACGTCGGAGAAAGGGCTGTGGGGCAAACCCACCTGCCTGAATAACGTCGAAACGTGGGCGAATGTGCCGTTCATCGTGAACCGCGGCGCCGAGTGGTTCTGCGGCTTGGGCACCGATAAGAGCAAGGGGACGAAAATATTCTCCCTGGTCGGCAAGGTGCAGAACAGCGGCCTGGTGGAAGTGCCGATGGGTATGACGCTGCGCGATATTGTGTTCCGAATCGGCGGCGGCGTGCCCAAGGGGAAGAAGTTCAAGGGCGTGCAGACGGGAGGCCCGTCGGGAGGAGTGCTGCCCGAGTCTCTGCTGGACCTTAAGGTGGACTTCGACGAGTTGGACAAGGCCGGCTCGATGATGGGCTCCGGCGGCATGATCGTGATGGACGAAGACACCTGCATGGTGGACACGGCGCGATATTACGTGAACTTTCTGGCGCACGAGTCTTGCGGAAAGTGCGTACCCTGCCGTGAAGGTTTGCGGCAGATGCTGAAGATCCTCGACCGCATCACGGCCGGCGCGGGTCAGGAAGGCGACATCGAGCTGCTGGAAGAATTGTCGGACTGCATGGAGATGGCTTCGCTGTGCGCGCTGGGAAGGAGCGCGCCCAATCCGGTC
This sequence comes from Bryobacterales bacterium, assembly GCA_963761855.1. Lineage (GTDB taxonomy): Bacteria > Acidobacteriota > Terriglobia > Bryobacterales > Bryobacteraceae > Bog-375. The sequence goes on along the minus strand of CAVXJY010000027.1, from coordinate 34,111 downwards.
CGCAGCACCATTCGCTACTTCCGCGCCGAATACGAAGCTCACATCCGGGAGAAACGCTGCCCGGCGGGAGCCTGCGCGGCGCTCATCCAATACGACATCGACCAGGAGAAGTGCTCGCACCCCCCGTGCGGGGCGTGTGCGCGCGCTTGCGCGGTGGACGCGATTCAAAAAGTCCACGGCGGCCAGTATGTGGTGATGCAGGATAAGTGCATCAAATGCGGGTCCTGCTACACGGCATGTCCCGACAAGTTCCACGCCGTCCGCAAGGTGCCGGCAGTGCCGACGGTCTGGCAAATCCCCGTTCCGCACATAGCGCCGGAACTCAGAGCATAACGCGAGGTCACTATGATAACGCTGGAAATCAACGGTAAACCGGTGGAGGCCCCGCAGGGGGCTACGATTTTGCAGGCCGCGAAATCGGCAGGCATTCCGATTCCGACTCTCTGCGACGACGACCGGCTGGAGCCCTATGGCGCCTGCCGCATGTGCATGGTCGAGATCCAGAAGCGCGGCCGCACGCGTCTGGTGGCCTCGTGCCTCTATCCCGTAGAAGAGGGGCTGAGCGTCCAGACGGATTCCGAGAAGGTGACGCGGATCCGCAAGACGATTATCGAGCTCCTCTGGCCTGCCGGGCAGAGGTATGCCCGGCAATACGGCGTGACCAAGTCGCGCTTCGATACCGGGATGGCCGATTGCAGCCTCTGCGGGCTCTGCGTCCGCTACTGCGCGGAAGTCAAGAAGGCGAGTGTCCTCTATTTCAAGGGCAGAGGCGTCGACCGTAAGCCTGCGCTCGTCGACGGCTCCGCATCGCCTTGCAGTACATGCGGCGAGTGCTTTTCACTGTGCACCGGTGGATGGGTCGTAGCTTCACGCACATAGGCGCCGCGAACAACTTCATAGGGCACTGCCGTTCCATCGCCGCCGGCGCCGGCCGATTCGAGCGCAAGCCGTGTTTACGGATAGCTCCTGCACCCGGCAACCGGCGCACTTACGATATACTGGCTCTCTCGCATGCCCAAGCTGGTCTCAATCGTGGGTCCGCTGTGTGGAGGCGTCTTCCCGCTCCCGGAAAGCGAAGGGGACGCCTTCTCGATCGGCCGCTCGGTGAACAACACCCTGTGCATCCCGGACCCTTCTGTCTCGCGGAATCATTGCGTGCTGGCCTGCCGCGCCTCGCAGATCGTCATCACCGATAGCGGCAGCATCAACCGCACTTACATCAACGGTATGCCGCTGATCGAGCACACGCTCCGTAATGGCGATGAAATCAAGCTCGGCGAGTCGCTGTTCCTCTTCGTCACTGAAGTAGAGCCCGGCGCGCCGGAGGGCGAGCCGCCGGCGCTGGCCACCGGAAACATCCACTCGGCCAGCACTCAAATGCTCCGCGTGCCGGACACTATCCGTGTCAGCGGTGGTCTCGGGCAATACTTCGACGCATTGCTCGGGGTGGGCGAGGTGATTCCGTCCGCCGTGCGTGTGGACGATTTAGGCCGCCGGATACTGGAATCGCTGTGCTCCGCGCTCGCGGCCGAACAGGGAACGTTGATCCTAAGCGGAGCGGCTCTGGGCGAGCCTGATTCCGTAACCGAGTGGCGGAAAGAGCCAGGCGGCGACGGCGTTTCCATGTCAACTGCCGCGCTGCTGGACAAAATGATGCGGGAACCGGCACCGGTTCTGTGGCGGCGCCACGCCAAGCCGGCTTCCGCGAGCGCACCCGGCTTCGCCGTCGGACCTCGCGTCAGCTCCATCCTGGCTGTTCCTCTGCTGGCGTTTGGGCGCTTCGTCGGCGTCCTTGGTTTCGCCACCACCGATCGCAAGGCGGGCTTCGAGGAAGATCAGCTTCGCTTCCTGAGCAAGGCAGCCGGGCTCACCGCCGCACTGGTTGATGCCGCGCTCAGCGCGCGCTACCGGGAAAGCGAAATCCGGCAGCGCTCGGCGGTTGCCAACCTGGAACACAACATGGTCGGCGAAAGCCCCCGTATGCGCCGGGTTTACGACACCATTGCCAAGGTGGCGCCGACCGATTCCACAGTATTGATTCTCGGCGAGAGCGGTACCGGCAAGGAACTGGCCGCCACCGCCCTGCATCGCAATAGTCTGCGCGCCGGCAGGCCGTTCCGGGCCATCAATTGCGCGGCCATTACGGAGACTTTGCTCGAAAGCGAGTTGTTTGGCCACGAGAAGGGCGCCTTCACGGGCGCGGTTGCGCAGAAAAAGGGAAAGCTGGAAGAGGCCCAAGGCGGCACGGTCTTCTTCGATGAGGTGACCGAGATGTCTCCCACCCTGCAGGCCAAGCTGCTGCGTGTCGTGCAGGAACGCGAGTTCGAACGCGTCGGAGGCACGCGCCCCATCCGTACCGATGTGCGTATCGTGACGGCCACGAACCGCGATCTGGAGGACTCCATCCGCCGCGGCGCGTTTCGCGCGGACCTTTATTACCGGCTCAACGTGGTCTCCTTGCTCCTGCCGCCCTTGAGGGAGCGGCGCGAGGACATCGAGCCGCTGGCCAACCACTTCGTGCGCAAGCACGGCCGTAAATTGAAGAAGTGGGTTACCGGCATTTCACCGCAGGCCCTGGCGCTCCTGCGCGGGTACGACTGGCCTGGCAATGTGCGCGAATTGGAGAATGCCATCGAGCGCGCACTGGTGCTCGGCAGCACCGATAGCATTCAGCCGGAGGACCTGCCCGAATCTGTGATCGAATCGGGCGGGTCCCCGGCCGTCTCTGCAGGCGGCTTCAACAACTCCATCACGGAAGCCAAGAAGCGCCTCATCCTCGAGACCTTTCAAAGAACCAACGGCAATCACGCGGAGGCCGCCCGGCTGCTCGACCTACATCCCAATTCGCTGCATCGCATGATCCGCAACCTGAACTTGAAGCCGAAGCCCGAGGCTTGAGGCGTTCTGGCCGGCCGCTGCCAGGAAGACCGAGGGATTGCAGGTTCGGAATTCGTATTTCTGGATCTCCAGTGCAGCCTGCCCCGGCTCCACGCGCACGATCCTGCCGCCAACAAAGAGGCTCAGATGCACTGAGTTAGACAGTAGCACCGGCCATTTCACACTTAAGGAAGCGTCCGCGTCCAATGCCAACGGGCGCTCGGTTGTAAACAGCACGCCGCAACTGCTGATGTTCAGGATCTCGCCCGAGCCTGCGTCGTATGCAGTCCGGTAACGCACCGGAAGGGCCAACTGAAAGCGCAATGCTTTGCGGTTTCGGCCGGCCTTCGCCGAGGCCGTGTCCTGGGGTATGGAAGAATCCCCGCAGACGGGGAGCGGTTTCATTAAAGCTGCAGAGGTTGACATACGCAGTCTTTAAGGCAATCGCGGGACCAAGCACGCCACCCGTATCAACTCATTGAGAGCGCAGGGGTTGTTCGGCCGCCCAGGTTCTTTAGGTGCCTCGTCAGGTGAACCGAACCGTTCCGGCTCTAACCCAACGGTTTGTTTGCGGCGCGAATAACCGGTTCTCTGGCGAGCGAAGGGTAGCCGCCGGTCGCTCTGGGCTGCCCATTATACTGGACGTAGGAGATCCCGGCTTCGCAAGTGAGGGGCATGCTTCGGGCAACGCTGCTTTGTGCGGTCGCTTGGTGCGGTCTGGCGCAGAATGCCGAAGACGTTCCCAGCCTCTTTCGGCAAGCGTTGGGCTTGCAGCAAAAGGGCGATCTTTCAGGCGCGATCAAGATTTACCGGGAGATCCTCAAAATCCGGCCGGACGTTCCTCCGGCACATGCGAATCTGGGGGCCGCGCTGGCCGCTCTCGGGCGATACCAGGAAGCGATTGGCCATTATCGCGCGGCATTAAAGGGTGGCGAAGACCCGGGAACGCGGTTCAATCTCGCTCTCGCTTACTACAAAACCAACGATTATCCCGACGCAGCCGCGCAGTTCGAAATCGTAATCGGCATACAGCCGCAGAACCAGCGAGCCTCCGACCTGGCCGCCGACTGCTACCTCCGGCTCGGGCAGTATCCTAAAACAATTGCCCTTCTCGAGCCGCTGGAGCCGCGACACCAGGACGACCTGACACTCGAGTACCTGTTGGGAACGGCGCTGATTCGGGATCGTCAGACTGATAAGGGCCGGCAGGTGATCGCGCGCATCCTGCAGCACGGCGAGAGTCCGGGCGCCAACCTGCTGCTGGGCCAGATGGCGCTGGAGGCGGAAAGGTACGCGGAGGCAAGCGCTGCGACTTCGAAAGCCATCGCTCAGGACCCGACCTTGGCAGACGCATGGACGCTCAACGGCATCGCCAAAGCCGGGCTGGGAGACTTCGCCGGTGCGCGCCATGCGCTGGAGAAAGCGCTGCAACTGGATTCAAACGGGTTCGATGCGAACCTGCAGCTCGGCGCGCTGATGCTCAGGGACCGGAATCTTTCCGCGGCCGAGCGGTTGACCGTCAGCGCGCTTCGGCAGCGCCCCGATTCCCCTGCGGCGCTCTACCAGATGGGACTCGTCGACAGGGCGCTTGACCGGCCGGCAGCCGCGGTGAAGGAATTTGAGGCTGCCGAGAAAGACTCGCCCGACTGGCTGGAGCCGCACGTCCAACTGGCGTCCCTCTATTACCGCCTGAATCGGCCGCAAGACGGTTTGCGGGAGCGGCAGGCCGTTGCCCGCATGGAGAATGCGCAAAAACCGCGGTAGCCGTCAATCCGGCTCGCGAACCGAAAGCACCTGGTTCGATTTCACATCCGTCAGCGTTTGAACAGTTCCCGAGGGCCAGCGAATTTCCAGGTCATCCACCTTGTCGTCCGCGCCCAGGCCGAAATGGACCGGCCCCGCGCTGGAGGAGGCATAGCCGACGCTGCTAGTCGCGTGATTATACTGAGTGCCGCTCCTGCTCACCAGTTTGATTCGCGCGCCGATTCCATCCCGGTTGCTCTTCGTCCCCTGGAGCCACACTTCGAGCCAGTGATGGTCCGGCGCGCTTTCGTTCCACCAGATTTCCGCATCCGCATCGAGAGCCGTGACCACCGCATCCACCCGGCCATCGCCATTGAGATCGCCGAAGGCGGAGCCGCGGTGCCGCGCCGGTGGAACCGCAGTCAACCCGGCCTCCTCGCGCAGCAGAGTCCATTTGCCATCGGCGCCTGGATTGTGCAGCACGGCGTTGAATTGGTTGACCGGGCTGCCCTGGTGCACAAGCGCTTCCACCTGGCCGCCGGTCACAAAGATGTCCTTCCAGCCATCATTGTCGAAATCGAACATGCCCACGCTGAAACCGGCCATGGGTAGTGTGAGCGAACGGACACCGGTTCGCGTGGTAACATCTTCAAACTGGCCGTGGCCCGCGTTGCGGAACAGCGGGAAGGTCTCTCCATTCAGAGCGGCGTAGCCGATATCCGGAAGGCCGTCGTTATCGATATCGCGGAAGTCCGATCCCATGCCTGAAATGAACTTGCCGTCTTCGGCAGCCGCCACACCCGATTCAAACGCCGTCTCCTCAAAGCGCCCTTTGCCGGTGTTGTGGAACAGCAGGTTGAATACTTTGTCGCAGGGGACAAACAGGTCCGGCCAGCCATCCTGATCGTAGTCGGCGACACCTACGCTCATCCCCTTTCCAATGTGGTCTCGAATTCCCCAAGCCTGGGAGACATCTTCGAACTTGCCGTCGCCCCGGTTGAGAAACAGTTGATTCGGAAGCCCACCGTAGAATTTCGGATGGCAGTAATCCGAGACGCCGTCAGTCGCGCAAACCGGCTCCGAATCATAGTTCCATTGCAGATAGTTCACCACGAACAGGTCCAAAAGACCGTCGTTGTTGACATCCACCCAGGCCGCCCCGACGGCCCATCGGGGCCCGTACCGCGGATCCGGCTGGCTGATGCCGGCCTGTTCGGAGACATCGGTGAAGGTGCCGTCGCCATTGTTGTGGTAGAGCGTGTTGCGGTGAACGCCGGCCACGAAGATATCCGGCCAGCCATCGTTGTCATAGTCGCCAACAGCGACTCCGATGTCGTAGCCCGTTCCAGCCAGGCCGGCCTGTTCCGTCACATCCGTGAAGTGCCCGTTGCCATCGTTGCGGAAGAGCCGGTTCCGAAAGCGCGGCGAGTCCTTCTTGAGTGTGCGCAGGTTGGCGCCGTTCGTGAAGAAGATGTCGAGGCGTCCGTCGCGGTTATAGTCGAGTACAGCGACTCCGCCGGCCATCGTGGCGGGCGCATGCTTGACCGGAGTCTCGGCATTCTCCAGATGAAAACCGATGCGCTGGAAGGAGAAGACGATCGGCGCCGCTCCCTCGCCCCACAAAAGCATCCGGCTCAGTGCCGGAACGGAGGCGGCGAGCACGACGAATGAAACAACTGAGCGCACCCGCATCCGGCGCCGGCTTAGAAAACGTACTTCACGGCCACTTCCAGGATGCGATTGTTGGCTTTCTGGTTGGCGATGCCGAAAAGCGCATTACTCTGGGTGAATGCGCCATTGGACTGCGTGTACTGCAGCGAAAGATTCGTAGTCGAAGTGAACGAGTCGAGCGGGTGATTCAGAAAATTGAACGCATCGAATCGGAACTGGATGCGTTGCCTTTCGGTGACGTGGAAGTTCTTGAACACGGATAGGTCCGTGTTGAAGAAAGCCGGCGACCTCAGGTAGGCGGGCATTTCCACGGGACCATTGGCGCCGATCCCCGGAACCCCAAAACACGAGGCGTTAGCGTATTGGTGAGCTCCCAGCATCATCCCCGGATTGCAGGTTACCAGCGGTTGCAGGGAAAGGTCGGTGGTTCCCAGATAGTAGGCGCTGTCAAGCGGCGCGGTATTGGAGCAGTTGGTGCAACTGAGCCCGAAGTTGGCGCTGGTGAGACCGTTGGTCTGCAAGGCGAGTCCGCTTTGCCACGTGGTAATGCCGGAGATCGTCCAGCCGTTCGCCAGACCCTTGAGAAGCGTACCGCCGTGAAGCCACTGTCCGAGCGAGTAGGCGTAGGACAGGTTGACAATGTGAGTCCGGTCATAACTGAGCGGCCCGTAGTCGTTGTTGAAATTAAAAGGATCGTTTGCGGTATTGATGCCAAGAGCCTTGCTGAAAGTGTAATTCAGGTTGAACGTCGCCCGCCCCTGCTGCTTGGTCCAGCTCGCCTGAAGAGCGTTGTAGTTGGACCAAAGGTTGTTCGAAATCTGGTAGATCTGCTGGTAGGCGTCATACGGGCGATAATCGTTCGAATTGGCCGTAACCGGATTCGCAGGCGCGCCCGTAACTGGATCGGGGTTGAAGAACGCTCCCGGCTGAATGAGGTTGATGTTGGAGACGTTGCCGTTTGTTCCGTCATTGATCAGGTGGTCGCTTTTGTTGCCAACGTAAGCCAATTCCACTGTGGAGTTGCCGCGAACATGCTGCGTGATGGTGAAATTGTATGCCGTGGTAAGAGCCCGGTTGTTATCGTTGGGGTCCATCACGTAAACCGAGCCGAGCGACCCTGGGGTCACGCTTCCGGTGGCCGAAGAGGGCTGATAATCCTGAATCTGACTCATCGTCAGGTTCGGGTAGCTGGGAGCGGATACCGATACCGCGCCCTGGCCTTCCTCGACAGCGCCCGCAAAATAGTTGTATTGATCCTGGAAGCGGTAAAGACCGATGCCGCCCCGCAGCACTGTATTGCCGTTTCCGAAAAGATCGTAGGCAACGCCAAAACGGGGGGACGTGAAGAAGGCCGGATTATTGTAGATGCCCGAGGTGGGGACGCTCGGATCGATAGCATGCCATTCCAGACCGGTCAGCGTTCCCGCCGGCGCGGACGGGTTATACATCGCAGGATTGAAAATCGCCATGCCGACGCCATGATTATCGACCCACGGCCCCAGATGCTCGAACCGTATGCCATAGGTCACGGTCAACCGCGAACTGACTTTCCATGCATCCTGCGCGTACCAGGAAAACGTCCGGTAGAGCAGGTCGGTCACCGGAGCGAAATTCTGCTGCGTATATCCAGTAGTCAGGCCGAGCAAAGCATTGGCCACCGAATTCCCGCTTCCTGCATACTGCTGCCCGTTGATCAGCCATGTACCGGTATTGCCGAACGAGTACTGCCCGTTGGTGGCGACTCCAGTAGCCGTCTGCTCATTGCCGGTGTGCTCCCAATAGAAGCCTACCTTTATAGAATGTGTGCCCTTGATCCAACTGGCATTGTCTCCGAGATTGGGTGCGACCTTTTCACTGAAGACCGGCCCATGTTCGAAACCTCCCTCCATGACCATGTAGCCCATGCCTGCGCTGGCGCCGTAGCTATTGACACCAGGCATCTGTGTGGTTGCATTGTTGAAGAACCCTGTATAGCTGGAGGGGAATCCATACGTGGAACGCTCAGTGGCTTGCTGATTCGCGAATTGAGTCGGCTGGTCGTAGTACACGAAAGAGGCAAGAACCTCGTTGGTCAGGCTCGGGCCAAAGATGTGGGTGTAGTTCACCGTAGCCGTGTCCGACGAGTCGTTCGCATCCAGTGGGCTGGGGTATTCAACCATGTTGCCTCCCTGCCAATACAAATTCACGTGTTGCGTGTCCGTCTCCACCTGCCGGTTGTAAGTGAAGTAAAGGCGGTCCATATCGCTGATGTTGTAATCGACACGCGCGTGAAACTGCCAGCCGTCGTATGTCTCCGAGTATGGTTGAACGTAGTCGTAGCCGAACGGAACCGACGCCATCGCGTTCGCGGCCGGAATGAACCTCATCATCGCTGCCGCGCCGGGATCGATAGCGCTTTGCGGAATGAGGCCGTTCACAATGGACGCGCCGTTGGGCATGGCGCCGGAGGGTTCAATGCAATACTGCTGCGCATTTGAGTAACCGTCAGGACACAACGCGGCGATGGCTGCCGGGCTGAAATTGCCCGTGCGCATCGCCGCCGTCGGGACATACGACTCCAAGGGCACTCCGCCGTTGCCTGCCTGTTGCTGGTTATAGTACTCGTATCCGGTCCAGAAGAAGAGTTTCTTGCTGCGATTGAACCGCTTAAGCCCCGGGATCAACACCGGACCTCCGATGTTGCCGCCAGGATAGTAATAGTGCGCGGGAACAATTGGCAAGCCAAACGAATCATTCGACCAACTGTTGGCGTTCAGGGCGGAGTCGCGGGCATACAAATAACCTTCGCCATGGAAATTCGTGGTGCCATACTTGCTGACCGCATTGACGACCACAGGCCCTTTCGGGCTATCCGCCCCGAAGTTCGAGGTCTGGATGGTCACCTGGTCGATCATATCCGTGTTCAACGATTGTGTATTCGCGCCCATTACTCCCGGATCGATGATACTAGCCCCATCGATCATTTCCGCCACTCCGCCTTCCGGTTGAACGCCATTAATGGAGTAATTTCCGACGCCGGAATTGCCGATGCCAGCCTGGGTCCCGGTGTAATATGGCGTGTTCCCAACACCCGTAAGTTCCGCTGAACCCGGTAAGATCTTGAGCAGTTCGGTTGCGTCGCGTCCGACGGTCGAAAGCCGGGTGATCTCGGTATTGCTGAGTACCGTGCTGCGTTCGCCATTGTCGACCGGGACGGCATTGGTAGCGGCGCTCACCGACACCTCCTGTGTCTGCGAACCGATGGCGAGATGGATATCCGGCACATTTCGCTGGTCTCCAGGGTTCATGGTGATATCGGTACGCTGCCAGGTCTTGAACCCTGGAGCTTCAATGTGGACCGTATAAAGGCCTGGAACCACTGCCGGAAAAGAGAAGTATCCGGCCCCATTACTTATAGTCTGGCGAACCGCGGCGGTCGTTTGATTGCGGAGCATCACCTCAGCGTTCGCCACGACGGCGCCTGTAGGATCGGTTACTGTGCCGGATATCACGCCGGTGGTCTGAGCTAGCGCCGGACGTACCGGAGAGAAAAACACTGTGACAAATATAACCAGGGGAATCAGCGATAGGTTCCACGAGGTAATAGAACGCCCAAAAGACTCCTTAGTCATGGACTAGACCTCCCTGAAGTGCAGCTTCTAAGTCAGTATAACTCGCCAATTCAGGAGTGACAAGGGAACGTGGATCGCAAGAGTGTAGTTATACACTAACCGCGCCTTTGGATTGTTACAGGGCGCACAGACAATCGCCGGCGTATCCGAATTGTCGCCTGGCATGGCGGTTTTGTCGAGTATTTCTAAAGAGTCAGTTTAGTGAAAGTGTAGGTACAGGGTCCGGCCCGATATCGTTATACTGCTGTTGTTACGTATTCTTGGGGGATTGTATGCCTGAAGACAGATTGCGCCGTGAGTTTCTGAAGGGGGCCGGGACCGGCTTGGCCGGCACAGCGCTCGCCGTTTGCGCGAGCCAGGGTACTGCTTTGGCGGCCCAGCCAGGGCAGAGGGCCGCGGTCTTCAACGTGCTGACGTTTGGGGCGGCGGGCGACGGCAAGTCGCTCGACACTGCGGCTGTCAACAAGGCCATCGACGCCGCGGCTGCAGTGGGAGGCGGGACCGTGTTGTTCCCCTCTGGAAGCTACTTGTGCCGTTCTATTCGTCTCCGCAGCAATGTGGACCTGTATCTCAACCAGGGCTCGACGATCGTAGCGGCTGACTCCTCAGGGCCAGGAGAGAGCGGCGGTTACGACGCGGCGGAGCCGAATGACTGGAGCCAATATCAGGATTATGGCCACAGCCACTTCCACAACAGCTTGTTGTGGGGCGAGGGAATCGAGAATATCGCCATCCTTGGTCCCGGACTCATTTGGGGAAAAGGCCTTAGTAGGGGGTATGGGCCGGGACCGGTTGCGGAACAGCCGGGCGTGGGCAACAAGGCCATCAGTCTCAAGAACTGCCACAACGTGCTGCTGCGGGACTTCTCGATCCTCCACGGCGGGCACTTCGGTATTTTGGCCACCGGAGTCGATAACCTCACGATCGACAACCTGCGCATAGACACTAACCGCGACGGAATGGATGTCGATTGCTGCCACAACGTGCGCATCTCCAACTGTTACGTCAACTCTCCCTGGGACGACGGTATCTGCCTGAAGAGTAGTTACGCGCTTGGCTGGGCCAAACCAACCGAGTTTGTCACCATCACCAACTGCTATGTGAGCGGCTGCTTTGAAGAAGGCACGCTGCTCGACGGCACTTACAAACATTTTGGCCCGAATACGCGCGTTCCGCACACCGGGCGAATCAAGTTCGGCACCGAATCCAATGGCGGCTTCCGCAATATCACCGTTTCCAACTGCGTTTTCGAGGGTTGCCAGGGCCTGGCTCTGGAATCGGTGGATGGCGCGCTGCTGGAAGATGTGACCATTAGCAACATTTCCATGCGGGACATCGCCAGCGCGCCGATTTTCCTGCGCCTGGGAAGTCGCATGCGCGGCCCGGCGGGCACGCCGGTGGGCACTCTGAAACGCGTCATTATCAGCAACCTGGTCTGTTCCAATTCCGCCTCCCGGCTCGGCTCCATCATCAGCGGAATTCCGGGCCACGCCATTGAGGATGTCACCATCAGCCACGTGCAGATATGGCACAAAGGCGGCGCCGCGAAAGAGCAGGCGGCAATCAAGCCGCCGGAAAAGGAGACAGGTTATCCGGAGCCGAGTATGTTCGGCGAAATGCCCGCTCAGGGGTTCTATGTGCGCCACGCCGGCGGTATCCGGTTCGACAACATCGAGATTGTAGCCGAGAAGACGGACCTGCGTCCGGCGTTTGTGCTGGATGACGTGCGCGACGCCGACTTCTTCCGCATCCGCGCGCAGCATGAGGCGGGCACGCCCATTTTTGCCCTGCACCATGTCGCGGATTTCGCGGTCCATATGTGCCGGTCCGTGCCGGATACGCAATTGGCACAGACCGAGCAGGCGGATCTATAAGAAGCGTAATCGGCGGTCTCTTGCGGCCCACCGATCGGCCCGCTGAATCGTGGCCGTATGCCCCCAGCCCCTACTTCGAGTCCAGCGATCTTAGCTTCAGATCGAAGATGTTGTAGGGCTGCGCGCCCACCAGCAGGTCGCCGTCCACGCCCTCAGCGGTGCTCTTGCCGAGTACGAAGGCGGGAGTGCCGTCGGCCCCGATGCGCATGGCTTCCATCAGGTCGGCCTCAATCTCGTCTTTGTGCTTTTCCGCCACCACGCAAACGCGAAATGCCGTCACGTCCAGCTTGAGAAACTCGGCATCGGCCAGCAAGCTCTCAAGATCCAGCTTGTCGGGGTGATTGCCCATGACGTCGCGCAGTTTCCAGAACTGCCCCTGGTCGGCGGCGCAGCGTCCGGCTTCAGCGGCGCGCATGGCATTGGGGTGCATCGAATCGAGCGGCAGGTCGCGGCTGTAGAACCGGACTTTTCCGGTGTCGATGTAATTCTTCTTCAACTCGCCGAAGGTCTGGGCGTGAAACTGCCGGCAAAAGGGGCACTGATAATCCGTGAACTCCACCAGTGTAATCGGCGCCGACTTGGCGCCCAACATCGGCGAACCCTCGAGGTTCATCTTGATCTTGGCCGGCGGGTTGGCGGGTTGCTGCTGCTGTTGCCGCTCCAGCAACTGCCGGATCTGGCGCAGTTCCTGCAGAATCTGCTCGCCTTGCTGGCGCGTGAGGCCCGGTTCCTGGGTGGCGCCGCCGGACGCGACCTGCGCACGCGCGCCCGGCAACACTAATGCCAGCGCGGCGCATGTCGCAATTCGTAAAAGGTTTCTCATTCGGTTCCTAATTCTTCTCCAATATCAGCAGGTACTGCACGTCGCGGATGTGTTCTTTCTCTTCCAGCAGGTGAAAGTGGTTGGCCTCCACCTCCTTGATGACGTCGGGCATGTCCAGGCGGATGTGCGTGAGCGCTCGCCCATTGGGCATAGCCGACTCCCTCTTGTAATAGTCTACGATGATCAGCTTGCCGCCGTCCTTGAGCGCCTTGTGAATCGCGGCCAGCATCTTCTCCGGATAATCGAAGTGATGATAAACGTCGAGCGCCAGCGCCATATCCAACTGGCCTTCCGGCAGGTGAGGGTCGGTCGCGGTGCCCTTGATGAAGGTGACGTTTGCGAGGCCGGCTTCGACGGCTTTCAGTTTGGCTTCGGCAAGAAAATCGTCGAAAATGTCTTCGGCGATCACGTGGCCATCGGGCCCGACCCGTTTACTCAGGTAAGGGAGCATGAAGCCGACGCCGGTGCCGATATCGGCCACGGTCATGCCGGGCTCGAGACCCATTTCGCGAATCAGCAGCCCCGGCTTCTCGGTCTGTTCGCGCTGGGGATTGCCCAGGCCGGCGGCCATCTTCTTGCGCTGGTCCTCGGTTTGATAACCACTGTTGGCCTGGCGCGCCACCTGTGCCGCCAGACTGGCGGCCAGCGCCAAAGCAACACACGCGATCCTTTTCATCTTCATAACGGCGGCTCCATCGGCAGTGCCAGCGGCGGCTCTTTCAAGAAGTCGAGCTGCGCCATCTCAGCCAGCGATTCGCGGATGGATTGCTCGGAGGTGCGCTCGACGGTGATCACGAACGGCAGATCGTGCTTGGTCTCGCAGGGCTCCTGCAAGACCGCGTCCAGGCTGATTTTCTTGCTGGCAAGAATGCCTGCGAGCCTGGCCAGGATGCCGGGCCGGTCGGACACCCGGAAGCGGAGATAGTAAGCGCTGCGCTGCAGCGTGATGTCCACGGGCTTGTTCTCGCCCAGCCGTTCATGCGCGAAAGGTGAAACGCGCTCCGGGCTGCCGGAGCGAATCTCGCGCGCCACGCGCATCAGATCGCTGGTGACAGCGACGCCAGTCGGCAGCGCGCCCGCGCCCCAGCCGTAATAGAAGGTATCCTCGCCGTATTTGCCCTTCACCCATACCGCGTTGTAAGCGCCGCGCACGCTGGCAAGAATGGTGGAAAGGGGAATCAGCACCGGGCGCACGAACAGAATCAATCCGTCGGGTGTTTTGCGCGCCCCGCACACCAGGCGGATGCCGTGGCCCAATTCCCGCGCGTAGCGAAAATCGATGGGGGAAATGCGCCGGATGCCCTCCATAAAAATGTCCGACGGAGTGATTTTTTCGCCGAACGCGAGCGCCGCCAGCAGCACCAGCTTGGAGCGCGCATCGTAGCCGTCGATATCCGCGCTCGGGTCGGCTTCCGCGTAACCCTTGGCCTGCGCCTCGCGCAGCACCTCTTCGAGCGGCACGTCGCGCCTTTCCATCTCGGTCAGCATGTAATTGCAGGTGCCGTTGAGAATGCCATAGAGCGCTACGATGCCGTCGCCCGAGATTCCCTCGCGCAACACGGCGTGAATCGGAATGCCGCCGCATACGCTGGCTTCCATAGCCAGGTTGATGCCGGCGTGAATCGCCCGGTCCCAGATCTCGGGGCCACGCTCCGCCATCAGTTCCTTGTTCGCCGTCACCACGGACTTGCGGTTCGCAATGGCGGCATCCACAATTTGCGCCGCCACATCCACACCACCCACCAGTTCGGCCACGATTTCCACTTCCGGATGCTCCACCAGTTGGCGCCAGTCCGCCGTCTTGAACACATCGCCCAGTCCGGCGGGTAGAGTTTTCGCGTGCACCGACCGGCTGCACACGGCCGTCACCCTCAGGCGAAACCCGAGCTTGCTGGCGATTTCGTCCGCGTTCTCGGCCAGAATGGCCAGTGTGCCCGAGCCCACGTTGCCCAGGCCCACAATGCCTATCTTCACTTCCTCCATATAGTGGTTATGATAACAGGGCACTCACGCCGGACTATCATATAAGGCAGGTCCTCGTAAGTAAGGCAGGTTCTCGTAAGGCAGGTTCTCGCCATGAAACATCGCTTCCGCCGATGCACACTGCTGGCGGCTTTCGCCGCCCTTTGCCTGGCCCAGGTGCCGCAATCCGAACCGGAGCCGCCCGAGGTTGTGCTGCCCAGCGGCAAATTACAGCGCGATGAAATTCTCAAGGCGGAACTGGCCGACAACATCAAGGACGCGACCCAACTGGTGGAGCTGGCACAGCAATTGCGCGGCGACCTGAAGAAGAACGACCGCTACGTTTTTTCCCTCACCGACTGCAAGAAGGCAGAAGACATTGAAAAACTGGCGCACAAGATCCGCAGCCGAATGCTGCATAATTAGCCTCCTGGCGTGTCAAGCTGCCGTTGCGCAGACGCCTGCGAAATCGCCCGCGCTGGCGGTGGTCGATCCCCAGGATGCTGCGCACTGGCAAACGGTGGCGCAGGCGGCGGGCTGGCAGGCAATCGTTCCCGGCGGCGCAGCCACCGACCCTATTGACAAGCGGGTTCTGGCAGTGGCGGCCGCGGTGCGCAGCGCCATTCAAAACGGCGGCGTGGACCCGGCGCGCATCTATCTGGCCGGCCGCGGCGTTTCCGCGGCTGCGGTCTTCTACACCATCTCGCGGCTGCCCGACCTCTTCGCGGCCGGAGTCGCGGTTGGCGGCTCCCCCCAGGCCGCGCTCGCCACCGGACGCATCTACGCCGTCAACTTCAGCAACTGCCCCGTGCTCTGGGTCACCGGCAATGAGGAGGATGAGGCCACGGCGCAGAAACTCAAAGCCGCCGGCATTTGGATGGAGTGGCGTTCCGCCAACGGCCTGAACAACGCCGATGTGTTCGCCTGGCTGGCCGCGCACGCCCGCGATCCGTTTCCGCTGGATGTCGATTGCGAAACCGATTCCCCCGAGTTCGCCAATTGTTTCTGGCTCACGCCCGGCAAGTTCGATGTCGACGAGCGCAACGATGTGCTGCCGCGCACCCTGGTGGCCACCGCCATGCCGGCCGCTCTGGACCTCGGCAGCTTCGGATACAAGCTGGACGATCCCGGCCCCGGCGTGCTGGTCTCCCACCTGCCCCAGAAGTACTCGGGCCCGCTCAAGCTTGGAGACCGCATCACCGAGCTCGACGGCCGCGCCATCGCGAGCGCACACGAGTTCCAGGAACTAATGAACAAGGCCAATCAAGACAGGCAAGTCGTGGTCTTGGTGCAGCGCGGCAAGGCCCGCACGCGCCTGGAGACGCGCATCCTGGTGCCCCACCAGGATTTTGTGCCCACCGCGCGCGTGCAAGGCAAGTATGACCCGGCGCAGAACCAGATCCTCATCGTCAGCCGCACCGTCACCCAGATGCGCCTCGCCGTTCCCGCCGCTTGGGCCGGCGCCAGCCTGTGGTGGAACGGCCTGGCGCTCGACAAGATCGACAAGGCAGGGTGTATTCTTCTGACGATCGACAAGGAGTTGCTGCACGCCGGTACGTGCCCGTGAGCCCCTTCGCCTTCACACTGGCGGATGCCATGTTCCTCGTCCGCTTGCCGGGATTTGGGATACCCGTCGTTAGCACGCGCAGCGAACGGCTGCCTGCGGCACGCTGGGGGCTTCGCAGTCCCGGCCGTCCATCGCCAGCAGAAACCCGAACTCGACCGGCTCATTGCGTTCGTCGAGCCATTCCGACCCGCAAAGTCGCAGCTCGACCAAGTCATCATGGCCGGCAGCCGCCAGACGCATCCACGATCGCGTGTGGGCCAGCACAATAGCTTCCACGTAGGTTCCGTCGCCCAGCCGAATCAACGTGTACATTTCAAGTCCTCCTTGACGAGGGTCAATTGATTTTGAACGCCGACGCGAATCATCGCGCGTTCCCCAACCACGTCCAAAACATTTTCTCGGCATCTTGGTTTGGAGGTCATTTCAGCAAGCCGATAGCGACAGGACACTGGCTCTGACTTCCTGCTTTAGGTCGGCGACCTTCATACGAAACTGAAGGGCCGCGGCCATGCGTGCCAATTGGTGACGCTCCCTCCGTTGGAGCTTCACCGCGTTTTCGTAAATGCCGCTCGATATCTGGTCGAGCCGGCGATTCCAACCCCGTGCGTCTCTCATGCCAAGCGCCTCCTGAGCGAGCTGCGTTCCCGCCGGACCACCGAAAGATGAGTGCCCTGAGCTTTCGATTGCGGCTTGAATCATCGATGTCATCTCGCTCTTTCCACATCCATCATCAGGTGTTGTCATATGCGCTCATAGTCCTACCCATACTTGCGGGTACTGAGACATGCCATTCCAGAGTACTCATCTGGCTGAACGGCGGCTGCCCGTTGGGAGGCGCGGTTGAGGGCTGGGTTTTTTCTCCCTTGGAACGCCGGCATTTTTGGTACGGCATAAAGGCGGCTGTCATACCCGGGAACGGCGCGGGAGCGCTGGCAAGCGGATTCGAGGTGCCTTCCCTAATCTATTGATTACAGAGCAGATACTTTTTACTTAAAGCTGAGGCAAGCGGGTTATACTGAGCGCTAGCGCGGATGGTAGGATTCGCGAACGGAGGAAACTGCATGCCGGGGAAAAACGTCGTGATCCTGGATGGCGCCGGATCTGGCGATAACGACCTGTCGCCAATCCTTGACGTCTTGTCTCGCGTCTTCCAGGCTGGCGGTGCTCAAGTCCAGACCTTTCCTCTGCGCGAAATGAAACTGGCCCATTGTCTCGGTTGCTTTAATTGCTGGGTCAAGACGCCTGGCATGTGCGTGGAAGCCGATGCCGGCCGCGAGATCGCCAAAGCCATTGTGCAGAGCGATGTGACGGTTCTCTTCACCCCCGTAACCTTCGGTGGCTACTCGCCGGAGATGAAGAAGATGGTGGACCGGTTCATTCAAATCGCTTCCCCTTTCTTCCAGATGGATCACGGGGAAGTTCACCATCCGCCGCGCTATGCGCATCTCCCGCGGTTCATGGCAGTGGGAGTCCAACGCGATCCGAACCCGAGCGAGGCTCACATTTTCAGAACCCTCGCCGGACGCAATGCGATCAATTTGCATCCTCCCAGCTATGCAGCGGAGGTGGTACTCTCGACGGATAGCGCCGATGCGCTCCGGGAACGTTTCGAAGCGCTTCTAACCAGGTCCGACGAGTTGCCCTTCGGCGATGCAGCCGCGTCGCTCATGCCCGCACCGGTGATGCCTGGTCCGGCCGGCGAACCGGTTGGCGCACGGCGGGCTTTGCTCATTGTGGGCAGCTCCAAGACCAACGAGCCCAGTACGTCGGGCGTCCTGGGAGGCTACCTCTTGGATCGCCTCAAGGAGCGAGGTTGGGAGACCGAGTCGCTCACGCTTCGGGCCAGCCTGAATCGGCCGGAGGGTGAGGGCGAACTGCTTTCGTCGGTGGCACGCGCGGGGCTCGTCCTTTTAGCCTTCCCACTCTACGTCGATTCCTTGCCTTATCTCGTGACCAAGGCCCTGGCGCTGGCTGCAGCCCATCGGCGGGCAGCTCGCGCGCCATCCCCGCAGCGCCTGGTAGGGATTGTGAACAGCGGTTTTCCCGAGACGCACCAGAATTCGGTGGCGCTGGCCATATGCCGCGAGTTCGCCGCGCAAAGCGGCTTCACCTGGGCCGGCGGTCTTGCCTTGGGCGGCGGAGGGGTGATCGGCGGCCAGCCTCTCACGGGGGCGAAACGCTCGGGTCCGCCAGTCCAGCATGTGATTGCAGCCTTGGATATGGCTGCCGCGGCCCTGGCCGAGGGACAGCCGGTACCCGCCGAAGCGGTAAGCACGATCGCCAAAAACCGCATCCCCTTCGCTCTCTGGCGGCCATTTTATATGTGGATGGGCGCCAGGGGCTTCGAGAGACAGGCGGCTAAGAATGGCGTCAGCAAGGACCAGTTGCGGGCCCGGCCGTACGCAGCCTAGGTCTATGACCGTGTGAAAGAGCTCACGGAGCGCTGCGCGCGCCGTGGAACCATACTGCGGTCCGAGAACTGGAGAAAGCTATGCTCGCTTATTTGGACCAGCGAAATCGAAATCCCAAGCCTTTCGTATGGACAGCGGACGCTGACCTCATCCTGGGTAAGGTCGAAAGACTTTGCCAACGAATTTCCAACTCAGGACATTAGAAATACGTTGAATAATGGGCTGGTTGTTACCGCTGAGATACGCAGTCGGGGCTCCCATAGCCGCGATGTGGATCGTACCATCTCCCCCCACCCAATGGACTCAAGCGGGTGAAATCGAGAAACGCGGGCGCAGAAGCCCTCGGATTGACGTTCTCCGCCGCCTGCATCCAAGGTGGGTTATAAGGTGGGCGCTCCCCGACTCCCGACCACCTGCAGATGAGGTGATCTTTCTCGCATCTCCAGGCTGCGTTCATGGGGCCCCCCTTTGGTGCCATCATAGCATACAACAAAATGATGAGCCGCCTGGTTATTCAACCGATTTGTAACTCAGGAGACTAGAAATACGTTTGAATAATGGACACCTAGGAGCTCGCGCGCGCGCCCGGATTGGACCAGGCAAGCCTCATTCGTCGCGCAGCGCCCGCATCGGGTCGATCCGCGACGCATGACGCGCCGGCGCCCACGCAGCCAGCGTCGTGATCGCCAGAAGCAAAAGCGCGATGGCGGCAAACGTCAGGGGATTGACGCGATCGAAGGTGAGAAACCAGGTGGCGGAGGTCATCGCGCGACAGGCTGCAACGCTCACCACCAGGCCAACTGCGACTCCGATCGCGCCCAGCTTCAGCCCCTGCCCTAAGACCATCCAGACCACCTTGCTCCGGTCCGCGCCGATGGCCATACGAATCCCGATCTCACGAGTTCGGCGGCTGACCGAGTAAGCCACCAGGCCGTAGAGGCCGGCAACGGCCAATAGCAGCCCCATCAAGCCCATGGCGGCTACGATCTCGACCGTCATGTTGGGAAGCTTCACCGCGCGCTGTGTATAGAAGTCGTGCATGGTGCGAACGTCAAAGGCCGGCATGTCCGGATTGAGCTGCTGCACAACCTCTCGGATCACGGGAGCGATAGCCGCCGCGTCCGCAGCATCCGATTCAGCCACCAGCGTCAGCCCGGAATGCGTGTGTTGCCGGAAGGGTAAATAGACCACATCCGCTGGCGGTTCAGAGATAAAGAAGACCTTCGCGGCCTTCGCAATGCCGACAATCTCCACCAGAGGCCCGGTTGCGCCGGTCAAATGGAACCGCTTGCCCAGAGCGTTTCCCTTGGGCCAGTAGCGATTTGCCAGATGGTCGTTCACCACCGCCACCAGCGGCGAGTTCTCCCGATCCGATTCGAGCAAACCGCGCCCCTGCAAAACGCGAACGCCCAGCGTGCTGAAATAGCCGTCGCTCACGTAGTAATTGAAAGCCGTGGGCGCCTGCTCGCCCCGCGGCAACCGATAGCCCTCCGGAATGACGCCGATGTTCTCCCAGCTCCAGAGCGGCAGGCTGGAAGTCAGGGCGGCGGATCGCACGCCCGGAGCCGAGCGCGTCCGTTCCAGCAGACGATCGTAGAACTGTCGCGTTTGGTTCTCCGAGTAACGGGCCAATTGCGTGTCGAAGCTGGTAAGGAAGAGGCGGTCGGGGCGGAAACCCGCTCCCTGAGACAGTTCATAGCGAAAGCCATCCACCAGAACGGCCGAAATCACCAGCAGAACCAGCGACAGAGCCACCTGGCCCGCCACGATGGTGTCGCGGCCCCAAAGTCGGCGCTGGCCGCTGTCTGCGTCAGCCGCTCTCAGCGCCGGAACCAAATCCGCGCGCGTCATCCGCAGCGCCGGCCCCAGCCCGAACAACACCGTGCTCGCCATCGAGACCAACAGCGTGAATAGCAAAGCCCGATGGTCGACTGTGGCGCCGATCGAGAACGCCAGGTCGCCGGGAAACGGTATGCGGCTGATAAACCGGGCACCGGCATCGGCGACTATCATGCCCCCCAGGCCGCCAGCGATGGCAACCAGGAGGCTTTCCAGCAGAAGCTGCCGGATCAGAGCGCCGCGGCTGGCGCCAATGGCCAGACGCACGGCAATCTCTCGCGACCGCGCACGCGCCCGGCTGAGGAGCAAACCCGCCACGTTGGCGCAGGCCACCAACAAAACCGAGAACGCCAGCCCAGCCAGCATGATCATCATGGCAAAAGTGGGCGGCGATTCTTCGACGCGAAGCTGGAGTTCGGTCTGCACTTCGATTCGCCGCGCGTGTTCAGTCAGCGGATAGAGCTTCTCGATGCCGGCCGCGATGCCGCCAATGTCGGCGCGTGCCTGCTCCATGCCGACGCCGGGCTTGAGCCGGCCCCTGACGGACAGCCAGCCGATCTCGCGGCTATGCAGGTCCCCGTGCCCCAGGCGCGGCGACATGGCCAGAGGAATGTACACCGCCGCCCCCACGTCGATGCCCGTGAAGGATTCGGGCGCCACGCCGATGACCGAGAACTCGATCCCATTCAGGCGGATTCGGGAGTCGAGAACCGACGGGCTGGCGCCGAACTGGCTGACCCAGAAATTGTGGCTGAGTATCGCTACCGCATCGCGGCCCTCGACCTGATCTTCTTCGAGGCGGAAGTCCCGGCCCAGCGCTGGTGCGACGCCCA
The DNA here is from genome assembly GCA_963761855.1 of Bryobacterales bacterium. Classification (GTDB taxonomy): domain Bacteria; phylum Acidobacteriota; class Terriglobia; order Bryobacterales; family Bryobacteraceae; genus Bog-375. The sequence continues at coordinate 12,900 of CAVXJY010000027.1, read as the reverse complement.
GCACCCGGAAAAAGTTGCCGGAAACGTACTCGCCTTGTTTGATGCGTGCCAATGCGCCTGCGCGCGGGCTGAAGCCAAACGTGGAGGGGGAGACCGCCACCAGCCCCTCGAAGGTTCGATTCCGGTCGCGGAAGTCCAGGTAATCCGGATACGAGATTGTTGTGCTGAGGCCGATCGGCGCCGACGAAGCGGTCTTGACACTGATGGACACAACCCGGTCCGGCTCCCTGATCGGCAGGGGCCGCAGCAGCACCGCGTCGGCAAAGGTGAACATGGCCGCGGTTGCGCCAATGCCGAGGGCCAGCGAGCAAACCGCGACGGCGGTGAAACCGGGATCCTTGCGCAGTATCCGGAAGGCGTGCTTGATCGATGTCAGCGTAGCGGTCTGCTCCTAGTTCGTTGAGCGAGCAATTCCCCTGCCATTCGGCAGGAGATCCCGATTACTTGAGTTTCGGACCCCAAAAGTCATTGTGTTGTAATAATGAACCGCACTCGGCGTGTGCGATTCCGGCATCCGACTGCCCGCGAGCGGACAGTAACACGGTCTCGATGTCTGGCAATTGCAGTTACTTGCCTGCATAGGCACGCGCCGGCGCAGGTTCACGCCCTGCGGCTGCCGATCATCAAGCCGGCTGGACCGGGCATGCGGACATGGCGGATGGCGGTGAAGCCGGCGGCGCTCATCCATGCGGTGTATTCGGGCTCGCTATAGCTGGCGCCGGCGCGCGTGCCTACCAGCATGTTTAGCGAAAACAGGGCGGCCGACTGGGGCGAGCACTTATCCGGTTCGAGGATGAACTCCTGGATCACCAGCCTCCCGCCCGGCGCCAGCGCATCGTAGCAGCGAGCGATCAGGTGCGCATTTTCCTTTTCGTCCAGCATGTGGCATATGGCGGAGGCCAGCACCAGGTCATAGCCTTCGCCCAGGTGGTCCGTGCGCAAATCGCCGACGCGGGTGTGGACGCGGCCGGCCACGCCCGCCTGCTCGATGTGGCGCTGCGCCAGCGGCACCACCCCGGCCAGATCGAGTATGTAAGCCTGCAGTTCCGGATTCGCCGCCGCGAAGGCGATCGAATAAGCGCCGGAGCCGCCGCCCACATCCAACATGCGCCGCACGCCTTGTGCGCCCACCGCGGCTACCAGCGGCGCCGCCCGTTCCGTGGCGTTGCGGTGCATGGCGGCGATGAAAGCGTGGGTCCAATCGCTCGAGCGCTCAGCCATCTCCTGGTGGATCACGCTGGCGCCGGTGCGCACGCATTCGGTGAGCGTGGACCAGGTCTTCCAAAGGCCGGCGGTGTGCAGCAGGGCGGGACGCGCATTGTGGGGCGATTCGGCAGTGAAGTAGCGGGCTGCCACGGGCGAATTGTAAAACAGGCCGTCGCGCTTCGAGACCAGTTGGAGCGACGCCAGCGCGTGCAACAGCATCTGGGTGGCGCGCGTATCGGTGTGGATGCGGGCCGCGATTTCCGCCGCCGCGCCGCCCTCGCCGATGGCGGTAAATACGTCGAGCTCGATCGCCGTCAAAATGGCGCGGCTCTGCTGGAAGGCGCGGATGCGCTCGTTCAGATCGTCCGGTAAAGCGCCGCTGGTTTCGCGCGCGCGCATGGCGGCCTTGCGTTGTTCGCGGTTGGCGGCCATTTCGGCGCGGACATCGTCGACGTCCCGGCGCTCCAGGCGCGCCACCGGCCGGCCGTTGCGGAAATGCTCTTCCACCAACTCCGGCGCATCTGCCGGTGTCACGCCGCTGTACCAGGTGCCCTCCGGATACACCACCACGTTGGGGCCGCTTTCGCACAGTCCCAGCGATCCACACGCGGTCACCTGTACCTGGCCTTCCAGGTCACGCGCCGCAACCTCGCGCCGCAAGGCTTCGATCACCGCCAGGCCGCCGCGGGCGCCACAGCTCGGCGCGCCCTCCGGCTTCTGCTGGTCGCAGACGAATACGTGATAACGAAAGGGCTGCATCCGGTCCCTCCGTCCCTGAGCTTAACAGAGCGCAGTATCCGAATCCGGATCCAGAGCGCTCGGTTTGAAACCGGAGCTCCCGTGGCGGGGCCGTTCGCCGGCAATCGCGAAAGAGCGCGCCCGCAAGCGGGCGATGGCAGGCTGCAGGCCGCCCCGCCCTTCAGGTGCGCCATGCCGCTCGCGCGCGCCCCGTTACGATCCCGTTACGCGGTCGCAGAATCTGGTTCCCAACGAGGCCGCAGTCGTTTAGATTGAGATAAGTGCCCCGTTACGCAGCCATCGATATCGGCAGCAACTCGATCCGCATGGAAGCAGCCGAGGTTGCCGCCGGGCAGCCGACCCGCGTTCTGGCCTCCGACCGCGAAGTGACCCGCCTGGGCGAAAGCGTGTTTCGCAGCGGCGCCGTGAGCGAGGAGGCCATCAAGGCCACCTGCGCCGTGCTGGCGCGCATGGCCGCGCTCTACCGCAAGCTGGAGGTGGTGGGAGTGCGCGCGGTGGCCACCAGCGCCATCCGCGATACGCGAAACCAGCGTGAGTTTCTGGAGCGCGCTTCGGAGGCGGCTGGCGCGCCACGTGGAGATCATCTCCGGCCGCGAGGAGGCGCGCCTGATCCACCTGGGCGTGGAGAGCGTCTGGCCGCAGCGCGGGCAAGCGCGTGCTGATCTGCGACATCGGCGGCGGCAGCGCGGAGATCATCGCCAGCCGAGGACGGCCGCCTGCGCGAGGGGTTCTCGAAACCGCTGGGAGCCGTGCGGCTGCGCGAGATCTTTCTCAAGGACGATCCGCCGTCGCCGCGCCAACTGCACCAGATGCAGGAATTCATCGACGACAAGCTTTCGAGCGTGGTGCGCCGCCTGGGGCCCGTCCAGTGGGAGCGCGCCATCGCCACTTCCGCCACGGCATCGGCGGTGGCCGCTGCGGTGGCGCGGCTGGCGCGGTCGCGGCGCGACGAAATCGACCGCCTGCGCGTCTCCACCGCGCAGGTGCGCAAGCTCTATTGGAAGCTGGCCGGGCTGAGCCTGGCCGGCCGCCGCAAGGTCACCGGCATCGGGCCGCGCCGCGCCGAAATCATCGTGCCTGGCGTAGCCGTGCTGCTGGCCTTCCTGCAGCGAGTTCCGCTTGCCCGCCATCTACTACTCGCGCGCCGGTGTGCGCGACGGCATCATCGCCGACCTGGCCTTGCGCAACGTCGGTGCGGAGCTTTCCCGCCTCACCCGCGAGCAGCGCCGCGAAGTGGAGGACATGGGACGCCGCTACGGCGTTTCCGTCGAGCACGCCCGCAGCGTGGCGCACATCGCCGGCCTGCTCTTCACCGCCCTGCAACCATTGCACCGCCTGCCGCCGGCCTTCGGCAAGCTGCTCGAAGCCGCCGCGCACCTGCTCGATGTGGGCCACTATGTTTCCAGCTCCAGCCATCACAAGCATTCCTATTACGTGGTGGCGAACTCCGACATGCCGGGCTTCACCGAGCGCGAGCGCATTCTGGTGGCTGCGCTTTGCCGCTATCACCGCAAAGCGTTGCCCAACCCGGTGCACGCCGCCTTTCAATCCCTGACGCCCGAAGACAAGCATGCGCTGACCGTCTTGATTCCGCTGTTGCGCCTGGCCGACAACATGGTGCGCGGGCCCGAACGGCGCATCGAAGGCCTGACCTGCCGCGTGCAGAACGGCGAGGTCGTGCTGGTGGTCCAATCGAATGGCGATATTGACCTGGAACAGTGGGGCGCCGAACGCGCCGCCGGCATTTTTCACCAGACATTTAATCGCAACCTGTCGCTGGTCCGCGCGCGCTGATTTTCACTTCGCCGCCAGCCTGGAACGCCGGCTACGAGCGGGGAGTCATGGCCAGGCCGGCCGCGCCCACGATGCCGGACTTATCCGCCACCTGCTGTTCCACCAGCGGAACGTCGCGGCCCAACAAGCCGCGCGAGCGCTCCCATACGGCGTCCTGCAAGGGGGTCAGCAAATCCGCGCCGGCATTGGCGACCTGGCCGCCGATGATGACGATCTCGGGGTCGAAGGTGTGCAGCAGGCCGGCCAGCGCGGCCGCGAGTTTGCCGATGGCGTCCATGACGATGTTGGAGGCGAGCTCATCGCCTTCGCGCGCGGCTTGAAAAATGGTACGGCAGTTGACCAGTTGGGGCTGCTCGCGAAACAGACGGGTGAGGCTGGAATCGCAGCCGCGATGCACGGCGGACCAGGCTTGGGCCTCGATAGCGCGGGCCGAGAAGACGGTTTCCAGGCAGCCGCGATTGCCGCAGGCGCATTGGTCTCCGTCCGGCACCACGGTGAGATGGCCCAGACTGCCGGCCATGCCGGTATGGCCGCGCAGGAGTTGGCCGCCGGCCAGCACGGCCCCGCCGACGCCCTGGCCGAGGGTGAGCATGATGACGTTCTCGTGGCCGCGCGCGGCGCCCCACGCCATCTCGCCGGCCAGCGCCACGCGGGCGTCGTTATCGGCGAAGACCGGCACATCGGGCGGCAGGCCCACCAGGTCGCTGAGGCGCAAGCCTTCGAGAAAATGCAGGGTTCCGCGCAATAGTTCCACGCGCGTGCTATCCGGGTCGATGATGCCTTTGCAGCCGACACCGACGGCGGCGGGCTGCGAGGTTGCCTCCAGCAGCCACTCGATGGCCTCGTGCAGCGAGGGGAGCAGCGAACCCAGGTCGCCGGGCGTTTCGAAAGCGCGCGCAGCCAGAATAGATCCCGCTTCGTCCACCATTCCGGCCTTGATCTGCGCGCCGCCGATATCGATGCCTAGAACCACCATATGTGTGCTATTCACTATACGCCAGCCACCGCCCGGACGGACACAGCCGGGCAACCCAAAAAACGCCGCCGGCGCCGGGCCCCCAACGGCGACGCCTAAGGGGGGCGGTTGCAAGCGAGAGCCGATGGTGATGCTAAGCTAATCGAAAGATGACTGTAGACGAAATACGAGAGCTGATCCAGTTGGCGACGGAAACGGGGGTCGCGGAACTGGAAGTGCAGCGCGGCGACAACCGTGTGCGCATCCGCCGCGCGGCGTTTGCTACGCAGGAGATCGTACTGCCGCCGCCATCTTACGCAGCGGCGGGGCCGGCCCAGGCGGCTCACGCGCCCGCGGAACCGGCGGAGCCCAAAGACCGGGAGAGAGCGGCCGACGCCAACCTCACACTGGTGAAATCGCCCATTGTCGGCACCTTTTATGAGTCCCCGTCGCCGGGCACGCCGCCGTTCGTGCGCCTGGGCGAGAAGGTGCAGCCGGGCAAAGTGCTGTGCATCATCGAATCCATGAAGCTGATGAACGAGATCGAATGCGAGATCTCGGGCATTCTGGAAAGCAAGCTGGTGATGAACGGGCAGCCGGTCGAGTACGGGGAGGCCCTGTTTGCCATCCGTACCGTTTAAGAAAATACTCATCGCCAACCGCGGCGAAATTGCGGTCCGGGTCATCATGGCGTGCAAGGAGCTGGGCATCCAGACGGTCGCGGTGTACTCGGAGGCGGACAGCTACAGCTCGCACGTGCGCTACGCCGACCAGGCCATCTGCGTCGGCCCGGCCAAGAGCGCGCGCAGCTACCTGAACGTGGCGGCGATCATCAGCGCCGCGGAAATCACCAACGTGGATGCCATCCATCCCGGCTACGGATTCCTCAGCGAAAACGCCGGGTTCGCCGAGGTGTGCGAAACGTCGGGCATCAAGTTCATCGGGCCAAAATCGCAAGTCATCCGGCTGATGGGCGTCAAGGAGCAGGCGCGCGCCTTCATGTGCCAGATGGGAGTTCCGGTGCTGCCCGGTTCGCCGGGCGTGCTGGCGAACCCGGAAGAGGCGCTGGAGTTGGCGGACAAAATCGGCTATCCGGTGATCCTGAAGGCTTCGGCGGGCGGCGGCGGACGCGGCATGCGGGTGGTGAACGGCGCCAAGGATCTGCCCGGACTGTTCGCCCAGGCGCAGCAGGAAGCGGGCGCCGCGTTCAGTTCGGCCGACGTCTACCTCGAGAAGTTCATCGCCGCGCCGCGCCACATCGAGTTTCAGATTCTGGCGGATGAACAAGGCAACGTGGAAATCCTGGGCGAGCGCGAGTGCAGCATCCAGCGGCGCCACCAGAAGCTGATCGAGGAATCGCCTTCGCCGGTGGTGACCGACGCACAGCGCGCCCAAGTTTCCACCGCGCTGCGCAAGGCGATTCAGGCGGCGGGCTACACCAACGCGGGCACGGTCGAGTTCCTGATGGACGAAGCCGGCAAGCTATACTTCATCGAAGTAAATGCCCGCGTGCAGGTGGAGCATCCGGTGAGCGAGTTCGTGACCGGGGTGGATATCGTGAAAAGCCAGATACGCATCGCGCAGGGTGAGAGTCTGCCGCAGATTCTGCCGTGCCCGGTCGTGGTGCGCGGCCACGCCATCGAGTGCCGCATCAACGCGGAGAACCCGGAGACGTTCGCGCCCTCGCCGGGCCGCATCACCGGCTTCCACCTTCCCGGCGGCATCGGCGTGCGCGTGGATACGTGGGCGTATACGGACTGCGTGATTCCGCCGTATTACGATTCCCTGGTAGCCAAGCTGATCGTTTATGGCAACGACCGCACCGAGGCCATCGCGCGTATGCGCCGCGCGCTCGATATGTTCGTCATCGAGGGCATACATACCTCGATTCCGCTGCAGCAGCGGATCATGGCGGACCCCGATTTCCAAGCCGGCCGTTTCGATACCAGCTTCATCACCCGCTTCATGCCGGCGGGGAAAGTGGCGAAGCAGGGATAGGGGCATTTCCGGAAGAACCTTCCCAAAATCAAAGCCTAAGTCCTTTGTTCGCGTTAAATTTCGGGAAGATTCTACCCGAAATGGCAATCAGGCAGGCCGCTCACGCGGCCACGCGCGTCTTGCGGCGCATTTTTCCGGCCCAGCGAAGATAACCGGCCAGTTCCCGCCGGCGGCTCCAGGCGAAGCGCCAGAAATCGGCGAAACCGATGTTTTCGGCGGGAACGCCCCAGTAGGTTTCGACGCGCCAGCGCAAGTAAGGGCTGCGCCACGGGCGCAGGCGGTATCCGCGGGTCATGCGCCAGAGAAGAGCGAGCATTATTCCATTCCGGCTACTTCAGGGCGTTCGCGTCCTTGGGCAGCGACACCTGTTCGGGGGTGGCGTAATAGCCGCTGCGCGTGCGCACAGACAGGTGCCCCGGCGCGCTCAGCGCGATATGGATCTGGCGGTAGGAGCCGTCCATGGCGGTGTTGGTCGGCGAGTACTCGATGGTGTACTGGCTGCGGATGTCGCGGGCCACTTCCCCTGCAACGTGGTCGACATCGCTAAGCTCTTTGGGAAAAAATGCTTCGCCGCCGGTCGCCATTGCCAGTTCCTCCAGCGCCCGCTTGGCGCGCACAGCTTCGCGCCGCTCTTCCTCGCTCAACAGGCCCACCGCATAAATCAGCACTTCGCTCTGCTGCGAAGCCTTCACCAGGTTTTCCAGGCTGATGATGCTCGAATTGTCGTTGCCGTCGGTCACCACCACCAGCACCTTCTTGTCGCGGTGGCCCTTCTGCTTGATGTGATCGATGGACATGCGGATGGCATCCCGCATGGCGGTGCCGCCGCGCGAATCGATGCGCGACAGCGCCTCTTCCATTTCGCCGATGTCGTTGGTGAAGTCCTTGCCGTGAGGCAGATCGAGGTAAGCGTCGTCATTGAAATTAACCACGAAGACCTCGTCGTCCCGGTTGGAAGCCTTGACGAGATCCAGCGCCGCCGCCGCCACCTTGGCACGCTTATCGCGCATGCTGCCGCTATTGTCGATGACCAGCCCCATCGACACGGGTACGTCCTCCCGCCTGAACGCCTTGATGGTCTGGGGCGCACCGTTTTCGGTGACTGAAAACGCCGATTCGGGGAGGTCCGTCACCAGATGCCCGCTTTTGTCCACCACGGTGGTGTGGCACACCACCAGCCGCGTGTCGGTGCGGAACACAACAGGCGCTTCTTCCGTTGCAGGTGGAACCGCGGGTTTCTCCTGGCCGAAAGCGGCCAGCGCGACGAGCAGCGCCGGTGCCCGCCAGCTATTGCGAAGGTGCATAATATCCCAGTCTCCAGAAGGGCCGCAGCAGCGGCAGGCCGCGCGGCGGAATCACTTTCACCACTACATGGCGGTACTTGCCGTCGCGATCCTGATTCTGCGGGGCGTACCCCAACACGTATTGGTTGCGCAATTCCACGCCGATTTTTGCCGCCACGTCCGGAAGTTCGTTCAAGTCGTCCACTTCGTACTGCCGCCCTCCGGTCTGCTCGGCGATAGTAGCCAGCAATGCCGGTCCGGCAGCCTCTTCCGGCGTCCGCGCACGCGCCGGCCCCTCCTCGTAAATTCCAATCGCATATATTTGGACGTCCGCTTCCCTCACCAGGTTCTTGATTTCCGTTTCCGTGTAGCGGCTATTGTTGTCGCCGCCATCGGAGATGATGAGGAGGGCTTTTCGCGGGTTTTTCGCCCGCTTCATGGTGTGTAAACCGAGATAGACGGCATCGAGCAGGGCCGTCCGGCCTTTAGAGTACGTAAACGTCAGACGGTTCTGAATTTCTTCTAAATCTTGGGTGAAGGGCTGCACCAGTTGGGCGGTGTCGCTGAACTGGATCAGGAAAAACTCGTCCTCGGGGTTGGCGGTCTTGAAGAACTCGGAAACCGCCAGCCGCGACTTCTCCAGCTTGTGGCCCATGCTGCCGCTGCAATCGAATATGACTCCAGCCGAAAGCGGCGCGTCTTCGCTCGAGAACTGGCTGATTTCCTGCTCCTTCTTGTCTTCGAACACCTTGAAATTCTCTTTTTCCAAGCCGGTGACGAAGCGGTTCATCGGATCGGTGACGGTGACCGGAATCAGCACCAGCGTGCTGTCGACGCGGATATCCGCCCTGGGAAGAACCCTCTCCCGGTCAGGCGGTTTGGGTCTCGGAACGATGATCGCGGGAGTACCACCGGGTTCCTGAGCGTGTATCGCGCATGAGATACCCAGGAAGGCGGCGATGACTGCGGGCAGCTTACACCGGGACAGGAGCATAGCTGTCAAGCCAGCATTTCTACATCAAGTTTATCACAAGGGTTTTATGGTATGATCGCGTGTGCCCCGTAAAATTCTGGGCGTTATTCCCGCACGATTTGCCTCTTCACGTTTTCCGGGCAAGGTTCTGGCGCTTCTTTCCTCCAAAACCGTTTTGCAACACGTTTATGAGCGCGCCTGCCAGTCGCGCTACCTTACCAGCGTCATCGTCGCCACCGACGACAAGCGGGTTTACGAGGCAGCCAGGAGTTTCGGAGCTGCGGTGCGCATGACGCGCGCCGACCACGCCTCCGGCACCGACCGGGTGGCGGAGGTGGCCTCGGCCGAAGAGGCATCGGTGGTGGTCAACATACAGGGCGATGAGCCGCTGATCGATCCCGCCGCCATCGACGCCGCCATTCTTCCCCTGTTTCACGACACCGATGTGGTGATGGCGACGCTGAAAAAGCGAATCGAGGACCCGCGCGAAATCACCGATCCCAACGTGGTGAAGGTGGTCGCTAACCACGCAGGAGACGCAATTTATTTTTCGCGCTGCGCCATCCCCTATTCACGGGATGAGGGCGGCGCCTGGTTCAAACATATCGGGCTCTACGTGTACCGGCGCGATTTCCTGCTTGGCTACTCGAGCCTGCCGGTGGGCCCGCTGGAACGCGCGGAGCGCCTGGAGCAACTGCGGGCGCTTGAGAACGGCTACCCCATACGGGTAATCGAAACCGACTATGAGTCGCTGGGCGTGGATACGCCCGAGGACCTGGAACGGGTCTCGCGGCTCTTCGAAGCTTCAGTAATGCCGGGGGTGAATTGAAATGGCTAAGTACATTTTCGTAACGGGCGGCGTGGTCTCCTCGCTGGGCAAAGGAATTGCCGCGGCTTCCATCGGTTGCCTGCTGGAGAGCCGTGGCTTGAAGGTCACCTGCCAGAAATTCGATCCTTACCTCAACGTCGATCCGGGCACCCTGAGCCCGTTCCAGCACGGCGAGGTCTTCGTGACCGACGACGGCGCCGAAACCGACCTCGATCTGGGCCATTACGAACGCTTCACCCACGCCAAGCTCACACAGGGCAATAACCTGACCTCCGGCCGCATCTATGAGCAGATCATCGCCCGCGAGCGCCGCGGCGATTATCTGGGCAAGACCGTGCAGGTGATCCCGCACGTCACCAACGAAATCAAGGCCGGGCTGAAACGGGTGGCGCAGGACGTGGATGTGGTGATCGCCGAGATCGGCGGCACGGTGGGCGATATCGAGTCGCTGCCGTTTCTGGAAGCCATCCGCCAGATGCGGCACGAGCAAGGCCGCGGCAACTGCCTGTTCGTTCACGTCACGCTGGTTCCCTGGATCGCGGCCGCGCAGGAACTGAAAACCAAGCCCACCCAGCACAGCGTCAAGGAACTGCGCGCCATCGGTATCCAGCCCGATATCCTGGTCTGCCGCTCGGAACGCTTCATTTCGCAGGAGATGAAAGAGAAAATCGCGTTGTTCTGCGATGTGGATGTAGAAGCGGTGGTGACGGCGCGCGACGTCAAAAGCGTCTACGAAGTGCCGCTGATGTTCGCCGGCGAAGGCGTGGACGACATCGTCTGCCGCCTGTTGCACCTCAATACCGCCGAGCGCAACCTGGACCGCTGGATCTCCATGGTGGAGCGCATGCAGCACCCGCGCGACGAAGTGACCATCGGCCTGGTGGGCAAGTACGTGGAATACGAGGATTCCTACAAGAGCCTGAAGGAAGCCCTGCTGCACGGCGGACTGGCGCACCAATTGAAAGTCGACATTCACTGGATCGAAGCCGAGGGCGTGACCGGCCCGGAATGGGAGAAACAGCTCGAAGGCTACGACGGCATCCTGGTGCCCGGCGGGTTCGGCGAGCGCGGCATCGAGGGCATGATTAACTCCATTCGCTACGCGCGCGAGCGCAAGGTGCCGTACTTCGGCATCTGTCTGGGCATGCAGACCATGGTGATCGAATACGCGCGCAACGTGTGCGGGCTGGAGGGCGCCAATTCGACCGAGTTCAACCCCGGCACGCCGCACCGCGTCATCTTCAAACTGCGCGAGTTGAAGGGCGTGGATGAGCTGGGCGGCACCATGCGGCTGGGAAGCTGGCCGTGCAAGCTGGCGGAATCGAGCTTCGCTTACCGCGCTTACGGCACGCGCGAAATCCAGGAGCGGCACCGCCATCGCTATGAATTCAATCGCGAGTATGAAGAGCGGCTGAAAGCGGCCGGGCTGCGCATCACAGGCGAGACTCCCGACAACACCTACGTGGAAATCTGCGAGATTGCCGATCATCCCTGGTACCTCGGCTGCCAGTTCCACCCCGAGTTCAAATCCAAGCCGATGGAGCCGCACCCGCTGTTCAAAGCGTTCATCGGCGCTGCCTACGAATACCGGCAGCGGCGGCTGGGGCCGGGCGCGGAAAGCCAGGACCGAGTGGAAACCACCTACTCGCATGGCGATTGAGTTCAGCGCGTTCGGCTGGGCCCAGGGGGCACCCCGTCCGCTGGTGTTGATCGCCGGGCCCTGCGTGATCGAAAGCGAGGAGCACGTCCACCGCATGGCGTGCCGCATCCGCGACGCCGTGGGCGGCGGCTTCGTTTTCAAGGCGTCGTTCGACAAAGCCAACCGCACCAGCCTGGACGCCTATCGCGGCCCGGGCCTGATCGAAGGCTTGCGCATTCTGAGCAGGCTAAAGGCCGAGGGCTTTTCGATCCTCACCGATATTCACGAGCCGGCGCAGGCCGAGCCGGCAGCCGCGGTAGCCGATATCCTGCAGATCCCCGCCTTCCTGTGCCGGCAAACCGATCTGCTGCTGGCGGCCGGCCGCACCGGCCGCATCGTCAACATTAAAAAAGGACAGTTCGTGGCGCCGTACGATATTCACCGCGCCGCTGAAAAAGTCGCTTCCACCGGGAACTCCCAGGTGGTCATCACCGAGCGCGGCTCGTCATTCGGCTACAACAACCTGGTGGTGGATATGCGCGGGCTGAAGATCATACGCGATGCCGGGTGGCCGGTGGTGTTCGATGCCACCCACAGCGTGCAACTGCCGAGCGCCGGCGCGGTCTCCGGCGGCCAGCCCGAGTTCATCGAGCCGCTGGCGCGCGCTGCGGTCGCGGTAGGCGTGAGCGGCATCTTCGTCGAAGTGCACGATGCGCCGGAGAAGGCGCTCTCCGACGGCCCGAATGCGCTGCGGCTTGACCTGCTGCCGCAATTCTGGCGCAGGCTCCAGGCCATTGACGGCCTCGTAAAGCCGCTTTCCTGCTAGCGCACTCATCCCCCCCATCGTCACGTTACAATCAAGGCGAGCACAACATGAAACCATGGCGAATCGGAGTGTGCCTGTTTATCGGGCTTTCTCTCTTTGGGCAAGGGCCGCGGCAGCAGCGGCACTGGACGGAAGCGGAGGCTCAGCAATGGTACGCGCGGGAAGCCTGGCTGGTGGGCGTGAATTACATTCCCTCCACCGCCTCCAACGAACTTGAAATGTGGCAGGAGGGCACGTTCGATCCCACCACCATCGATCGTGAACTGGGGTTGGCCGAAGGGCTGGGAATGAACACGGTGCGCGTGTTTCTGCACTACATGGTCTGGCACCAGGATCCGGGCGGTTTCGAACGGCGCATCAACCTGTATCTCATGAAGAAGCGGTCGAAGGCCTTGGTGGCGGCGTATGTGGAAAGATACGGGACAGGCTGGAAGCTGGCGGTGGAAGCGGTAATAAGCACCCAGCCGCGGCCTCGCTCCGCCATGCGCGGAACAAACAGGCGCGCCATGCGGACCACGGCTTCACAGTTGACGCGAATCTGGCTGAGCTCCTGATCGACGGGGTTGGACAGAAGGCGCCGAATTGGCCCAGGCCAGCGTTGTCGATCAGGATGTCAACGGGAACGCCCGCGCCTTCGG
>CAVXJY010000026.1:0-7641 GCA_963761855.1 Bryobacterales bacterium | reverse complement strand
AGCCACTGTTTTCCGCTGGCGATGCGCGTGCACTCCTCGGAGTGGCAGAACCATCGACTTGATCAATCTGACCGTCGGCCGCTATTCGATAGCGGTTTCCGCGTGCAGGCGCAGGTCGCGCGAGGAGCTTCCCACGTGCACCACGCGAGGGCCCGCCGCCAATGCCCACTTACTCTCCGCCACGGACCAGTACTGGAGCCGGCGCAGCGGGAGATGCAGCGTCACGTCTTTGGTTTCGCCCGCCCGCAGGTGCACGCGGTCAAACGCAGCCAGCACGCGCGGCGCGAATTGCGCTCCCTGCGGAGGCTGACTGGGCGCGGCAAGGTAAACCTGCGGCACCTCGTCGCTAGCCACGCCGCCCGCATTGTGCAGGCGGAAGCTCACGTCCAGCCCACCGTCGTCTGTACGCTTCACTTTGAGCTCCGAGTACTCGAATTTCGTGTACGATAGGCCGTACCCGAACGGGAACAGTGGTTCGGTGTGGTTCTTGTCGAACCAGCGATAGCCGACGTCAACGCCCTCGGCATAAGTGGTCTTGCCTTTGACGCCCTTGGAAGATCGCTCCGGGTGCGCCGGGTCGTTGGCGACGGCCTGATCCATCGCCTTCATCCAGGTGAACGGCAGCCGCCCGGCGGGGCTCACTCGGCCCAGCAGGACGTCCGCGGTGGCCCAGCCGCCTTCATCGCCTGGGAACCACATTTGCAGCACGGCCTTGACCTTGCTCAGCCACGGCAGTGCCACAGGCTGGCTGACGTTCAGCACCACGATGGTATTCGGGTTCACCGCCGCGATGTCTTCAATCAATTGGTTCTGATCGCCCGGTATGCCAAACACGGGCCGGCCTCGCGCCCACACAAACACGATCGCCGTTTTCGCTTGCTTTGCCGCTGCGATGGCTGCCTGGTAATTGGATTTCTGTTGCTCAGGAGTCACCCAGCTCAGGCGGACCTGCACCGGGTTGCCGGAAACGTCGGCGGTCGATGTCACTGTGATGGGATGGGCGCCGGCGGTGAGATTCACCAGGCGCCGCATATTGTCGAGACCATCCGGGGTGGGCACGATGTTGTGCTCCCCCGCGTGCAGCACGTTGCCGTGCATGTTACCCATGTGGTTGCCGGTGTGGCTGACGCGCTTGCCATCGATGAGGAGCGTACCGACGGTGCCGAGTAACTGCAGGTTCACCATGTACGAGCCGGCGGAGGGAACGGTGAGCGTGCCCGCCCATTTCCAGGACGTGCCGGCGGGCAGCGCCTTGCCGTTCGCCTGAGTGAAGTCGACCTGCGCGCTCACCTCGGTCGAGTTGGTTTCTGAGTTGGTGCACAGCAGACCCGGTTTGCCGTCGTGAGATAGCGTGGAGGCCGGCACGGGAACGCCGTTCATATCGTCGGCCGCGGCATACGCGACCCGCGCGTTCGGAGCCAGCTTGCGCAAAGCCTCGACGGCGCCAATTTGCCGCGCCGGGATGCCGAGCGACTTCTCGCCGGGCTCGCCGACCGCAATCGTTTGCCCCGCGCCCGGCCCGATCATGGCCAGCGAGGCGAGGTCCGCCGATTTCAGCGGCAGCGCGCCACCCTCGTTCTTCAGTAGAACCGCGGCGTCGTCGCCGGTCTTGCGCACCACCACGGCGTCGGCATCCACGGGCACCGGCGTGACGTTGTGCTTGCCCTTGCCGTCCAGCAATCCGAACTTGTCCATCTCAAACAGAATGCGGCCCACCGCGCGCGTTATGGTTTCTTCTTTCACCAAGCCGCTCTTCAGGGCGTTCAGCATGCCGATGGCAGGCGCGGGCTTGGTGAAAGAACTGAAATCGAACGGCGCCGGCGGCGGCTCTTCCGGCATCGCCGCTCCGAAACCAAAATCGCCCATATCGAATCCGGCCGGAGGCTTGTAGGGCGGCGGCGGTTCGGGAAGAAAATAGGCGGGCGTGAATCCGATGGTTCCCGGCATCTCAAGGTCGAGTCCGTCGTTGATGAAATCGGTGCCGTGTGTGGCGCCCCAGTCGGAAGTGATGAACCCGCGAAAGCCGATCTCGCCCTTGAGAATCTTGATTTGCGTGTCGCTGTTGCCGCACGCCCAGGGCCCGTTCACCTTGTTATACGAACACATGATGGAGGATACGCCCGCGGCCACGGCATCGACGAAGGGCGCAACGTAAACCTCGTGCAGCGTCTGCTGGTCGACGAAGTTGTCGTTGCCGCCATCGTAAGCCACGTAGTGTTTGGCTTGCGCCATGATGCCCTGGCGCTGCACGCCGCGAATCACCGCCGCGCCGATCTGTCCGGTGAGCACGGGATCTTCGCCATAGGTGTTGTAGCCGCGCTCAAAGGTGATGTCCCGATCAATATTGATGAACGGCTGCAGCACCACGTCGATGCCTAGCGCCCGTGCGTCACGGCCGATCACCACGCCGTTCTGCTCGGCGTCTTCACGGCTGAAGGTGGCGGCAAGACCCATGGTCGAGGTGGGAGCGGTCGCCGGAACGCGCGTCAGCACTCCCGGCGGCCCGTCGGCCATGCGCAGCGCGGGGATGCCGAGCCGTGGGACACCCGGCAGATAGCCGGGCTGCCCCTGATCGGTGGCCGGTGGTTCCGTAGCGCCATGGATCATGGCGATCTTCTCTGCCAGCGTCATCTGGCTAAGAAGCCTGTCGACCCGGGCATTTCCCGTCACGGTAGGAACGCCGGTTTGCGCCAACGCGGCGCCGGCCAGAAAAACGATTGCAACCGAAATACTCGACGCTTTCATGATTTACTCCCAACCCGGTCGTGTACGGCCAACCACCCTTGGCGCGCAACCTGGGCTATTTTTTCTCGTTCGCCAGCTTCTCGGTCAGGTCTAGCCTCGCCTTCCACGGGTCGGGTTCTCCCACCGGGCCTGCGTTAGTGAAATTCATCAGCTCATCGGTCGCTGGCGAGTAGGCCGGCCACTCGGGCAGCCCTTTTCCGTTGGGATTGCCGGTCTTTCCGAAATTGACCCAATAGGCGTTGGCGGCGCGCGCCGTGGCTTCGTCAGCCCCGGTCAATTTCTCCCCGTAGCGCGCCGCAACCGTGTCGAACACATAGGGAATTTCGGTCGCATGGAGCGCGCCGGGCAACTGCTTGCGCAGCGACTCGGCCACGTAAGAAAAGCGGTAGACAAATGCGGGCTCCCCGGTGGCTGCAATGGTTTGCGCCATGAACCGCGCCGGCTCGATCATCATCTGGTCGGCCGCCACGGCCATGTTCAATTGCATCAGGCCGGCCGTGCCGTTGGGATCGTAGGCAGCCTTGGCCTTGGCCGCGTCCGCGCCGAACCGCGCGAACAGCGCGTCTTTGGTGGGTGCACGCCCGAAACCGATATCGGCACTGTTGGCGCCGATCATCAACGGGACCTTGGCTCCGCGCCCGGCGGCATAAGCGTCGGCCGGAGACTCGACGACGATCTTGCCGTCGATCATCGGACCGGCGTAGGTCGGCGTCATCATAGTCGCCATGTTCAAACCAGCCACCACGGCGTCGGCCGGGAGCTTGCGCAGCGCTGCCAGCGCCGCCGCATCGTCGCCTTCTATTCCCACGCTCTTGGCAAACTCGACACCCACCGATTCCGCCGAGGGCGGCCCGCCAGCCACCGAGTGGTCCAGATATCGCGGGCCCATCAATAGCGCGCGGCCGCCGCCCGATTCGACGATGGCTTTTTGAAACAGACCCTGAGTCAGCGGAGAAGTCAGCATGGTCAGCACCGAGCCGCCGCCCGCCGATTCGCCGAAGATGGTGACGTTGCCGGGGTCGCCTCCGAACGCCGCGACGTTCTTCCGCACCCACTCGAGCGCCGCAATCTGGTCCATGTAGCCGTAGTTGCCTTTGGGCTCCGACGGATTCTCTTTGCTCAAGGCCGGGAACGCGAAGAAACCGAAACGTCCCAACCGGTAATTGAAGCTGACCAGCACCACGCCGCCCTTGGCGAACTGGCTGCCGTCATAAACCGTGGGCGAACTTCCGCCATTGACGAAGCCGCCGCCATAGATCCACACCATCACGGGGAGTTTCTTTCCGCCGTCCGCGGGCACCCACACATTGGCATAGAGGCAATCCTCGGCAGGCGTTACGCCGAGCGGGGCCGCGTCGCCGGGAAACGGCTTCTGCATGCAGTCGGGGCCGTATTCCGCAGCGGACCGGACGCCGCTCCATGGTTTCACCGGCTGTGGAGGGCGCCAACGCAGGTCTCCCACCGGTGCCGCCGCGAATGGAATGCCTTTGAAGGCGGTCACGCCATCTTTTACGGCACCCTTCAGCCGCCCGCTATCGATTTTGACTTCATCGGACGCCGCCAGCGCGGCGGAAGCCGCCACCAACACGCCCAACACTGCAATTGCCCATCGGTTCGCTTTCATGGTTAAGACGACCTTTCCCGGCGGCCTGCCAGTTCGATCCGTCCAGCGTCAAGCGCTTCGGTGCATGCAGAGCCGCTCAAAAGCATCAGCGTGAATGTCGATTATAAAACACTTCTTGCATGGGGCCAACATGCCGCCGCTGTTTTTGCATACAATTTAGGGAGCCGATGCGCGTGCGCCTTGCCAGCCAGGCAGGTTGCCGCCGTTGCAGTGGCGTTCGAGGTGGCGAATGGTTGCAGACGATCTGACGGCTTCGTCTTCTCCGGTAGAAGGAGTTTCCCAAACCGAACGGGTGGTGCTCACCCTGCGCGGAATGTTGCTGCGGGGCGACTTTCCGCCCGGCGAGCGCCTCGCCGAGTTGTCGCTGGTCCCTGTGCTGAACGCTTCGCGAACGCCGGTGCGACTCGCTTTGGAGCGGCTCTCGCATCAGGGACTGCTCGAAGCGCTGCCCTCCGGCGGATTCCGCGTGCGCGAATTCACTCTAGCCGACATCTGGGATGCCATCGAGATTCGCGGCGTACTGGAAGGAACGGCGGCGCGGTTCGCGGCGGAGCGCTTGTCCAGCCGCGACGATCTGAACGAAATCCGCCGCTCGGTCGAGGCTCTGCACGCAATGGCGCCGGCCGATCTCGTGGTCTTCGCCCGCTACGTCGAGGAGAACGCCAAATTCCACCGCGAACTCTGGCGGCTGGCGCAGAGCCCGACTCTGGCACGCGTGCTGGAGGAAGTCAGCTCGTTTCCTTTCGCCGAACCCGGAGCGCTGGTCTTCGGCGGATCGGATTCCGCCGCGGAGATTCACTCGCGGTATGGCCTGCTGGCGGCCGAGCAGCATCGCGCCATCGTCGAAGCCATCGAGAACCGGGAAGGGACGCGCGCGGAAAGCCTGGCGCGCGAGCATTCCCGCATGGCCCGCCGCAACCTGGAGTGGGCGCTCACCAATCGGACCGTTTTGCAGCAATTGCCCGGAGCGTCACTGATCGCCCGCTCCGACTGGCCGGGGTAAAGCAACGGTCCCGCAAGTTTTTGGGCGTGACATTTGCGTTCATGCCATGCCGCCAAACCAACACACACCGGGTGTTGTCGATGCGCTGAGGAAACGCCCGGTTGAGGGTTGCGACATGGCTCATTGCGCCTGGCTCTCGTTGGTGGGTGGGCCGAAGCCGCAACGTTCTTTCATGCGTTGCCGGAATCGTTGCCGCTCTTCAGGGGTCATGCGCTTGGAGTGAGAGAAACCGTGACTTCCAAATCCGCCGAAGAGGATGCGGCATAACGCCAGCATTCCAAGCGCCTGCCAGAAGGTAATTTGGCGCCAGCCAAGGATCGGCGGCAGCAGCCAGTTCCACAGTTGCAGCACCACTTCACCACCGATGGCGATAAAGAGGAGCAACGCCAGAATCCCCAGCGGTGCCAGGAAAATCCATTTCTTTTTCATCTCCGGTTCCTCATGCTTTCGTAAATTCGTCGTAGATGCTTTGCAATCGCTCGCGCAAGTGCAGCACGGCATAGCGCTTGCGCGAGAGCAGCGTATTCACGCTCACGCCGGTCTCGGCGGCCATCTCCTTGAAGCTGCGCCCTTCCAGCTCGTGCGCAACAAATACCTCGCGCTGCTCCTCCGGCAACTCGTCCACTGCCAACTCGAGTTCCTCGAGAAGCACGCTGCGGGCGTAAAGCGCCTCCGGTCCGGCATCGGGCGAAGGCAGCAGGTCTTCCAGCCGCAGCAGTTCGTCGTTCTCGTCCGCCACGGCGGCATCGCTGAAGCTCTCCGGCTTCTTCTTGCGGAACAGATCGGTGATGCGATTGCGCGCCACGCGAAACAGCCAGCCGGTGATGTGATCGATCGGCATCAGCAGGCGGTTCGCTTCCACCAGCTCGTAGAAGACGTCCTGCAGAATGTCCTCAGCGTCGCGCGAGTCGGGCACGCGCCGTCGAATGAAGTTGAGCAGCCGCTCCTGCTCCCGTTTGAGCACTTCCGAGATCCGCTGGTCCTGTTCGAGCGCCATCGGTTCCAGGCTCGCCACGTCCTTCACCTACGGTTGTAGACGAATGAGGGGGTGCCGATATTGTAGGCCGCTAGCGTACCGGCCGCATCGACCTCACGCAAACGAACGACTCCCTACATGTCACCAACACCTTACCGATCCACCGCCAGCGGCGCGGACAGCTAAGTGCGCATGGTGTATGGCCGCGCGGTGCGGCGGCAGAATCGCGGCGGTCAGGTTTGAGAAGTTTCCGGCCGGTGCTTGGCGCCCCGGCCGAGGAGTTGATGCAGGACGAAGGGGACTTCGTCGGGGTGCGATGCGCACCAGGCAACGATGCGCTCGAACTTGACGGTATCCTCGGCGATGGCGCTGATTTCCATCAGCTCGGTTTCGATGATCTCAGGGTCTCGCATAGAACATCCAGCATGGCACAAGGCGGCACCCTTGGCGCATTGGTTGGCTGGTTGAGTTGACTACCAACATCGTCGAATTCGCGGCCGGCCGGTCTTGTGTTCTACAGTGGATGATAATAGGCGCTGGCGTGACTGGCGCCTTTTCGAGGCAATTATGGCAGACGAAGAGAAGCCCAAAGAGCCCAAAGAGCGCAAAAAGCGCACCGCACCGGAGACCAAAGGCAGCGCTTCGGCTCCTGCCGCAAAGGCTGTAGGCACCGCTACAGACAAGAAGGCATCGGTCGCGGCAGTCGCCGAACCGGCTCCAGCGCGGCCACAGACGAAGTCGACCAAGCAGCCGAAACTTCAGAAAAAGAACAAGTCCCGCCTGCCACGCCGGCAAAAGAAAGCCCTCCAAAAGGCCTCAGTTGCCCAAGACGAGGTCTGAGTTGGGCTTCAAGGTCTGGCTCGCTCTTGCGGTAGAGGCGCTGATCTTTTCGGCATTGCTATTAGGCGCTGCGGGAACGTTGCGTTGGCCCGCCGGATGGGCATATCTCATCCTGTTCTTTTCAGGCACCGTGTGGATCGTCCTTCAACTGGCACGGCACGATCCCGCGCTACTCGCCGAGCGCATGAGATCGCCGCTTCAGAAAGGCCAACCGCTCTGGGACAAGGTGTTTCTCCTGGCCATGACCGTAGTCTGGTGCGGCTGGCTGGCCCTGATGGGCCTGGATGCGGCCCGGTTCCGCTGGTCCGTCATGCCGGTTTGGCTGCAATGCGCCGGCGTGCTGTTGATAGTGCCGCCGTCGCGGATGATCGCTCGCGTTTATCGGGAGAACCCCTTTCTGGCGGCGGTCGTGAAAATCCAAACGGAACGCGGGCACAAAGTGATTTCGACCGG
>CAVXJY010000025.1:0-19203 GCA_963761855.1 Bryobacterales bacterium | reverse complement strand
ACCGCCGGCAAAGTGCGGCTCAGAGTGGCAGCAGGAGCGCGCCTCCTCGCAGATTAACCTCACCGTGGAATCGATCGGCCTGGTTTCCAAGTTGTTCCGGGTGGAAGACAACTACCAGGCGAATCTAAATCAGGACGGCTGCACCGAGTCCACGCTGCTCACCTCGCAGGAAGGCAGCCGGCAGCGCGAGACCCGTGTCACCTACGACGGTAGAATCACAAGGCCATCTACCTGGAGCGCGACCGCGCCAAGAACACCGTGCTGCTGGCCAAGGACATCGAAATCCCTTCCTGCGTGCACGACGTAGCCGGCGGTTTGTATTTTCTGCGCACCTTGAACCTGGAACCGGGCCACGGCGTGAATGTGGCCGTGAGCGATGGCAAAAAAAGCGTGATGGCGAAAGTGGAAGCGCAGCAGCGCGAGGACGTCAAGACTCCCGAGGGCGTGTTCCACACCATCCGCTATGAGGCCTATCTGTTCGACAACGTTCTCTACAAGCGCCCGGCCCACCTCAACGTCTGGCTGACCGACGATCGCCGCAAGCTGCCGGTCGAGATCCGCGTGCGCATGCAGTTCGCCATCGGCACCATCACCCTGCTGCTGGAAAAGCACGAATAAGGGCAGGTCATCCCATTAGCGGACAGCCGGTTGTGGTTCGTGCACCGCTTTTCAGCAAGTTACCGGTGGTGACGCAGTTGCACTATCGGCCACAAAACTATGCAACTCTGGCAGGATATTCGCTATGGCGTGCGCACACTGCGCAAATCGCCTGGGTTTTCGTTCACCGCCATCGCCACCCTGGCCCTGGGGATGGGCGCCACCACGGCCAATTTCAGCGTCTGCGATGCTATGCTGTGGAAGCCCCTGCCGCTGCCGAATCTGAGCCGGCTGGCGATGGTGCTGGGACGGATTCCCGGTAATCCGAACGAGTGGGAGTCGATCGCCCCCGCCGACTTCGCCGACATCCGCCGGCAGCAGTCCGTCTTCGAGGGTGTCGCCGCCTGGGATGACAACCTGAGCAACCTGGCTGGCAATGGCGCCGCGCCGGAACGCGTCAGCCGCTACACGGTGACGCCCAATTTCTTCGCGCCGGTGGGCGCCCAGCCGGCTCTGGGCCGCACCTTCGCGCCCGAGGAAGATCAGCCCGGACACGGGCAGGTAGTGGTCTTGAGCGACGCGCTCTGGCGCCGCCGTTTCGCCGCCGATCCCGCCATCGTCGGCCGCGATATCCGCATCGACGACGAAGATTACCGCGTGATCGGCGTGATGCCGAAGAAGTTCGTGTTCCCCATGACCTCCGAGGTGTGGACCCCGCTGGTGCTCACGCCCGCCGAGCGGAATGCGCGTGACAGCCAGTCTCTCACCGTGATGGGCCTGCTGAAGCCGGGCCGGACCGTTCGCCAGGCCGATGCCGAAATCGCGACCATCTCATCGCGGCTGGCGCTCGAATACCCCGATACCAATAAGGGGCGCGGCTTCTTTTCGATGGGCGCCCACAATTACTTGATCGGCACGTATACGCATCAGTACTCCGTGATGATGTTCGTCTCGGCGCTTTTCGTGCTCCTGATCGCCTGCTCGAATGTGGCCAACCTGCAGTTTGCGCGCGCCCTGGGCCGCTCGCGCGAGGTTGCGGTGCGCGCCGCTTTGGGAGCCGGGCGCTGGCGCCTGATCGCCCAGTACCTCACGGAAAGTCTCACCCTCTCGCTCACCGGGGCGGCCTTCGGTTTGCTCGTCGCCAGTTGGGACATTCAAGCCATCCAGGCCGGGATGACGCCCGAGATCGCGAGATACATTCCCGGCTGGTACGAAATCAAGATGGATCAGCGCACCCTGCTGTTCACGCTGCTCGCCGCCGTGGCCAGCGGCATTCTGGCCGGCCTGGTGCCCGCCTGGCAGGGCGCGCGTTCCAATCTCCATGAAGCTTTGAAAGAAGGCGGCCGCGGCGCATCGGTTGGCCGCGGCCGGGCCCGCTTGCGCGCGGTCTTAGTGGCGGCCGAAATTGGGCTCTCCGTGGTGCTGCTGGTCGGCGCCAGTCTGATGATCCGCGGCACCGGCGCTCTGCTCAACAACAGCCAATGCTTCGAGCCGGCCACGCTGCTCACAATGCGGTTGTCGATCACGGAAAACCGCTACCCCAAGGACAGCCAGCGTGCCGCCTTTTACCGGCAGGTTGTCGAGCGCACCAGCGCCCTCCCCGGTGTCCGCGCCGCTTTCGCCGTAAAAGCCATGCCATACAGCGGCCACGGCTATGGACGCGGATTCACCATCGAGAATCGCGCCCCCCAGCCCGGCGACCAGCCCGGAGCCCTGTTTCAGGTGGTGACGCCGAACTATTTTTCCACTATGCACGTTCCGCTTCGCCAAGGCCGGTTCCTTAGTTCAGCCGATGGGCCCGACAACCAGCGCGTTGCCGTGATTAGCGAACGCACTGCGCGGCGCTGGTGGCCCGGCGAACCCGCGCCCATCGGCCAGCGCTTCCGGTTCGATGCGCCCACACACGACGATGCCTGGGTCACCATTGTCGGTATCGCCGCGGACGTGCCCCACAGCCCGTTCCAACGCAGCCCGGGCTCGGTGATCTATGTGCCCCTCGAACAATTCCCACAGGAGCATACGGATTTCGGCGTGCGCACTGCCGGCGATCCCCGGCTCTTCGAGTCCGCAGTGGTGAAAGCCATCCATTCGGTTGACCCGGAAGAGCCCATAGCCGAGGTGCTTCCCTTCGACGATCTGGCCAAAGATCAGACCCTCGGGTTGATTTATGTGGCCGTCATTATGGGGTTCTACGGCTTGGTTGCGCTGATTCTTTCGTCTGTCGGCGTCTACGGCGTGATGAGCTACCTGGTTTCGCAGCAGACTCACGATATCGGCGTGCGTGTGGCTTTGGGCGCCTCGCGGCCGAGCGTTCTCGCCATGGTTTTCCGCCGCGGCCTGATTACCGTGGCAGGCGGCATGGCCGTGGGACTGGTGGCGGCTTACGCCATGGCGCGCCTGCTGGCGCTGCTGATTTTTGGTGTGCCCGCCAGCGATCCCACTACCTTCGTGGGCATCCCGCTGGTCCTGCTCGCCGCCGCCGCGCTGGCCATCTACATCCCCGCACGCCGCGCCACGAGCATCGACCCGATGGTAGCCTTGCGCTACGAGTAACTCTGGGGATAACCACTCAAGAATGCGCCCCGCAAATCGGGAGTTAGCGGGCTGAAGCCTGCCTGACCGATGCGCTCGCGGCTCGGGATCGCCTAGCGCGCAGCCAGCGGATTCCAGCCGTCGGCGCCGCGCAGGAAAACTTCGGGGCTGAACTCGCGCGCTTCGGCGGCGGTGAGTTGCCTGGCCCATTTCACGCGCCCGGCCGCGCTGCCACCAGGACCAACAGAACCGCATTCGGCAAACCACGCCGTCTTTTCGGCCGCTTCCTTGTTCCAGTTGTTCCAGCCCTCGGGCCGGATGTGGGCTCCCATCCAGCAGTCCAGAAACACCACTCGCGAATAGTTACGCCACGGACGGCCCAGGAAGACGTCGTGCACACCCGCGTCAGCCGTCAACCGGCAATGGTCGAACACGAAGCCCTGCGCGCCTTCAGGCATAGTGCGGCTTTCGGCGGCGATGTAACCCGCGCCACGGCTGTGGATCTCGCAGCGGTCAAACACGGCGGCGGCGTTGCCGAAAATGAAATCGACGTGCCCGGCGATGTAGCTGTCGGCATAATACTGGCGCCCGCTGGCGGCGTAGAGCGTGTCCTGCATTCCCAGAAAGCGGCAGTTGCGGAACACGGCGCGATCGGAGTGCACCGAAATCGCCACAGCTTGCGTGCCGGAGCCGTAAGAGTTCTCGAAGGTAATGTTTTGCGCTTCGAACTCATCCGCGTTGATGTCGACGGTGGCGCTGAAGAAGGTGCCGCCCACGTCTTTGGCGCCCAGGCCATAGGTGATGACGGTCGACTGCGCATCCTGGCCGAGGAAGGTGACGCGCGGCCGGTCATGCGGCACGCGTACGCGCTCGTGATAGATGCCGGGGCGGATCTCGATGATCAGCCGCGCCGCGGTCGGCGCCAGCACGCGGTCGAATGCGTGGTCCACGGCGTTTTGCACGGTGGGATAATCGCCGCTGCCATCCTGCGCCACCACCACCCGAATCGGCACCGGCGCTGCCGCTTGGAGCGAAGCCAGGGCGGCGAAAGTCAGGATCCAGGGCTTCATGGCGATTGAACCTCGTCAGGGAATGCGTGCCGCCCGGCTCTCCCAGGCGGCCGAAAAAAGAGCTCGCACGTAAGCGGGCGTCGGTTGAAACCTGCCCCACCAGGCGTTGGCAAGCTAAAGCATGCCCCACCTGATTATTATCGCGCGCCTGTGCGAAATCGCTTGTAAGAACCCCCCGCCAACGGCGACTATCTGAAGTGTGGAAGAACCGAGCCAGGACGAACGGTACCACCAGGCGGCGGGCGAGTATGGCGCGGCGCTCGAGCGGCTGGCGCGTGCGTATGAGTTCGATCCGGACCGCCGGCGCGATTTGTTGCAGGAAATCCACCTGGCCCTTTGGCGCAGCTTCGCGTTATTTGACGGCCGCTGCTCGCCCCGCACCTGGGTCTACCGCGTGGCGCACAACACGGCGGTGAGCTACGGCATCGGCCGGCGGCGTTCTGGCGACCGCAACCTGGTCAGCCTGGAAGAAGCTGAGCTCACGCTGGGGGACCGCGACGGAGACGAAGCGGCCGGCCGCCGACACTTGTTGGCGCGATTGACGGAGCTGATTCAAAGTTTAAAGCCGCTCGACCGGCAGGTGATCCTCTCGTACCTGGAGGGGATGGATGCCGCCCAAATCGGCGAGATCACCGGTCTTTCGGCCGGCAATGTGGCCACCAAAATCCATCGCATCAAAACCGTGCTGGCCCGGCGGTTCTCCCAGGGGGCCAATCATGCCTAACGAACTTCCGCAAGACGAACTTTGTAACGCCTGGCAAAACCAGCCAGCGGAGAATATCACTATGTCTCTAGAAGAAATCCGGCGCAGGGCCGGCAGATTTCAAAGCCGCATCTGGTGGCGCAACGCGCGCGAATACGCGGCTATCGTGATCGTGATTGTCGTTTTCGGGTTTTACCTCAAGTGGTTTCCCGACCCGGTGGCGCGCGCAGGCTCGGTGCTGATCATCGCCGGCGCGCTGTATGTGGGCTACCAGCTCCACCGGCGCGCTTCATTTGAAACCATGCCCGCCGCGGCAGAGGTCGGGCCCTGCCTGGGCTTCCATCGCCGCGCGCTGGAACGCCAGCGCGATGCCCTGGCGAATGTTTGGAGTTGGTACCTGGGGCCCATGATTCCCGGGCTTGCGGTGTTCCTCATCGGATCCGCGGGCGCGCGTATGCCGCTTCGTTATCGTGTTCTCACCACCGTCATAAGGGCCGCCGTGGTGGGAGCTGTCTTCTGGCTGACGGCGAAATTGAACCATCGGGCGGCGCGCAAGCTGCAAACGAAAGTTGACGAATTGAAGGCACTGGAGCAATGAACATGCTTTGCCAAATCGCTATACCGGCAATAGTGCTCGCCGCCGTCGCGTTGGCTCAATCTCCGGTTCCGCCGGATGCCGAGATCCGCCGCATTCTGGCCGAACGCGTCGATACGCGCCACCAGGCGGTGGGAATGGTGGTTGGCGTCATCGAACCATCGGGTACGCGCGTGGTCGCGTACGGTAAGCCCGCCAAGGACGATGTGCGGCCGCTCAACGGCGACACCGTTTTCGAGATCGGCTCCATCACCAAGGTCTTCACCGCGCTGCTGCTGGCCGATATGGTGCAGCACGGCGAGGTGAAGCTCGATGACCCCATCGCGAAGTACTTGCCCGAAGGCGTGAAAGCGCCGCAGCGTAACGGCAAGGAAATCACCCTGGCGGAGCTCGCCACCCACACTTCCGGCCTGCCGCGGTTGCCCAATAATCTCGCGCCGAAAGACGCGGCGAACCCATACGCGGACTATTCCGCGGACAAACTCTACGCCTTTCTCGAGAGCTACCAACTGCCGCGCGACCCGGGCGGGAAATGGGAGTACTCGAACCTGGCGACCGGCCTGCTGGGCCAACTTTTGTCACTGCGCGCGGGCAAGGATTACGAGACGCTGGTGGTCTCCCGCATCGCCGCGCCGCTCGGCATGGGCAGCACACGCATGACGCTCACTCCGGAAATGAAGGAACGGATGGCGACGGGCTACAACGCCGCGCTGCAACCGGTTCACCTCTGGGATTTTGAAGCGCTTGCCGGCGCTGGCGCGCTGCGCTCCACCGCCAACGACCTCATCACTTTCCTGGCAGCCAATCTGGGCTACAGGAAGTCACCCCTCCAGCCGGCCATGGCGGCCATGCTGGAAGTTCGTCTCCCGACCGGCCAGCCCAATCTCCAACAGGCGCTCGGCTGGCATATCCTGCAGCGTAAGGACCGCGATTTGTTCTGGAAGGATGGCGGCACGTTCGGCTTCGGCAGCTTTATCGGCTTCGACGCCAAAGCCAATGTGGGAGTGGTGGTGCTGGCAAATTCGTTCTCCCTGGCCACCGGCGGCGTCGACGATATCGGGTTGCACCTGCTCGATGCATCTTTTCCGCTTGCCGGCGCGCCCGTCAAGGAGCGCACGGCGGTCGCGGTCGATCCGAAGGTCCTGGAAGGTTACGTGGGGCGATACCAACTTGCGCCCACCTTCATCATCACCATCACCCGCGAAGAGGACCGGCTCTACGAACAAGCCACCGGCCAGCCGAAATTCCAAATCTTCGCGGAAAGCGAGAAGGAGTTTTTCCTGAAGGTGGTGGACGCGCAGATCACATTCAAGACCGGCGCGCAGGGCCGCGCTACAGAGCTCACCTTGCATCAGGGCGGCATGGACCAGCGCGCCCCGCGCATGGAATAGAGGGTGCGGGCGGCATCCGTGACACGCGTGAGACGGTAACGCGACTGCCGCACTCGGCATGAGCCGATCTAGCGAGGGCAACGATCGAGCTGAGCCGATTCGGATATACTCATTGACGACCTGAAGCGAGAACCGGAATCCCAGGGTTAGTATCCGGAGATTGCGGCTTCAGAACAGGTTTTGGAGAGCGACGAAATCCCAATGCCGACGGATTTAAGTTCCTGCGGCTCCGCGTCTGCGGGCCGGGCTGTCCCGGAAGGTCAGGTGTTTCGAGAGGTGGCCAAGATGCCCAAACGCCGCTCCGGGACCTGGTCTATCGCCGGCTGCCTCATTATCGCCTGCCTATCCGCTCAGGCACAGACGCGACCGCTGGTGGTCAAGGCCGGCCGGATTCTGGATGTCCGCACCGGACAATACCGGACCCAGCAGACGATTCTGGTTGAAGATGGGCGCATTACGGCGGTGGGCGGCACACAGCAACTGGAGGCGAAGCTGCCCGCCGGAGCGCGCGTCATCGACCTGGGCAACCAGACAGTGCTGCCGGGGTTGATTGACTGCCACACGCATCTGACGTTTTCGCCCAACCTGATCGGGCCGGCGCGGCTGCACATGTCCGTGCCGCGCGAAGCGCTGCTGGGCGCTCGCAATGCGCGGGTGACATTGGAGGCGGGCTTCACCACGGTGCGTAATCTAGGAGCCCACGGCTATGCGGATATCGCCCTGCGCGACGCCATAAACGCCGGGGACGTGCCCGGGCCGCGCGTGGTGGCTTCAGGTCCGGCGCTGACCATCACCGGCGGCCATTTCGACGAAAATTTCCTGGCCCCGCAGTTTCACATTACCAGCGACGGCGTGGCCGATGGCGTTGCCGGCGTGACGGTGAAAGTCCGGGAAAACATCAAGTTCGGTGCCGACGTGATTAAGTTCATGGCTACCGGTGGGGTGTTGTCCGAGGGCGACGATCCTGCATTAGAGCAGTATTCCCCGGAGGAGATGCGCGCCATTGTGGAGACGGCGCATGGCCTGGGACGGAAGGTCGCGGCCCATGCGCACGGCGCCCTGGGGATCCGCAACGCCGTGCTGGCGGGTGTGGATTCTATCGAGCACGGCACCTATATCGACCAGGAATGCATCCGCTTGATGAAAGAGCGCGGCACATACCTGGTGCCCACGCTCTACTTGCTGGAGTGGTTTCCGGAACACGCCAGCCAGCTCGGCATCACGCCCGGAGTTCTGGAAAAGGCACGTGTGGTGATGGGGCTTGCCGGCAAGAACATCGGCTTGGCGATGCGATCCGGAGTGAAGGTGGCGTTCGGCACAGACGCAGCCGTGTACCCGCACGGTTTGAACGCGCACGAGTTCGCGGCCATGACTCGGCTCGGGCTGACTCCCCTCCAAGCCATTCAAGCGGCCACCATAAACGCCGCGGACTTGCTGGGCTGGACGGATCGGGTGGGCACGTTGGAAGCTGGCAAGTTCGCCGACTTGATCGCGGTAGATGGCGATCCGCTGGCGGATGTCACAGTGCTGGAGCGGGTCAGCTTCGTCATGAAGAACGGGCAGGTAGTGAAGCAATAGAGCTACGCGTTCCATGCCGCCGGCCGGAATCGAGACACACGCGCCGAAATTTCAGCATATAATTCGGGACTGGAGAGGTGACCGATTCCCGTGAGGGCAACCGATAAGCAGATTTTCCTGGATGCCGCCCGCCACTTTCAGGTGTGGATTCTGGTACGCCGCACCAATCGCGCCTCTCTCGAATACATCGGCAAATCCGGCTTCGTTCCCAAGCCGATCAACTGCAAAGCCAAGACCGCCGATGAGAACCTCGGCCGGTACATGTTGGCCGGCCTGGTGATCGATCCCACCGGCCGCCAGGCCGCTTTCAAACCGGAACGGTATCAGGACGCCCTGAAATGCTGGAAGGAGACGCAGCAATTATTGGGCAAGGTTTTCACTGTGGATGAGGATGCTGCGTCTGCTCACTGCGGCTGCCTGATGTTGCAGGGGAACTACATTCACGGCGACTACGATCTCTACGACATCATCGACATCACTCAGGCGCACCGAAACCTGGCGGCGGTGGAGGTCCTGCTTGGCCAGCCGCACAGACGCGGACCGAAGGTGCTGACGATCCAGGAATTCGTCAATTCGCGAATTGGATCACCCATGTTGCAGCACGGCGCCGACGCACAGTTCCTGAGCGAGCATCGCTCGGAGCCAATTGACGCCTTCGGTCCCAAGGGCGAAGATGTGACCGTCCTCAACCAGTTCAGCATCAAGGCCTGGTACAGGGACCGCTTCGGTGGCCGCAAAGTCCTGGGCTGATACTGACTTCGCCCATCGGGCGCGCCTCTCCTTCACTCCGACCGCAAGGCGACGACAGGATCGACTGCGGTAGCCCGGCGCGCGGGAATGTAACACGCCAGCAGCGCGATTCCTCCCAGCAGCAACGCGACGGCGACAAGCGTCGCTGGATCGTCCGGGCGGACGCCGTACAGCAAGTCAGCCATGAACCGCGCGAGCACAACGGCCGCAAGCAGACCGGCGGCCATTCCGATTGCCGCCAGCTTCATGCCTTGACGGACCACCAGTCCGACGATCTCCCAGCGCGATGCTCCCAGGGCCGATCGGATTCCAAGTTCATGGATCCGTCGCGTCACCGCATAAGACATGACGCCGTAAACTCCGACTGCGGCCAGCAGCAGGGCGGTTGCCGCGAAGATAATGAGCAACAGCATGGCAAACCGGCGCTCGGCGAGCGATCCCGAAATGTTCTGCTCCATGGTTTGGACGTTGTAAATGGGCTGATCGCGGGTCGGACCGGCGACCTGTGCGCGCACCGCGTTGACCAGGCTGGTGGGCTCGTGTCCGGTCCGAAGCGCGAGCGTGAGTCCCGCCACAGCTTCGGACAGGAACCTGTCGGGCACCTGCATCACGGGGAAGTAAATCTGGTCTCGTATCTTAGCGGTATCGTCGGAATCCAGCCCCCAGAACTTGACGTGTCTTACAACACCGACGATCTGGACCGGGCCCAGCACCATGATACTGATCTGCCGGCCGACAGGGTCCTGACCCGGAAAGACGTGCCGTGCCAGGACGTCGTCGATCACCACCACCGGAGGCGAGGCCAGATTGTCCCGGTCGGCGAAGAAGCGTCCGCGGCGCAGGGGGATTTGCATCACGTTGGGGTAGTCGGGAGTGACGATATAGAACATTGCCGACGTCAGCCGGTCCTGAGAAGGTTGGGGCCCGGCGCCCGGCCAGAAGGGAATCTCGCTGTCGTTCACTCCGAGCGGGACCATCGATGTGATCGCCGCCGACTGAACCCCTGGGATGGATGCCGCGCGCTCGAGCAACTGCTGGTAGGCTAGCCGGATGGCCGCCGGGCTGCCCATCGCTCGCGGCGACAGCGCGAACTTTGCCGTCAGGATGTTGCGCGTGTTGAACCCGGGGTCAACTCGCCACAGCCGCCAGATGCTCTGCATCATAAGCCCTGCGCCCACGAGCAGGACGACGGCCAGGCCGGTTTCGACCGCCACGAAGACTCCCTCCGCGCGGTGACGTCCGCCGCCGGCGCCGCGCGTACCTTCTTTCAGGGATTCCTGTGGGTTCGCATTGGCGCCGTGGAAAGCCGGAGCGAGGCCGAGCAGCACTCCGGTGACGATCGAGACCGCGAGCGTGAAGAGCAGGACATATGGGTCTATTCCAATTTCCTGCGAACGCGGCAGGCTGCGGGGCACGGCTGCCAGAACGAGACTGGTCCCCCAAAGGGCGATCAGCAAGCCAATCACGGCTCCGCCCAGAGAAAGCAAGACGCTTTCGGTCAACAATTGGCGCACCACGCGACCGCGATCGGCGCCGAGCGCGGCGCGGATGGCGAACTCACGCCCTCGAGCCGTGGAGCGCGCCAGCAGCAGATTGGCGACGTTGGCGCAGGCGATAATCAGCACGAAGCCAACGGCGCCGACCAGCAGCAGCAACGTGGGACGGATGTATCCCACCATATCGTCTTTCACCCGGACCACCTTGGCGCCGTGGCCCGCGTTCGTCGCCTGGTACTGGTGCGAAAGCGCATTGGCGATGGACGCCAGATCAGCCTGCGCCGCGGCGATGGTGACGCCTGGCTTGAGACGGCCAATGACCCCGAGGCCCGGGTGCGATTCCCGCGCACGCAGTTCCACCGAGTTATATTGCTCGATCGGCATGTAAACCCGAGCCTCGCTGAACCCAAAATCGTGGGGCAAGACGCCGACTACCGCGCAACTCACGGCGTTCAACGTCAGGCTCTTACCGAGGATGTTCGGGTCGGCTGCGAAGCGCTGTTTCCAGAAGCCATAGCTCAGCATAATTGCGCAAGCGGCGCCCTGGCGGTCTTCCTCAGGCAGAAAACGGCGCCCGAGGGATGGGGTAACGCCAAGGACAGGGATGAGGCTCGCCGAAACGTACTCGCCTGGCACCTGCTCGGGGTCGCCGTTTCCCGTGAAGTTGAAGTCATCGCTGCGGAAGGCGCCCATATCGGTGAAGGAATGGTTTCCGCGACGCCAATCGAGGTAATTCGGGTAGGCGACTGAAGCATGATTGAAGTCCGCCGTCGTCTCGAAGATGTTCAGCAGCCGGTCAGGGTCGGGATACGACAGCGGCCGGAGAAGAACGCCGTTTACCACGCTGAAAATGGCCGTGTTCGCCCCGATGCCGAGCGCCAGGGCCATCATCGCAACAGCGGTGAAGCCCGGGCTCTTGCGCAACGTCCGGAAACCGTAGCGGAGGTCCTGGCCGAGGCCGGTCAGGAAATGAGCTGTGTTTTCCGCACCCAGGGCGACGGGCTCCGGCGTGTTTGTGCGCTCGACAGCTTCGAGTTCTCTGGCCAGCAGTTCGTGGCCGCTGATCTCTTCGAGTGTGATGCGGCGCGCTTCCGATTCCGCAGCCCCGCCAGTTTGAAGTTCCTGGTAACGATCCTCGGCGTGCTCGGCCAGTTCCTCGACAATTTCGGCCTCGCGGGTGGGAGCGAGTTTCAGTTCCGCCAGTTGCTTGCGAATCTGTTCTTTCCAGTCAGGCATTCTCGACTCCAGTGATGCGGCCGATGGCTGCGACGAAGGTCTGCCAGCCCTGCCGCTGGGAAGCCAGAATCTTCCGCCCCTGCGAGGTCAGCTTGTAATAGCGCCGCCGGCGCTGGCCGCTCTTCTCGACCCACCGGCCTTGAATCCAGCCGCGCTTCTCCAGGCGATACAGCATCGGGTACAGCGACGCCACGTGAAAACGGAGGGCGCCTTGCGATCGCTGTTCGATCAGCTTGCTGATTTCGTAGCCGTGACGCGGCAAAGCCTCGAGCAGCGAGAGCAGTAGCAGCTCGGCACTGCCTTTTTTCCACTCGCGATCGATAGATCTGGCTTCCATATATGGCACTGATATATATTATGGCCGTGGTGGGCCGTTGTCAAGGGCCCACCTCTATCTGCGCCTATTTTGGCCGGCACCGCGGTGCGCTCGATGGCGTCAGTCTGACGCTGCGCTATCCGCACGAAAACCCCGTTCTTCACCGGCGCGCTCCTGCGTCAATCGGAGCGCAGCCGTGAACCGGAGAACGTTTGCCTGGACGAAGACATCATCGTGTGGAAGCCCTCCTGCCGATACGAAGGGCGAGGTCGGTGGTGCGGATGATAGGACTTGAACCTACACTCCCTCGCGGGAACTGGAACCTAAATCCAGCGCGTCTGCCAATTTCGCCACATCCGCGGAAGCTAGTTGCAATTATACCGTGAAGGGCCAACGACGCTCGCAGATGTGCTCACGGCGGTACCAACCGGAGCCTGCTCCTTCGAGACAAACCTGGCTGACTGCATGCTTCGGGGTGACCTGCGGCCGGCGTCTTACCCTGGACCTCTGCCCTGAGGAGCGTCGGCCAGGCGCATAAGGCTGAACTGGTCGTTTTCGTAGACGGTGTCGAATCGCAGCGGCCCGGCTGCAAGCGCGGGCATGAGAAACCGGCGGTCGTCCGTCCTGCCCTTGTCGACAACGATGTAATCCGGGAGTACCCGGCGCAAGTATTGAATCATTCGCTCCGGCGGTCCCTCGGCCGGCCAGCCACTCGAAAACCTCCCGGTGGAAAGGGCGAAAACGCGGGGGTTCCAGAAAATCACCAGTGAGTTGGGGGCGGTCTGGCGGCGAACCACGGCGCAAAGGGCTTCGTACTCAGGCGCGGTTACCAGCGTGTCATTTGGGTCGGGACGGACCAGAAAGGCGTTTGCGGCCGGAGCCAGCAGCAGCAGCGCCGCGGCGGCACCCTGCAACGGCCGCGCGAAGCGCTGCGGGACACGTGCAACGAGCGTGCGGAACCCTTCGAGCATATAAACCATGTAAATGGGCATGACGCAAAACAGGTACCTGGGGCTAGGTGCCCAGTAGATGCTAACCACGGCAAGGATTACCAAAAGATAAAGCTCGGTGACGCCCAAGCCGGCGCGAATCCGCTTCGAAATCGCGAGCAGCACTAGTAAGAGTGTCGCCGCCCACAGCAGATAACGGAAATAGCGGCTCAATGGGCTAGCGAAGACATAGGAAAAGTACCCGGCATATGCCACCGCATGGCGGACGATGAGTGGAATCGACAGGGTGAACTGATAGGCGTAACTGCTGTCTTTGTGGAGCAAGAGGTTATTCAGCAGCATCGGCGGCGCGAACGCGGCGGCCATCGCAACCAGAAACCTGGTCGGCCGGCGTTTTCGCAAGAGTTCGGTTCCGGCAGCCGCGATCAGAAATGCCAGCCCGACCGGGCGTATGAGATACGCTCCTGCGATACCGAATCCGGCCAGCAATCCCCATTTCCACGGATCGGTTTCATTCAGCCGCCGGTCGTAAATCCGCAGCAGTAGAAGTAGCAAAAGAAAGGATACAAGTTGGTAAGGCGCGTCGGAGCCGAATCCATCGAAGAGCTCGAGGAATAGCATGGAGAAACCGAACGCCACGATTATGAGGAAGGAGCCGGCCGGCGGCAAGGTCCTCCGGGCGTACAAATAGACCGGCCACAGCGAGAGCACAAGGAAGGCCACGTTCAGCAGCTTGAATAACCTGATATCCAGCCCGAAGACAGCATAGAAGGGCGCGAGCAGAAGTGGGTATCCAGAGGGATACGATCTAGCGCCAACTTCGGTCGTGGACTCGGGCTGAAAGACGTAGCCTGTCTGCGTGTACGGGAGCCCTTTCACGATATTGCGCGCGTGCATCACATACATCGCCCAATCGGTCCCCTGGGAGTTCATGCCGGGCGATAGTTCGGCGGCCAGGAAAGCGTAGAGGAGGACCAGAAACGCCGCCGCTAAGACGGGAATCGCGAGCCGGGTTTTCATCCCTTGAGTACCCAGGGTTGATTGTGTGGAACCGGCGCCGCCGGATCTACGGCCAGGCGCATGCAGATGTTTTGCCCTTTGCAGGGCGGCTGATGTGACATGTGTACACAGGGCGAACAAGGTATTTTCACGTAATGAACTTCATCCAGATCGCGAAGGTTCGGGCGCATCAGAGTGCGCGGATCTGTCGGTCCCCAGAACGAGACCGTCCGGCGGCCCAGCAGCCGGCTGAAATGCAGCAGCGCCGAATCGATGCAGAGCACCTCGTCCATGGCGGCAAGAATTCGCACCGATTCCCGCAAGCTCGTCTTTCCGGCATGGTTGCGAATCGCGGCACAGCCTGGAAACCGCTCCTCTAACAGAGCCTTCATCTGTTCGATTTCCGCACGGTCTGCAGGGGCTCCCAGCAAATGCAATTCCACCTTAGCTGTCTCGCGCTGCGCAATCCGCCGCGCCACAACCTCCACCCACTCTTCACGGCGCAGCATTCGCTCGCGGCTCAACCCGGAACAAGCCGGCGCAATCGCCACGCGGAACCGACCGCCTTCAAATCCGTACTCTCCCAGATGCCTTCGAAACTCCCGCTCGCACTCGACGACATCCACGGGCGAGGTGTCGAACAGGGCGGCTAGCTGATCGTAGAAATCGTAAATACCATTCGTGATGTTGCAGAACAGCAGGTGGGTGTTGAGGTGGCGTCGCCAAAAGGAGATGTTTGTAAAGAAGCCTATGCGGTTACGCGCAGCGGTGAGCAGGGCGAATACGGTCGTAAGCCGGCTGTGGATCTCCAGATCGATCACAGCGTCATAGCGGAAGAATTTCCGAAATGCCCGTACTGAATCGGCAGCCAGAGTCAGCAGCCCACGATCGTCGCGGACGACCACAATTTCGTCGAAAGTACCCAGCAGTTCCCCGAACGGCGCTATAGCGGGAGTCGTAATCAGCGTCAGCTTTTCGAGATTCGGGAGACGCCGGAGAGCCAGCAGAGCTGGATAAGCGATCACCAGGCTGCCACCGCCCAGCAGCTTTAGAATCGCTATTTCGCGGCACCTTGAGAGATCGTGATCGCGTCGTAGCAGCTTTCCCAGAAGAATCGTGGGAATTCTCAGGACGGCGTGAAGAAAGCCCCCGAAATAATAATCGAGGAGAAGTTTGAAGCGGAGGTTCATCTGGTCATGCCGTCAAACAGTCGCTCGCGGCGCTCAAGAACCGGCTCCGTTGAGTCGCATTCCGAAGCCTCTGTGCGCGCTGCGCACCCCATCCGCTTCCTCAACTCCAGATTGCCGAACCATCGGCGGAGGGTCTCACCCATGCCGTGTTCATCGTATCACCCGGAGCAAAACAGTGAATTCCACCATCAATCGGTCACGGTCGGATTAGGCAGACTTAGGCACAACCGTCGCCTGTTCAACTTCATTGTAAGTCACGCGGCCCGCCGCGTGCCCGCTGGCGTGCTGTTAGCGCTACAGCCCCAAACGTTCGGCAATAGCTTCGACGCCGGCCTCGGAGACTCGCACCTCCACGGCGGTTTCAGGCGGCGCGGCCCGTTCGTCGAAGGCCTGGAATAGCGCCAGTTTGGCGATAGCATAGCGTTCTGTGGAAGAGAGCGTGCGCGTGCGAGCCGCTTCCCACGCATGCACCGCGCGATCGGCCACCACCACTGCGGCCGGCAGCCATTGCTCGCGGCCTGCCGATACGCGAAATTCGAATTCTACGCCGGGGCCCAGCCCGTCGCGCCATTGCCGATGGCCTTCGTAGAAGTATTCGTATACGTAGCCGCTTTCCGCGGCGTAACTCTTGATACGGCGCACCGCAGGCGCTCCGGCAAGAGGTGCCGGCTTCTTCGAGAATAAGCCCATATGCCACATCAGGCTACGTGTAAACTTGCCACCGGCAGTGCCCCAGGTGCTATTGACAAGAATACCAACTGGCGGGAACATGTAGATGGAATCACACCGGTGTTGATTCCGACGCCGTCTAGAGAGCCGGCCCAGGTGGGCTGGCGGGAGGTGCCAATAATAGAACCGGGCTACGATGAGGGCGGCCTCATTCGCGGCATGAGCGGTAGTGCGGGACGTTCTGAACGGTCGGAATAAGCCGAGCCAGAAAGTTTTCGGCATGGCGCCAGGAGCGCACAATGATGACCGGCAACAGGGCCTCTCAGCTTCATGTTACGCGAATGGCCGCCCTTGTTCTTTTTCTGCACACTTCGCTTCTACGCACTTCGCGTAGAGCTCTCACACATTCTGCGTTGGTGTTTCTGGTTACCCCTCGCGGCCTGTTCGTGCCTCCAACGGATTGACGCCGGGTACCGGCCTGCGGTATTGTATACGACGTCTCGTCCGCCATTGGGCTCTTGGAGCCACTGGGGCAATGGAGGATTTGCCGCCTTGTCGCGTCTCGATTTTTTCCTGTCCCCCGACAATTTCGCAAAGGAGATCCGACATGCAACTTACCGAAATCGAAAAAAGGCAATTTGAGCAGCGCGGATTTTCGCGCCGCCATTTCGGGCGCCTGGCCACGCTGGTGGCGGCTGGGTCCAGCCTTCCGTTTTACAACGAACCGGCGCTGGCGCAGTTATCCAAGATCGACAACGTGCCGCCGGGTGCCGTGATGATCAATGCCAACGAGAATCCTCTCGGACCTTGTCCGGAGGCGCGCCAGGCGATGGCCAACATCATTCCGCAGGGGGGCCGTTACCTGTATAGCGAGACCGACCGGCTGGGGAAACTTCTTGCCGAACAGGAACAACTGAAGCCGGGCTACGTGCAGATTTATGCCGGATCGAGCGCGCCCCTGCACCAGTCCGTGCTGGCGTTCACCTCGCCCACCAAAGCCTTCGTCACTGCCGATCCGGGTTACGAGGCCGGCGAGCGGGCGGCCCGATTCATCGGCGCCAGAGTGGCGCGGATTCCGCTGACAAAAGACTATGCTCACGACGTGAAGGCGATGGCGGCGGTGCCAGATGCCGGTTTAATTTACATTTGCAATCCGAATAATCCGACAGGGACGCTGACGCCGAAGGCGGACATCGAGTGGCTGGTCGCCAACAAGCCGAAGGACTCGGTGGTGATGATCGATGAAGCGTACACTCACATCGCGGGAGCGCCATTCAACAGCGACCTGGTGGCGGCGGACAAAGATGTGGTGGTGCTGCGCACATTTTCCAAGATCTACGGTATGGCCGGATTGCGCGCCGGCGCAGCGCTGGCACGGCCGGACCTGCTCCGGAAGTTGAGCGGATTCAGCGCCGGGATGATGCCGATCACCGCAATGGTGGCGGCCTCGGCCAGCCTCGAGTCCAAAACTCTGGTGCCGGAGCGGCGCAAGAAGATCGGCCAGGTGCGCTGCGACGTATTCTCGTTTCTCGACAAGCACAACTTCCAGTATGTGCCGTCGGTTTCCAACTGTTTCATGGTCAATGTGAAGCAGCCAGGCCGAAATATTGTTATGGCGATGCGCGACGAGAAGGTCTACATCGGACGGGTCTGGCCGAGTTGGCCCACCTATGTGCGCGTGACCGTGGGCACGGCCGAGGAAATGGGAAAATTCCAAGCCGCTTTTCTCAAGGTCATGGCCTGACGCGCCGTGCCTGCGTGGTTCACCCCACGCCGCAGAAACATTTGGACATCCCGCGTTTTATGCACAACTTTGCCACATGCCGTGCCCGTTAACCGGCACATCCGCTTGCGCCAAAAAGCTGTTGAAAAGGATCTCCGGTGCCCAATTCCCGCTAGCGCGGGAGGCCGCGAGCGCGCTACAAACAGATAGACCCATCAGGCGGTAAGCGCAGCCGTTCTGGCAAATCTCGGGGGAGGTAGCCAGGGCGGTTGCGCGAGCCGCGATACTCCCTTCCCATCCGAACCTCGCATTGGTGTCTCGGCATTCGAATTGGCGGGACCGTAGCAGACGCACGCCCGGTCCGCGTCGGAACGGGTTCCGACGTGGTGTCTTCCACACAAAGGTCGACTACTTGGCGGTTACCGGCTGGCGGCTTTCAACCGGCGACAGCCAGCCATGGGTATCCGGCCGGCTGCCGTCGATGACGGCGAAAAACGCCTTCTGCAGCTTCTCGGCGATGGGGCCGCGGCGCCCCTTGCCGACGGTGATGCGGTCCACCGAGCGGATGGGTGTAATCTCGGCGGCGGTGCCGGACAAAAACGCCTCGTCGGCGATGTAAAGCATCTCCCGCGGTACTTCAGATTCGGTCACCGGAATCTCGAGTTCACGCGCCAGGGTGAGAACCGTGTCGCGCGTAATTCCGGGCAGCACCGACGCCCCCAGCGGCGGGGTGTGGATGACGCCGTCGCGGACCACGAACA
The DNA here is from genome assembly GCA_963761855.1 of Bryobacterales bacterium. Classification (GTDB taxonomy): domain Bacteria; phylum Acidobacteriota; class Terriglobia; order Bryobacterales; family Bryobacteraceae; genus Bog-375. The sequence goes on along the minus strand of CAVXJY010000025.1, from coordinate 647 downwards.
CATTCTCACCCGATCCTTCGCTGACGTAGCCGGCGGAATTGAGCGCGATGCCCTCTGCGTAGCCGTTGGCGATGGCTTCCATCTTGATGAGCTGCGAGTTCATGTAATTGGCCCCGGCTTTGGCCAGCGCGGGCAGCGTGTTGGGCGCCAGCCGGTTCCAGCTCGAAACGCACACATCAACTCCCTGCGCCAGGGCCTCCTCGCCCAAATACTTGCCCCACTCCCAGCAAGCGATGTAGACATCGATCGGATTGTTGAGCGGGTTCACTCCAACCTCGCCGTAGCCGCGGAATGCAATCGGGCGCAGGTAGCAGGCGTTCATCCGGTTCACGCCGACCAGTTCCAGCATCGCCTCTTCCAATTGCGCCGCCGAGAAGCCCAGCGGCTCCATGCGGTACACCTTGGCGGAATCGAGCATGCGCCGCACGTGTTCCCGCAACCGGAAGATGGCTGGCCCGGTGGGCGTCGAATAGCAGCGGATGCCTTCAAACACCGAGCTGCCATAATGCAACACGTGGGAAAGCACGTGTACCGTGGCGTCTTCCCACTTGATGAAACGGCCATTGTGCCAGATTTTTTCGGTGGGGGTAAGCATCGCTTAATTATAGCGGTTTCGTTTCGCCGCACCGAGGCCGGGATTCGAATCG
>CAVXJY010000024.1:0-92802 GCA_963761855.1 Bryobacterales bacterium | reverse complement strand
GCAGGTCAATGGAGACCATGCGCATGTGCAGGGCGTTGAATTCGCATATCAGCAACACATGACTTATCTGCCGGGAGTTTTAAGAGACGCCCGGATCAATGCGAACGTCACCTACACGGAATCCAGGAACTACAACCTCACCAACCGTACGGACAGCCCCGCTCTGGTGGGTCAGGCACCATTGTCCTGGAACATCGGGCCTTCCTATGCCACCAAGCGCGCCGTTGTAACGATGGGTATTTCGCACAATGGTGCGAATATCTATGCGTATCAGTACCAGAGCACTGGACCGGCTGCCGTACATTTCGGAATCACGGGCCCGAACGGCGACAATTACTTCTATGCGCACACCCAGGTGGATGCCAAGGCAACCTACTATCTCGGCAAGGGATTTACGGCGGAGGCTATCGGGGAGAACATGAATAACGCGGTCTTCGGTTTCTATAACGGTAGTCCGCAATATATGGTTCAGCGCGAGTATTACAAGCCGACGTATTCGGGCGGCCTTCGCTGGACCCGCGCCATGAGTAATCGGACAGAAGTCATCCTACTCGTCGGCTCCGGTCCATTCTGCCCATGATCCCGCTTGCCTTGGACAAGCCTCATTCTCAATATGTCCTGGAAAGGCATGCCGCGCGCCCTGGTGCGCGGCATGCCGAGAAAGATTCAATGAAGAAAAAGTGCAATTGCTCTTGCGTTCCTCTCGTTATGCGCACTCTCGGCCAGCGCGCAGCTCGACGCCGCCACTAACGCTGCAACAGACAATTTCTTTACCGGGAGTCACCGGCAAATTCGACCACCTGGCCATCGACACCGCGGACAATCGCCTCTTCATTGCCGCAACCGGCAATCATTCCGTCGAAGTGATCGACCTGAAGACGGACAAGGTCCAGCAGAGCATCACGGGCTTGGGCAAGCCGCACGGCCTGGCATGGGATGCGGCTACGGGCAGCCTCTATGTCTCCGACGGCTTGCTCGGCGAACTCAGAGTGTACAAGGGAACGCCGCTCGCTCTCGCGGGAAGATCAAACTCTCCGACGATGCCGACGATATGGCCTTCGACGAGACCCGGCATTTGCTCTTTGTCGGCCACGGCGGCAAAGATGCGGCCAATCCTCCAAAAGTCGCCATTGTGAACACAGGCGATTTCAGCCTGGCGGCGAATGTTGCCACGGCAGCGCATCCCGAGGGGCTTGCCATCGACCCGCAAAGCGGGCGTGTCTTTGCGAACATTGCGGATTCGGGCGAGGTAGCGGCGATCGACCCGGCCAGCAAAGTCGGTCGCGGCGCATTGGAAGCTGACCAAGGCCGCCGACAATGTCCCGATGGCATTCGATGGCGAACACCAGTTGCTCTTTGTTGCCTGCCGGACTCCTGGAACGCTGATTGCCCTCGATGCGGCAACCGGCAAGGAAATCAGCCAGCCAGCCGACAGCGGATGGAGCCGACGATCTGTTCTACGACCCCGCGCTGCGCCGTGTGTATGTGATCAGCGGCGCCGGCGAAGTCGATTCATACCAGGTGGACGAAGCGAAAAATCTTCATCCTCTCGAAGTCGTGCATACCGCTGCTGGAGCGAAGACGGCCTTGTTTGTTCCGGCGCAGAATCTGCTCTATGTCGGCGTACCGGGAGTGGGCGGGAAGCCGGCGGAGATTCGCGTCTACTCGACTGGCAGCGGCGCAGAACGCCAAGCGCTGTGACTACGAGGAGCGCTGCCGAAGAGGACGGCGAGTTGAAGTTCGTCGTCATCGTCAGCCGTCACGGAGTGCGCTCGCCCACGGGCAAGACCGACCTGCTGAATCAATACTCGGCCGAGCCGTGGCCCAAGTGGAGCGTTCCTCCGGGCTACCTGACCGAGCATGGCGCGCGATCTGATGACGCTCTTCGGCGCCTACGACCGTGAGCTGCTGGCCGCGCAGGGATTGCTTGCGCCAAGCGGCTGCGCAGATGCGCCGCGGATCAGAATCGTTGCCGACTCCGACCAGCGCACGCGCGAGACCGGCAAAGCTCTCGCCGCGGGCCTTGCGCCGGGCTGCGCGATGGAAGTCAGCGCGCTTCCTGAAGGGACGCACGATCCGCTCTTTCATTCAATGGGCGCCGGCGCCGGACATCTCGACAAGTCTCTGGCCACAGCCGCAATCTCTGGCCGCATCGGAGCCAATCCGCAGGGATTGACCGAGGCCTACCGTCCGCAACTCGAAGCGCTTGAAGAGGTCTTGCGCGGATGCAAGGCCGGCGCGAACTGCGCCGGCTCGCGGCACAGCACCGCCCCTGTCCCTCTTCGATCTTCCATCTTCGACTGCGCCGGGAAGCTCCGGTCGCATGGCTGAATCGCGCACTCCTCTCGACATCGCTTCCACCATGGCGGAGGACCTGCTGCTCGAATACACCGAGGGCATGGATGCGGCGAACGTGGGCTGGGGCCGCGTGGACATTCACAAGCTGCGCGAGACTTTTGCAACTTCATGCTGCCCACGAAGACATTGCGGACCGCACCAGTTATATTGCCCGCGCCCAGTCCTCCAATCTTCTTGCTCCACATTCTTCAGTCGATGCAGCAGGCAGTCGCCGCGCAGCCCGTAGCGGGCGCGATCGGCAAACCCGGCGATCGTCTCCTCATCCTGGTCGGCCACGACACCAACCTAGCTGCCATCGCCGGAGCACTGAACCTCAACTGGCTCATCGACGGCCGCCGCGACGACACTCCGCCGGGAGGAGCACTGGTCTTCGAGTTATGGAAGACGCCCGGCAAAGAGGAGTATTCCGTCCGGACTTATTACACGGCGCAGTCCCTCGACCAGATGCGCAATGCTACGCCGCTCAGCCTACAGAACTCCTCCCGAGCGTGTTCCGGTCTTTGTACCCGGCTGCAGTCAGGCCGACTTCTCCTGCGGGTGGAAGGCGTTTCAACAGACAGTCTTTGCCGGGACCGACCCGATGTTCGTAAAGTGATCCGAGTTGCGAGTTTCCTTGCCCTGTTGTTCCAGAGTGGCTGTCTGGAGAGTCGTATCGAGGAATCGGACTTGCAGAGATAGGAAAGTGTGAATATCCAACCCTTCGGAGTTCGCGGAAGGACAATATTAAAACATGAAGAATCAATGATATATGGTGTTCTTGTCGGATCGGTACCGGGAAACGCTCTAGCGCCAAGCCATTCGTTGCATTGAGTGCATCTGGCAGATTTCGGGGTACTTGGCGACTTGTGGGGACCTATCCGTCTTCGCTGAGCGCATTGGCGATTTGGCGTGAATCGAGAATTCCTCCCGGCTACATATGCGTTTTTTGGACCGATTTCCATCCGAGCAGGAGTTGATCAAGCTGCCGCATTCGCCACGCCATGATCGGTCTTTGCCTGCGCCTGGCTGGTCGCCGCGTCATTGACAACGACCTGTTGCTCCTCGGCTATTTCGACCACAAACGTGTCAGAATTGAACTTGACCTCGATGGCTTCGAGCTGGCCATCGCCATCTGATGCCCTTCGCCTGGATCATCAGACCCGGCACCAACGCCTTGACGTCCATGCCTAAGTAAAGAGGGAACAGGAACCCGCCCTTCTCGCGCTCAATCCTTGTGTTCTCTCCCCATTTGAGTAACGCGCCGTTTGCTCGCGCCGTAAGGGGCTCTACCAGAAGCGGCTTGCCAATATGACTGGCCTGCCCGGCACACCGCGAATGACGTCAACCGACAGTACAAGCTCCAGGCTTTTGTGCTCCCAGCCGCGCGGAGCGATAGCGTTGATGGCCTTGATCTCGTCAGGATTAGTGACGAATCTGCCGGCAGCCAGGGTGCCGTACACAGAGAGCCCCGCAACTACGACGACAATCTGTCCTGTCCTCGGGTCTGTGAGCCGATCCACAATCGCATAGTCCTTCGTAAGATTCAGATAAGGACCGGCATAATCCACGGACCACTTATCGTTGGCGGGATTATTCCGATCGTGTATCGCCATGATATAGGGAGTGGTGCGCACCGCGGAGAAGCGCAGATCACGAACCAAACGCTCGGTCCAGTCGTTATTCATGAGGCCAATCAGAACGACCGGTCCTCCTTGCAAATCAGCATAGGTGGCCTGCGATTGAGATACGATTTGAAACGGTTTGCCTTTATATTCCATCAAGCCTGTCAGCCGCGCTAGAGTCTCCGCATCATCCATGTGCACCATCTCGTAATCAAACACATGGAAATCATTCAGAGTCATGCGGCTGTCGGGGCTGGGAGGGGGATCTAACTGCTTGCCGCCGCCACGGGTGCCGACGCAGAGCAGAACCGACTTATTCGAGTCGAGCACGGGGTTCCAGAAACGGTTGATGGACGAATCGTTTCGATGCACGAATCGAGGAAGCGCCACGCCGAGGAGCAACGCAACGAAGGCCAGCAGCCCGATTTTAAGAGTGCGGGCCCTCCATTTTGTAGGCGCGGAGGCCGTGAGCCGATCGAGCAAATGAGAGGTCTCTTCAGGATTTGGACTTAGAGGGGATTCCCGTTCTGCGACCACTCGAAACTGCGGAACATAGCTACCCCTATGAAGGTCGATCCGTAGGGAGTCCTTTATGCCATCTTCCTGGTAATACTGGGCTAACCGCTTCCGAACCTCTGCCACTGCGCTGCGAACAACATGGTCGGCGGAGGTATCGTAGTCCGGTACACGACCGAAGACCTCGGACCCAATCTCGCGCTCCTTCAAGTGAGGTTCGGACCCCTCCATCCCACGTTCGACCATGAACCGCAGGACGGCCGCATAGCGCTTGCTCTGGCAGAAAGCAGGGCTGGACAGAACCCGATCGAGATGCTCCCGAATAGCCTTCGGTTCGGCTGCGTTGTGTGGGGGCACAACTTCTTGGAAGGGTCCAATGGTCACCTCTTCCTCTCTGGCGTGCATTTAGTTCTCCGTTTCTTCGCCGTGAAGCCCTGGACAATCTTGTGCCTCACTGTTCATCGCTACACAAGTGGTTCACATTTACTCACGATAGATCGTCCTGCAAGCCCTGGCGTGAATCGTCCAGCAGGATCATGGGTACAGATTGACGGACAAACAATATATCTGACAGGACAGGGATATGGTATGAAAGCAATTAAGGTTGAAAAATCAGGGAACGAATACATTACCAAAGAAATATGGAGCAATCCTGATGTCGGAGCAAAATGGAACACTCCTGTACTAAAAGATGGATTTTTGTACGGATTCACCGACCAGAAAAGAATTTACTGCCTGAATGCAACTACTGGAAAGACCGCCTGGATAGACAGCTCGGTAAACAGCGACTTTGCTACCCTGGTTGATTGCGGCACAACGCTAATTGGATTGCCAAGTACTGCTAACCTTATAGTAATGAAACCCGATCAGGCCATTTACAACGAAGTAAAAAAATACAAGGTCTCTGACAAAGCGATATATGCCTATCCTGTTGTTTCAGGAGATAAAATATATATCAAGGATGCTGAAACGCTGATGCTGTATAAATTTTAACCTGGTCATGCCATGGCATGACCCTACAAAACACAAATATTATATGCAGGGCCACGCCATGGCGTCACTCTTCTAAACAGGACCCGGCTCTCGAGGTAAGCGTCATGCGCGTCATGCCACATTGCTTCGTTCTCCCAAACTACTTATCGGCCCAAAGCGGGGTACTTGAGCCGTTTTTATGGGGATTTGAGGTTCTGGGCCATTTGCAACACGTACTCCGGCGGTATCTGCGTGATGACTTCTTTAGTGTTGCTGTTAATAACCCGGACGATCAGGCGCTTGGTCGCCGAATCCGTTTGATAGTCCAACTCTTCGTCCTGGCCGAACAGCTCCGATTGGTTCAAGGACTTGACGGCCTGGACCAGTTCGCGGTTCTGAGTGGCGATGTCGGGTGGAACGTTGACTGCGGCCACTGGGAGGGCCGGGTCCGTGCGGTTGATGGCGCTGATCTCCATATCGGCTCCTCGACCGGATCCGCGCCGGCAAGCGAACTTGCGGGGCGAATCCGGTTCTCAAGCCTCTTATCGGCCGAAAGCGAAGAAGGGCGAGCGGTGGTTATGAGACCGTCTGGTAACAGGGAATATGGGCCACGGGACCTAGCAATCTTCGCTCGCAGCATCCCCTGCTGCGGCCACATGCTGCGGCAAAAAGCCCTTCGGCATTCCTGAGAAACGCATTCACAAAAACCTTATCGCCGCTGCCGGGCATTTCTTGAATTACGGTGGAAGCCTGAGGGGGCCGCGCTGGTTAAGGCTCGCCGAAGCAAGTGGCCATTCGATGCCAGGTGTTAGATTGAGTGCATGGTTCGGTCCTCCCCACATGAGCCAGCGGCCACGCGTGTCGGCGGCGCGTCAGCCGAGACCGGCCGGCGGGATCCCTGGTGGCTGGGACCGCGCGGCCTTTTCGGGCTGGTTCTGCTGGCTTACGCCAACTCGCTGGTGCTGGGGCTGGCCGAAGATTCGCAGTTTCTGCTGACGCAAGATCCGCGCCTGCAAAGCGTGACCTTGCACAATCTGGCGCTGATTTTTTCCAAGAGCTACTGGTGGCCCGTGGTGGGCGATCTAATCTACCGGCCGATTACCACGGCCTCCTTGCTGCTGAACCACGCTCTGGCCGGCGCAGCCGGCGGCGCCTTCTGGTACCACCTGGTGAATCTGCTGTTGCAGGTGTTCAACGTCTGGCTGGTGTGGGAACTGGCCAAGCGCCTGCTGAGCCGGCGCGCGGCGTGGTGTGCGGCGGCGCTGTGGGCGGTGCACCCGATCGCCACTGAAGCGGTGGATAACGTGGTGGGCCGCGCCGATCTGCTGGCGGCCATGGCGGTGCTGGCGGGCCTGTTGATTTACTGCCGCGCCACGGCGGAGTCGGGTCCGCGGCGCTGGCTGGCGCTGTTCGCGGTGGCAACGGTGGGCGTGTTCTCGAAAGAAAACGCCGTGGTGCTGGTTGGTTTGATGGTGCTGTCCGATTTGGCCTTCGGAGCACCGGGCGGCATCCGCACGCGCCAACGGCTGGCGGCATACGCGGCGGCCCTCGGGTCGGTATTGGCCTTGTTTCTGGCGCGCACCGCGGTATTTGCCCGGCTGCCGTGGCCACCCACGTTTTATATGGATAACGTGCTGCGCGGTCTCCCGCGCTGGGAGCGCCTTTTCAGCACACAGAAGATGATTGGCATGGATTTGTGGCTGCTGGTGTGGCCGGTGCGCCTGGTTTCGGACCGCTCTTTTGACGTGATCCGCCCGGCCGCCTGGACGGATGGAGTCGCCTGGATATCTCTGCTGGCGATGGTGGCGTTGCTGGCAGTGGCCTTGGTGATGCGCTGGCGCCACCCGCTGGTATTCTGGCTGGCCGGGTTTTGTGGCCTGGCGCTGCTGCCCACGTCGAACCTTGTGATCAAGATTGCGAGCCCGATGGCGGAGCGTTTTCTCTACCTTCCTTCGATAGCATTCGCCATCGCGGTAGCAGGCTTGGCCTGGCGTTATTTGACGCCGCGTCAGGCGTGGGCCGCGATGGCGACGCTGTTGCTGCTTTATACCGGACGCACCTGGGCGCGGAACGCAGACTGGCACGACAACCTCACGCTGGGGCTGGCCGACGTCGAAACGGCCCCGCGCAGCGCCCGCCTGCACGACATGCTGGCGAAGGCATGGTTCGACCAAAACGCGGGCGCGAACCTCAGCCGGGCGATTGCCGAACAGGAGACAGCGTGGAAGCTGGTCCGCGTCCTGCCGCCCGCCAAGTCCTCGGAGCTGATTCCGGCACGGCTAGGCATATATTACGCGCAGAAGGCGGAGATCTCGCCGGCGGCCGAACGCCAGGGCTGGCGCCAAAAATCGATCGCGGTGCTGATGGAGGCGCGACGGATCTCGCTCGCCGCCGAACAGGCCTTCGACGATGCTCAACTCGCGCACGACAAGCCGCTGGCGCCGCGCCAGGCATTCGTGCTGCTCTATCTCTACCTGGCTGACGACTACCTGAGCCTGGGCCGCTATGCCGAAGCGCTGGACGCGCTCCGCTATGCCCGCATTCTCACGCCTCGTTTTCCGCCGGTGTACGAGGCGATGGAGGCGGCATACCGCGGGCTCGGCGACGCGCAAGGAGAGGCCGTGACGCGAGCCGGCGAAGCGCTGGCTGAGGGCCGCACTCCCGACCCGGCTCATTACTGCGCCGCCGCCGGCGAACTGGCGCAGGCTCTGCGCGACGATCGGTCGGCCGATGCGACGTTCGAACTGGAGATTCTGGCGAGGTGCGGCTCGTCCGGCGCCGATCCGCAGTAAGAGTTGGGCGGGCTTCAGACTGCCAACGCCTGCTTCGAAGCGTTTTTTCGTTTTACAGCAGTTTGCGCAGAACCAGGGCGTCCTCCCCGTCGTCGTAATAGCCGCGGACCTGGCGCAATCGGGTAAACCCGAACTTCGCATAGAGCGCTTGGGCCTGCCGGTTCGAGGCGCGCACCGCGAGAGTGAAGTGGCGGACGCGGCGTAACCGCAAACGGCGCAGCGTGCTGCGCATCAGGGAAGAGGCAATGCCCTGGCCGCGGCGTGCCGGCCAAACCGCGACTGAAACCAGCTCGGCGGCAGGCGAGGAATGGCGGATTGCGGTCGCGGTGACCATGTAGGCGCAGATGCCGGCCCTGGCGGCGGCCACCAGGAACAGGCGCCCGCATTTGTCGAAAAGCTCTGCAAATAAGTTGCGATCATAAGAGTCGGCGCCGAAACTGGCACGTTCGATGGCCAGAACGGCATCCATATCCGACATCCGGAAGGGACGGATGCAGTACCGAGGCTGCATGGTGCTAAGTGTTATTTTGCTACACTTAACACCTTGGGGGCAGGGCGTGAAGAAAACCGGGCGCAAAGCGGACAAGCGGCATCTTGACAAGGATTTCAGAGTCGCGCATACTAAAATAAAGATGCAACTGAGTGGCAACAAGGTTGGATCGGAAACCGCGCAGGCGAGCCTGGTGGACTTGCGCCGCGGCGACGAAGCGGTATTGAGCGAGATCGACTTGCCGGTGGAGGATGCGCGCCGTTTGATGGAACTCGGCTTTCTTCCCGGAGCGCGGGTGGTTGCCGGGCAAAGCGCGCCGGGCGGGGATCCGCGGGTATTTCAGGTGGATGGATCCGAGGTCGCGGTGCGGCGTGAAACCGCGCGCCGTCTCAAGATCCACCGGAAGGGACGCGTTCCGAGGTCGGCATGAGCGAATGCAGGGACTGCGCCGGCTGCGGCCCGTCGGTGGCGGTTCCCTCTCTCACCAGCGGCGCTATTAAGGCAGTGGCCGTGATCGGGCCACCCAACTCCGGTAAGACCACGCTCTTCAACCGGCTGACAGGCTTGCGCCAAAAAGTCGCTAATTTCCCCGGCGTGACGGTGGAGCAGCACACCGGCATGGCTGAACTTGCCGACGGCGAAGCCGTGGAATTGATCGATTTGCCGGGCGTTTACAGCCTTACGCCGCATTCGGAAGACGAACAGGTGGCCTATGATGTACTGACCGGCCGGCGCGACGACACGCCCAAGCCCGAGGCCATTCTGCTGGTCCTCGATTCGACCAATCTGAGCCGCCATCTGATGCTGGCCGCGCCGATCCTGGCGCTGGGCCTACCGACTCTGATCATTCTCAACATGGCCGACGACCTGCGCAACCGCGGCGGCACGCTCGACACCAAAGCGTTGTCGAGAGAGTTGGGCGCGCCAGTGGCGCTGGTGAGCGCGCGCCAGGGCGAAGGCATCGAACAGGTGCACGAGTTTCTGGCCGGGGCCATGGCGTTGCCCACGCCCAGGTCGCTGCCGGTGCTGCACGACGTTCCCAAGTGCCGGGAGTGGGCCGGACGGGTGGGCAGCCGAGCCGAATATCGCGCGCCGATCGCTCCCAGGTGGACGCGGCGCCTGGATCGGGTCATTCTGCATCCCGTGGCGGGGCCGCTGCTTTTCGCGTTCGTGGTAATCCTCGTCTTTCAATCCATTTTCAGCTATGTCACGCCGCTGATGGACGGGGTGAAGTGGCTGTTCGAAGTTTCCGGCAACTGGATTGCAATTACGATGCCGCCCTCGCTGGTCCGCTCGCTGCTGGTGGACGGCGTGTGGAAAGGCGTGGGCTCGGTGATTGTTTTCCTGCCGCAGGTGCTGCTGTTGTTTCTATTCATTGGCATCCTGGAAGATTCCGGCTATCTGGCGCGCGCGGCGCTGATCGCGGATCGGACCATGGCGCGCTTCGGGCTGCAAGGCAAATCGTTCATCCCGCTGCTATCGGCCTACGCCTGCGCGGTGCCGGCGATTCTGTCCACGCGCACCATCGAGAACAAGCGCGACCGCACGGCTACCATCCTGATCGCGCCTTTCATGACGTGCGCGGCGCGGTTTCCGGTCTACACGTTGATCATCGCGGCCTTTTTGCCCAACCGGCAACTGTTGGGTTTTCTCAGTGTGCGCACAGTGGCAATGATCGGCCTCTATGCGCTCGGATTCCTGATGGCGGTGATGACGGCGCGGGTATTGAAATCGTCGATTCTGAAGAGCGGCCACACGCCGTTCCTGTTGGAGATGCCGGCTTACCGCTGGCCCACCGTGCAATCGCTCGGGCTGCGATTGCTCGACCGTTCGAAGGTCTTTTTGCGCCGCGCCGGCACGGTGATCCTGCTGGTGACGGTCGTGTTATGGATGGCGGCGCACGTGCCTTATAGTCACGGCCGTCCTCCGGCCATTCGGGACAGCCTGGCGGGCACGCTGGGCCGCACCATCGAACCGGTGATCAAACCGCTGGGTTTCGATTGGAAGATCGGCATCGGCATCATCACTTCCTTCGCGGCGCGTGAGACCATCATCGCCACGCTGGGATCGATCTACGGCATGGACCATCCGGATTCCACCAGCATGGACTTGCAGCGCTCGCTGCGCCAGGACCTAACCCCAGGCGCCGCGGTGGCGCTGCTAATCTTCTTCGCGTTTGCCATGCAGTGCGTTTCCACCGTGGCGGTGGTGCGGCGCGAGACCGGCGGGTGGAAGTGGCCGCTGGCTCAGTTTGCCTACATGAGCGCGCTGGCATACGGCGGCGCGTTTTTGGCCGTGCACCTGATGCGCTACGTGTGATTGGGATCTTCCGGGCAAGCTACGGCAAGCTGAAGCATGCCCTACCCAAGCAGTCTGCACGCCGCGTGCCGCCGGCGCGTCATAATGTAAAGGGACATACGTATGCGCAAACTGCCTTGGGCCGGACATGCCGGGCCTCACTGCCGCAGGGGTTTCTCCCTGATTGAACTGCTGATCGTGGTATCGATCATCCTGATCCTGATCACCATCGCCGTGCCCAAGTTTACGCACGCCCAGATGTATACGCGGGAAACCGCGGCTATTCAGGCGATCAAGACCATTCACACGGCCCAGGTGCAATACCAATCGCAATACGGCCGGTATGCGGCGTCGCTCACCGAACTCGGGCCGCCGGCCAGCGGTGCGCCGAACACTTCGGCAGCCGACCTCATCGGCAACGATCTGGCCAATGGTGAAAAGCAGGGCTATAAATTCACCGTGTCGGCCGTCCCCGGCGGCTACTTGGTCAACGCCGTCCCGGTCGCATACGGCAGCAGCGGCAGCCGCAGCTTTTTCTCCGACCAGTCGATGGTGGTTCACGAAAACTACGGTCCTGAGCCGGCCACCGCGCAAAGCAAGGAACTGCGCTAGCGTGGCGCGGCCTAAGTGTGGCGCACGCACTCGTGCGTGCCGCGTCGAGACTCTTCTCGACGCCGTTGCGTCCCGGGGACGGTGGGCGCCGGCACGAGTGCCAACGCAGCACGCACGCGTGCGCGCGCCACATTAACAGGTTTCGATGTTTTCGTATTCCGACAACGATCTCTATTGCGAGCAAGTGGCGCTGGCCGATGTGGCGGCACGAGTGGGCACGCCCGCCTACGTTTATTCCAGTCAGACGATTCTGGCCAATTACCGCGCCTATGACGAGGCGTTCGGCGCGCTACCGCACGAGGTTTGCTACGCGGTAAAGGCGAACTCTTCGCTCGCGGTACTGGCGCTGCTGGCCAAAGCGGGGGCCGGCTTCGACATCGTTTCGGGCGGCGAACTGGCTCGCGTGCTGGCCGCCGGCGGCGACCCGTCGCGGGTGGTGTTCTCCGGGGTGGGCAAGACGGCCGCCGAAGTGGAGTACGCGCTCGACCACGGTATTCACAGCTTCAATTGTGAGTCCGAACCGGAAATGGCGCTGCTCGACGCCATGGCGGCGCGGCGCGGCGTGAGGGCGGGGTTCTCGATTCGCGTCAACCCGGACGTGGACGCCGCCACCCATCCCTATATCGCCACCGGTCTTAGCCAAAACAAATTCGGGATCGCCATCGAGCGGGCACGCGCGGTTTATGAACGGGCCCGCAGCTCCGTCAATCTATCAGCCGAGGGCGTGAGCTGCCATATCGGCTCGCAGATCCTCGACCCGAGCCCTCTGCTGGAAGCGGTGGATATGCTGGTGGAACTGGCCCGGCAGCTCCGCGCGGAGGGTTGCCCGATTCGGCATCTGGACCTCGGCGGCGGTCTCGGCATCGCCTACCGGCCTGGCGAAAAGGCGCCCGCGGTGGCCGCGTTCGTCGAAGGGCTGCGCGACAGGCTCGGCAACGCAGGGCTCTCGGTGATGGTCGAACCGGGCCGATCCATCGTGGGTCCGGCGGGCGTGTTGCTCACGCGCGTGCTGTACCGCAAGCAGAACGGCGCCAAGGAATTCGTCGTGGTAGATGCAGCGATGAACGACCTGATCCGCCCGGCGCTCTACCACGCGCACCATGAGATTGTGCCTCTGCGGAAGAACGCGCTGCCGCCGGTGAAGGCGGACGTGGTGGGTCCTGTGTGCGAGAGTGGCGACTTTCTGGCGCGCGATCGCCTGATGGCCAACACCATGCCGGGGGATTACCTGGCCGTCTGTGCGGCAGGCGCTTACGGCTTCGTGCAGTCGTCGAACTACAACTCGCGCCCGCGCGCGCCGGAAGTGCTGGTGGAAGGCGCCGGTTACCGGGTGATTCGCGAGCGCGAGACCTACCTCGATCTGATGCGCGGTGAGACCGTCTGATTGGCGGACCCGGTCGGTGCGGCCACTTCGCGTCGCAGCAGTACCTCCCGACGGCTGCGCAACCAAGGCGCAATCAACTCCCGATGGTCAAGCCCACCTGCCGGACAGCGGCGCGAGGGGATGGGCGATGGACTGCAAGCGTACGAGGAGGATGGAATCCCGGTCCTTCATCGAAGCCAGCGGCATGAATCCGTTGTCCAGAATGAACTCGGCGTCGGTATCGGTGAGGAGCACTTCGGCGCAGGGCTTGGCCACCGATTCGCCATCCGCGCGATAGATGTGTTGCGGCAGGTTTCCGATCTCCCGATAGCGTTCCGGATGCATTCCCCAGCCATCGGCACGAAAGGCCAGACCGAGCACGCAGGCGCAAAAGAAAGCCGGGTTGCCCCACAGGTAATCCGCGTGGACGCTCTCCGGCATCTCTTCGAAGTCCAACTGCTCCGTCGGCACGGTGTCCTTCCCGTAAGGCAAGCGCAGCAGGAATCTCGGCAAGGCGAGGCCGATCCAGCGGGCCTCCGGAGACCGGACCAGTTCCTGCCACTGCGGGCCTGGGCCGGGATCGGAAGGCGGCGCAGCTTCGCCCAGAAAGGGCGCGTCCAGCGACGCGGCCAGGCGGCCCAGCCATCGCAGCTTGGCGGCATCCTCGGCGGTTTGCCCGAAAGCAAAGTTGCCGACGATCAGCGCCCAGGGAGCCGCAGAACCGCCGAGGCTGCGATCGAGTGCGGGAGCATCGGCCGTCAGTTCATCGAGCGTCCCGTCGAACACATAGATTTTGAGGTCGGTGTCCGGCTGTAGCCGGTCCACCAACATAGCGAGCGCGCGCCACGCGGCTTCGAGCGATTGGAAATGCGGGTGGTGGAGGATGGCACGCATCTGCTGGCCGGCTGCGGCGTCGACGCGCGCGGCCCATTCCTCTTGCCGGGGATCCGCCCGCGGCGCCAAATGAGGCTCAACCGCCCGCTTTATGAAGTCGGCCAGCGCGTCGGGTTCCGCTACCACCTGGGAAGCCGGCTCTTCGTCGGACTGCGCCATCATGCTTTCCAGGAGATTCCGGCCCGACGCGAGGACCGTGGGCGCGGCCGGTCGAATTGTTTCCGGAATCACCGGCAGGACGGGCGCCGGCCGATTGCGAAGATCGGCAAGCTTTTGGAAAGCGCCGGTGTGCTGGTAGATATGATCGGGATGAAAGTCGTCGAGCGCGCGGAATCGCAGCGTGCCCTGTGGGAGCTGGACGGAAGGCGAAAGCGAGGCGAGCACCTTATCGAAATTGTCGCTGTCCACCGCCACGGGGCGGCGCCCGGCGATGGGTGCCCGCTCGCCGCGGAGCCCGCGGCCGCTGAAATCGCCGAGGATCAGCACACGAAATGGCGTGTCGGACTCGGGCACGCTGTGGCTCGGCTCGGTGCCCGTGCTGACGTCGAGGTTTACCGAGGATCTTGAGATTCGCTCAGGCATAAACGCTCCGCTACCGCGCGACGTCCGATACACAGGCGAGGCGCGAAAAATAGCCGGTTTGGAAGACCGCCGGGGCACCGGCCATATCGAGTTCGAAGTGAACGATGAGGGGCTTGCCGTTGACCTTCATCGGATCCTTGCCGGCACGGATAATCCATTCCAGGGAATAACCTGAGCCGGCGGGCGTCCAGTGGTCGGCCCGATTGAAGAAGTGGAAGACCGACCAGGTGCCATCCGCATCCGAGAACGAGATGTCCGGACCGCCGAGTTTGACCGAAGCCTTCACACCGTGCGTGCCGCCACCCTGCCACGTGAACTGCTTGGCGGTGGCAGCGCCGCCCGAGTAACTGAGGCCCTGCCCGTCGATCTGCAGGTTCACCGTCTGAATGTTCTCGGAAGGTTCCGGCTTGAGCATGTAAGTGAAGTGCGGGTCCTGCGCGCCACCCGCGTAGATGGCGTCGGAAAACGCCGTGGCTGAGTTGAAGAAGTTGAGGAAGGCGGGGTTGACGCCACCCGAAGGGCCGATGGCGAACTGCGATCCTTGTTTGACCAGCAGCTTCTGCAGATTCTGCTCATAGAAGCTCCAGAGGGCGCCATCGGGTTTGCGCAGGAGGCCGTTGACGTCGGCCACGGTGGCTTCCGCAGTGGCATTCTGATTGAACGGATACTTGGATAACACCGCGCGGAATTGCCCGCACAGCGACTTGCCTTTGGCATTCAACTCGGCAGGCCCCAGCGCGCGCAGCATGCCTTCCACGTAGACGATGGGATCTTCCAGCAGTTTCTGCACCGCAGCCTCGAGATGGGTCTCCGAATCGATGCGGAAGGCTTGTGCCATCTGGCGCGTGGTCACCTTGGCCTGCGTGGCGTTCTGAAGAGTCGGAGCCGCCGCCGTGTCGTTGGGCGTTCCCCCTTGGGTGGCAATCGATTCGAGAGAGGCCTGAAGCGTTACCAGCGCATTGACGTAGTTCTGGTTAGGCGGCAGGATGAACTTGTCCGTGCTCCCCGGCGGGACCACGGTTTGCACCGGCTGAAACGCCGACGCCACGTCGGGATCGTCTACCGCGGTGTTATTTGAGGCCAGCGCAAACAACTCGAGCAGCGGCGACTGGTTGCCGGAAATCTGAGTCAGCTTCTGCGAAGCGTCCGCCAGACTGGCGTAGCGGACCACCGAGGCTGACTTGATATAGGTCCGCCAGTGCTGAATGAAATCGGCGTTGTAGCGGACGCGCAGATCGTGCTCCAGCTTGTCGCGATCGATGTTGGCGGAAGCCTGGTCGCCGAGGACCCACTGCTCGCCGCTGAAGTACCGGTCGGCATGCTGGATGGCGTCTTTCATGAAAGCCCAGCCACCCTTGGAAAACGCGCCAGGCACTTCGTATGTCTCCAACACCGTTTGGGCCGAGCCCGGGAATTGGCGATTGAAGTTGATGGGCGGGTTGTTCTTGCCGGCTTCGGAAAGCATGAACGCATAGACGCGCTCGGTGCCGGCGAACTGGCTCAGGTATCGACGCGCTTTGTCGATGGTGACGGCGTCGTTGGCTTCCGAGTACGGATTCTCGTCCTTGAGCGCGCCGGCGTAGAAATCGAATTGTTTCTGAGCGAGTTCCTGGCGCTCCTGATCGATGGTGCGGCCGTTGGCCCACCACTTCATCAGCACCGGCGAAAGAAACTGGCTGGTGCTGTGCTCGTGGTGCGAGGTGGTGATGAGATAGGCCTTCAGCGCATCGTAGGTGGGGCTGTACTCCGGCCCTGGAGTTGCGGGCAGGCTGCTCAGGCCTTGCAAAATGCTGTTTTGCGTTTGCGCGAACAGTAACTGGCGGAAACGGTCGAAATAAATACTGCGGGCGTCGGGATACAGATCGTCGCCGACATAAAGGCCCATGCGATAAGACAATGGAGCGCCTTCACGCCGGTACCGGACCAGCGTTTCGAGCGACTGGCGGAGGGCCTCCAGTTTCCGCAAGCTATCGACCGGCGCGAGATTGGCGCCGGTCACCCCGGTGGCCGCACTGCCCTCAGCCGCAGCGCGTACGCGCGCTTCGAGGCCGCGGTTATTGAAGAACGAAACCGTAAACAAGATGGAGAGCACCAGGCACAGCGCGGCAGCCGCCAGGAATAGCACCCGGCGCGCGAAACTCGTCCTGGTGCTGGCGCCACTGGCGCCCATCGCGGCCCGGTCGGAGAGCAGAACGTCCGTGAACAAGTGGCTGAGGAAGAGCCATTGCGGTACTTTGCGCGAGCCGCCCACCTGCGGCGGCGCGGCTTGGACGGCCGGCGCTTGCGGGCCCGCTTTGAAGATGCCGGTGGCACCGGCAGCCGATCCATAGCCGGCCTGCTGCTGCGGCGCGGCGGCAGCGACCGGAGCGGCTTCGTTGATGATGATCGGCCGCACACCGGTGAAATAGAATCCGCGCAAAATCGGTCCCACGCTCAACTGGCTTGGCCGGCACAGATCCACCAGAAACTGCACCACAGCGGGACGAATCTTGCGGAATTCCCGGGGAAACTCGTAAGTGGCAGGCAGTTTCGTGGCATCGGTCTCGCGCACCAGGAACTCCGGGCGGGCGTCGGCCAGCGACCGGAACAGCCGCTCGAACGTGCCGGTGAGGCGCGCGGTCTCCTCCTCGGCGTACACGCCTTCGTTGCGGCCCGTGAGCAGCGGGAGGGTAGCACCGACCACCTGGGTGGCCTCGTCGTTGCTCAAGTTCCGCACGTACTCCGTAAAGAACGGCAGCCGGTCCATCTTGGTGAACAGCACATAGACCGGGAGATTGATGCCAAACGCCTGGGAAATCTCACCCAGCCGGGCCCGCAAGAGACGAGCGGCATTCACCACGGCTTCCTGGGCGCCGGCGTGGGTGAAGGTTTCGCTGTCGAAGCAAACCACCGCCGCGCGCGGCGCCTGCCCGCCTTTACTAACCACGGAGGAGCGCGGCTGCAATCTGCGGACGAAACGGTTCCACTGATTTGAATCCGCCAACAGCTTGCCGCCCGCCTCGGCGAAGATGCTGCGGCGTGAGAACCACAGGTTGGCGGCTCGCGTGGGCACGATGTCGGCATTCTGATAGACCTGGCCGGCAAGCAGTTCCGGGTCGAAACCGGAGTGAACCATGATGCTGGTCTTGGTACTGCCGGACAGGCCCATCAGCATGTAAACCGGGAGATTGGCGATCTTGGCGCCTTCTTCGAGCCTGGCGGCGGAGAGCTTGGCCTCGGCAGCGTGCACCACCAGCGAAATCTCATCTCCGCCGGGTGCCGTGGGTTCGGCCGACTGAGCGGCGGCGGCCTCAGCTTTCTTCTTCTTGACGAAGAAAAGGACCACCAGGGCGATCAGAGCCACCAATGCGACCGCGAGCAGAATGTAGAGAATGGTCACGTAGGTCTCCTATTGTTGCGCGGGAGTGGCGATGGCCCGAACGTCCGAAACCCCCGAGCCGAGGGCGACCTTGTAGGCACCGAACAGCAGCACCATCAATATCGCGCATGCCAGGGCCAGCCAGCCCAACTTTCGCACCAGCGGATCCGAGCGGCTGGCCACACTTTCCTGGGGGAGCATCCAGGCCGGCGAAAGCGGCCCGAACTGGCCGCGGACACGGCGGATCTTCTCCGCGATGAGGCTCATGACCTGCGCCAGTTCTCCTCGATTGCCGGCGCTGTAACGGCCGCCGAAGCCGAGCAGCAGGCAGAGGTAGTGGACCTCGAGCAAATCCGCAAGGTCCGCGGAATCGTTTCGAGAGAGGAGTTGCTGCAAATGCTGAAAGAAGACCTCGCCCGCGATGTGGGTACCGAACAATTCCTCTTGCAGCGGCTTGCGGAGCCAGTCGGTGAACACCGGATTTTGCGAATTGAGAACCGATTCGTCCAGGAATGCAACGGTGGCAAAGGTGGCGATCTTGACGTCTTCCGACGGGTAACCGGCGGCCAACGCCTGGCTGGCAGCGGTCTTGAGCGCCTCGCGGGTATGATGCCGGAAGGACTGCGCATCAGTCACACCCTGGCGATTCGAGCGCAGCCGTTCGATGGCAGTGAAGACTTCCTGAAAAATGAGCGGCAGGTTTTCGGGCCTGCGAAGACTGACGGAAGGGCTCATATTAGCTCTCCAGCACGACTAAGATCTCAACTTCGGGATTGGGAAACTCGCCGGGAACGTACACTCCCACCTTGCGCGTCAGGTTGATGTGGTTCCAACAGGGGCCGCCCTTGCTCAGACCGAAGTATTGCGTTTCCACGCGGGCGGAAACCGCCGCCGGCGGCACCGGCAGATGAGTGAGCGCCAGACCGGGGAGGGCGCGTTTCACCAGTTCGCGCACGAAGGCTGGGCTGCAGACCTTGATGAGGGGCGGCGCCTTGGCCATGAGTTCGGCGTCGCCCATGGCGGCGCGGACGGCAATCAGCCACTTCGAACGGCCCAGGCAGCGCTGGTCGGTAACGTCGCCCTCGTAATAGTAATCCTCCGTGTGTTTGAGCGGAATCGAGACGCAGTTGGTGGGAACGATGATCTCGAGGTGTGCGCGAATGTGGCGGTCGAGCGAATCGAAGCATGGGCTCAGGTTGTCGTGATCGTACAACGGCAGATCGCGCGGGTGCGACTCGAGAGCGAAGGTACACAAGGCGCCGGCGAGGCGCGACATCTCGACGAACAGCTCTTCGGGATGGCCGCGTTTGGCGATGAACTGGTGGCGCAGCGGCGTCAGGGCGGAATTCACGGCATGCATCAGCCAGAAACTAGCTATCTGACGCGTCGAAAACTCAGCGGGTCCGCCGGACGTGTTGCGCGCGCCGCTGCTGATGGTGGCGCTCTTGTCGTCCAGCATTTCGATGAGGCGCTGCAACAGCAGCATGAGCCGGGTGGAGGCGGAAATCCGCAGTACCGGCGGGACGAAATTGGCGTCGTAAGCGAAGTGGCCGGCGCCATCCCGCACTACGCGCGCGATAGGCATGGTGAGCAGATCGCTGGACGGTTCGGTATCGAGCAGCAGGCGCAAGTTCTTGCGGCCGAGCTGCACCGTACGCTCGTCGGTGCCGGTATTCTCATCGTGCAGGACGCGTGGTTCGGCCGTGTAGCGGGCCTCGGCGACCTCGCCCTCCGACAGCGAGCAGTTGAAGCCGTTGGGTTTGCGCGGCGGAATCGCGAGCATAACGATGACGCCGTCGCGGGTGGGCGGAAACAGGTCGGCGATGGCGCGCGGCTCCGGCAGGGCGTCGCTTTCCGGCATGTTGAAGGGCAAGCCGTCACGGAAAATCCCTCGCGCGTGAAGCAGCGCCACTGTGCCGTTGCGAAGCGCTTCGGCATCGAGTTCCACACCTGCCAGGCCGTAGGAAGCGAACCAAAGGGACGAAGTGGCAAACTGGATGGAGTCCTCGAAGTAGCGGCTCTGCACCTGAAAATGGTGCGGACCGAGGTACATGCCTTCCGACCACACCACCCTCGATAGCAAGTTCATAATGCCGTTGCGGATTAGAGTAACATAAGCGGCCCGGCATGGCGCTCAAATTTGCGTCAGGCGCGGTACGATGGCAGATGGAAGCGGGCTGTCTTATGGAATTCCACCAAAAGTACGAGCTGATTGAACCGCTGCCCGGGGAAGGTGCAAAGAGCTTCCGGGCACGGCAGAGCGGCCTCGGGCGCGATGTGACCGTGCACCTTTTGGCAGGCGGCCAGACTCCGGAGAACCAGGCGCTCCTGGCCCGGCTGCGGGCCCTTCCGCCGAATTCGCTGGCCCGGCTGATCGAAGTCGGAACCAACAATGATGGCACGCAGTACGTTGTAACGATCGCCCCGCCGTTCCAGCACTTATTGGAGTGGCTCAAGGACCAGGAACACGGCGCGCCGATAGAGGCTCAGAATCTGAGCCGTGCGGGCATGTGGAAGGTTCCCGCGATGACGCCTCCCCCCGCCACGCCGCCACAGGCCGTCTCTCAGCCGGGGGAGTTCACGCGCATGTTTGAGTCGGTACCGGCACAGCCGGCGCAATCGCCTGTGTCGCCGCTGCCGATGGCCGAAACGCAGCCAGGAGAGTTCACGCGACTATTTCAGACGGCGGCGCCTCCCGCGTCAGCGCCCCCATCGCCAGCGCCTCTGGCGACGGCTGAGATCACCCAGCCAATGCTCTCGCCCGCCAAACCGACACCGCCGCAGCCTCCCACAACGCCCGCTGTTCCGCCAGTTCCGCCCGCAGTGGCTGTTCCAGCAGCGCCAGCGCCGGCGCCAACGGGAGCCGAGCCTGGAGAGTTCACGCGACTGTTTCAAACCGCGGCACCTCCCGCGCCTGCGCCCGCATCGCTAGCGCCTCTGGCGACGGCTGAGATCACCCAGCCAATGCTCTCGCCGGCGAAACCGATACCGCCGCAGCCTCCCGCCACGCCTGCCGTTCCGCCCATTCCTCAACCAGCGACCGCTGCGCCTCCTGCTCGGCCTGCGGCGGCAGCGCCTGTTCCGCCGCCGCAGACACCGGCGCCAGCGGGACCTGAACCGGGAGAGTTCACGCGACTGTTTCAGGCGCCAGCGCCTCCTACGCCTGCGTCGGCGTCGCCAACGCCTCTGGCGACGGCTGCGATCACCCAGCCAATAGTCTCGCCGGCGAAACCGACACCGCCGCAGCCTCCCGCAGCGCCACCTGCTCCGCCCCCACCTCCGCCGGCCACCGCTGCGCCACCTCCTCGGCCAGTGGCGGCAGCGCCTGTTCCGCCTCCAGCACCGGCATCAGCGGGTTCCGGGCCTGGAGAGTTCACGCGATTGTTTCAGTCGCCAGCGCCTGCTGCGCCTGCGTCGGCGTCGCCGACGCCTCTGGCGACGGCTGCGATCACCCAGCCAATGCTCTCGCCGGCCAAGCCGGCGCCGCCTGCTGCACCCACTGCTCCGCCAGTTCTTCCGCCGGCCACCGCTGCGCCACCTCCTCGGCCAGTGGCGGCAGCGCCTGTTCCGTCTCCAGCACCGGCATCAGCGGGTTCCGGGCCTGGAGAGTTCACGCGATTGTTTCAGTCGCCGGTTACGCCGACGGCCGAGCCAGCGGTACCTCCGCCCCCGGCTGCGTCCAGTTCCCCGGGAGACTTCACGCGGATGTTCCATCAATCTGCCATGCCGTCTGCGCCGCCACCAGGGGATTGGCCGCCACCGGCGCCGCCTCCAGCGCAGGCCGGCGAATTCACTCGCATGTTTCAATCACCATCGCCCGAGCCACAGCCGGAGAGCCGTCCACAAGGAGGCGATTTCACCCGGTTCTTCCAGGCCCCGCCGCCCGGAACGGAGGGCTCCCCCTTGCCGGCAGCCTCCGGATTCCCGCCTGCGTCTGGAGCGCCGATGTCTCCGCCGCCTCAGCCACGGCACGCCATGCCGGCTGGCGCAACCCAGGCGTTTGCGATTCCGTCGGTGCCTCAGCACGGGCAAATGCCTGACGCGCCACAAGGACCCAGCGAGTACACGCGCATGATGGCGGCGGCCTCAATTCCGGGCGTCGGAAATCCCGCGGCGTCGCCGGCGCCCGGGTATCCGCAAATGCCCCAGATGCCGCAGATGCCGCAAATGCCGCACGCGAACATGCCCCAGATGCCCGGCATGGCGCAACCCGCGATTCCGCGGCCGCCTGCGCCCCAGTTCTCCATGCCGCAACCGCCAGCGCCAGTCAAGGCGCCCTCAACCAATCTCCTGCTGTTCGCAATTCTGGGGCTACTGATGTTCCTGGTAGGGGGATTAATCGTGTTTCTGCTGATGCGGCATTAGGGCAAGGCGGCTACAGGCACGAAGTTTCGGAAGACCGGCGAAACTCGAGCCAGTCCCGCTTGGTAGCCTGGTCCCGCGCTAGCCCTTCGCGGCTTGCGGCAGCAAAATAATCAGTTCGAGTTGGGGGTTGGGCAAGTCAGCGGGAACGTAGGCGGCCAAGTTGCGGGCACGCTGTACGGCTTCCCAGGCCGGGCCGGACTGGCTGAGGCTGAAATACTGATGGTTCAACTTGACCGGAATGGCGCTGGGCGGCGCCGCAACGTAAGTCAGCGTCACACCGGGCAGCGCCTTCCGCACCAGGTGCTCGATGTGGCTCGCCGAACAGACTTTGACCAGTTGCGGGGTCTTGCCCACGACCTCGGCCTGGCTGGTTTCGGCGCTCACTGCCAGGTACATTCGAGTGTTCAACAGGTACTTTTCATTGTCGAGCGATGTGGCGTAGATGGAGGGCTGGACCAGTTTCAGCGGCAGTGACACGACATTGGTGGGCACTACGGTTTCGAGCAGCGCGCGCAGTTTCTCGTCCAAGTCCGTGAAGCAGACGCCCAGATTGTCGTGATCGTACGCCGGCAGGTCGCGCGGGTGAACGGCGGTAGAAAACGTAGAGAGCGCTCCCGCCAGCGAGAGCATCGCGTTGAACAGGGTCTCGGGATGCCCGCGACGGGTTTCGAATAGGTGGCGGAAAACCGGGAAAGCCGTATTCACGGTGTAGAGCAGCCAGAAATTGGCGATATCGGCAGCAGTGAAATCCGCCAGGCTCTGATTCTTCTGGCGCCGCATGCCGGAGATGGCGCTGGAGCGCGCGGTGAGAATCTCGACTAGGCGACGGGTAATCGAAACCAGGTGGTCGCTGGCAGCGAAATCCACCAGCGGCGGCACAAAGCCCGGGTCCAGTTGGAAGGTACCGGTTTCGCTGCGCTGAATGCGTGCCACGCGCAATGCGGAGTAGCCATCGCGACTCTCGCCTTCCGCCAGCAGCCGCAGGTTCTTGCGCGCCACCTGAACCGGCTTTTCGGTCGTACCGGTGTTTTCGTCGCGGAACACTTCAATTTCCGCGCGATACCTGGCCCCGCTGTCGCGGGTGGAAGAGGCCACATTCAAGCCTCGCTCGCGGTATTGCGGGACGGTCAGGTAGATGTCGAGCGTGGTTTGATCCGGCTCGAAGCATTCGGCTAGTGTTTTGGGGGGCGGGGCGGTGTCGGATCCGGGTATATCGAAGATCAGCCCGTCCGGCAAGAGCCCGGACGCGCTGGTGATGCCGAACACCCCGCCGGTGAGGGCTTCCCGGCTGATTTGCAGCGTCGCGAAGCCCCAGGGACGGAACGAGAGACTTTCCAGGTGGAATTCGAGAAGGTTCTCGAGAAAGCGATCCTGGAGTTGCAGGTGCTGGGGAGTCAGAAACGTTCCCTTGGTCCAGATCACCGGTTGCAATCGCCGCATTCGCATTCACAGTACCAGAACTTGCAGGTTATGCCAACTAATTTGCAACAAGGGTTAGGGCCGGGCGATGCGGGCAACGGGCCAGGCATGCCCGGCCACGTACGAGTTCTCGCGGTGCCGGCAATTCTGCGCTACAGTGTCGTGAGGACGGCCGATGCTCACTCCCCTCGATACGAATCCAAAGCAACTTCTCGAGTTTTTCAGGGAGGCCGGCTTCACTCACGAGCAGTTCAAGCAGAACCCGACACTCCGCGACCTGCCTTCGCGGCGCCTCGGCAACCTGCAGGACCTCCTGGAGCGCACTTCAGAAACCACGGCCTTGCACGTTTTATTGCGGTGGTTCTTCCTGGGAGTGCCGCTGGAAAGTGAATCGATCGCGGGAGTCGTCCCGGCATCGGTGGTCAGCCTGATGCTGGATACGGGAATGCTGGTTCGCGACGGCGGCCGCTTCGCTCCCACGGTGATGCTGACGCCATGCGAAGACTTTTTGTTCGCGGCCGATCCGGCCGGCACGCTGGAATCGCCGGAATGCTCCGGGATGGTTCTTTGGCCCAATCCTTCTACGCGTTTGCTACAGATGTTCACCATCCGGCGGCCTTCGGAGGCCACTCTCGATCTGGGTGCCGGCTGCGGAATCCTGGCGGTCCTCGCCGCGGATCACAGCCGCCAGGTGGTGGCGACAGACCTAAACCCACGCGCCACGGAGTTTGCCCGCTTCAACGTCTGGCTCAACGGCATAAACAATGTCGACTGCCTGACTGGCGACACCTTCGAACCCGTCCAAGGCCGAACCTTCGACCTGATCATCAGCAACCCGCCGTTTTTCGTGACCCCGTCCGCGGAGCAGATCTACTGCGAAAACAGCATGGAATTGGACGGTTACTGCCGGGCGCTCATCCGGGCAGCGCCGCGCTACCTTAACGAAGGCGGCTTCCTGCAGGTCACGCTGGAGTGGGTCCAGGTGAGGGGGCAGCTATGGCGGGATCGCCTGGCGGAGTGGCTGGAGGACACTGGCTGCGACGTCTGGGTGCTCCGCAGCTACAAGCGGTCGGCCGCCGCTTACGCCTCCGAGCGCATAGGCAGAATGATGCCGTATTCGCCGCTGACCGCCAACCAAAGATTCGACGAATGGATGGCCTATTATCGCGCCCGTGGCGTCGAAGAAATCCACGGCGGCATTTTAGCCATGCGCCGGAGGTCCGGCAAAAACTGGATCCGCATTGAGGAGATGCTTAAGCTGGACTTTACGGAACCGTTTGGCGAGTCGGTTGTGGAATTATTCGACAACCAGGACAGGCTGGAAACAGATCGTTCCGTGGACCAAATGATGGCCTGGAAGCCGCGACTGCCATCCGACGTGCATATCGAGCAGCAACTGCAACTGGAGGACGGGAAGTGGACGCCCTCCTCGATGCAACTCCGGCGACCCGGCGCCCTTCCCAGCTTTCTGGCACTGGATCCGCCGGTGGCCGAATTCCTGCGGCGATGTGACGGCACGCGGACCCTGCACGACCTGGGGCGGGAGTTGGCAGAGGCGGTCAAGGTCGATCCCGAAGAGGTGCGCCAGCAGTGCTGCGCGGTAATGCGCAAACTGGTGGAACGCCGCCTAATCCTTGTGTGAGGTTTCGCACGTGGCGCGTTCCAGCCCGGAAGGTCTGGTACCGGGGTCCTGCAAAAAACTTGACGTTGACTCTCGCCTCGCATATAGTGTGTCTCACTGAGCATTTATTCGGGATTATTCGGGAGGTTTCATGGCTAGAGAAAGTACGCAGCATAAGTTGGATCGGGTACGTTCCCCACGCGTCCAGATCACATACGACGTTGAGGTGGGCGGAGCTATCGAGTTGAAGGAGCTCCCTTTCGTGGTGGGGGTGCTGGGAGATTTCACCGGCCAACCGGAGCAGCCCCTGGCCAGACTAAAGGACCGCAAGTTCGTCGAGGTCAATCCAGACAACTTTGACACGGTCCTGGAGGGCATGAAACCGCACCTCAACTTTTCAGTGGAAAACAAGTTGAGTGAAGAACCTGAGGCCGCTAACCTAAAGGTGGACTTGAGGTTCGCTAAGTTGGAGGACTTTGAGCCGCAGAATGTGGCGCGCCAGGTCAAACCTCTCAAAGAACTGCTCGATCTGCGGACCCGGCTCTCCGATCTTCGCGGCAGCCTGCAGGGCAATGACAAGCTGGAGGAAATACTCCTCGAAGAGTGTCGGCAACACCGAAAAGCTGGGCAAGCTGAAGGATGAAATTGGAAAGGGAAAGGGAGGCGAGTCCAATGGCTGAGGCGAAGAGCGCGCAGGCTTCTGTGGCTGCCGGCGAACAGGTCCAGGAGAAAAGCCTGCTGGATCAGATCGTGGAAGAAGGGCGCTTTGGCGCGGAACCGTCTTCACGCGAGCGCGGCAAGAACCTGGTGAAAGAGTTTGTGGCGCAGGTCCTGGAAGGCTCCATGACCATTGCGCGCGATGCGGAAATGATGATCAATGCCCGCATTGCGCAAATCGACCACCTGGTGTCGATCCAGTTGAACGAGATTATGCATCATCCCTCGTTTCAGAAACTGGAAGGCACCTGGCGGGGCGTCAAGTACCTGATGGATCAAAGTGAAACCGGCACTATGCTGAAGATCCGCGTCCTCAACTGCAGCAAGAGGGAACTGCTGAAGGACCTGCAGCGGGCGCCGGAATTCGACCAAAGCGCCCTGTTCAAGAAGGTTTACGAAGAGGAATACGGCGTCTTCGGCGGCGCCCCCTTCGGCGCCCTGGTGGGGGATTATGAGTTCGGCAAGCACCCCGAGGACATCGAGTTGTTGGACCAGGTTTCCCACGTGGCGGCGGCCGCTCATGCACCGTTCTGCACGGCGGCGAACTCCGACATGCTCAACCTGCCGTCCTGGACCGCCCTCGACGCTCCTCGCGACTTGGCTAAGATTCTGGATACCACGGAGTACGCCAAGTGGAAGGGTTTCCGGCAGTCGGAAGACTCCCGTTACGTAGCACTCACCCTGCCACGCGTTCTCGGCCGGCTGCCTTACGGCAAGGACACCAAGCCGGTAGAAGACTTCAATTACGAAGAGCACGTGGACGGGACCGATCATTCGAAGTACCTGTGGATGAATGCAGCTTTCGCCCTCGCCTCGCGGATGACCAATTCCTTCTCGCAGTATGGCATGTGCGTCGCCATGCGCGGCGTAGAGGGCGGCGGCCTGGTGACCGGCCTGCCTGTCCACAACTTCTACACGGACGAGGGCGACTTGGCGATGAAGTGCCCCACCGAGATGACGATTACCGACCGGCGCGAAAAAGAGCTGGCGGACCTCGGCTTTGTGCCCCTGGTGCACTGTAAGGACACGGACTACGCCGCGTTCTTCAGCGTACAGTCCTGCCAGAAGCCGAAGCTGTTCGACACCGATTCAGCTAACGCCAATGCCCGTTTGTCGGCACAGATTCCATACATCATGGCCGTCTCACGTTTCGCGCACTACTTGAAGGCCATGATGCGAGACAAGATCGGCAGCTTCATGTCGCGCACCGACGCCGAGATTTTCCTCAATCGGTGGATTACCCGGTATGTCGTTCCCGATGACACTGCCTCGCCCCAGATGAAAGCAAGGTGTCCTTTGAGGGAAGCTCGCGTGGATGTGACGGAGATTCCCGGGAAGCCCGGCTGTTACCGGGCTGTCGCCTTTCTGCGGCCGCACTTCCAGCTTGAGGAGTTGACGGTTTCGCTGCGTCTTGTGGCGGATCTGCCGGCACCAGCCAAATAGCGGCACGTGCTGCGATTTTTGTGTGAATAAGTTCAATTTGAAGACGGAGGAAAGGAGAAAGCTGTGGCTGTAAACGCGTATTTGTATATCGACGGCGTCCAGGGGCCAAGCACGAGCAAGACGGGATACATCGACGTTCTGTCGTTCAGTTGGGGTGTGAGCCAGACGTCCACTTATGGCGCCGGTGCATCCGGCAAGGAAGCTAAGGCCGGGCGTGCCGATTTTTCGAATCTGACCATCATGAAAGTCCTGGACAAGACCACCCCGTTATTGTGTGATCACTGCGCCAGCGGCGACATCTTAAAGGATGTGTACATCCTGTATGACAAGCCGGTCGGCGACAAGCAGGACGATTACTTCCGCATCTACCTTAAGGATGCGCTCGTCACTTCGGTGCAGTTGTCGGGAAGCAATGAGAACCCCACCGAATCGGTCAGTTTCGCGTTCCAGGGGGTTGAAGTCGCCTACAAGCCGGAGAAGGACGATGGATCACTCGACGCCGCGGTCAGCAAGGGCTACGATCTGGCATCATTGAAAGCCGATTACGCGGCGCCCAAGGCCATCGGATCCTAGGGCGACATGAAAGCCAAGGAACTTCTCGATGCCGGGAAGGTCCGGGAAGCGGAGAAAGCCCTCAGCGCCTTTCTCCGCGACAACCCTGCGGATACCGCGCTGCGGACGTTTCTTTTCGAGCTCCTCTGCTTCTCCGGGCAGTACGACCGCGCGGAGAAGCAGTTGGGGGTTTTGGCGAAGGGCAGCCCCGAAGCGGAAATGGGCGCGGTGCTGTACTACTCCGCTTTGCACGGCGAAAAGACCCGCAATTCGATGTTTCAGAAGCAGGAGTTTCCCCAGGCACCGGCATCAGCCTCTCCCCCGGGAACGCTGAATGGGAAACCGTTCCAATCCATCAGCGACGCTGACCCCGCAGTCGGTCCGCGCCTGGAATTGTATGCAGCCGGAGCCTATTTGTGGATCCCCTTCGAGCACATTGCCTCGGTTCAAATCGCACCTCCTCGGGTTCTGCGCGACACCCTGTGGACTCCCGCTTTCGTCTTGACCGGCCCGAGTTTTAAAGGTACCGACATCGGGCAGGTTTTGATTCCCGCAATCTATCCGTTCTCGTGGAAGTCCGACGACGAGTCGGTTTGGCTGGGTCGCACCACCGAGTGGGTTGCCGACGATGAGGGCCACGAGTTCCCCGTAGGGCAAAAGACGTTCATCGTGGATGGCGAGGAAGTTCCGCTGCTGGAGGTCCGGTCGCTGGAGTTCACTTCCGATGCCACTGCGTGAAGACATTCTCAATCCCATCGCGGGCGAAAACCCAGGCGGAAAAAGCCTGCGGTACGATCCCCTCTACGACAAGATCAAAGAGGCCCGTCGCGAAGACGACGAGTTGGCCCAGGGAGCCTGGCAGCACGAGCGCAAGGTAGCCGACTGGGTTCAGGTCTCCAAACTTTGCCAGGACGCCATCGCCACCCAAAGCAAGGACCTGCAACTGGCGGCCTGGCTATCGGAAGCTCTGCTCAAGCGGGAGAGCATCCGGGGCTTTTGCGAAGGCGTGAAATTGTGCCATGGCCTGGTGGATAAGTTTTGGGACAATCTTTATCCGGAGCTGGACGAAGGCGACGCCGAGCAACGCGCGGCCCCGCTGGACTGGCTTGGCTCCCGGCTGATTGTCACGGTCAAGAGCGTCCCGCTGTGCAGTGACGGGTATAATTTCCTCCAGTACAAGGATTCGCGGGTCGTCGGTTTCGAGGATCAGGCGCAAAGCAAGGAACAGAAAGCCGCTCGCGAGAAAGCCCTGAAAGAAGGTAAACTTGCGCCCGAGATTTTCGACAAATCTTTCGTCGAAACACCCAAGGCTTTTTACGCCGACCTGGAGAAGCAATTCGACGCCTGCGTTGCGGCAGTTGCCGCACTCAACGACGTTTGCCAGCAGAAATTCGCCGATGCGGCGCCGGGGTTCGGCAGGCTCAGCGAAGGATTGACGGAAGTCCGCCAGTTAGTTCACAGCCTGCTGCAAAAGAAGAGGGAAACGGACCCGGACCCAGTGGAAGAAGTTCCGGCGGAAGCCGCGGAAGGGGCGGCCGAAGGCGCCGCAGCAGCCGAGGGCGGTGGCGCCTCCATCGGGCTGGGCTCGCACGTTTCCGCGGAGCCCGCCGAACGCCGCGAAGCCATCGCCGCGGCGGTGGCGGCCGCGGGGGTTCTCCGCAAGCGCGATCCCTTCGGTCCCGCCGCTTACTTGATGCTGCGTGGGCTCCGCTGGGGCGAATTGCGCGGCTCCTCCGATCCCGTCGTCCTGGAAGCGCCGCCCAGCGACCTACGCCAGCAGGTCAAGGCCCTGGCCATGCGAAACCGGTGGGCCGATCTACTGGACCTGGCCGAGGAAATTATGGCGCTTCCATGCAGCCGTGCCTGGTTGGATCTGCAGCGCCTGGTGGTGGAGGCTTGTACCGCGCTGGGCGACAATTACAACTCGATCGCCGTGGCCATCCGCTCGGAGTTGCGGACCCTGCTGCGCGACCTCCCGCACCTGCTCGACGCCACCCTTACCGACGACACGCCTGCGGCCAATTCCGAAACGCAGAAATGGCTGCGCGAGCTACTCGCCGAGCCTTCCGACGCGCCTCCGCTCCCCGCCGCGCCGCACGGTCCCGCCACCGACGATGCGCGCGCACCCGGTTGGCAGAAGAGGTTTGTCGATCCGCAGGCCCTCGCCCAGGAGGCGATGCGGTCCGGTCAGCAACCGAAAGCCGTCGAGATCCTGCAACGGGAAGTGGAACGCGCCCCCAACGGCCGCACCCGTTTTCTGCGCAAAATGCAATTGGCACAAATCTGCATCGCTGCCGGCAAGGATTCGATCGCCCAGCTCCTGCTGGACGACCTGGCAGCCGCCATCGATACGCACAAGCTCGACGATTGGGAGGACCGCGAGACGATCGCGCGGGCCCTGGTTTTCCTGCTGCAGAACAGCAAGAAGATCCAGGCAGACGCCAAAGCTAAGCAGGCGCTGTTCGAACGAGTCTGCCGGCTGGACCCCGTTCAAGCGCTCTCCGTGTAAACCATGCCCCGACCCGGTGCCGATGCGGCCGTTACATTGTCGGTGTTCGATCGGCTGATCGACGCCGAGCCGCGAAACTCGAGCGAAGCGCCACTCACACGCGCGCAGTCCATCCGGATGCTTCGCGATGGGGTGCGTCGCGACCTCGAATGGCTGCTCAATTCGCGGCAAGTGGCCTTTCCACCACACGAAGGCCTCCGTGAGCTCAACCGCTCGGTATATGTCTACGGCTTGCCGGACTTCACCGGGTACAACCTGGGGTCTGCCGCCGCTGAGGCCAAGCTGAGTAAACAATTGCAATCCGCCTTGAAATTCTTCGAGCCCCGGCTGGCCAGAGTGCGCGTGGTGCCGATTGAGCCGCTGGTGGCCAGGACCCGCACGTTTCGCTTCCGCATCGAAGCTCTGTTGATGATGGACCCCGCACCCGAACATATTTCCTTCGACACTGTCCTGCAACTGACCACCAACCAGTACGAGGTTCAGAATGCGGGATGACGTCCTGCTGTATTACGAACGCGAGCTGACCTATCTGCGCGAGATGGGAGCGCAGTTCGCCGAGAAGTACCCGAAAATCGCGGCACGGCTGATGCTCGAGGAGTCCAAGGAATCAGAGGACCCGCATGTG
Source organism: Bryobacterales bacterium (assembly GCA_963761855.1). Lineage (GTDB taxonomy): Bacteria > Acidobacteriota > Terriglobia > Bryobacterales > Bryobacteraceae > Bog-375. Next base: position 61,715 of record CAVXJY010000024.1, on the reverse strand, counting down.
GAGCGGTTGCTCGAGGCCTTTGCTTTTCTGGCCGCGCGCGTGCATCTGAAGCTCGACGACGATTTTCCCGAGATTACCGAAGCCTTCCTCGGGATCGTCTATCCGCATTTCATCCGGCCCATTCCTTCCATGTCGATCGTGGAGGTACACCTCGACCCGGAACGCGGCAAGCTAACCACCGGTCTGAAAATCGACGGCGGCACGGTGCTCTACTCGCGTCCCGTCGGCGGCGTCCCGTGCAAGTTCCGCACCTGTTATGACTCCACCGTGTGGCCAGTGAGCGTAGCTACGGCCGAATGGACAACCCCCAGCCAGCTCCAACCCCCTTTGCGCGCGCTCGACGCGGCCTATGCGCTTCGACTGGTGGTGAATTCCCCGCCCGATGCCCCTCTGCCGAAGCTGGAGCTCGATCATCTTCGCTTTCACCTCGCCGGCGAAAATAACCTGGTGCACACGCTGTATGAGCTGCTATGCTCCAAGCTCACCCGCATCGTGGTCCGCAACCCGACCAACCCCAAAACCCCGCCCGTGACTCTGCCGGCGTCCTCGCTGCGCCCGGTCGGATTCGCCGAAGACGAAGGAATGGCGCCATACCCGCTCCGATCGCACATCGGTTATCGAATCCTGCAGGAGTTTTTCGCGTTCCCCAGCAAGTTCCTTTTTGTGGACGTAACCGGTCTCGACGCATTGTGGGGCGCGGGCTTCCAGAACAGCGCCGAACTCGTCTTCCTGTTTTCCAGTGCCGGCGACGAAGAGAGCGTGCAGCGGCTGGGGCTTGGAGTTTCGCCCAAAACATTTCGCCTCGGGTGCGTTCCCATCGTCAATCTGTTCCCGCAAACGACCGAGCCCATACTGCTCGATCAGCGGAAATACGAGTACCAGATCAAACCCGATATACGCCGCCCTGCCGCCGTCGAGGTCTTTTCCATCGACGAGGTTAGTTCGATCGACTCCGAAACACGCGAGATTGTCACTTATCGCCCGTTCTACTCCTACCGTCAGGCCGCCGGCGGCACCAGGAACGAATGCTACTGGATCGCCAACCGCCGGGCTTCCAATCGCCTGAACGACGACGCTTCGGACATGTACATATCGCTGGTGGACCGCTCCGGCCGCACGGCTTTCCCCAATGTCGACACGCTGACAGTGCGCACCACGTGCACCAATCGGAACCTGCCCGCGCGCCTGCCTTTTGGCAATGACGACGGCGATTTCGAATTGGAAGGCAGCACCCCCATCAAGAGCATCGTGGCTCTGACCAAACCCACTCTCCCGTTGCGGCCCCCCACCTCCAAGATGGCGCTGTGGCACCTGGTCTCGCACCTCTCGCTGAATCACCTGTCGCTGGTGGAAGACGGCCGCGACGCTCTGCAGCAGATCCTACGCCTCTACGACTTCACCGATTCCCCGTTCGCTCAAAAGATGATCGAAGGAATCACGGATTTGAGAAGCCGCCCATACTTCGCCCCCATCGTCGCCGAAAACGGCGTGACCTTCGCACGCGGAACCCGCGTCGAGATCGAACTGGATGAGGAGCAGTTCGTGGGCGGCGGCGTCTACCTGTTTGCCAGCGTGATCGAGCACTTCCTGGCCCTCTACGCGACGCTCAACAGCTTCACCCAGCTCAGCGCCAGAACCCGGCAGAGAAAGGAGGTGATCCGCGAATGGCCCCCGAGAGCGGGACAGAAAATCCTGGTCTGACGCCGCCGGCCTCCTCCCTGGCCGAAGTGCGGCGCGACCTGGAGAAATATCCCGGCCGTTTCGAGTTCTTCCAGGCAGTGCGCCTGTTGCTGCGGACCTTCGAGCAGCGAGAGAGGGCCGCCGGTTTCACTTCTGCCGCCCGCGATGCGTTGCGCTTCCACGTCAACAACACGCTCGCGTTTCCTCCCAGCCAGATCGATTCCATCGACTGGGCTGGCGCGGTGCCGGCTATCACCGTGAATTTCATGGGGCTGACCGGCCCCATGGGCGTGCTCCCACGCGTCTATACGGAGCTGATTCTGGCGCGTATCCGCTCTCGCGATCGCACGCTGGCCGACTTCTTCGACATCTTCAACCACCGCATGATTTCCCTGTTCTACCTCGCATGGGAAAAGTACCGCTCTTCGGTGGCTTACGAGCGTGACGGACAGGACCGCGTCTCGAAGTACCTCATGTCGCTCATCGGCATAGGCACCGCCGGCCTCGAGGACCGCATGGTGGTCCGCGACGATTCCCTGCTCTACTACTCCGGCCTTCTGTCCCTGCAACCGCGTTCCGCCGTTGCGGTGCGCGGCGTACTACAGGACTATTTCGGCGTTCCCTTTGAGGTGGAGCAGTTCGTGGGCGCCTGGCAGCCTCTGGAGAAAGCCGATCAGTGCGATCTGGGCAACGGCATGTCGTTGAGCTCGCAACTTGGGGTGGGCACGGTGGTCGGCGACGAAATTTGGGATCAGCAGTCGCGGATCCGCCTGAAACTGGGCCCGCTGACGCAGGAGCAGTACCTGGGCTTTTTGCCCGGCGGTTCCGCATACGAACCCTTGCGCGAGCTAGCGCGGTTCGCTTGCGGCGCCGAGTTGGAAATCGAGGTTCAACTCATTCTGGAGCGCGCCGTGGTGCCGCGCTGCAAATTGGGCGAAGATAGTTTGGCAGGGCCGCGACTGGGTTGGTTCACCTGGATGAAGTCCGGACCGGATTTCGATCGCGCACCCGCAGATACGGTTTTACTGCTGGCTTAGGGGGAGAAACACATGGGACTCAATCTACGATCACTGATCGCGAAGCTGAATGACTCGGCGCGTCTGGCGCTGGAGGCCTCCGCGGGATTCTGCTTGTCGCGGACTCACTACGACGTCGAAATCGAACATTATCTGATGAAACTGCTCGATTCGAGCGATGGAGACTTTGCCTCTATTCTCAAGCAATTTGGCGTCGATAAGTCGCGCCTGTCGGCGGAGCTGACACGCAGTCTCGACAAACTAAAATCCGGCAACGCACGCACGCCTGCATTGAGCCCGTCGCTGCTGAAGATGTTCACCGAGGCCTGGACCATCGGCTCGATCGACTTCGCGGCAACGCGGATCCGCACCGGTTTCACCATCCTGGCCTTGCTCTCGGATGAAGAACTGTCGCGCATCGTGCGTGATGTCAGCAAAGAACTGCAGAAGATTCAGCCCGACTCGCTCAAGAAGGACTTCCTGGCGATCGTCGCCAATTCCGTCGAAAACGAAGAAATGGCGGCCGCCGAAGCCGCCGCACCGGAAGGCGCAAAGCGTCCCGGCGCCGGTGGCAAGACTCCCAACCTCGATCAGTACACGGTTAACCTGACCGAGAACGCCCGGCAGGGCAAAGTGGACCCCGTTCTGGCGCGGGATACCGAGATCCGCCAGGTGGTGGATATCCTCACCCGCCGGCGCCAGAACAACCCCATTCTGGTCGGCGAAGCGGGTGTCGGCAAAACCGCCGTCGTGGAGGGCTTCGCGATGCGCATCGCGCAGGGCGACGTGCCACCGGTGCTGAAGAATGTGGCCGTGCGGACGCTGGATCTGGCACTGCTGCAAGCGGGGGCCGGAGTCAAGGGCGAATTTGAGAACCGCCTGAAGGGATTGATCAACGAAGTCAAGAACTCGCCGACGCCCATCATCCTGTTCATCGACGAGGCCCACACCATGATCGGGGCGGGTGGCCAGGCCGGCCAGAACGACGCCGCGAACCTGCTCAAGCCAGCCTTGGCCCGCGGCGAATTGCGCACCATCGCCGCCACCACCTGGTCCGAGTATAAGAAGTACTTCGAAAAGGATCCCGCTCTGGCGCGCCGTTTCCAATTGGTGAAGGTGGAGGAGCCGACCGAAACCCAATGTGCGTTGATGCTGCGTGGCGTGGTCCCCACCCTCGAAAAGCATCACAGTGTCCGCATCCTGGACGAAGGGCTGCTGGCCGGCGTCAAGCTGTCGCATCGCTATCTGCCGGATCGCCAGTTGCCCGACAAGGCCGTCAGCGTCCTGGATACGGCTTGCGCCCGCCTGGCGCTGGGCCAAAACTCGACGCCACCCGCAATTGAGGATTCCATACGCACCATTGAGGACCTCGCTGTGCAGACCCGGATTCTGGAGCGGGAAGCCGCCGCGGGGGCAGATCACATCGAACGTCTGGCCGCTATCGCCGAGAAGAAGACCAAGACCGAAGCGCAGCTCAACGAGTTGACCGGCCGCTGGGAGAAAGAGCGCGATCTAGTCACCCGCATTCGAGAGATACGCTCGCAATTGGAAACCGGCAACGCAACGGCGCCGACGCCTTCTGCCGAAAGCGCGCTAGCCGCCGCCGCCTGCGCCACAGGCACTGCGACCGGGGTTGCGGTAGCCGCTGCCGCCGTGCAACCCGCGCCGCCGGCGCCCGACCCCGAGCAACTGCGCTCCCAGCTTGCCGAACTGAATGAGGAACTGGCAGCCATGCAGGGCGAAACACCTCTACTGCGCGTTTGCGTAGATGCGCAGATCATCGGCGAGGTGGTCTCCGCCTGGACCGGCATCCCGGTCGGCAAGATGCTCAAGGACGAAATCGCCACCGTGCTCTCGCTGGAGAAGCACCTCGGCGCGCGCGTCATCGGTCAGGACCATGCCCTCGCCATGATCAGCCAGCGCGTACGCACCGCGCGCGCCGGTCTGGACGATCCCGGCAAGCCGGTCGGGGTGTTTCTGCTGGTCGGCCCCAGCGGCGTCGGCAAAACCGAAACCGCCCTGGCGCTTTCCGACCTCCTCTTTGGCGGCGAGCGAAATCTGATCAGCATCAATATGTCCGAGTTTCAGGAAGCGCACACTGTCTCTACTCTCAAGGGATCGCCTCCGGGTTATGTGGGTTACGGCGAGGGCGGCGTGCTCACCGAAGCCGTCCGCCGCCGCCCGTATTCCGTGGTGCTGCTGGATGAAGTCGAGAAGGCTCACCCCGACGTGCTGGAACTTTTTTTCCAGGTGTTCGACAAGGGGCAGATGGAAGACGGCGAAGGCCGCGAGATCGATTTCAAGAACACCATCATCATTCTGACTTCCAACGCCGCTACCGACAGCATCATGAAGCTTACCGCCGACCCGGAAACCATGCCCGCGCAACAAGGGCTGGTCAAGGCCATCAAGCCGGAACTGGATAAGATTTTCAAGCCCGCCTTCCTGGGACGACTGGTCGTGATCCCCTACTTCCCCATTCGCGACGAAGCCTTGAAGAAGATCATCGTGCTCAAGCTCGCCAAAATCCAGCGCCGCCTCCAGGAAAGCCACCGCGTCGCGCTGACTTACGACGCCGCGCTGGTGGACGAAGTGGCCCGCCGCTGCACCGAGGTGGAGAGCGGTGCCCGAAACGTGGATAATATCTTGACTAATACGATGCTGCCCGAGATATCCACCCAAATCCTAGGGAAGATCGCCGAAGGCCTGAAACCCGATGCGGTTCATGTCACTGTCGGCGAGAATGGAGAATTCGCTTATTCGTAGGCGGCATCAGGCGCTGGCCCGGTCCGCCGGGCCGCATGGAGGACGATAACTTGCCCGCAACGCAAATTGAACGTCCATTCCGCATCAAGACGACGCTGGGCGACGACGCTCTGCTGCTGAACAGCTTCGCCGGCGACGAACGCGTGTCCACGCCCTACCGATTCGTCGTGCAAATGCTTGCTGAAGATCCGAACATCGACATGAAGGACCTGCTGACCAAGCCGGCGGTCCTGTCTATTAAGCTGGATGATGAGACTGAACGGCATATCCACGGGCTCTTCAACCGCATCGCGCTGATGGAGTCTGGCGACGACGGCATGGCCGTCTACCAGGCCGAGTTGGTGCCCTGGCTTTGGTTCCTGACGCTCTTCTCCAACTGCCGCATCTTCCAAAACAAATCGGTGCCAGACATCATCGAACAGGTCTTCAAAGACCGGGGTTACACCGATTATCAGCTCAAGCTCCAGGGCACCTATCAGCCTCGGGAGTACTGTGTGCAATACCGCGAGACCGACTTCAATTTTGTCTCGCGGCTGCTCGAAGACGAAGGCATTTTCTATTTCTTCGAACAGGCCGAGGATAAGCACACGCTGGTGATCGCGGACGATAAGGGCGCATTCAAAAGCTGCCCTCACAAGGCCAAGGCTCAATATTCGCCATCCCTCGGCGGCGTCCTCGATGAGGATACCGTTTTCACCCTCGAAGAGGAAAACAAGGTGAATACCGGGACAGCCTCACTCGCAGACTACGATTTTGAAAAACCCAACACCAGTCTCTACGCCACTCTCTCCAGTGCCGAACCTGCCGAGTACTATGATTATCCAGGCAAATACTCGAGCAAGAGTGACGGTGATCGCTATGCCAAGATCCGCCTCGAAGAACGGGAAGTGGAACTGGTCACCGTGCGGGGTAAAAGCAACTGCATGGGACTTGAGTGCGGCTATAAGTTCACGTTAGCGGAGCACTTCCGCGATGAGGCTAACCAGGATTACACTCTGATTGCGCTCCATCACAGTGGCAAGAACACCAGTTACCGTGCCGGCGTACAGCAACCGTTTGAGTACGCCAATACGTTCGAAGCCATCCCCAATTCGGTCTCCTTCCGGCCCCCGCGCCAAGCCCGCAAGCCGGTAATCCCCAGCACGCAGACCGCCGTCGTGGTCGGCAAGTCCGGAGAAGAGATCTGGACGGACAAGTACGGACGCGTCACCGTGCAATTCTATTGGGACCGGGAAGGAAAAGCCGACGAAAACAGCTCCTGCTGGATCCGGGTCGCCCAAGGCTGGGCCGGAAAACAGTGGGGCTCGATTTACATCCCGCGCATCGGCCAGGAAGTGGTGGTCAGCTTCCTCGATGGCGATCCCGACCGGCCTCTGATTACCGGTTCAGTTTACAACGCCGACCAGATGCCGCCCTACACTCTGCCCGATGAGCAGACCAAGAGCACGGTGAAGTCGGACAGTTCCAAGGGCAGCGGGGGGTTCAACGAGATCCGGCTCGAAGACAAGAAAGGCAGCGAGCAGGTCTTCATCCACAGCCAGAAAGACATGGATATCCGCGTTGAAAACGACCGCAAGGAATGGATCGGGGAAGACCGGCATCTGGTCGTCACGCGCGACAAAATGGAACAAATCCAGCGCGACAGCCATTCCGATATCACGCGCGACCGGATTGAGAAAATCGGCCGCGACCACCATGTGACGGTCAGTGGAAAAGCCGCCGTCAGCATCACGGGCTCGAACTCCCTGGCCGTGACCGGCGACGTGATCGAACAGTTCAGCGGCAACCACAGCAGCCAGGTGACCCAGAACCTTTACTTGAAGGCCATGCAGGTGGTAATTGAGGCATCGGTGGGCCTGACGATCAAGGCGGGCTCGAACTTCATCACTATCGACCCGTCGGGGATCGCGATCTCCGGCATGCCGATGGTGCAGATCAACAGCGCCGGATCCGCACTGTCCGGCTCGGCGGGATCTCTGGTGTCCCCGCTTTCCCCTACCGACCCCGCCCAGGCCGACAAGGCGGTGGCAGGCCAAACGTCGACACCCGGCGCCGCCGGTTTCACGCAGATCGCCGCGGCCCTCACCACGATTTCGCCCGCCAAAAAATCGGCCGCCTCGAGCGCGCCAACGCACAACCCGGCGTCGGAGGAGAACAAGGACAAGACACACTGGATCGAGATCAACCTGGTGGATGACAAGGGCAAGCCGGTGGCCGGAGAGGCGTACAAAGTCACGCTGCCGGACGGATCGACAGTGGCGGACGGAACGCTGGATGAAAAGGGCCACGCCCGCGTGGAGCATATCGACCCCGGGAACTGCAAGATCACTTTCCCGAACTTAGACAAGGACGCGTGGAAATGAGACGGAACCGCCAGCAACGGGCAGGTCTCATGCCCCAGCCTGGAACGAGGAAATAGGTTATGGGCTACTACCAGGTGCAACCAGGAGATTGCCTCTCCAGTATTGCCAAAGCCAATGGCTTCGCCGACTATCAAACCATCTATCAGCGTCCGGAGAACGCCGATTTTCGGCAGAAACGGCCCAATCCGAATATCATCTGTCCGGGGGATATCCTCTTCGTTCCGGATCGCGAGACGAAGGACGTCTCCAAGGGAACCGACCAACAGCACACGATCACAGTGAAGCGGCCGCAAGTGCGGTTGCGGCTCTGTTTGAAAGACGATCTGCACCAGCCATACGTGGGCACGAAATACAAGCTGCGGGTGGGCCTTGACCAGTGGGACGGCTCCACGGACGGCGGGGGCATGGTGGAGCAGGAAATCCAGGCGGATGCAACGGATGGCGAGATCACTATCTTCCCAGCGGGCGGCAGCTCACCGGATGAAGGCTACACCTTCACGCTCCAGTTGGGAGACCTGGATCCGGTGGATGAAACCAGCGGCGTCGACGCGAGGCTGATCAATCTAGGCTTCGGGCCGGCCGATGCGCAAGCGCCACTGTCCGACGACGATCGGGTAGAGGCGCTCAAAGCCTTCCAAGAGAGGTTCGGTCTGGACGTGACCGGGGAATTGACCGACCAGACAAGAAGCAAACTGCAGGAGTTGCACGATGGCGAATAGAGAGGATCGAATCTAAAGTGGCACTGTCGAAGCGTTCCGGCAAGGTGCCGAGGGTTAGGTCCGGGGCTTCGCACCGCGCGACGCTGGTGACGACCTGGAGGGTCCAGGTTACCGGCATTGAGTTCATCGACGATTATCCGATGGAGGCAAATGGCCGGAATAAGAGCAACACAGACCCGGATCGACAGCATTACCCGACGATTCCCGAGGACTTCGTGGGCTGGGGGCGAGGTATGCCTCTCACCGGTTGGGACTGGGAAGGCAAGGACAACCTGCAAAGAGCGGCATGCTACCAACGGCAGAAGCCGATTCACATGAAAGTGAGGCTGCGGTCTTCACTGCCCGCTCCCTCGCCTCGAACCTTTACCCTCAAGGTCACACCTAAGGTCGACGACAGTGCGAGCGTATTGACCGCCGGGACGGCCTCGGTGAACTGGCCTGCGGGATCGCAGGAAGTGACTGTGCCCCTGATTGCCACCGGTGGAACATTGCCGAACGAGGTCTCGCGCTACCACGTGCAGCTCACCTGGTCGGTAAGCGGAATCACGCCGGGCGGGACCATCAACCGGACCAACCACAAGATCTTCGGCATCTACGACGACCCGCGCGATCCGGACAGCTCCACGGCAGCCGGCACGGCGCTGTCTCCGGTGGATGGTTTGACCAAACAACGCCTGGACAAAGTGACGCTCGCGATTGGCGGAGGAAACCGGCGTTTCCCCACTCCCGCCGCAAGCGATATCGCGACATTGGTCTGGCACGTGGGCAGACACGTCAACAATAGCGGTCCACCACACTTCTACGGCGGAAGAGACGACCGCGTCCAGTATGGCGCAAACGGTCCATACATCGAGTTGATCGACGAATGGGTCATGTGGCTGAAGGGGCGCTCGATACCTCCGGATCCGGATCCGCTGGTGCCGGACAAACCCTGGAACGTAGGCGCATGCATTACCTACGCCCAGTTGATGAAGACGATGCTGGCGTCGGTCGGCGTCCAGGCGCAGCGAGCCTGGGTTTATCCCAAGACCAACGTGCTGCCCGATGGAAGCACCATCACGCTGACGGACAGCGATCTGGTCGAAATAGACGGAGGGCCTGCGGTGTCGCCGCAAAAGCACACGTTTCATTATGGGGGCCTTGTTTACGACACGGAAGTCAAGTTGGTTGGACAGCCGGAAGCGGCAGGTCCGTATATAGACAATTTCGAAGCGTGTCTTTACTACAACGGCCATTTGATCCCCGGAGCTTTCTCCACCCACCAGTACCCAACCGCCGTTCAGAACGGAGGAATAGGCTTTCCCGACGCATTCTCGCTTTTCAGGTGGTGGCAGAGTATCCGTCAAAACGGACATCCGCGTTTCATGGTTTGGTTCTCCGACACGCCCGGAGGTTATTTTGACCGTCATGGAAAATTCTACAGCAGTCCTTACGCTATTCATGCTGCTAACTGGCTGTCAGTACCTTAACGGGGAGAAGTCGATGACGCCTCAAGAGATTCCCGATCGAGAGCAATTGATGGGACTGACCAGCGAGCCGCACGTCCCGGCCAACATGGAGTTTTTTTTCAAGGGCCTGATCTGGCCGACTCCGGAAGCGCTCAAGAGCCAGTCGGACAAGGCGGCCCAGGCCAATGTCGATTACCTGAACGACACCATCGACTGGATCAACCGGGTCCTGAAGCCGGACCTGGTAGCGCCGGACCTCCGGTCGAGGCTGCGTGCGGCGCGAGCCATCGTCAGCGGCGAAGACGCCTTCCTGGCGCGCTACAAAATGGACCAGACCAGCATCCAGATTGTGGTGACCCGATTTCACGTACACCTGGTAATCGCTCCGTGCGGCCCCTCGCCCCTGGCGGCGATGCAGCAGTACTTGCAGATGGCGCAACCTGGGGACCAGCACCCATGGAGCGGCACGTGGCAGACCGGTCAGATCGGCGCTCTCACTTACGGCTACCAGCCCCGAGGCTCGGAGCCGGACTGGCGCGACAGCATTTTCTACTTGACCAACGGGCAGGCGGTGAAGTTCTCCCTGAAGAAAATCGCGGTGCGGCCCGGCGGCTCCGGTAAGGTCAAGGGCTTCGTTGCGCCGACCGAAGAAGCCGAGCGCCACTGGTTTGAAGCGAAGCCCTGACTTGCGGTGAGATGCCGTGACACCAAAGCCGCCAGTCCCTTCCCCTCCGGTTACCGCCGAGTATTCGAGCGCACTGCAGGCGGCGAAGCCCAACGTTCCGCCAGTGCAGTCTGCATATCGATTCTCTCGCGCAAGGGATGGTAGTACGCGGGTCGATTCCGGCAACTCCTCCGTGATCTCGAATCCCGCGGCTGGACAAACCATCGTGCTGGACCACGTAAAGAAGACCGCGATGATTGACGCTGCGCCGCCACCGGCGCCGCAAGCACCCGGCCGCTCCGCAGACGCCGCAGAGTCCTCATCTCGGAGTCACCCGCCGCGCCGACGGCGCCCAGCATGCAAATGACAGGATTTGGGCAAGAGCGTTTTCAAAGGGCACGAAGTGGAAGGGAAGAGGTACGTGATCCAACCTCCGCCACCGCCGCAAATGCCCGGCATGCCGAAAGCTCCCCAACTGCCGGGAATGCCGAAGGCGCCTCAGATGCCGGGGATGCCCCATCCTCCAGCCCCGCAAATGGCCGGGGCACCGGCACCGCCGAAAGCTCCGGGCCTCCCGGGAGCGCCGCCGCCGCAACTCCCGCGATACCTGCCAAGCCGCAGTCGCCGACGACCGTGGAAGCCTGGACCAGCATCAGCTGCGTTTGCCGATGGCTCACGAAGATGACGGGCCCTTTGGTCAAATGACGCAGATGTGCCACGCGCCATTCCCGGCGAACCCCACCCGGCGGCTTTCCAGATTCCGCCTGGGGTACAAGGTGATACGCCGAACCCGCTAACAGCCAGCGCATGCCGAAGCCGCCGGCCACCTGCCCTGCCCAAACTTTAACGGAATCGTCCGCATCCTGCCGGCGCTACGGGACCATCACCGTCATTTCGCCGGGCGTAACAAATGTGATCACGCCGCCCCACATGCACATCAACTCGGAAACGTTGTCCAGAGTCGGCATATTGCCCAGCAGCACCGTTCGCCGCGCCCGGAGCCCACGGCGCGGGCGTTGCCGGAATGCAGGGCATGGGAGTGAGCACGCCCAACGCCGCGGCAGTCGCGGCGGCGACCTGGGGTTCGAAGGCGACATACACATTCCGAACGGCATGATGTTCGTCATCGGAATGTGATCCATGATGTTGGCGTCGGGCACCATGTCCGTGAAAACCTTGTTGGTGGGCAGTACCACCAGGGAGCTGGGCGCCATCCCGAACGTGCACATCATGCTGGCTCCCATGCAGACCTGCATCGGCATCGAACACCTCCTCCTCGCGCGCTCTACATTCTATCCAATTATTAGGGCTGGAGGAGGCTTCTCAACCGACACGTCCGCCAGGCGCCCGCGCGAGCGCGGCCCATCGGTGGCTCACTCCAGCGACGCTCCGTCCCATTCGTGCGTCGGGTCCGGGTAGAATGTCATAGCGTTGCCGAAAGCTACCAGCCACCCGCCCGGCACCTTGGCCCGCGCCACCGCATAGCTGCCGGCGTCCAGCCGCTCAAACTTCAGCCTAGCCTCTTTGCCGTTTGGTGCGATGGACTGTTCCGGTTCTGTCGCGGCGGGGACCACCGCCGGCGCGGTGGCCGGCGCCTTGGCGGCCTCATCTGGCCCGATAGCGTCCTGGAATATTTCGCGACGCACCGAATAGGGCTCGCCCAGGAAGAGAAACTTCACACGATCATGATCGCCGCCTATCGATTCCACCAGCGCTCCGAAAGGTATGTTCACTTCCGGTCCGGCAAGCGGCGCTAGCGTCCGCGGGTGGAGCTTGGTGGCATCGATTCTCTTGCTCAACGATATTCTGGCCAACTTACCTCCTCAGTCACCGCCGGGGCGGGACGTTGCCGCCTCACCCGATGGCGGGCATCGTCCGCCCGCCATCCTCTATTCTGACCTTATTCTCTGCTGCTCGGCAACGCATTCATTGAATATCTGCAGGGAGTCGCGGAACTTACCGAAGAGAATGGCCCGCGACACTGCCACCGGATTTCGAGCCCACGCTACGGCTTACTTCGCATCCTTCACGCAGCGGAATCCCACGTGCAAGCTCTTCCAGCGTTCAGGGACGGCGGACGAATCCCAGATCGCAGCGTCAACCAGGGGCTCCCAGGCGGACTCGCCCCGGATCATGTACCAGGCTTCGCCGCGTTGCAAGGGCGGCTGCAGCGCCTGGAACGGACGCAGGTCCGAGGGGGCCGTTCGCGGCGTATCTACTAACTCCCAGGCGTTGCCGATCATCTGCAAGGCTCCATACGGGCTGGCGCCCTGCGGAAAGCTGTCGACAGGCTGGAGTTGGCTGATGGCTTCGCCGTTCTTCGTGTTGGCCCGCGAGGCCTGCATTTCGTTGCCCCACGGAAAGATGCGGCCGTCGGTACCGCGTGCAGCCTTCTCCCACTCCATGGCGGTCGGCAGCCCCTTGCCCGCCCACCTGGCGAATTCGCGCGCGTCGCGGATGGTCACGTTCACCACGGGATAGTCGGGCCGGTCGCTGGGAAAACTCTCAGGAAGCGGCGCGTTCGTCGCCTGGCAGAACCGGGCATACGCGGCGTTGCTCACTTCTGTCCTGTCAATGTAAAAAGCGGGAAGAGACGCAACCTGCTTAAACTGTCCAAACCGGAATTCCCCGGCCGGCACCAACACCATGTCGCCGGTGGGAGTGGAAATGGTCTTGGCCAGTTCCGCCACCTTGGATATGGCCGCGGGCGCTGCCGCCGGCCTCAGGGCGAAATATCCGCCGATTCCGAGGGCCAGCAGCAGTGCGGCCAGACCGGCCAGGAGCACAGACCGGCGGATCAATGGCGCGGAGGATGCGGGCTGGCGCTCCGCTACTCGCGTCTCTCCCGACAACTCGGCAATCATACGCTCCAGTTCCGCGATGATGGGAGCGAAGCCCTGCGGCCGTTCCGCAGCGACCTTGGCGTTACAGGCCGCTACTAGCTGGATAACCGGCTGGGGGATGCCCGCACTCTGCAACGGCCCCACGTCCATGGGGACATTCAGAATGCTGTAGAAGATCTGATCCACCGAATCCGCCGCAAAGGCTTTCTGGCCCGTCAGCAGTTCAAACAGCATCACTCCGAAAGCGTAGACGTCCACCAGACCGGTGAGCGGTTCCCCGCGCACCTGTTCGGGCGCCATGTAGTACGGCGTCCCTAGCACATAGCCCGGCTGGGTGCGCGAGAGATCTTCGCTCTTGGCAATCCCGAAATCCATCAGCTTGACCACGCCAGTAGTGCTGATGTGAACGTTCTCGGGTTTGATGTCGCGATGGATGATTCGGTTCTTATGAATGAACTCAAGCGCGCGGGCGATTTGCAGCGCGATCTGGAGTTTGCTGCACAGGTCGCCTGTGTGGCCGTTCTTGATGGCGTGCCGCAGGTCTTCGCCCTGCAGGAACTCCATCACCATGAACAGGCCCATCTCGGCGTCGGTACCGAAATCGTAAATGCTGATGATGTTCTCGTGGGTGACCTTGGCGGCGGTGCGTGCCTCCGCCAGGAAGCGGTCGCGCGCATCGGAATCCTGCGCCGCCGGCTCGACCAGGATCTTGACGGCCACCGTGCGTCCGATGACCGTATCGAAGGCCTTGTACACGTGGGACATCCCACCGCCGAGGAATTCTTGCAGCTCGTACTTGCCGAGGCGGGCAGGCAGTTGCATCAAAGTGAGAGAAATCTTCAGCAGCTCCGATCGCTCGGGGCTTCCAGGTACTGGCGATTTTCGATACTATACCATAACAGCTTTCGGCTGCGGATTACGATCCAAATAGGGTGTGCGACAAAATTGTAGCGATTGGCGGCGTTCTTTTTTTGTGGCCTGAATCCTTACGTAGTGATACGTTAGGAATGGAGGTGCGATCTTGCCTGATTCTCTGGCCGTGCTGGAACAACAGCGCTCCGCGATTCTCGGGCGCATTCTCAATTTGGGCGACTTTCGGAGCGGTTCGGTTAGCAGCATCACCGGGCGCTGCGGGAAGTCGGATTGCCGGTGCCACAAGGCGGGCCAGCAGGGCCACGGTCCAAACTATCGACTGACCCGTAAAGTGAGTGGAAAGACAGTCAGCGAGTCTTTCGCTTCACCGGCCGAACTGCGCAAGGCGCAGCGCGAGGTGGAAGCGTTTCATCAATTCCGCGAGTTGAGCCGGGAATTGCTGGAGGTCAACGAGAAGATCTGCCGCTCCCGGCCGGCCGAGGAGTCGTGGACCGGGGCGGAAAAAAAACGGTCGAGGCAGTCCAGCGCGAGGCGGCGCGGGAAATAGCCGCGCTTTTGGAAGTCATTTTCACCGGCTTGCGCAAGAGCGGCCAATGCGACTTGGAGGCGGTCGAAATGGCGACCCGCGCCGCGAGCCATCACCTCGGCGCGAAAGCGCTGGAGCGTCTGCTGAGCGCACCCACCGAGGTCGAACTCACGGTGGCGTGTGCCTGCGGCCACCAGGCGCGCTTCCACCAGGTGCGCGCCAAGCAGGTTCTGACGGTGCTTGGCCCGATCACTATCGAGCGGCCCTATTACGTGTGTCCGCACTGTCACGCGGGCTGCAGTCCGCGCGACCGCGAACTGGACGTGGAAGGGGTAGCGTGTTCGCCGGGCGTGCGGCGCATGATGGCGGTGGTGGGGAGTGAAGCGAGTTTCGAGCAGAGCCGCGAGCAACTCGGGTTGCTGGCTGGTATTGAGGTTCCCGCCAAAGCCGTGGAGCGTCATACCGAGGACATCGGCGCCGGCATCGAAGCCCGTGAGCAGGCCGCCATCCTACAGGCCAAACAACTGGAACTGCCGGAGGTTTGCGCGCCCGCCGTGCCGCTGCTCTACATCGAGATGGACGGCACGGGCATTCCGGTGGTGAAGGCCGAAACCGAAGACCGCGCCGGCAAGATCGAGGGCCAGCCGGCGCACACGCGCGAGGTCAAACTCGGCTGCCTCTTCACCCAGACCACGACCGATGCGGAGGGCCGCCCGGTGCGCGATGAGGATTCCACCTCCTACGTGGGCGCGATTGAATCGGCCGAGCAGTTCGGCTTGCGCCTTTACACCGAAGCCTGGCGGCGCGGCTGGAGCCGGGCGCTGAAGAAAGTGCTGCTCGGCGATGGCGCCGTGTGGATCTGGAATTTGGCCGACCAGCACTTCCCCGGCGCGATTCAGATCGTCGATCTCTACCACGCCCGCCAGCACCTCTGGGAACTCTCCGCCAAACTGTTCCCAGGCGACGACAAGGCCCGCCAACGCTGGCTTGCCCGCTGTCTGGACCGTCTGGAAAAGGGCAAGATCGAAGCATTGGTGAAAACCCTCGGCGCGCTCCAGCCCGCCTCCGAGGAACTCGCCAAATCCGTCAAAAACGAAGCCGAGTATCTGGAACGCAACGCCGAGAGGATGCGCTATCCGACCTTCCGAGCCCAAGGCCTTTTCGTCGGATCCGGCGTCATCGAGGCCGGCTGCAAGACCGTGATTGGTGTGCGCCTGAAACGATCCGGCATGTTCTGGACCGTCCGCGGCGCCAACGCCATCGTCGCACTGCGTTGCTGCCGCCTCAGCCGCAGATTCGAAGACTACTGGGCGGATCGCTCGTCAGCCGCATGACGGTCTACATTTTTGTCGCGCACCCATCCAAATATCCAAATAGGGTGTGCGACAAAATTGTAGCGATTGGCGGCGTTCTTTTTTTGTGGCCTGAATCCTTACGTAGTGATACGTTAGGAATGGAGGTGCGATCTTGCCTGATTCTCTGGCCGTGCTGGAACAACAGCGCTCCGCGATTCTCGGGCGCATTCTCAATTTGGGCGACTTTCGGAGCGGTTCGGTTAGCAGCATCACCGGGCGCTGCGGGAAGTCGGATTGCCGGTGCCACAAGGCGGGCCAGCAGGGCCACGGTCCAAACTATCGACTGACCCGTAAAGTGAGTGGAAAGACAGTCAGCGAGTCTTTCGCTTCACCGGCCGAACTGCGCAAGGCGCAGCGCGAGGTGGAAGCGTTTCATCAATTCCGCGAGTTGAGCCGGGAATTGCTGGAGGTCAACGAGAAGATCTGCCGCTCCCGGCCGGCCGAGGAGTCGTGGACCGGGGCGGAAAAAAAACGGTCGAGGCAGTCCAGCGCGAGGCGGCGCGGGAAATAGCCGCGCTTTTGGAAGTCATTTTCACCGGCTTGCGCAAGAGCGGCCAATGCGACTTGGAGGCGGTCGAAATGGCGACCCGCGCCGCGAGCCATCACCTCGGCGCGAAAGCGCTGGAGCGTCTGCTGAGCGCACCCACCGAGGTCGAACTCACGGTGGCGTGTGCCTGCGGCCACCAGGCGCGCTTCCACCAGGTGCGCGCCAAGCAGGTTCTGACGGTGCTTGGCCCGATCACTATCGAGCGGCCCTATTACGTGTGTCCGCACTGTCACGCGGGCTGCAGTCCGCGCGACCGCGAACTGGACGTGGAAGGGGTAGCGTGTTCGCCGGGCGTGCGGCGCATGATGGCGGTGGTGGGGAGTGAAGCGAGTTTCGAGCAGAGCCGCGAGCAACTCGGGTTGCTGGCTGGTATTGAGGTTCCCGCCAAAGCCGTGGAGCGTCATACCGAGGACATCGGCGCCGGCATCGAAGCCCGTGAGCAGGCCGCCATCCTACAGGCCAAACAACTGGAACTGCCGGAGGTTTGCGCGCCCGCCGTGCCGCTGCTCTACATCGAGATGGACGGCACGGGCATTCCGGTGGTGAAGGCCGAAACCGAAGACCGCGCCGGCAAGATCGAGGGCCAGCCGGCGCACACGCGCGAGGTCAAACTCGGCTGCCTCTTCACCCAGACCACGACCGATGCGGAGGGCCGCCCGGTGCGCGATGAGGATTCCACCTCCTACGTGGGCGCGATTGAATCGGCCGAGCAGTTCGGCTTGCGCCTTTACACCGAAGCCTGGCGGCGCGGCTGGAGCCGGGCGCTGAAGAAAGTGCTGCTCGGCGATGGCGCCGTGTGGATCTGGAATTTGGCCGACCAGCACTTCCCCGGCGCGATTCAGATCGTCGATCTCTACCACGCCCGCCAGCACCTCTGGGAACTCTCCGCCAAACTGTTCCCAGGCGACGACAAGGCCCGCCAACGCTGGCTTGCCCGCTGTCTGGACCGTCTGGAAAAGGGCAAGATCGAAGCATTGGTGAAAACCCTCGGCGCGCTCCAGCCCGCCTCCGAGGAACTCGCCAAATCCGTCAAAAACGAAGCCGAGTATCTGGAACGCAACGCCGAGAGGATGCGCTATCCGACCTTCCGAGCCCAAGGCCTTTTCGTCGGATCCGGCGTCATCGAGGCCGGCTGCAAGACCGTGATTGGTGTGCGCCTGAAACGATCCGGCATGTTCTGGACCGTCCGCGGCGCCAACGCCATCGTCGCACTGCGTTGCTGCCGCCTCAGCCGCAGATTCGAAGACTACTGGGCGGATCGCTCGTCAGCCGCATGACGGTCTACATTTTTGTCGCGCACCCATCCAAATATGAAGCCGGCCGAAGGGCCTGATGGAGCAAAACGGATGCGAAGCTTGCTGAACCTGGCGACGGCACTGGCGGCGACTGCGTGCATGGCACAGCAGCCACCGCCGCAGCCGGCGGAGGGCGCGCGGGAACTCTTTTTCGCCGGTGCCGCCCCGAAGGACGAATTGGCTCCGGTCCGTCACCCGGCGCCGCCGGCCGCCTCGCAGCCGGGCGCCGCGCCTGGTTCGGCAATCGGTCGAGCTGCGGCCATGCACCTGGGGCTGCGGTATACCTTGCTGCTGGTGAGGTCGCGGGGCGACCGCGGCCAGCCGGTGGATCCGCAGCGCAACTTCCACAAAGGCGACTGCGTGGCCATCGAACTGGAGGCGAACCGATCCGGCTACCTGTACGTGCTGTCGAAGCAGTCGAGCGGCGACTGGGTTCCGCTTTTTCCGACTCCCCAACTGTCGGATCAGGGCAACCGGATCGACCCGGGTCAGATCATTCGGACACCCAAGCAAGCCTGCTTTGAAATCGAAGATCCGCCGGGGGCAGAGACCTTGTTCGTGGTGCTTTCGAGGGATCCTCGCGACATTTACGAACTGTCCGAGGGCATCAAGGGTACCAGCGATCGGCCGCAGCCTTCGTCAGGTGCGACTGAACTCGCCTCCGCCGGGCGAATCAACTCCGCCATGGACCGGATTGCGGAGGAGTATGGCACGCGCGACCTGCCGTTTAAAGAGGTTGCCAGACCGGCGGCCCAACCAGCACCGCCGCGAAAGGCAGGCGCAAAACCGACAGACAAGGGTGCTCTGGAGAGCGCAGTGTACGTGGTGAACGGTTCCAGCAAGCCGGCGTCCACTCTGGTGACCAAGGTAGAGATCTTCCACCGTTAAGGGGCCCCGCTATTGATGGACGCTTTTTCGGCCTCGCGGCGGAGCGGGCCAGCCCGAAATCTTGGATGGGTCGGATAGCACTGTCAATCCGAACGGGCTCTTGACGAAGGAATCGACTGTCCCCTCGAATTCCAAAACGGTTCCAACATCGGCATCGTTCGGCAGTTCGGTGGCCAATTTCAGCACAATTTCGGCCTGGGCCGGGTCTATGACGCCAATCGTCAGCTCGTTCGGCTTGCCGGGCGGGTCGGCCTTGATCAGCGTGCCCTTCAGCCTGGGAAGAGGGCTGTTGTGCAGTGTCTCCGTGAAGTATTTGTCTCCATCGGGAGCTTCCAGCTTCTCCCGCACGCGGACCCACTCCGCCAATTGCGGGTTGGTCCGGCTGAGCTCCTCGTCCTGCTTGCGCAAGGCGGCAGCCGCCACCGATTCAATGTCAAACCCGGCCGGCGGAAACGGCGCGGCGGCGGCAGCGCTGCGCAGTTGATCGAGGGCGCTGGTGTCGCCGTGGTAAGAGGTATAAAGGCGCTCCAGGACCGTGCCTAGCTCGTGCCGCTGCCCGTCCGGCAGTGCGCCGGCATCCTGGTAGGACGAAGCGCGCGCAAGTTGCCACAGCGCGGGCACCCGCTTGTCCGGCTGCTGCTCGAGCCCAAGCACGGTGCCTAACCAAGCCGAAATCTCGGCGGCGGTGGGATCCAGTCGCAAGCACGTCTCAAATTCCTGCTCAGCCGGGGTGTATTCGCTGCGCTGCCAGTGAATCCAGCCGAGCGTGCGGTGTGCCATCAGTTCGACGCCGGCAGCCGGTTTCGGAACCGCGAGCAATTGACGGCTGGACCTCTCGCCGAGGGCCAATTGCTCGGGCGAAGCCGCCGTCTCTTCCGGCAACAACAGCGCGAACCAATACGCGCCAACCAGGCTGTCCGGCTGGGCCGCCAGCATCTCGCCGGCGGCGCCCAGCGCGCGCGGGCTGTCTCCCAGAGCCTGATAAGTTGAGAGGTACAGTTCCAGGCGAACCCGCTGAAATTCGCTCTTGGGATATTGGCTCTTCCATTGGTCGAGCAACCCCAGCCTCTTCTGCGGCGAGGTTTCGGCGCGTATGTTCAGAACCAGGTCATATTCCTTGCGGTCGATCCAGTTGGCCGCCTTGGCGGAAATAGCCAGTAGCATCGCGAGGGCGAGGTATTTCATGGCCGCTTCACCTTGAATGTCTGAGTGGAGAGCGGCGTCACTTCCAGATCCTGACGGTTAACCACTTTCCCTTCATCGACAGTGCGAACCTCGTACTTTCCAGTGGGCAGTTTGAGCTTGGTGGGAAGCACTACTTGTGTGCCTTCAAATAACACCGGGGTTGCGCCCGCCGGTCCATCGAACTGCACATAGCCGAAGTCCTCCGGAGCGTCGGAGCGGAGCCGCAGATTCCTGCTATCTCCGGTTGCAACCACTTCCACATGGAAGATGGCGTTGTTCACGGCTGCGGCTTGCGTGCCGGCTGCGTGGTCCGGCGGCGCCACGCCGGCAGCGGTCTGGGCTGCAGCCTCCGCGGAAACCGGCGCTGGCGTTGCGGCAGCGGTCGAGACGAGCAGAGCCGGCATGGGAACCTCCATTTTCAGCTCCTTCGTCCACCGCGTGATATCAATCGAGGTGGCTTTTAGGTGCCGCTTCCCGGCATCCCAATCGGGAACGCCAAAATGCGTGCCACTGAAAACTTCCTCGATGGGAGGTGGCTGAGGCACGCTTGCCTGAACTTCCTTGGCAGCCTCGGGAGACACCGTGGCGAGCTGTGTCAGCATCTGGTCGGCTGTCTCAACCGCCCCAGAGGTTCCGCGGAGGCGCGCGGCTTTGAGCAGTTCGATGGCTTCCGGCAAGTGGTCCTCAAGCAGGTAGCTGTTGGCACCCTGCAAAGCAGCATCGATCGCGAACGGGTCCAACTTCAGGGCCTGTTCGTAAAGCTTGGCCGCGGCCGCGTAGTCGCCGGCGTCGAAGCGCGCCTGGGCAGATTTGCGAGCCGTCAGGTACGGCAGCTTCTCGGTGGCCAGTGCTTCAAGCGCTCCGCCGGGTTTCCTCTCCAAAACCTGGTTGACCAAATCGATGGCCGCAACCCATTCCTCACGCTGCTCCCGGACGCGAGCGTCTTCCATCCATTTCTCTATCAGGGTGGAGTCGACATCGGAGCGGGCGTTTAGAGGCTGGTGGAAGTAGAACCTGCTGGTAAGGTCAGAGGTGGTCCAGGGCGTTTGACGGCCTTCGGTCACGTCGGAGACGCGCTTCTTGACGCGGGTAAATATCTCGTTGATTTCCACCGTCAGAGAGGATTGCGAAATGTAGTCGGCAAGCGCCTCGGTGAACCAACTGTTGCGGCCATCCGGATTATCCGTCGCGGTCTGGCCGGGGCCTGTGGAGAAGGCGACGAACGTCTCCTTCGGAGCGTCCTGCGGATTCGCCAGGCCGGCCTCGAGCGAGTACTTGGCAGTTACGGGATTGCTCCTACAGGCGTCCAGGATCACGATGTTTCGCTTGGCCCGCTTGCGTTTCAGTTCATCGAAAATCCGGGCCACCGACATACAGGCGAACTTGGCGGCCGAGATGGTGGCAACCTGGGGGAAATCCACGGGCACCAGAAAGTTTTCGTTTTCAATCTGCACACCATGGCCGGCAAAAAAGAACAGGGCGGTGTCATCGGGACCGAGCTTGTCCAGAAACTCGCCGATCACGCGATCCATATCCGCTTTGGTGGCGTTCTCCAGCGTGATGGTTTGAAAGCCCGCAGTCTTGAGCGCCTTGTCCATGGCGCGCGCGTCGTTTACGGCGTTCTTCAGCGGACTCATCGAGTAGGCGTCGTTGCCGATGATCAGCGCGACGCGCTTGCCGCTTTCCTGTGCCTGAAGGGCCGGAGCCAGGACCGCGAGAAACAGCAGACTACAGTTCACCCAGGCGCTGCTGCGCCACCCTGCCGATCGAACCATTCGCATTATTGCACCAGTGTCGAAGGTGAGTTGGCCAGGAACGTCACCTTGCGGTTGCGGTTGTCCAGGGTCGGATCGGCGCTCGCCTCTGCCGATGCCAGCCTATTGGCCAGGTAGTTGTACTTGATGTGCGAGGGTTTGCCCTGACCCTGAATCTCTTCCGCCACGAGCCGCCCGTCCTGGTACTCCATGGTGCGCTCGTAATTCTTGGTTTTCCCCAGATAGCCGCGGATAGCTGTCAACTGCATCCCGTTCCATTCGAATTCGAGCACCTGTTCGCCGAGTGGGCCCTTCGGACTGGTCAATTCCTGAGCGCGGCTGACCCGCCCGCTATCGTCGTAAGTGAGCCGGAAATAGTAGAGCTTCTCCCATACAAACGGATTGAAGAACCGGTTGCCCGCGATTGTCAGCGTCACGTTCATTCCGGTGATGCGCTGGATGGCCAAGGGATCCACGAGCGGGTTGTTAAGCAGAAGCTCGGTCGAGCGTTTGTACGCTTCGTCGGGGCCAGCCGGCCCGGCCGGGCGGGCTTCGTCGCCATCCGAGGCCCACACCACCTGCGGCACGCGGTCTTCGTAAGCGAACGAGATTTTCTTCTCAGCCGTGGCGTGTGCGGCGTTTTCAAAGGTGGGCGTCACGGACTTCAACCGCTCTCCATCCCATTCGAACGCCAGGTGGAACTTGTTGGATGCATCGATGTGGTCGATCCGCGGCTGGAAGGCGAGGCTCACTGGGGAATAGAACACCCCGCTGGGCAGTTTCTCGCCGGAAAGCCAGTTCGGCTGACCGCTCGCGGCGCCGGAAGAAGTTGCGACAGAACGCAGCAACCGCCAGACCAGCGCCCGCTGCTCGGTGTTGGCATCGAGTGTGTTGGAGACCTCCAGGTAACGTGTAAGCAGGTCGCGGCCCTGTTTGGTTTCCCGTTGGATGAGCGCCGCCATGCCGGCATAGTACAGCAGGTCGGCATCGTCGGCGCTCATCTTCAAGCCTTGGGCCGCCAGTTGGTGGGCCAGGTTGAAGTCTCCCCCAGACCAGGCCGCCTGAAGCCTGGTTTTCAAATTGTTCAGCGAGGCATTGAGACTGAACAGCAGTTGATTGCGCAGCTTTTCGGCCGGTGCACGCTCCTCGTCCACGGCATGCAGATCGTATGTGTCGAGCGCCGCCAGGGCTTCGGCGATGCGATTCTGCGCCGCCAGAATATCGGCCTCGGCGTACCACACCTTCAGGGTCGCGTTGCTGAAACTGCCCGCCGGCTGGGAAGTCCGCAGCACGGATTCGGCGTCCTGCACGCTCTGGAGGGCTTCGTCGAGCTTCTTCTCCCGCTTATTCTGGTCGGCAAAGTAGAGTTCGCGTTCTATGGAGCTCTGCGGGCCGGCGCCTAGCTTGGTTCGTTTTGGCTGCAGATCCATGGCGTTCCTGCGCGAATACTCGGTCCAGGCCTCCATAGCCTGTTCGCGCAACGCGGAATCCGAAGGTTTACGTAGACTGGCCAGGCGGAACTCGCGATACGCCGCATCATAGTCGCCCTCCCGCAGGCGTGCCGTGGCGATCTTTACGTGCAGTTGTAAACTGCCCTGCAGGGCTCGCCGATGATCGCTCACAATCTCCGGAAAGGCCTGCTGGTAACGTTCCAGGTCGCGGTCACCCAAAAGGAAAACGTCCCAAAGCGCAGTCGCGGCAAAGGCTTTCTCGACCGCGATCTTGCGGTCGAGCCATGCCTTGCGGTTGGTCAGGAGTTGCCGCAGTTTGACCTGCTCCGGCGAATTGGGGTACACGGACTGCGACAGTTTGGCGAATTCGAGCCCCTGATTCAGCACCTCGATGCCGCCCGCGCCGCTTTCGAAGGCTTCATATCGGCTGCGCATCGCGTCCGCCACGTACTTGTCGAGCGGAGCCAGCGCCGGGTCGGTTCCGTAAGCCTTCACCGCGGCGGACATCAATTCGACCTGGGTGGCAAAACTCTTGCCCTTGCCTCCGATCAACTGCAGCGCCGGGGCGTCCGTGCAGAGCGTGGTCAGGCTCTCCACACCAGCCGGGAGGAAGGCCACGAAACTGGAGATGGAAATCGCGGTCCCGGCTTTGTCGGAGGCGGATTGTTTGGATACGATCTTCGCGGCCTTCCACATGCCAGCGGGATCGTCGGCCGCGTTCTTAGGCAGGCCCTGCGGAAGCAGATATTCCGCTTTGCCTGGCTCATATTGCAGCAGGACGCCGGCATCGCCGTCTTTCAGCAGAGTTCCCGCCAAGTGAGTCGCGGGCAGCTTGGAGACAGCGCTGCCGATGGTGGGCTCGCTACCCAGGCTGAGAGCTTTGTCTTTGCCGTTGACCGTTATGGCTACCGCATTGGTGAACTGAAGACCGTGCTCCGACCGGAAAACCAGGACACCAGCGCGGGCGGATACGCACAAAACTACGCACGCCAACAAACGGTGAAAAGCGCGCGTCTGAGTCGTATGTCCCTCCCAAACTTCTCAGCAAAGGGCCCCGGTAGGTCCTGCAAGCGTTCAGCTCGCAAATAACAGATCGAGTTTACATGTACCGGGAGCGGTTTGGCAAGCTGGTTGGCCCGCCACGTACCAGACGAGTGAGGTCAGTACTGAGTTCGTAACCCCTAGAGCCGCGCCATTTGTTGATTTGGTACTATCTGTCCTGGAACGTTTCGATGAGCCGGGCTTGCGCGCCGCGGCACGGCCTGCAAGCCTACTTGCTTGCACTGGCCATCAGCGAGTCTATCTTTGCAATATATTTCTTGGCCCGCTCTGATTCCGGCATGTAGGGGTCGAGAGCAATGGTTTCGGCGAAGTGCTTGCGCGCCGGCACCAAGGGCTCGACGGCTCCGGTGGCCTGCGCCTTGCTGGTATAGGAAAGGGCAAGACCAAAGTGGGCGAAGGGATCTGAGGGATCGTATGTGAGCGATTTCTGGCAGTAGGCAATGGCACTGTCGAACTGGTTCAGCAAGCGCTCGCTGTCGCAAAGCCCGAAGTACGCGAGGCTGCGGAGATCCTGCCAAACGTCGCGCTGCGCCGCACGCTTTTTCCTTCCGAACCCGACGAGATAGCCCAGAACGTAATAGTTCATCTTGCCCGCCAGCCGGCTGTCGAAATCGCTGAGCTTCAGATATTGCTGATAGGAACCGACGGCCTCCTGGTACTTGCCGCTGAGCCGCAGGCTTTCCGCCAGCCAGAAATGCGCCTCGGCATTGTTGGGCGTGAGCCGAATGGCTTTGCGCGCGGCATCGATGGAGTCAGGGTAAAGCTCCTTCATGCGCAACGCCTCGGCGAGCAGATACCAGGCGAGCGCGTTCTGCTGGTCGCGGTCGACCACGGTGTTCAACTGGAGAATGGACTCGTCGAGCGCGCCTTTGTCGAGCAGCATGCCGCCGAGTGTGGCGCGCGCTTCCAGGTAATCCGGATCGATTTCGATGGCCCGCCGCAAATACTTCTCGGCTTCATCCTCCTGAAAGAGATCGCGGTAGACGCGGCCCAGGTATAGTGCCGCCTGGCTATAGTTGGGGTCGGCGGAGAGTGCGGCCTGCAAGCAGGCGACGGCCTTGCGATAGTTCTCGGCGGTTCCTTTGTTGTAGAAATCCAGGCCCTTGTCGAACTGCTCGACGGCCGCGCGCGGGCGGCGCCGCACTATCAGGATCTTCAGCGTGACGGTGGACTCCTGCCCCGGGTATACGGTCTCCTCCCGTGGGCCGTCGGGTTCGTAACCCATATGGACGCCTCTCACCGTGTGGACACCAGGCTGAAGGCCAGGCAGGCGCAGCGGCGTACCCTTGTTGACGACGCCGGCGGATTTGCCATCCACGAAGACTTCGACGCCGTCCATGTTGGTCTCAAAGATAAGCGTGCCGTCCTTGGGCGGCGGGGGCGTGCCGGGCACCGCTCCCGAGGGGAGATAGGCGAGCAGCATGTTCGGGTCAAAACTGCCGCGCTCCGAGGTGGGGTTCTGCTGGCCGTTTGTCGCCTCGCGCACGTTGCTGCGAACGTAATCGGCGAGTTCGTCGGCGGTCACAATGCCGTCGTGCGACTCGTCGGCCGCGCCTTCCAGACCCTTGACGACGTAATAGGTGAAGATGCCATGCCCGCCGCCCCAGTCGGCACTTTCGAAAGAGCGCTCGCGGTCGCGGCTGGCGGTGAGCGAAAACAGGGAGCTGTTGAGGTCGAGCAGGCTGCGACTCACTGCAGCACGGTCGGCTTCCGGTGTGATGGCGCCGCTATGGCAGGCGTCGGTGATTAAAACCTTCCACCTGGCCTTGATGCGCGAGCCAATCACCGAGCCGAGCGTGTCCATGGGATAACCGGTTCCGGCGATGTTGTGGGGATCCAGATCGTATGGCGCCAGGTAGGCGTGGCCGCCGTACAAGAACCCATGCCCGGCGAAGTAAATCAGCACGCGATCGTCGTTGCGCGCAGTCGTCGGCAGCCATTCTTCCAGTTCGTGGCGCAGATTGGCCAGGGTGGCGCGCGGGCCGACCAGTTTGTGCACGTTCTCCGCGTGGAAATTGCCGCCTTCCGGGCTGATCAGAATAGAGTAAATCGACTCCGCATCGCGCTCTGAAAACTGTAACTGGTCCTTAGCGTCGAGGTTCTTGTAATTGGCGATGCCGATCACCAGCGCGTATGAGCGAGGAATCGTGACGGTGGTTGGAGCCGCTGGCTTGATGGGTGGAGCGCCGTTTTCATATTTCAGGTCGCGTTGCGTCTGCTCCGACGGCGGAGCTTGGGCGGCCGGCGGCTGTGCGGCCGGTGCCGCTGCCGCCGCCAGAATGACGAGAGTGAGGCCGAGTTTCATGACGTCACCTGTGCGCCAGCCGAAACTCATAGATGACCGGGGCCGTAAGCGGCACCGGCGACGCAACCACCGACGTATCCTTTTCGCGGATGAACATCAGCTCGCGAGAGCTTGCGCCCGGCACCTCGCTGAGGTTATCCGGCAACTTCTCCGCCGGGCGCACTCCCTTTGCTCCGGCCGACCCGTCGACGCATTCGCCGCGCGCCTTGAAGATGGTGTCATCGCACCGAGGTATCAGGCGCGGCGGCACGGCGCCGGGCTTGGGAGGCGGAGGCAGCGGCTGGTACTTCGGCTGCGCTCCCAGCGATAGCGGCGTAACCATCCAGTACAGTACGTCCTGGCCTGGCGGCCCACTCACACGGAACCAGCCCTGTACTGCAGGCACCACGTATTCTTTCCCAGCCTCGATACGGTTCTGTTCCCCGGTATCCTGCCGAGGAAAGAGGATCTCGTAGTTGCCTGAGGTCGCCGCGTTCATCACGTAGAGATATCCGTCGAAGTTAGCGTGAAACCGGAAACGGACGCGGTCGCCTTGCGAGAATACCAGGCCGGGGTCCACCGCTTTCCAGGCGCCGCCTTCCAGGCGCTCCAGCGTGAGTTCCATACGGTGTGCGCCCTGCTCGAGGCTCTTACTCTGGCCGCCGGCAAAACAGGCCGGCGCCGTGGCGATTATCGCTGCGAGCATCGGAAACAGTGAAGTTCTCAGATTCATGGGAGTCTCACGCCTCGCTCCGCGGCTGCCCTATTGATGCTTCAAAACGAAGTCGGCCACCAGGCGCGAGTCTGGGCTGCCAGTGCCGTTAACAACATAAACGGCATTCTCTTTCTTATCGCCCGGGGTGCTCTCGTCCACCTTCTCAAAAACCAGGTCCCGCGAGTAAACCTCGCTGCGCAGGCGCCCGATCAGGGGCTCTCCCAGCGGACCAGCTTGCGCCGACAGAACTTTGGGCTGTTCCTTGGGCTTTGCCGGCGCGGCGGTGGGGGACGCATTTCCGGTGCCGAGAGAGTAGACCAGGCGCTCCAGGTTGGGCTCAGGTTGCCGCGACAGCACGATGAAGATCTGCTCCTCGCCGGCTTGCTGGTCGAACGCAAACCGGCCGGGCGCGGAAGGGATGGTGTACTGGCGGCCGCTTTCGACGCGATTATTCCCGTCATCGACTTCCGCGGTCGGGAAGAGAATCTTCCAGGTGCCGCTGGCGCCCTTCATCGCAATGTACAGGTAGCCTGTATCGTTCACCTCGACAGCCACGCGAATCCGATCGCCGGAGTGGAAAACGGTGTCCGGCGCAACTTCGCGGTAATTGTCTTCGCCACTATAGCGCAAGATGCTGTAACGCAGTCCCAAGGGTCTTTCTGTGTATGTGGCCCGGATGATCGCCGCGCCGCCGGAGGGTACCGGCGCAGGAGCGGCGGGCGCTTCCACAGCCGGAGGAGGTGTCTTCTCCCCGGCCGGCGCGACTGTTTTCGGCGCAGCCTTCTTCGCCGGCCGGCCCGATGTTTTGCGCGCGGCCGCAGGCGTTGGGGCGTAAAACAAGTCGCGGGCGGAAAGTTGCCTGGCGGACTCCGGCGCGCCGGTTTGGGCGAATAGAGCACCCACCCCCAGTACCGAACAAAGAATCGTCTTCTCGACCAGCATTAGCACCTCCCCGAGATTCCGCCGATATTATGCTTCCAATTCTGCCACAAACCGTACTATCATTTCGAGGATGAGAGTACAAGTGCGAGTTGGGGGGGTGGCGCGCGCTCTGTGCGTGCTGCTCGCAGAGGGTGTGGTATTTCAGTCGTTGCCTGTCCCAGTCAAGGCCCAGGAACAGGAACCCACTAAGTTGAATATCTCGATTCTCGAGGGAGAAGGATCGATCAACAATATTCGCCAGCGTGTGTCGCGAGAGGCCATGGTCCAGGTGAATGACGAGAACCACAAGCCGGTTGCCGGAGTGGCAGTCACGTTCTTCCTGCCCGATCACGGCGCTAGCGGTGTGTTCTCGAATGGCAGTCGCAGCCTTACAGTAATGACCGACGACGCCGGACACGCCGTGGCCCAGGGAATGGTCCCAAACAAGGTGGCCGGCGAAGTGCAGGTCCGCGTGGTCGCGAGATTCAAGAACCTGAACGCCGACGCCATCATCCATCAGCAGAACGTGGCGGCGGCTGCGGCGACCGGCGCGGCGGCCGGTGGCGCGATATCGGGGAAACTACTGGCGATCATCCTGATCGCGGCGGCGGCCGCGGCGGGCGGTGCGGTGGCTGCCACTCGCGGCGGCGGCGCATCGCCAACGCCAGTGCCTACCGTGACAATCACCGTCGGGACGCCCACTGTGGGCGCCCCACACTAGCCGGAGAAGGTGATCGACATGACATCAACCTTGTTAGCGAGGACGTTGGTGGCAGTTTTCTCTTGCGGCCTGGCGTTTGCCGGGAATACCCCCGTAACCACGCTGAGTGGCCCACGCTTGGGTTTGGTCTTCGACGCTGCAGCCGGGAGCTTGCGGCCAATCAGCGGCATTCCGGGTGCGGCAGTTGCAGGGGCACCTCTGAGCCTGGGCTTCGCGATTTCGCGTGCGGCAATCTCACCCGCGCAGGACGCGGCCCTGGTAGTTCAAGCCAGGGGTTCATCAGTAGCGTTAGTGCGCGCAGCGGGCAGCGATTGGGTGACGGACCCGCTCAACGGAGTTCAGCCTGCGCCGGCACTGATGGCCTTCAGCCCGGGCGGAGGCGCTGCGGCGCTTTATTACGCAGCGGGCCGCGTGCAGATCCTTACCGGCCTGCCCGGCGCCCCGGCCATCACCGGGGAATCGGACGTGTCCGGCCTGCCAACCCCGGTCACAGCCATGGCCGTGGACGATACCGGCAGCTTCTTGCTTATGGCTGCGGGCCAGACGGGATCGGTATCTCTGTATCGTATTTCGGTGGGTTCCGCGCCGAGCCTGGTGGGCTCATTCCGCAGCGTTTCGGCCGTGCGGCTTTTCAACGCAGGCCAGCAGGCACTGGTAACCGACACTCTCGCCGCAACCGTGTACCAAATTACCGACCCGGCCGGCGCGGCGGCAATCCAGATAGTCGCCTCAGAGCGTGATGGAATCCAGGGATTGGTTGCAGCAGAAACCGATTTGACCGGTCAGCGCGTATTCGCCGCCACCAACACCGGATCCGTGTTGGTCTTCGATCTCACTGGCGGGCCTGTAACAACCCTCGATTGCGCCTGCAAGCCGACGGGGTTGTTCCGGCTCTCGGGCGCCGCGACATTCCGGCTGACGGAACTTGCCGTTGGCCCGCTCCCGGTGCTCGACGCTAATAGCACGCCGCGCATCGTGGCTGTGCCGCCGCCGGCGCAGGCCGCTGCAATTCCGGAGGTGAGGCGATGAGGCGTCTGGTTCTTCCTGCCGTCTGCCTGTTGCTGGGCGGGTTCGCGCTATGGGGACAGGGCAATCCGACAATTGCGCCCACCAGCATTCCCAATGGGATTGTCGGGACCGCATATTCGCAGACCCTCACAGCCTCCGGCGGATATGGAGCAAATGGCATTTACGCATTCTCCCTAATCTCCGGAGCCTTGCCGCCCGGACTCACTTTGTTGGGCGGCGATTGCGAAAGCAACGCCTGCGAAACTCTGACGGGCACCCCAACCACAGCGGGGACATTCAATTTCACGGTGCAGGTCGCCAGCACCTTGCCTTCGGGGGGGCCACCGCTGACCGGAACACAGGCTTACACGATCGTGATCTACCCGAGTCTGGCGATCACCACGGTGGCCACCAATTCGGGCGCCGTGGGTGTCCCGTACTCTCAAACGTTCACCGCAACCGGGGGCGGAGGTCCTTCAACTTACACGTGGTCCCAGACGGGCGGTTTGGTGCCTCCGGGTCTGGTATTCTCCGCCACCGGCGTGCTCAGCGGGACCCCGACGGTTGCATTGTCAAATATTCCCAGTTTCCTTGTCCAGGTCTCCAGCCAGGTCCCCAACTTCGGGCCGGCGACAGCGGCCACAGTATTCACTGTTTTGATCGCCCCTACTCCCCTCACCATGAGCGGCAGCGTGGGCGCCGGTGTGGTGGGTACTCCCTATTCGGCGGTGCTCAACCCCGCGGGCGGATTCGGATCTGGCACTTACACCTTCTCGCTCGCCTCTGGGACCTTGCCGCCAGGCATCACATTGTCGCCCGGCGGAACTCTGTCCGGAACGCCAACCACAGCGGGTACATCCACGTTCGCAGTGCAGGCCGCCAGCATCCTCCCCGACTATCCTTCATCCCTTCCGCTTACTGCGACACAGTCTTTCACAGTAGCGGTCTATTCGAGCCTTGCGATCACCGGGGAGCCTGCGGCTTCGGGGACGATGGGTGTCCCTTATTCGCAGGCTTTCACGGCCAGCGGAGGAGCGGGTCCTTCCACTTACTCATGGTCTATAGTGACCGGTGCGCCGCCTCCAGGCCTGGTACTCTCCGCAGCGGGCGTGCTCAGCGGGACTCCGACCACTGTGGGGACGTTCTCTTTCAATGTCCAGGTTTCCAGCCAGATCTCCGCTATCGAGGCAGTGACAGCGACGCAGGGATTCACCATTGCAATCAACGCGGCTTCTTCCCTCGCTATTACCGGCAGCTTGGGAAGCGGTGTCGTGGGTAAAGCCTATTCGGCGGCGCTCGGCGCCACGGGCGGATATGGAGCAGGCACTTACGCATTCTCGCTGGCCTCAGGGGCTCTGCCGTCCGGCATTACGTTGTCCGCCAGTGGAACTCTGTCGGGAACGCCAACCACGGCGGGAACGTCCAGCTTCAGCGTGCAGGTCACCAGCACCCAGGCCAGCGCGGTTGCCGCCTTGCCGCCCCTTACCGCAACCCAGTCTTTCACGATACTGATCTATCCGAGCCTGGCGATCACCGGGGAGCCCACGACTTCCGGGACCGTGGGCGTCCCTTATTCCCAGGCTTTCACAGCCAGCGGAGGCGCGGGTCCTTCCACCTATTCATGGTCGCTAGCCACCGGTACGCTGCCTCCAGGTCTGACGCTCTCCAGCGCGGGCGTGCTCAGCGGGACGCCAACGGCTGTGGGGACGTTCTCTTCCAATATCCAGGTTTCCAGCCAGATCCCCAGTGTCGGAGCGGTGACGGCGACCCAAGGGTTCAGCATTGCGGTCACCACTGCTTCTGCCCTTGCGATTACCGGCAGCTTGGGCGGCGGCACGGTGGGCATTGCCTACACGGCGACGCTCGGCGCCACCGGCGGATATGGAGCAGGCACTTACGCATTCTCGTTGGCCACTGGGGCTCTGCCGTCCGGCATTAAGTTGTCTGCCGGCGGAACTCTGTCGGGTACGCCGACCGCTGCGGGGACATCTACCTTCACGGTGCAGGTCAGCAGCAGCATCAGTAGCAGTACGGCCAGCTTCCCGCCAATCACCGCAACCCAGCCCTTCACGATCGCGATCGCCAACGCCCTGACGATTGTCACGGCATCGCTGCCTGCAGGCACGGTGGGAACGGCCTACTCCCAACAACTGAGCGCAGCAGGAGGGTCCTCGACGTACCAATGGACCATCGCCAGCGGCGCGCTTCCCACCGGCATAACCCTGGACGGCACCTCCGGGACTCTGAGTGGCACCCCGACGGCGCCCGGCACGTTCAACGTTACACTCGGGGTGAGCGACGCCCAACAAGCCGTCACGGCGCCATTCACCATCACGGTAGGTGTTCCGCCGGCGCCATCGATGACCATTTCGGGCTTGCCGGACACGCCCGCGCCGGCCACCCAGCCAGTTTTGAGCTTGAACGCCGGCAGCACGTATCCGATAGCTATTCAAGGCACGATCACCCTGACATTCGCTCCCAACTCCGGGCCCGATGATCCCAGCGTGCAATTCACGACCGGCGGCCGCACGGTCACGTTTCAGATCCCGGCTGGGTCCATGCTGGCGCAATTCAGCGGCGGCAGCGCTCCTGGTGTGCAAACCGGCACGGTTGCCGGCACCATAACGCTCACGTTGGGGCTGACGGCGGGGGGCGCCGATATCACCCCAAACCCGGCGCCTACGCAGGTTCTGGTTGTAGCCGACAGCGCGCCGGTGATCACCAGTGCAACCGTCACCACCACCAGCGGAGGTTTCAGCCTCGTGGTAGTGGGTTACTCCACGCCACGCGACATGAGCTCCGCGGCGATCACGTTTACACCCGCCTCTGGCGTCACCCTTGCCAGCAACAGTGCAACCGTATCGTTGAGCCAGGCTTTCACCACGTGGTATCAGAGTTCCACGTCGGCTCCGTTCGGCAGCATGTTCTCGCTTGAAATCCCGTTCACCTTCCAAAACAGCACGAGCCCGCTAGCGTCCGTGACGATTACGCTTAGCAACTCGCAGGGCAATTCGGCTCCGGCCACCGCTGCCTATTAGAATGCATGGCAGGGGCAACGAACTTGGTTAGTCGATCGGCGCCACCGCGAAGGGCCGTGGCGATTCGCCGGCCAGGTGCATACGCCACATGCTTTCGAACGCGGCTTCCAAGTGGCGCGTGAACCGGCGGCTATCGAACAGCGGGGTCGTGAGGCGGTTCGCCTGCAACTTTCCGCGGATCGCCCCCAAGCGGAGCGGATCCAGCGCGAGCTGCAATGCGAAGGCCTCATAGTCCGCCAGGTTGTGGGTCACTAATTCCGGCAGTCCCACCGCTCGCAGCAGGCTAGCCGCCACGCGCCCTGGAAACCCTCGGCCCGTACACGTGATTACCGGGCATGCGCCCCAAAGCGCATCGCTTGTGAGCGTGTGTGCATTGTAAGGAAGGGTGTCGAGAAACAGGCCGGCGATTCCGAAGCGGGCCAGATGCTCCGGATTCGACAGAGCCGGCGCGAACACCAGGCGCGCGGCCCCACCAGCAAGTCTCGATTCCGCCTCGCGCCGCAGATTCACCATCGCCGTCGCATGCGGTTCGAGCAACCACAACACGCTTCCCGGCACACTGCCAAGCAGGCGCATCCAGATGTCGAACATCGGCGCCGTGATCTTGTGTGCAGAGCTGAAGCAGCAGAACACGAATCCCCTTTCCGGCAGTCCGCACTCCGACCGAGCCGGCAAGTGCGGCGCGATCGGCCTTCGGCGGTCGTTCACCTGGTAGCAATCCGGAAGCTGCACGAGTCGTTCGGTAAAGTGCGGCTGCTCATCCGCCGGTACGACCACTGGGTCCACCAACACGAAGTCCACCGCGTCGGTCCCCATCGTGCCGGGATAGCCGAGGTAGTTCACTTGAACCGGTGCCGGCCGGAGATGGAGTAGTTCCGGCCGTGCGTCGGTCGTGTATCCCTTCAGATCCACCAGAATGTCCACCCCGTCCGCGCGGATTCTGGCGGCGGATTCAACGTGCGAACAATCGGCCAGGTCCACAAAGTCGTCGAAGGATTCCCGCAACTGCCGGCGGGCCGCACTGCCATCGTCGCGCCCATAGGAAAATCCGATCACCCGAAACCGCTTGCGATCATGCAATCGGAATAATTCCGCGATCAGGTGCGAAGTGGCGTGTTCCTGAAAGTCCGCGGACAGGTAGCCGATCGTAATGCGATCTTTGCCCGGTGAAGCCGCAGGCCGTTCGCCCATAGCACTCAGTTGTTCAGCCGCCCAACGCTTCGCGCACAGCAACTGCTGGCGAGGTGAGGTGTCAAGGCTCAGAAACATGAACGGATTTACCGCCGCCGACCCCGCCTCGACAAACTCGACCAGTTTCGCCGTTAGATCGTCCAATTGGGCCCAATCGCAAAGTTCTTTCAAAAGGTGCGCCAACTGGGATGTCGCGGCTGCGAACCCCGGATCGATCTCCAGTGCCGAGCGAAGCGCGATCACAGCTTCGTCCGCCCTGGCAAGCCGGCGCAATGCGCTGGCCAGGTTGCGAAACGCCTCGGCGTAGCCGGACCGCAGACCTAATGCGACGCGATAGTGGGCCACTGCTTCTTCGAGCGCGCCCGTCATCTGCAATAGGTTGCCCAGATTGTTATGCGCCTCGGCGAAGTCCGGCGCCTCCGCGATCGCCTGCCGGTAGCTGGCCGCAGCTTCGGCCGGCATACCCAGAAGCGCCAGCAGATTGCCGAGGTCGTTCCACGCCACCGAGAAGTGCGGATCACTGCGGACGGCTCTGCGCAGCAACTCCAACGCCTCGGGCCGATACCCCTTCTGAATGGCAGCCATCCCAAGCAGGTGCAGCGCCTTCGGCTGGCCCGGCAGCGCCTGCAGGACCCTGGCACAGATTCCCGCGGCGTTGGCCAGGTCGCCCGACTGCGCGAGGTCGCGCGCCAGAGCCAATGCTTCTTCGGTGGTGACAGGGCCGGGCATCGGATTAGTATAGCTGTCGCCCCGGGGTTGTGTCGCTGATGGCTAGGCTCTGGTCGAGTCCGGACGCCGCGTCACCAAGAGCGAAACCACGGCGGAAGTCAACAAGGCCGCTGCCAGCGCCAGCAGCGCCGGCGTCATACTGTGCGTCTTGTCCCGAATCACGCCCACCGCATGCGGGCTGGCATAGCCGGCCAGGTTGCCCACCGAGTTGATCCACGCGATTCCCGCGGCCGCCGCGGCCCCCGAGAGCAGCGAGGTTGGCAGCGACCAAAATACTGTGAATCCGCACAGGACGCCCATATTCGCCAGGGTCAGCGCCGCAAAACCGACCGGTCCCGGAATCCCCGGGATGGCGCTAGCCGCGAAAGCGCACGCTCCCACGATGCAGGCCAGCGCGAAATGCCAGCGCCTCTCGCCCGTCGCGTCAGAATGCCGCCCGACGAAAAACATCGCGATCACCGTCACCACTGACGGAATTGCGAAGAGCCAGCCGATAGCGACGGGGTCCTTCGTCAGCGTTTCCTCGACCACCTGCGGCAGCCAGAAGCCGATGCCGTAGTTGCCTGCCATGACTCCGAAATAAACCAGGCCCAGCAGCCAGACTGCAGGAGAGCGAAACGCGTCGACCAGCCGGTGGCCTTCCGTACCCTTTCCGGTCCGATCTTCTTCGTGGAGACGCGCTAGCACCAGCTCCCGTTCGTCCTCGCTCAGCCAGTGCGCCTGTTCGGGTTCGTCGGTCAGGAAGAACAGCGTAACCACCCCCATCATCGAGGAAGGAATGCCTGTCAACAGAAACAGCCATTGCCACCCCGCAAGGTGGCCGACGCCATTGAGGTCCTTCAAAATCCAGCCGCAGAGCGGACCCGCCAGCAGGCCGGAGAGCGGAATGGCGCTCACGAAAATTGCCACCATCCGCGCACGGTGCTTCGCCGTATACCAGAACGTGAGGTATAGAATCACTCCCGGAAAGAAGCCCGATTCCACCGCGCCCAGCAGAAATCGCAGAATGCAATAACTCGTAGCCCCTTGAGCGAACATCGTGGCGGCAGATGCCAGGCCCCACAGAATCATGATGGGCCCCAGCAAGAACCGTGCGCCGACCTTCCGCAGCGCCATATTGCTGGGCACTTCGAAAAAGAAATAGCCGATAAAGAAAATGCCCGCGCCCAGGCCGTACACAGCGTCGGACATTCCCAGGTCCTGTTGCATCTGGATCTTGGCAAACCCTACATTTACACGGTTGACATACGCCAGCATGTAGCAAGCGAAAAGGTAGGGCATCAGACGCCAGGTAATCCTTCTGTAAATGAAGGCTTCGCCTGCGGACGAATGAGGAGCGCTCATGAGTAGGTCCCGGCCAGCGCGGCCGAATCACGCCTTCAATCGCGGCCGTTCGTTGCGCACGTACAGCGTATCCTGATGCGGCTCGCCGTCGCATTCAATCTCGAGCGTTGTCACGGGTTCGTCCGGAGCCTTCTCCGGCAGCCCCGTGAACCGAACGCGGAAATCGTCCTGATCGAATTTCACTCCCTTGCCCCCCGCCACGAGCCGCGCCGAAGTCACCTTGTTGCGTAGTCCGCCCAGGGATACCGTGGAGCCTGGCCAGAAATGCACGTGCATATACAGCGTATTCCCCTTGCGCGAAAAGCCCGCGTAGTTGGATCGCCCCGGCTGGCACTTTTCACTCTGGTAAATGGTTTGTCCATTGCGCCCCATCCACTTGCCCACCGCGCTCAGAATGTTCACCGACTCCTCGGGAATCGATCCATCCGCCTTCGGCCCGATGTTCAACAGGTAATTCCCCGTATCGTGCGCGCAAGTTACTAAGTTGCGGACAATCGTCTTCGGCGATTTCCAATTGTCGTCTGCCCGCTGGTAACCCCAGCTATCGTTCATCGTCATGCAGCTTTCCCAGGCGCGCTGGTCGGCCGCGATCCGCTGTTCGGGCGTGGCGAAATCGCCGGGCAGTTTGTTGCGGTTATTGACGATGATTTCGGGCTGAAGCTCGAACACCATCGCGTTCATCTTTTCCGATTCCCAACCGGCTGCATCCAGCGGCCAGGCGACGTCGTACCACAGCACGTCGATCTTGCCGTAGTTACTCAGTAGTTCGCGGATCTGTCCGTGGATGTAATCGACGAAGCGGCGGCGCGCGGCTTCATCGGTGGCGCATCGCGCACCATCGGGATGGTGCCAGTCCATCAGCGAATAGTAGAAGCCGACACGCAGTCCCTCAGCGCGCGCGGCCGCCACATATTCCTTCACCAGATCGCGGCCAGGCCCTTGTTTGGGCGCGCAGTAGTCGGTGAGCCGGGAATCAAAGTTGCAAAAGCCCTCATGATGCTTGGTGGTCATCACCATGTACCTCTGTCCGGCCTGGCGGGCCAGCCTCGCCCAATCGCGTGCGGCGTTCGGCTTGGGCTTGAACTGCCTGGCGAGTTGCTCGTATTCGGCCACCGGGATGCCTTCGTTTTCCATCGCCCACTCATGGCGGCCCAGCACGCTGTAGAGTCCCCAGTGGATGAACATGCCGAAACGCGCTTCGTGCCACCATCGCATGCGTTGTTCGCGGTCGGCGTCCCCTCCGGCGGGGAAGGCGCTCGCCATGCGGGCAGCCGCGGCTGCGGCCGCCATCATCTGAAAATAATCGCGTCTGGTCATGGACGTTCCTCGGTGAACCAGCATATCACCGCGACAAATGCTCCATACTTCTAGAAAGGCTCGAAACTCAACATTGCTCGAAACAGAAGGAAACGTCCGATGCGATTCATAGACCGCGAAGAGGTCGCCCGCCGGCTCACGTACGAAGTGTGCATTCCGCTGGTGCGCGATGCGATGATCGCTCTTTCGAGGGGCGAAACCAAGCAAGTTCCGCGGCCGATCATCAAGCTGTCTGAGGGGCGCCTGTTCGGCATCATGCCCGGTGCGTTAGGCGCGAACGCGCCATTCGGCGCCAAGTTGATCAGCGTCTTCCAGGAGAACTCCGCTT
Source organism: Bryobacterales bacterium (assembly GCA_963761855.1). Taxonomy (GTDB): domain Bacteria; phylum Acidobacteriota; class Terriglobia; order Bryobacterales; family Bryobacteraceae; genus Bog-375. The sequence continues at coordinate 23,684 of CAVXJY010000024.1, read as the reverse complement.
TCGGACGACAGTCCCACCAGGGTCTCGTCGTCCTTTTCGAGCCCGAGACGGGCGTGCCGGTTTGCGTCGTCCATGCCGGCGAGATCACGGCTATCCGCACCGCAGCGGCCAGCGCAGTCGCCACCGCTGCGTTGGCGCGCGCAAAGGCTAGCCGCCTGGCGATCCTTGGCTACGGTGAGCAGGCGGCGACTCATGCGCGGGCGATCGGCAAGGTGCGCAGCATCGAATCCATCCTGGTTTGGGGCCGTTCGCCGGAACGTGCCCGGACCTTCGCTGAACGGATGCAGGCCGAGCTTGCCCTGCCGGTCTCTGCCGCCGCGTGCGTGGAAGAGGCAGTCGCCCAGGCCGACATTGTGTGTACCGTCACCGCAGCGGCCGAGCCGATCTTGAAGGCCGACTGGGTGCGGCCCGGTACGCACCTGAACCTGGTTGGCTCCAGCTATGCGGGGCCGGCCGAGGTGGACAACGACTTGGTTGTCCGCTCGCGGTTCATCGCCGACAGTCGGGAGTCTGTTCTGAAACAAGGCGCGGAGTTTCTCAGGGCGAAGGCGGAGGGGTTAGTCGATGACAACCACATCGTCGCTGAGATTGGACAAGTGCTGGCGGGCGAGATCGAAGGCCGCCGCTCGGCGGAGGAGATCACCATCTACAAGTCCCTTGGTCACGTGGTACAAGATTTGGCGAGCGCTTGGGCGCTCTATTCGCAGGCCGAGCCGTCCTAGAAGGAGCGGAGGGATTGGAACAGGTAACGGATCATGAGCCGCGTGTAAGAATCGACAAGTGGCTCTGGGCTGCGCGATTCTTCAAGACACGCACGCTCGCTGCCCGGGCATGTGAACTCGGCCGGATTGCGTCCAACGGGCAACCAGCCAAGGCTTCGCGCGAGGTCCGAGCCGGCGACATGCTGCATGTGAAGAACGACAGCGGCGACTTTCAACTGGAGGTCCTCCTCCTCAGTGAAATGCGCGGTCCGGCGGCGGTTGCGCAGACGCTTTACCGCGAAACGGAGGCCAGCCGGCGGCTGCGGCTGGAGTTGGCGGAAGAGCGAAAAGCCATGCCGCATCTCGAAACCCTGCGGCCAGGCAAACCCTCGAAGCGCGATCGCCGTAAGATCGACCGCCTCCGGGGCAGAGTCTGACCAAGGAAGCAGAGCGCTAGGCCTTGGGTTTGGCCGGCGTGTCCGAATTAACGTCTTTCAGCGCGTCTTTGAAGCTGCGAATACCTTGGGCAAGTCCTTTGCCAAGTTCAGGCAGCTTCTGCGGCCCAAAAAACACCAGGGCAATTGCCAAAATCACGAGCAGGTGGCTCGGCCGTAGCAGGTCTTCAATCATAATAACCTTCTGCTAGCAAGGTAGCACGATTCAGCCCGGAATTTGTCTTCGCCATCTCCGCGGGAGAAGAATTTCCCGATCCGCAGCGGCTGACAGCGCTTCCATGTGCGTGGCCTCGGCGCGCTTCTCGGCTCGATCCAATAAACTAATGAAAGAGCGATGCGCGCGCTTGGCGGGTGCTACCTCGCTGACCGGAAGCAGGAACTTCGGCGGTTGGCTCAACCAGCGCAGCGGCGTGGACGCACTGGTGTCGCTTTTGCTGGCTGAGTTTTCGAGTAACGTCAATTTGCTTCTCGTGCGAGATCAGATCACCAGACGCGAAGTTCTCCAGGCTGCGGCAGCTTTATCCGGCGTCCGGCTTGCCAGTGGTCAGGACGAGCCGGTTTTCTCTACGGATGTGAAGGTAGTGAATGTTCTGGCGACGGTTCGGAACAAAAGCGGATCGCTGGTCGGCAACCTAGGCCGGGACGATTTTTCCCTGTCTGAAGATGGCCGCCCACAAACCATCCGCTATTTCGCGCGCGAGAGTGACTTGCCGCTGACGCTGGGCTTGATGGTGGACACCAGCGGCAGCCAGCGGCGCGTTCTCGACGCTGAGCGCGGCGCCAGTCTGCGCTTTCTCGATCGGGTAGTCCGGGAAAACAAGGACCGGGTTTTCATCATGCAGTTCGACAGCCTGGTGCAAATGCGGCAGCCGGTCACCTCCTCGGTCGGCAGATTAGAAGACGCGCTGGCCTACGTGGACACGGAAACCATGCGCCAGTTGCGCATGCAGCAGGGCGGTGGCACTCTGCTTTACGATGCGGTGGTCCGCGCGTCCGATGAGGTTATGAGGAATCAGAGCGGCCGAAAAGCGCTGATCGTGCTCTCCGATGGCGTGGACTTCGGCAGCGACGGCACCCTGCAGGACGCGGTGGAAGCGGCGCAGCGCGCCGACACACTCATCTATTCAATTCTGTACTCCGACCCTGGCGCCTATGGAATCCTCGGGAGCCCGGACGGCCGTCGCGTCTTGTAGCGCATGTCGAACGAAAGCGGCGGCAGCTTCTTCGAAGTTTCGAAGAAGCAAACCGTAGATCGGATGTTCGATATTTTACAAGAGGAACTTCGCAACCAGTATAGTCTGGGCTACACGTCGGATAAGCCGGTCACCATTTCTGAGTTTCGCACCATCGAGTTGACGGCCAAACGCAAAAACCTGATCGTACAGGCGCGCCATCGATATTGGGCGCAGCGCTAGTTAGAGTGGCACTCTTGCTGCCAGCGTTCTTATAAGCCTGGCGCCCCGGAAGTCAGGCTGGGAAAGGCCCTCGCGACGAGCGTCAGTGGCATTTGGAACGGTATTTTCGCCTAGTTCGAGGCGCTCTGTTGTGCCAAGATGATCTCAGGAGGAGTTGTAATAGAGACGACAACTGCCATGCCGAAAAGAATTACGAGTGAGATTATCGCCGCAGCCATTGATGGCTACGAAGGGCAGAAGAGACACATCGACCAACAGATAGCCGAGCTTCGAGCGATGTTGTCCGGCCGCTCATCTGAGACCAGCGCGCCAGAGGCGCCCAGGCGAAGACGCAGGAGAAAGATGAGCGTTGCCGGCAGAAAAGCCATTGCCGAAGCGCAGCGGAAACGTTGGGCAAGAATCCGGGGCGGGTCTGAGCCGACAGTGGCAGCTACACAGAAACCGCCAAAGTCAAAACGCCGGATCAGCGAAGAAGGGATGAGGAGAATCATTGCAGCCACCAAGAAACGTTGGCGGTTAGCGAAAGCAGCCAAAGCGCAACCGGCCGCCGTTAAGAAAACCGCGTCCGCGCGGAAGAAAGTCGCCGTTAAGAAGGCGGCGCCGGCAAAGGCAGTGAAGAAGGCCGCGCCGGCTAAGAAGGCTGCGGTTAAGAAAGCGACGGCGAGCAAGACGGCTCCGGTTGCCGCACAAGCTGTCGCGGAAGCTGCCGCTCAGTAGAGTAAAAGCCTGAGGGGCAAAACTCCAACGTAGCTGCGTCTGCTGCCGCCGAACCGCCTGGCGGCGCTTGTGACAGTGCGTTTCGCTTGGGTAGCGGGTTGCCTTGCCACGCTAACGTAAGGCGTTAAGATGTCGCGCCGGCGATGTGGACGAGCGCACATATTCGGAACGAACCAGATTTGCGCGCGCATGATTCGCACGCGAAATTGGCCTTCGGCCGCCGTTAAAGGTCATGCTAAGCTCGCAATCCGCCGGGCAGCGTTTGCGATAGAGTAACAGCATGCTACGCCGCTCATTCCTGCAGACTGTTCCCGGAGCGCTTGCCGCCACGGCAGTGGCTGCGCCGTCGCCCGCCGCTGGTGAAGTGCCCATCAAGCTCGGGTTCGACACCTACTCGCTGCGCGCCTTCAAATGGAAGGCTCCCCAGCTTCTGAGTTACGCCGCTGGTCTCAAGCTCGACACCATCCAGATTTCCAGTCTGAACGACTATGAGAGCCTCGATCCGGTGTACCTGCAAAAGGTGAAAGATCAGGCGGACCGGCTGCACATCCACGTCGATGGTGGGACCGGATGCATCTGCCCTTCCAGCCATTCCTTTGCGAAGAACGGGCCGCCGGCGCGCGATCGCGTGCTGCAAGCACTTCACGTGGCGGCCGCAATGGGCGCTCAAGCGATGCGCTGTTATCTGGGGAGCAGCGCCGACCGAATGGGCGAGCCCGGCATCGAAGCACACATGGATAACACCATTCGGGTCTTCCGCTCCGTCCGCTCCGAAGCTCTCGATCTGGGAGTCAAGATCGCGATCGAAAACCACGATGGCGACATGCAGGCGCGCGAAGTGAGAACCGTGATCGAAGAGTCCGGCAAGGATTTCGTGGGCTCCAACCTGGATACCGGAAATCCCCTGTGGGTAGTGGAGGACCCGTTTGTGACGCTGGAGGTGCTGGCGCCTTACGTGATCACATCGCACGTCCGGGACTCGGTGCTGTTTGAGCATCCGCGCGGGGCGGCCGGACAGTGGGTGGCGCTGGGCGATGGCCAGATCGACTTCATCCGCTTCGTCGAGCAATTCCGCAAATGGTGCCCGCAAGCGTCGATGCAACTGGAAATCATCACAGGCCGCCCGCCGCGCGTGATCCCTTACCTGGAACAGGATTTCTGGAAGGCATTCCCCAAGGCGCTGGCCTCGGAGTTCGCGCGCTTCGTTGCCCTGGCCAAGGCGGGCCATCCTTACATGGGAGGAATGGTGATCGAAGACGTGGCAGGACAACAACACCCGGCGGTCATGATCGAGGCGCTCAAAGAACAACAGCGCCTCGACCTGGAGCGAAGCCTGGAATACGCCAAGAGGAAGCTGAACGTTGGTGTTAACTGGCGCGGTTAGCGCGGCGGTGCTTACCGCTATCGGAGCCCTATCGAACTGACTCGGAGGCGCTGGGATTGCATGTCTCGCCGCGCACAGGCGGCTAGTGAAGCGCAACCGAGCCACGGACAGACTCCAGCAGCTTCGCGGGGTCGTAGCCGACGCCATCCTTAAAAACCAGCTTCACGTTGCGAATCTCGGCGATGTGGGCGGCGGGATTGCCGTCGATCACCACCAGGTCCGCCTCCTTGCCAGCCGTGACCGTCCCGATGCGGTCGAGCTCGCCAAGGAACCTGGCGCCATTAGCAGTCGAGATCTGAACGGCCTGCGGACACGTAAATCCCGCCTCTACAAGCAGCTCGATATTGCGCTGGTCGGCAAACCCGGCGAGAGCGCCGCCATTGCCCGTGGGATCCGCACCCGACATCAGCAGGCCTCCCGCCTTCACGAAGGCGTACTCAAATTCCTGTTCCTTTTTGAGCATCGGCAGGAACGATCCAGGCTGGGAACGGGCGCGGGCGCTGAGATAGCTGACCTGTGCCTCCGGCGTCAACGCATCCAGGAAACGCTGCTCAAGCGGCGGCCGGCTCCCGTCGAAGGCTTCGAACACCGCGAGCGTGGAGGTGATGGCGACGTTGTGCTTCACCAGGTCCGCGATCATTTCGCGCACCGGGGCGCTATCCAGGTCCAGGCGGCCGATCTCGCCGCGGGTCACCCCTTGTGGAGGGCAGACGTCCGGCTGCTTGCCGGGGTGAAACTCAGTGTCCACCAGAAGGCCGTGCTCCAGATTGTCGATCCCGATGGCGGCGGCCTCGCGGAAGCCGACGGAACAAAGGTGTCCTGTGATTTTGATCCCATGCCGGTGTGCGGCTTCCACGGCCGCCTTCAATTCGGCGCGGGTGATGTTCATATAAGCCTTAAAGGACGTAACCCCTTCGGAGGCCCAGTAGTCCACGGTGCGCATGGCGTCGTCCGGGCCACTGAGCTCGTGCATCTGGGCTGCGAAACTGCCCGCTCCCTCGAGATAGGGCCCCGTGACGTAGAGCGTCGGCCCCGGCATGCTTCCGCTATCGATCAGACGCTTGACGTTGAGATCCGTATAGGGCTCGAGGCTGCCGGCAGTGCGGGCCGTGGTAACGCCGCTGGCGAGATAGAGGCGGGGGAAGCTAAAGGCTTGCTCGTTGTACATGGGAATGCCGCCGCCGGAGGGATAGAACAAGTGTTCGTGCATCCCCACCAGACCTGGGATCACGGTTGAGCCGCTAAGGTCGATGGTCTGGGCGCCGGCCGGTGCGGCGGTGGCTGCGGACGGCCCCATCGCGGAAATCTTGCCATGGTCGAGGATGAGAGTCTGATCCTCGCGCGGCTCCGCTCCCGTTCCGTCGATGACGCGAGCATGTTGAAGAGCGATTACAGGTGCGTCCACCGCGACAAAGGGCTTGACGCCCGGTGCGAAGCGGCTCTGGCCCCAGACCGCAACTGCCAGGAGTGAATAGGCGGCGAGCTTCGATTTCATGCCACCAATTATCTTACGGATTGGAACTCACCGGACTGCTGGGTAACAGTTTGGAATCGACGCGGAACTTCTTATAGTCGCTCCAGGTGATTTCCTGATCTTCCACCAATCGCTTCAAGAGTCCGACCCGTCCGCTCCCGCTCAGATACTCGCGTTTGGGCAACCAGACTTCATCGTTGATCCGCGTCTCCTCCAGAACCAGCTTTGCACCGGGGTCCAGCCATGCCAGAAACAGCCCAAATGAGATGGTCTTCGTGGTTTGCGCTTCCACACGGACCCACTGGTATCCGGTTTTGTCAATCCACATCTTGCCGCGGATTTTTAACAGAGCCGCGCTGTCACGGGTCTTCGCGTGGTATCCCGGCTTTGGCACGCCGGATACGACCCAAACATCGTGACCGTCAACCTTGTCGGTTCCTTCGAGCCGCAGGTCGTAGGCGTCGGGTATCTCAAGCAGGAACTTGCGCTCGCGACGCCGCTCATTCTCATAATCGGCGGCACGGCGCTGTTTCTGTTCGGTAGTTTCGTTTTCCAGCTTGGCGGCGGCCTTGTCCAGTTTCCGCTGCTGCTTCAGTTGCTCCTCGGCCGACAGCGGTTCGCCATTGCGCTCCAGCATCCGCCGAAACGGCTGACCATCCAGAATGATGGTTTCCCAGGCCTCCCGGTGGTCTGAAGTGACATGGTTGTGCGAATCAAAATGGCGCTCGTGCAAGTGACCCACCCACGTGTAGTCAGCCATTCGGATCCAGTTGGTCTGATCCAGTTCGACGGAACGCCGCACGATCTCCCGTGCGTCTTGGGGGTAGGCAGTGGCGGCGAAGCAGGCAGCTAATGCGAAAATCGATCGCACATTAGAAAAAACGGGACAGAGCGCCGGATGGTTCCAGTCCGGATCGGTGCTGCGTCCGCCGCGAGCCGTATGGTTGCGATGGCGGTGCCTTCGAGTTGACCCTTGTCGCCAGGCATTGGTGCACTGCTAACCTGTTAAACCCCTGATATTCGGAGCTGTCTCTGCCGCACGATGCAACGAGCAGCCGCGACCGCCTGACACACCTGATCGAGTCGAATGGATTATTTCGAGAGCCTGTTACCCGATCATCCAGGAGCCGGCATCGACCACAGCCAACTCACTGATTCTACGCATATTACTGATTACGCAACGGTCTGAACGTTGCCCATGCCCAGGATTGCTGCGATTCCCGCACGCAAGTTCTTCCCCATGCTCACCAATCTCGAGTCGGCAAGGGGAGCGCGCCGGTGGTGTGATCGATCGACGCTGCCCGGGGTAACGATGTCGAACGTCCGCGTTCCACCTGTCGTGCAGCCTGGTGCCGCGGATTTGGCTGCCGATAACGCTGGATAGCGTCCGCGCAAGGCGAACGAGAGTGAAGTGCCCGCTGCCTGCGCCGAGGCGAACTCGGGAAGCCGTTAAATCCGTTCCAGTTCGCCCGTGGCCACTTGGCCAGCTTAGAGAATATGTACAGCAGGCCAGATTCCAGGGCACCAAATTTTCTCAGGAAAGTGCACCTTCGGCAGCCGATGTGACGCTATAGGAACTGATTGCGCATTCGGCAATCAGTCGGATCTCGTTCGAAAGGTTGATTACTGCGGATGCCCACTGCTTCATACGACTCTGGTCTCGACAAGCCTGCCGCCCGCCGCGAAGCGGCAGTGGTTTGTCTTTCCAAATTGCCGCCATTTCATCCGGCTGCTCTGAAACTACTAAATCTTTCGAGCGAAAAGATGGCCGAGATCCGCGACTTCGAGTCGGTATTCAAGTCCGACCCGGCTCTCACGGCCGACCTCCTTCTGGTGGCGAATTCGCCGCTGTTTGGCCCTCGATCGCAGATCGCAACGATCCACCATGCCATCACATTCCTTGGCCTGGAGCGGGTAAGATCTCTCGGCATCACCATCGCCGTAGGCTTTTTCGTCCGCAATCAACCACGTACCGGGAACATCCGTGACATCTGGTCGCACGGCATCGCCACTGCGTGGATTGCGGAAAAACTGGGGAGTCTGTGTGGTTTGCCGGACCTCTATACCGCCGGGCTCACTCACGATCTGGGCCGGCTCGGGTTTCTTCTCAGCATGGGTCAGAGGTACGAAGCCGGAATCGACAGGGAGTTTGCGGACATCGCCGAAGCGAACCAGGTGGAGAAGGACCTGTTCGGAATGGATCACTGCGAGGCCGGCGCTTTTACCGCAGGCAAGTGGGGGTTCCCCGCCATCCTACACGACTGCATGACCTACCACCACGAAAACCAACTGGCACCGGGGGAGTGTCCCAAACAGCCAAGAACGCTAATACAAGCGGCGTGCCGGCTGGCCGATTCGCTGGGATATGTGGAAGTACGATATGCGGCGCAGCCACCGCCATTCGAGCTGCCGAACCGTCTGAAGGACCGTCAGGAACTAGCTCCGGGTCGACTTCAAGAAGAGATAACCCAGCATATTGGAGCGATTGGAGGTTGAGAATTGAGAGGGTGCCAGGCACGATCGGTGTCTCGCCGCCCTCCCTCAACCGGGCTCGGAGAGGTCAGAAGGGCTGCCCTTGCACCCGAATTTGGCAGTGGCATTCAACCTGCAGGTAAGGCAAAGAGGATTATGTCGGTACCGCCTGAGCGTCGGCCACTGGAGTTGTCGCCGTGAGATTCAGATTCTGGCGGCGCAAGAAACCGGTAAGAAACCTCGGGTTAGTGAAGGCCATGGTTACGGTGGCGGCCAAGAGCGACCCCCCGGACACGCGCGTAGAGGCGCAGGCTCGCGGCGTAGCAATCCTGGAAAACCTCGAGGTCGAAACCTCGGAACTGGGCCCACTGGCGAAACTGCCACCATTCCGGCCGGTGGCCATCGCCCTGATGCGGCTTTTCGATCGGGAAGACGTCAAAATCGATGAAATCGCCGGGCTGGTCCAGTCGGACCCAACATCAACCTCGGAATTGCTTGCGCTTGTGAACTCCCCGCTGTTCGGCTTCCGAACCAGGATTGAGAGTGCGGCGCACGCGATCACCCTGCTCGGCGTCGAGAGCACAAAGTCCCTGGCCGTCACCCTGGCCATGCGTAGCTTGATGCAAGGCGCTCCGCGGACACCGGTGGTCCGGCGCTTCTGGGTGCATGGCATAGCGGCGGCCACTGTCGCCCAGAGCTTCGCCCGGCCGTTCCATATCGATCCACAGGTGGCCTACGTCAGTTCGCTCTTGCACGACTTGGGTCGCCTGGGACTCCTCGCCGCTTACCCGGAGGAGTATGCGAAGCTGGCACTAACGTCGAACGAAAGCACGGCCGAGATACTGGAAGCGGAGAAGGCAGGCTTCGGCATGACGCATTGCCGCGCGGGCGAGTTGCTGGCAAAGGCGTGGTCTCTACCCGAGTCCTTGCGAGAGGTTGCCGCTCACCACCACGATACCGAGCCGGAGCACGGTTTGGTCGCACTGGTCCACCTTTGCTGTCGTCTGGCGGACGATCTCGAGTTCCAGGCGATTCACCGGCGTGACACCCAGAATCCGGAAGAAACGATTGCGAACTGCGTCCCGGCGCATATGCGGGACGAGTTGACGAGCGGACTTGAGACCGCAACCACCGCCATCATGGACGCCATCCAAACACTCGACTTTTAAGAGTTTATCCCGACGAGCAGAAATGTCGTTTTGCTAGCCGTACGGTCCAAGACTCCGGTTCGAAAACCATCTCGACCAAAAAGCGCTGGCGACGGAATGTCGCGGGAATAATTGCTCGCCACATCGGGAGGCTACCAGATGTACTGGGTGGGTGATGTGCGTAATCCAGCGGCCTTCATCGAACTCCATTAGAAGCTGTTTTGAACGCGCGCCGTGGCCGCGCCGGGCGGGAATCATGCCCTTCTGTTCGGTGAGTGGAAAATGGTAAGTCCTGTTCACAGAGCAGCATAGAGCGTACGGCCCACCCCGCGGGCTGATCGAAACGTAAGCATTCTCGAAGCCAGGGTCGTCCGCTCGGTGCCTCGTGCCTAGCCGCGGCCATCTGCTGGTTTAGCAGAGTAACAGGTCCTAATTACTGCAAAAGGTAACCCTAACGGAACGCCCTCTGTGGCTCGTACTCTCACCGTACTGGGAATTTCAGCACTATCGCGTGGCGCCGAACCCGACGATCATACAGGTAGCAACCTATGCGTGGTACGAATCTGATCCAAGGCGACCGTCAAGCGGCCCGGCATCACGAGTGCGAAATGCCGCTGCGCTTCGTGTGCCAGAGTGGCGGAACGCAGTATACGGGTAGCGGCTGTACCGCGGATTTGGGCCGGAGGGAAGTCCACTTCGTTTCGGACTATCCGCTTCCCAACGGCGCAGAGGTGGAGCTTCGTATCGAATGGCCGTTTCTGCTGCAAGGCGTCTGTCCGCTGGAGTTGCGCATGTGGGGGCGAGTGCTGAGGAGTGACGAGCAGCACACCGTGGTTACCATGAGGGACTACGAATTCCACACTTGCGGGGCGAGGTCCTTCAATCAGGCCAGCGCCAACGCAGTCAATTGGAGCATCGTCGCCTGAGGAGCGAACGGGACGCCGAGTATGCCGCGCGTCCTCTGTACGCTGGTTTGGCCCTGAAGAAGGCAGCGCTCGAAACCGTTCCAACCTTCCACTCGCACCGAGGAACCGCGGTGTTCGACCTTGTAAACGGCCTCGGCGCCAAACTCGGCGGCCAAACCCGGAAGCGACCATCCTGCAGGCTCGAGCATTCGAAATCCGCCCTGACGGTCCAGAACCATAAGCGTATCGCCCAAAGCAGCGCCGCCGGTGGTGGCGACCTCTAAAATCTCCTCGGCTCGACGGAAGAATTGGTTCACACAAGACTTATCGGCACGCTCCGGGGTTTTTCGCGGGAATTTGAGGAGAGTTCGGCGAGATTTGGCGGCTACGGCTTCACGGGCAGAATGGAGAGAATCCGCCTCACGTAGTCCTGAGTCTCCGGAATGTTCGGAACACCCGCGGCGGCATCGACTTTTGCCGGCCCGGCATTGTAAGCGCCGAGCGCCAGCGGCAGGTCGCCGCCGTACCGCACCAGCAACTGCTTGAGGAACGCGGCCCCTGCCTCGACGTTACCCACGGGATCGAAGGGGTTCGGCACGCCGAACTGACTAGCGGTGGCGGGCATCAGTTGCATCAGCCCCATGGCTCCTTTCGGCGAAAGCGCACATGGGCGGAAGGCGGATTCCTGCTGCATCACGGCGCGCAGCGTTTTTTCATCCAGATCCTGGTGTTTGGCAGCATGTTCCACCAGGGAATCGACTTCGGAGGAGGGCAGCGATTCACAATCGGCGGCGTCCGGGGCGGGCGCCGCCACATTAGCCCCCAAGCCGGCGGGTGGTGCCAGAATGAAGAAGGCGCCGCGCTCAGCCTGGCCGGTTTGTTTCTGCAGGGAAGAACGCTGCAGAGCCAGGGATGCCTCCATGGACGCGGTAGCTGCACGTTGTTTTGCCGTGGCCGCGTCCATCGTGGCACGGGCGTCCGCAGAGGTCTGAGCGGACAACGCTGCGGTTGCCGAGACAACGGCCAATGCTACTCGTATGTAAGCGGTTCCCATCATAATCTCCCTTGAATCACGCTCGAATCGGAGGCATCTCCCGCCGATGTGAATAGTGAAAGCCGCAAGGCGGTTCGGCAATGGAAATAGGGCCTTTAAACCTAAATCGCGTACCCATGAGCGCTCCGGTGGCCACCGACGTCGGGCAGGAAAGTCCGGCCCTGATGAGCCAACTGGTGGTCGCCATCCGCTTGCTGAACCGGCCGGAGTTTCTGGAGCAGGGGCGCGAGTACACACTGCGCCGGGGGGCGGCAGGAAAACGGGCCGTAGTGCACCTGGTAGACCGGGAAACTGGCGAGGTGCTTGACGAGTTTCCACCCGAAGAAGTCTTACGCATGATGGCGGAGCTAGAAAAAGAAAGCGAAGAGGAGCTGTAAGCGATATGCCAATAGATCCCTATTTGGAAAGCCGCATACTGGCAGCGGATCCCGTTGAGTTGATTCATATCCTCTACGAATACGCCTTGACACAGGTGAAATTGGCACGCATCGCTCTTGCAGAAGGCAACATTGCAGCCCGTTGCCAAGCCATCTCGAAAACGCTGGCGGCGGTTGGCGAACTCGAAGTCTCGCTCGATTCCAGAGCTGGCGGTGCCATCAGCGAGAATCTTGCCAAGCTCTACCAATACATGCGGAAGCGGCTGTTCGAAGCGACCCTGAAGCAGGATGCTGCACCGTTGGCCGAAGTGGAATCGCTCATGCGGACCCTGGACGATGGCTGGACTGCCATGCAGCATGCCACATCCGCCCCCGCGGCGTTGCTGTACTCCTATGCCGTTGCCGAAACCGCCGCACATTGTTGGAGCGCCTAGCTCGATTCGATCAACTGCCAGACGGCTTCTGCAGTCCTTTTGCGATCATATTCGCCAGGCCCAGACCGCCGCTTTGCGCCATGGATTGTGCAAAAATCTCCTGCCCGTATTCCATGGCGGAGGAGGACGAGTCGTCTTCGTCCGTGCCCAGCCAGCCGCCCTCGGAATCGCGCATCGATTTCATCATTTGCCCGATCAGCAGCGCCTCGAACTGCTTGGCGGCATCCTTCACCTTAGCGGGGTCGTCCGGCTTACGCGCTGCGACGGTCGAGCCCAGCGCCGGGACTGCCTTGAGAGCATCCAGCATCTTGCCTCCTAAATCACCTTCAGCTCGGCATCCAGCGCGCCGGCGGCTTTGAGGTTTTGCAGAATTGAGATAATATCGCGCGGGCTCGATCCAATTGCAGTCAGCGCGCGCACCAGTTCTTCGACCGTCGCCCCCTGTTTCAGCAACACGCTACGGGACTGCTCCTGCTTCACCGCCACGTTGGTCTGCTCGACTACCTGCGTCGTCCCGGAACTCATCGGATTTGGCTGGGACACCTTCGGAGTGGTCTGGATCTCCACGTTCAGGTTGCCCTGCATGATCGCGACCGGCGCAATCTGCACGTCCTTCCCCATCACGATCGTGCCAGTGCGTTCGTTGACGACGATGACGGCTTCGCTGTCCGTCTCCACGGTTAGCCGGTCCATTTCCGCAATGAACTCGGTGGTCCTGTGCTCGTATTCCGGCGGAAGAGAGACGGTGATCACAGCGGAGTTCTCGGCGTGCGCGATGGCGCCGAATCGGGTATTGAGAGCCTGGGTGACCCGCGCGGCCGTGACAAAATCGGCGCGCTGTAGTTGCAGGCGCAGATGCGGCGTCAGGTTCACGCTCGGCGCCGTGCGCTCCACGATCGCGCCGTTGGGAATGCGGCCTACCGTGGGATGATTCTGGGTTTGGACATTGACACCGCTTCCGGCCTGAAATCCCCCGAGCACCAGCGCACCCTGCGCCACCGCGTAAACCTCGCCGTCCGGCCGCCTTTAACCCCGCCATGAGCAGGATCCCGCCTTGCAGGCTGGGCGAATCTCCCATCGCCGCCACGGTCACGTCGATACGAGAGCCCGCCTGGGCAAACGGAGGCAGCGTCGCGGTTACCATTACCGCGGCGGTGTTCTTTACCATGATACTGACGGGGTTCACAGTCAAACCCATACGCTCCAACAGGTTGGTCAAGCTCTGGGCGGAGAAAATCGTTTGCTGCCGGTCGCCGGTCCCGGCGAGGCCGACCACCAGGCCATAGCCCATCAACTGGTTGTCGCGCACCCCTTCAAGCGAAATCAGTTCCTTCAGCCGCGCCGCGCCTTGCGCGCCTGGAACGGCGACCGAGTAGAACACCATCAGCACTGCGAGCAAGTGTTTCATGGCAGCCCTCAAAAAGGCAGAAGCGCAAGCATAATACGGTACAAAAGGTTGGGTCGCCGGATCGCGTCGTTCACCACACCCTTGCCATTAATCTTGATCTCCATCTGGGCGATCTGGTTTGAGCTGATCATGTTGCCTGTGGTCAAATCCGAAGGGCGGATCACGCCACGCACCGTGACCACCTGATGTTCCGAGTTGACGGTGGTGTCCTTGGTTCCTTCCACCACAAGGTAGCCATTGGGCAGAACATTGGTCACGCGAGCACTTAATGTAGTGCTCAGTGCGGTGGTCCGCGAAGTGGTGCCGGACCCATCCAAGGACTGAGAACTGGCGAGATTAAGCAAGTTCTGAGCGGCCCCGGTGGGACTCTTCAGGCCCGCCAGGGCGGAGACCTGGCTCTGGGCCGCGGTGGCTCGCGACGTTTTGGTGGCCCCAGTGACCACGGCCGAAGCTTGCTCGGCCACGACGATCGTCACCAGATCGTCCACCTGTACAGCACGCACATCGCTGGCCAGGTCGGTCAAGCGCGATGCCGGTGACCAAAGAGAGCCCGCCGATGGCTGCGCCGGCGCCGTCGGCTGTTTCAGCGCCTCCTGCAGATACTTGTCCAGCGCGCTGGGCTCGGCCTTTTTTTTCTTATCCCCGCCATAGCTGGCGGCGGTGAAGATGGCCAAAACAGCGGCCAGGATGAATATTCTCGAATGCATAATTCAAACCATTACTGGCCGGTCGCGGTAAACTCGGTTTGCACGACGACCTGGTCCTTGTCTTTGATACGGGCTCGAAAAGTTCTGTTACTGGACGGATTCCGTATGATGATGAAGTCGCCGCTGCGCCCACCCGATTCCGCTTTGGCGATCAACACAAGGTGAGCCGCGCCGCTCACGACTTCGACGTGGACGGTGTCGCCGCGGTTAACGTCGTTGGGCCGAGTCAGAAACTCGGGGCGGATTTCGCTCCCGGCCGCTATGGTTCGCAGCGGAACCATTCCTAGAAGAGACACGGTCGGCGTGCGTTCAGGCCCGTCCAGAGAGGGAAAGCAATCGCTATGCTCCACCCGGAACTCCCTAGAGTCGATCGCTTGTCTGGGCTTCAGCGCTTCCGTGGCGACGATTCGCTCGCACGGCACCGTCACCCGCACCCTGGCCCACACCGCGTAGCGGTGATCGTCACCGTAGACTACCTCGCCGCGCCATAAAGCGGGATCTCTTTGGGTCGCAAACGCGGGCTTCCCGAGCGTTTCGCGCGGAAACTCCAGCCGGCCGTGCGGTACTGCGTTCAGGCTGGTCTCCGTGATATCGATGCGTGCATCGGGGTCTTGAAGCGACTCGCGCATGGCCTGCAGGACGCGGCCGCGATCCAGCGACTCCATCGGCCATTCGAAGCAGATGTCCGTTGGCGACTCGAGGCGGATGGAATACCGCTGTGCAAGCGAAGCCAGTTCGAGAACATGGAACGTGCGCTTCGAGCCCGGCGGCGGCGCACTGCCCAGTACCGTCTCGGGCGGAATTGCGCGAAACGCAGGGAGGGCGGCGGCCAGGTGTTTGCCTAGGATCCGGTCACCGTCCACGGGCGTGCACGCGGGTACCTGCGCGAGGCGAATGGCACGCACCCAGCAAAGCGTAACTAAAATCCGCGAGATCATTGCTTCAGGTTGTTGACCTGTTGATACATGTCGTCGGCCGCCTTGACTACCTTGGAGTTTGCCTCATACGCGCGCTGCGCCACGATCAGGTTAATGAACTCCTCGACGACGCTAACGTTGGACTGCTCCGTGTAGCCCTGCATCAACGTGCCCAGTCCCTTCCTGTCCGCCGGGGGGCCCCACGATGGGGTCACCGGAAGCAGTGGTGGGTTGATACAGGTTCTTGCCGAGGCTGTTCATGCCGGCCGGGTTTTGGAACGTGGCGAGTTGGATCTGTCCCGCCTTTTGCGCGGCGATCTGGCCCGGCAAGGTATAGCTCACGGTGCCATCGGTCGCAACTGTCATCGATTGCGCGCTGGACGGAATTGTAATCGTTGGCTGCAACTGGTTGCCGTTGCTCGTGACAACGTTGCCGTTCATATCGAGCTGGAATGATCCGTCGCGCGTATAGGCCAATTGACCGTTGGTCTGGAGGACCTGGAAGAAGCCGTTGCCCTGAATCACCATGTCCAACGGATTGTCGGTCTCGGTGAAGTTGCCCTGTGTGAAGATGATTTCGTTGGACGCCGCCCGCGTACCGAGTCCGAGCTGGAGACCAGCAGGCACCGTGGTCTGCTGGCCCGCGGAAGCACCCGGCTGCACCATATTCTGGTACAGCAGGTCTTGAAACTGCGCGCGACGGGACTTATAGCCGGTGGTGTTGGCGTTGGCCAGGTTATTGGCAATGTTATCCACGTTGAGTTGCTGCGCAATCATGCCGCTGGCGGCGCTGAACAAAGCACGGATCATAGTAACCTCCTTGAATCTGGTTCGGGATCAAACTTCTGTCGAATTGAAGGCGGCAGCCATCTACGAGGCCACATGCGCCACCTCTTGAATGCTTTTGGTGTCCATGTCGTTGCTGATTCCGATGGCCTTTTGCAGCATTTCGAACTGCCGCATCACGCCGACCAGCCGCATCGCGGCCTCTGCCACCGGCACGTTCGAGCCTTCGATCTTTCCCTGTTGCACTTCCACGTTTGTGGCCGCGACTGGCGGGTTTTTCGGATTATTGTTCTGAAAGCAAGTATTGCCCATCTTGGCCAGCGAGTCTGTGGACTTGAAAGTCACCACAGCCAGTTGGCCCAGCGGTTGGCCGTCTTGCTGCACGGTGCCGTCGGCCGCGATCACGATCGGTTTATTGGAGGAAACCTGGATCGTTTTTCCGTCGGTGTTGCGGAGCGGATACCCTTCAGCCGTAGCCAGCTCGCCCGAAGGAAGCACCTGGAAGTTGCCGTTGCGGGTGTAGAGAGGTCCGTTTGGCCCATTCACAGCAAAGAAGCCTTTGCCGGAGATGGCCGCGTTCAAGGGATTGCCTGTGACCTGGAGATCTCCCTGTGAAAAGTCCGTCCACTGGCGCTCAAGTACCGGCAGAGTGGACAGGGAACCATTGTCGTCGGCCGTTGCGTCAGGCGAAGTGAACAGCCCGTAGAATTCCTGATCCCGCTTGAAGCCTGCCGTGCCCGTGTTAGCGAGATTATTGGCCAGCAGATCGAGCGACTGCATTCGGGAGCGAATCCCGCTGGCGGCCGCAATGGTTAAAGCATCCATACACGCTCGGACGGCAGTAGGAGCACGCCGCCTTCCAACAGTTGGGGAGAAGATAATCCAAAGAAAGCTAGAAAATGAACGCGTCCAGCCGATATTTACGAATAAGAAGACCTCTAACTCGTCAAATCTTTGACTTATCGGGTTGACTGTCAAAACGCCAACACCCATCTGACTATACGCATCCGATTGAAAAGACTGCCATCCTTCAACGGTGAGTGATCTGCCCTTCCTGCCGCCGTGACGATCTCCTCGGCAACAACACTGGCGGCACCTCAGGCGTCTCCCGTGCATCCCGCCGCGTCCGGCAAGAACGACGAAGGTTTCGTCACTACAGGGTTTGCGCAAGTACTTTCCTCAGCCTCCACCCAGGCGGCGCAGGCCTCTCCGGTGCATCCCATCGCATCTGCCCGGAGCGACGAAGGTTTCGCCACCACACAGTTTGCGCAAGCGCTTTCGTCAGCCTCCACCCAGGCAGAGCCTCAGGCGTCTCCCGCGCATCCCACCGCATCTGCCAGGAGCGACGAAGGTTTCGCCACGACGCAGTTTGCGCAAGGGCATTCCTCGGCTTCCAGCCAGGCAGAGCCTCAGGCGTCTTCCGTGCATCCCACCGCATCTGCCAGGAGTGACGAAGGTTTGGCGACGGCACATTTCGCGCAAGCACCTGTCTCAGCATCCACGCCTGCAATGCCTCCGTCTCCCCTGCATTCCACCGCGACCGCCACGAGCGACAAGGGTTTGGCGACCACGCAGTTCACGCAAGCACGCGCCTCAGCATCCACGCTGACAGCGCCTCAGGCGTCGCCCTTGCCTTCCATTGCGACCGCCACCAGCGACAAGGGTTCGGCGACGAGACAGTTCGTGCAAGCACGCGCTTCAGCATCCACGCCGGCAGCGCCGCAGGAGTCTCCCCTGCCTTCCACCCCGTCCGTCGGGAGCGACGAGGGTTCGGCGACGACTCAGTTCACGCAAACACGTGTCTCAGCATCCACGCCGACAGCGCCTCAGGTATCCCGCCTGCATTCCACCGCGACCGCCACCAGCGACGAAGGTCTCGCGAAGACACAGTTCGTGCAAGCACGCACTTCGGCATCCAGACAGACGCCGTCGCAGGCATCTTCCCTGCATCCCACCGCCTCTGCCAGAAGCGACGAAGGCTTCGCGACGACACAGTTCGCGCAAGCACGCGCTTCGGCATCCACACAGACGTCGTCTCAGGCGTTTCCCCTGCGTCCCGCCGTGTCCGCGTCGAGCGAAGAAGATTTCGCCATTGCTCGGTTCGCGCAAGCACGTACCCCGGCATCCACACAGGCAACGCCCGAGGTACCTCCGGTGCCTGCCGCCCCGCAGGTGGCGCCTCAATTAATTCCTGCGCATTCCACCGCATCCGGCAGGAGTGACGGCGATTTCGCCACTACAGGGCTCGCGCAGGCAACACTCGTCGCCGCCGGCTCACGTCGAAACGCGAAGAACGTCAGGCAACAGCCCAAAGAGCAGGATAAGCATGCAATGGCCGCCCCCGTGACCACCTCTTTGCCAGCCGACTCCTTACCAGTTGCTCTCAGCCTCACGCTGCCCGACACGGCTGATGCAAGTGCCAATCTGGTGGCGGAATCTTCCGCGGATACGGCCAAACCGGCAGTCGGCCAGTCTGCAAACGCGGATTCCGCACCCCCGACTTTGAACCAGCCGGCACCGGCGAATCCGCCGCTCGATCCACACTCTGAAATGGCGTTTGCGGTAAGGGTGCAGCCAGCGCCGGCGGCTAGCGCCAACCCCAGTATTTCTCAGCCGCCCGTGGAACACGAAATTGCAGCTTCAACGCAGGCCCCGCTGAAGAAGACCACTGAGAATGAGAACGCCGACCAAACAGTGCTTCGGCCCGTTGCTGCGAGCGCCAGTTCATTCCCGGCGTCTTATGGACAGTCCTTCGCCCCGGCGGAGACTGCTGCACCCCCATTAGCTGCGCCTTCCGCGCCTCCCACAACGGTTGGAGCCAAGGTCCTCGAAACGCCGGCCAAAGCAGCCGCCGTTCCGTTGAAAGACATCTCGCTTCAAGTGGCGCAGTCCGGAGACCAAAAGGTGCAAGTTCGCCTGGTCCAGCAATCCGGCGAGCTTCGAGTCGCCGTGCATACGGACGATTCCGATCTGGCCCACGGCTTGCAACAGGGACTGTCCGACCTGGTGGGCCGCCTCCAGGAAAACGGATCGCACGCCGAGGCGTGGCGTCCTGGCGAATCCACCTTACAGTCCGGTCCCGCTTTCGAGTTCCGCACCAGCCCCGGCGGCTCTCAAAGAGACGATTCGCAATCGTACTCCGGTGGGTCGCATCAGCAGCAAGACCAGCAGCGCCAGAACCAGCCGCAGCGGCCGGGCTGGGTCGAGGAAATGGAAAACAGCATTACTGCGGGCGAACAATCTCAAGGAGCAACTTATGGCATCGGCAGTTAATCCAGTGGCTTCAACCGGCACGTCGGCATCGGCGTCATCATCGGCGTTGACGGGCAGCATGGCCGCCCCGACTGAGGAAATGTTTCTGCAGTTGCTCGTGGCGCAGCTTCAGAACCAAGATCCGCTGAATCCCACGGACAGCACCACATTCGTTTCACAACTCGCGCAGTTTAGCGAACTGGAACAGGTGATGGCCATCCGCACCGATACGGATACGCTGACGACCGACGCTACCGCTGCCAGCAGTGCGTCAACCGCGACGCCGTCGAGCGGCACGTCACACGCGGCACAGGTTCGTACACCTCAAAGTTCAACCAGCAGCACGCCATCCGCGGCGCAGACCGAATTGTAAGCAAAGGAGACTAAGAATGTCCGCAGCATTTTCTATTGCACTTTCAGCACTCCAGGCCAATAGCACCGCCATCGACGTGGTCGGGAACAACCTGGCTAATCTCAACACCACCGGCTATAAAGACACCAACGTGGATTTTGAAACTCTGATGGCGCAGAGCCTGGGAGTGGGTCAGAATTCAGCCCAGGTCGGTTCGGGCGTCGGTGCGTTGAGCACCTCCACCGAATACAACCAAGGGACGATCACGACGACCAGCGGGCCGATGGATTCGGCCATCCAGGGCGACGGATTCTTCATAGTGCAGAATACCGCAAACCAGACCCTGTACACGCGGGACGGCAGCTTTCAGGTGAATGCTACCGGCGAGGTCATGACCGCAACCGGCGAAAACGTGCAGGGCTGGACGGCTGTGAACGGAACGGTCAACCCGAACGGAGCGGTCGGGAATCTTACGGTGCCTCTCGGCTCGACGGTTCCCGCGATTCCCACTGCCAACATGGGCGTCACCGTCAATCTGAACGCACAATCGGGCGTTGGCACAGCCTTCACTGCCCCTATTCAAGTCTATGACTCCCTCGGCGCCAGCCACACCCTTTCGGTGAACTTCACCGAGACTGCAGCCAATGCCTGGACTTACACCGTGACCATCCCCGCCGCTGACCTGGCGGCCGGTGGGGCCACCACCGTCGCAAATGGCAACCTGACGTTCAACTCGAGCGGGAACTTGACGGCCCCCGTCGGACCGCAGGCCGTTGCTGTCGCAGGGCTCGCCGACGGCGCGGCGGACATGAATATCAACTGGAACCTTTACAATGCCGATGGCACCTCGCAGCTTACTCAGTACGCCGAGGCCTCCGGTGTGGGGAGCACTACGCAGGACGGCGCCGCGGCAGGCCAAATTACGAACCTAAGTCTGGAAAACGGGGGTCTGCTGGTAGCCAATTACTCCAACGGCCAGCAGACCACCGTCGGCCAGCTCGCCTTGGCGTCGATTCCTAACCCGGAGAGCTTGACTTCGGTTGGCAACAACAACCTCCTGGCCTCCGCCTCCACCGGCGCGATCTCAGTCGGCGCGGCGAATACCGGCGGCCGGGGCCAGATAGTGGCCGGCGCGCTGGAATCGTCCACGGTCGATATGGCCACCGAGTTTACCAAGCTGCTCACCTATGAGCGCGGCTATCAAGCCGCTTCCCGCGTCATCACCACCAGCGACCAACTGCTGCAAGACACGATGGGTCTGATCCACCCGTAACTGCGTCATGATCACGCCCTCACATCTGGAGCAGGTTCTCGACGTTCCGGTACCGCTCGAGGCGATCTTAAAGGGTCCGGTGTTGCGGGTCGGCGAACTGCTGGCACTCGCGGAAGGCAGCCTGATCAACACCGGCCAGCCGGCGGGCGAAACTGTCGAGGTGTTCGCCGCCGGCTCTTTGATTGGCTCCGCGGAGTTGACCGACGCCAATGGACACCGCGCCGTGCGCATGGTGCATTTCTACTCCGGAAACCGCTAATGGACACCTTTCAACCAGTGCTCGCCGTTCTCTTCGTCCTGGGTTTGCTGGGCGGCGGTTTGTACTGCCTGCGTGCAAAAGGGTTGGCGCGGTTCAACGGCAAGGGATTCGGACGCCAGGGTACGAAACAGATGCAAGCCATCGAGCGCCTGTCCCTCACGCCTCACCATTCGCTCCACCTCGTCAACGTTGGCGATCGCACCTTGCTGGTTGCGGTTTCTCCCGGCGGCTGCACCGTGGTAGACCGCATTTCGTCACCGATTTCCACGGAAAGCACAGGTGGACATCGATGATCCGCCGCACTTTGCGATTCAGTTCGATTCTGGCCCTCGGCATGGGGTACGCCATGGCCGCGAAAGCGCCGGAGCCCAGTTCTCTTTTGGGCGTCAACATGAGCAAATCCGGTGACGCGATGGGGGTCCCGATGCAGATCGTGATTCTGCTGACGGCGCTGACTTTGCTGCCCGCGATGGTCATGTCGATCACCCCGTTTTTGCGCATCACCATCGTTCTGCATTTTCTGCGGCAGGCTCTGGGCACGCAGACGACACCATCCAACCAGGTGCTGGTGGGTATCGCGCTCTTTCTGACCTTGCTGATCGTCTCGCCGATGGCGGCGGATATCTATCACCAGGCGTGGGAGCCCATGCAAAACAACCAGATTACCGCCGACCAGGCGTTCGAAGCCGGCTCCCGGCCGCTCAAAGCCTTTCTGAGCCGGTTCGCCCGCGAAAAGGACGTCAAGCTCTTCGTGGAAATCTCGCACACGCCCGCGCCGCATAGCCCTGCCGATCTCGACCTCAAGGTTCTCATCCCGGCTTACATTCTTTCCGAGCTCAAGGCCGGCTTCCAGATTGGCGCGGTACTCTTCCTGCCGTTTCTCATCATCGACATGGTGGTGGCATCGGTCACGCTCTCGATCGGCATGATCCAACTGCCTCCGGTGATGATCTCCGCGCCCTTTAAGATTCTGCTGTTCGTTCTGGCCGATGGCTGGAACCTGGTGATCGGATCTCTCATGAAAGGCTTCTACACATGACTCCCGAATTCGCCATCCAGATTCTCCGCGAAGCGCTCATGACCGCTTTTTGGCTGAGCGCGCCGCTTCTGGCAGTGGGTTTCATCGTCGGCATCGTGATGAGCCTCATTCAGATCCTCACCTCCATTCAGGATTCGGCCTTCAACGCTATTCCACGGCTCATGGCATTCCTCGCCGCGTTCATTCTGGCGTTGCCCTGGATGCTGCAAAAGATGACTGCATACACGGTCCTCATCCTGGGAGACCTCAGCCGCTATGCGCGGTGAGCTGGTTCTGTCCATATCGACGCTTTTGGGGTTCGTCCTGACTCTGATCCGCGTTGGCGGCGTGTTCATTTTTGTGCCTCTTCCCGGCGTGACCGCTGTCCTCAGTCCGGCACGCGTCATCTTGTCGCTGGGGATCACGATGGCCCTGTTTCCCGAATGGCCCCGGGTCGCGGCCACACCTTCCGCGGGGTTGTTCCTGATGTGGGTGCTGGCCGAAGCCGGTTTAGGAATCGGCATCGGGTTGACCGTGGCGTTTGTCAGCGAATCGCTGGCCGTAGGAGCACAGGTGATGGGCTTGCAGGCCGGCTACGGCTTTGCCACGATCGTCGATCCGAACACTCAAGCCGATTCACAACCGTGCTCGTCACCTTTTCGCAACTTGCCGCTGGCCTCCTGTTCTTCGCCACCGGAATCGACCGCGAAGTCCTGCGTGTCTTCGCACGCAGCCTGGAGACTTGGCCCGCCGGCACATTCGTGCTCACTCGTGGGGCGGCGGGACAAGTGCTCTCTCTGGGATCGAGCATGATCAGCACCGGGCTGCGGCTGGCGCTTCCCATGATTGCCATCCTGGTCATGGTTGACGTCTCCTTAGCACTGCTCGGACGCGTCAACTCCCAACTGCAACTCCTCATGATCGCTTTTCCCGTGAAGATGTTGATCGGTCTAGGGCTGCTGTGCTGGTTGGCGCTGCTCTTACCCACTCTCTACCTGGCCGGGATGAAATCCAGCTTTAGCGTCATGCGCGGTCTCATCGCCCGGTAACGGTATGGCGGAGAAAGATCAAAAGACAGAGCAACCCACGCAGCGGCGCATGAAAAAGGCGCGCGAAGAAGGCAACTTTCCCACTGCGCGTGTTTTCGTCGGCGCGCTGCAGTTCCTGGCATTCGTC
>CAVXJY010000023.1:0-18168 GCA_963761855.1 Bryobacterales bacterium | reverse complement strand
CATGGTTTCCCCCGGGTTTCCCAACACGCTCGTGTTGCAAACTGTTGCAATTGGTTTCAATCTGTTGCAGACGGCGGATTCGGGCCGTCTGGGCGCCGCAGCTGTTTCAAACGGTTTCAAACGGTTGCAATGTGTTGCAATCTGTTGCAGACGGCCGGTTCGGCGCGCTTTGGCTTACCGGGAGGGAACGGGAGTTGCGATTGGCGCGGCGGTTTCCTTTAGGGCGGCGTCGATCAGGTGCTTGAAGTCTTCGAGGCTGGCGCCGCCGCTGATGGCGTGGCCGTTGATGAAGAAGTATGGGGTGCCGTCTACGCCGAGGCGGTTGCCTTCCTGGCGGTCTTGGTCCACTTGCGGTTTGAAGCGGTGAGTGTCCAGGTCCTTGGTGAATCGCGCGACGTCCAGGTGCAGTTGTTGCGCTTTGGCGATCAGGTCGTTGCGCGTGAATGGGACTGACACCGCTGTCCCAAGGCGCGCCGTTTGCGCCGCGTGGACAGTGGTGTCTGTCCCCGCCGTCTCGGCGAAGAGCAGGTCGTGCATCTCCCAGAACTTGCCTTGGGCGCCGGCGGCTGCGGCGGCTTCGTGGGCCAGGGGGCTTTCTTTGTGCATCGGCAGTGGGTAGTTTTTGAACGCGAATCGCACTTGACTTGGATAGGCGAGCAGGAGTTGGCGGACCACCGGGGCGGTCATGGCGCAGAAGGGGCTCGAAGTCGCTGAACTCGACCAGGCTGATAGGCGCGGTTGCGAGGCCGCGCGTGGGGGCGCGTGCGAGGTCGATCTGCTGCGCCGGGCCGGCGGCGACGAGTTCGGCTTGCACGCGCTTGTCGGGCGGGACGCCGGCGAGGAGCGATTCAATGACCGCGCCGAGCGACGCGTAGCCTTGCGGCCCAACCAAGCGGCGGCCGTTGACGAAGAACGTCGGCGTGGTGGTGACGCTGAGCGCTTTGGCTTCGGCCAGGTCGCGCTCGACGATGGGGCGGTAGGTGTGGTTGTCGAGCGCGCGCTCGAACACGGCTAAGTCGAGGCCGAGTGACTTAGCGTAGCCGAGTAAGTCGGCGCGGGTAAGTTTGGTCTGATTCTCGAAGAGCGTGTCGTGCATCTCCCAGAACTTACCCTGCGCCCCAGCCGCCAGCGCCGCTTCATGCGCGAGCAGCGCGTGCGGATTCGACCCCGCGGGCGCGTGCTTGAAGATCACGCGGACGTCGCGCGTCTGTTGGAGCAAGCCGTCGATGACGCTAGCGGACCGCGCGCAGGGGAAAGATTCGAAGTCGGAGAAGACGAGGATGGTGATGGGGGCCTTGTCGGAGCCGCGGAGGGTGGAGACTGGCTGGGATGGCTCCGGCACCCGGTTGGCTTGGGGTGTGGCGATCCGGGGCGCGGCGTGAATCAGCAGCGCGGCAAGAAGCAGATAGAGATGCGGTTTCATTTGGGTCGGACTTCGTCACGAAAAGTGCCACAGATCAGGTGTGTCCGAACATCTGTGCTGGCAAACGCAAACGGTCTGTTACTGGTTTCCTTCGTTTCCGCCGTCCCCTGTCCTTTGCCCGTCCTCGTTTGGGACTGATGGCCCATTGCCTTGAAATCCGTAGTAGTGCGCCATTTCCTGGTAACGCTTGGCCAACTCTAGATTCACTGGCACATCGGGACACCCATTGAGGTAGATTCCGGCGAGGAGATCGCAGGCATCCGGTTCACCCTGTTCCGCAGCGCTTGCGAGCCAAAGGACAGCGCCTGGGATATCGACCGGCGAACCCCATCCGACAAATTTGGCGATACCCAGTATCTTCTGTGCAAACGCAACGCCCCCCTTGGCAAGGGGGATTGCAAGACTAACGGCTTTACTGTAGTCAGCATCGACAAACCAGGATTTCCATGTTGCCCGCAGCAGGGGCATGTCCAGAAAGCCGGTGCTAGCGCCAAGGTGGCCCTCGCGGCGAAGCTCGAAGTTGCATCCAATAATGCACATCTCCGCGTTCAGCGCCGCCAGGGCGTTTTGAAGCGCGTTCACGCTGTCGTCGCCCCGAACAGATTTCGCGTTTCCGCTGCCAAATCCGCGGACCTCAAACGGACAGTAATATCCATACGCCTCGCCTGCCTCCACAGGCTTTCCTAGTCTGACTTCGATCGCCTTTTCTGACCCGACGTCATCGACCATTACAAGCCGACGCGCCGCGATCACCTCACCCATCGGCATCCCCCAGGTAGGACTTGCTGGCGTCATTGGCACACCTTGCTGCTCGGGTCTCTCGGAACCCAGGAGTAGCCTCCAGGCTTTGGTTCGTACGTCCTGGGACATGGCTTGCATGCATCCTGCAAGCAAGGAATAACCTGGTTCCCCATGCGGGTCATGCAGGTGTACATACACCAGCTTGTGCCGTTCCCGAGGTCGGGACCCCTGCCCGTGAAAATGCACCCCTTCGATGGTATTGGGCCGGAATCCGGGTCCCCATCGCCTGGGCCGCCCGTTCCTCCCGATCCCCCTCCGCCGCTCCCCCCTTCGCCCATCGCGCCAAGCAGGGCGCTGTTTGCCGCGCCCTCCAGCTGATCTACTGCGATCACCCATTTGCATTTGACCGTTTGCCCTACGTTGTACACTGCTTTGTCAACTGCGGGATTGAGGGCAAACGCTAGGGCTAACATCACGTATTCCGAGAATGCCGGCCTCCTCGCCTGGGGGTTGGGTGCTGGCTGAGGAGTCGGCTGAGGGACGGGAACCGGCCAAGGCATCGGTATTGTGTCCATGCCGCTGGGGTCTCTGTTGTCGACCGGGTCGCCGGCGGCGTACAGATACTTGTGAAGTGTGCCGGGCTTCTTGACTACTCCAGTCCACGGGTCTCGCGTCAAGAACCGGCCGTCCGCAGGGTTGTACAGACGAGCACGCAGGCAGTAGAGGCCAAGGTCCGGGTCATATTGTTCACCTCGGTAAAGATAAACGTTCGGCGTTGAGCCAGCAGTGTTGACCTCGTTGCCCCAGGCGTCGTAATCGTAGGTGTCGGTGACCGTGCCGGTAGCGTCAGTCAACAGCCGGACTGTGCCACCGCCGTCATAGCCGTAGAAGCTTGGCGTCCAGGCGCTGTTGATAACCTGGTTCTGACTGATGCGTTGGAGGCCGTACGTGTAAATGCAGCTGGCGGTGGTGCCAGTGACCTCTTCGACTACTTGCGCGTAGCTGGTGGGGTTCAGGTCATCGACCAGATAGCGCGTGGTCACGCCGTTGACTGTCTTGGCGACGCGGTTGCCATCGCCGTCATATTGCACCGTCACGGAGACGGAGTTGGCCGCCATGCTTTTCAGGCGGTTCGCGAAGTCGTAGGCGAAGGTCTTGCCGCCGATGGCTAGGGTGTTGCCGTTGGCGTCGTAGGTCTCGGTCGAGAGGCGGTCGTCCGGATCGTAGGCGATGCTGCCAGACTGAATGGGCAAAATGCCAGGAAGGTTCGATCCCTGCGACAGGCCCAGCGATAGGCGATTGCCAACCGGGTCGAGGCCGTAAGTTACACTGCCGGCCTTCGAGTTCGGGTCGGCACTGATGTTTTCGTTAGTTATGCGGTAGATGCCGTCGTAGCTCCATCCCACCATCCGTGCGCTTGGCAAAATCGCCAGCTTTTCGGTCACCGCCGTGCGGTTGCCTACCGTTCCGTCGAGAGTATAAGTGTAGGTGGCCGCGGCGTTGCTCAGCGCGGTTACACGGTTGAGCGTGTCGTACGAGAACGTGGATTCCAAACCGTTTGGATAAACTAGTCGAGCCGACGCGGTTTTGTCGTAAACATGCCCGCATCCCAGTCGTGCGATTGGGCTTAAATCGCTCGATGGCCCGATGCGAGTGGGAAAAATAACTCGAGACCCCCTGATGCGGTTTTTCGGCAAACTGGGCGCGGAGCCGGTTGTGTGCGCGGCCTGGGTCGGGGATGGCACTGTCTTTTATTGTACGGCGGCAGCGGCAGCCGAACCGGGGCCCGTGGTTCGCCGGGGTGTGCGACAAAATTGTAGCGATTGGCGGCGTTCTTTTTTTGTGGCCTGAATCCTTACGTAGTGATACGTTAGGAATGGAGGTGCGATCTTGCCTGATTCTCTGGCCGTGCTGGAACAACAGCGCTCCGCGATTCTCGGGCGCATTCTCAATTTGGGCGACTTTCGGAGCGGTTCGGTTAGCAGCATCACCGGGCGCTGCGGGAAGTCGGATTGCCGGTGCCACAAGGCGGGCCAGCAGGGCCACGGTCCAAACTATCGACTGACCCGTAAAGTGAGTGGAAAGACAGTCAGCGAGTCTTTCGCTTCACCGGCCGAACTGCGCAAGGCGCAGCGCGAGGTGGAAGCGTTTCATCAATTCCGCGAGTTGAGCCGGGAATTGCTGGAGGTCAACGAGAAGATCTGCCGCTCCCGGCCGGCCGAGGAGTCGTGGACCGGGGCGGAAAAAAAACGGTCGAGGCAGTCCAGCGCGAGGCGGCGCGGGAAATAGCCGCGCTTTTGGAAGTCATTTTCACCGGCTTGCGCAAGAGCGGCCAATGCGACTTGGAGGCGGTCGAAATGGCGACCCGCGCCGCGAGCCATCACCTCGGCGCGAAAGCGCTGGAGCGTCTGCTGAGCGCACCCACCGAGGTCGAACTCACGGTGGCGTGTGCCTGCGGCCACCAGGCGCGCTTCCACCAGGTGCGCGCCAAGCAGGTTCTGACGGTGCTTGGCCCGATCACTATCGAGCGGCCCTATTACGTGTGTCCGCACTGTCACGCGGGCTGCAGTCCGCGCGACCGCGAACTGGACGTGGAAGGGGTAGCGTGTTCGCCGGGCGTGCGGCGCATGATGGCGGTGGTGGGGAGTGAAGCGAGTTTCGAGCAGAGCCGCGAGCAACTCGGGTTGCTGGCTGGTATTGAGGTTCCCGCCAAAGCCGTGGAGCGTCATACCGAGGACATCGGCGCCGGCATCGAAGCCCGTGAGCAGGCCGCCATCCTACAGGCCAAACAACTGGAACTGCCGGAGGTTTGCGCGCCCGCCGTGCCGCTGCTCTACATCGAGATGGACGGCACGGGCATTCCGGTGGTGAAGGCCGAAACCGAAGACCGCGCCGGCAAGATCGAGGGCCAGCCGGCGCACACGCGCGAGGTCAAACTCGGCTGCCTCTTCACCCAGACCACGACCGATGCGGAGGGCCGCCCGGTGCGCGATGAGGATTCCACCTCCTACGTGGGCGCGATTGAATCGGCCGAGCAGTTCGGCTTGCGCCTTTACACCGAAGCCTGGCGGCGCGGCTGGAGCCGGGCGCTGAAGAAAGTGCTGCTCGGCGATGGCGCCGTGTGGATCTGGAATTTGGCCGACCAGCACTTCCCCGGCGCGATTCAGATCGTCGATCTCTACCACGCCCGCCAGCACCTCTGGGAACTCTCCGCCAAACTGTTCCCAGGCGACGACAAGGCCCGCCAACGCTGGCTTGCCCGCTGTCTGGACCGTCTGGAAAAGGGCAAGATCGAAGCATTGGTGAAAACCCTCGGCGCGCTCCAGCCCGCCTCCGAGGAACTCGCCAAATCCGTCAAAAACGAAGCCGAGTATCTGGAACGCAACGCCGAGAGGATGCGCTATCCGACCTTCCGAGCCCAAGGCCTTTTCGTCGGATCCGGCGTCATCGAGGCCGGCTGCAAGACCGTGATTGGTGTGCGCCTGAAACGATCCGGCATGTTCTGGACCGTCCGCGGCGCCAACGCCATCGTCGCACTGCGTTGCTGCCGCCTCAGCCGCAGATTCGAAGACTACTGGGCGGATCGCTCGTCAGCCGCATGACGGTCTACATTTTTGTCGCGCACCCGGTTCGCCGCCGGTCCCCCTACAGGAGCGCCGGGCGTGAGCGGACGCGAACGCATCCAACCATCCGGCGCGGGAGAAGGGTCTCTCTCTCCCTGGGGATTCCATAGAGAAGGGGGTGCCGGAGCGTGAGGGGTCCAGGGGAGAGAGAACCTGGCGGGGGAACGGCGGTGCCGTCCGCTCAGATTTCGGTGTCGTCTTCCTCGGCGGCTTCGGTGTCGAGCGCGGCCAGCAGGTCGGCGGCGGCTTCTGCGCGCTTCAGGTGCGCGGCTGGGTGGGTCGCGGAATAGACCTGTTTGAGCAGGTTGATCGCGACATGGGTGTAGATCTCCGTGGTGGTGATTTTCACGTGGCCGAGCAGTTGTTGAATCACCTTGATGTCGGCGCCGTTCTCCAGCATTAGAGTGGCGACGGTGTGGCGGAACAGGTGGCATCCGCCGATCTTGCCGATCTCGGAAGCGATCAGATAGCGCCGCACCAGGCCCGTGAGTTGACGGCGCTCGTAGGGCTGGCCCATGTCATTGAGGAACAGCGTGCCGTCGTCGGAGCCGGTGAGAAGGTGCGCGCGCGCATCGGCGAGATACTTCGCGATCCACGCCAGCGCGGGTTCGCCGATGGGGATGGTGCGATCCTTGCGGCCCTTGCCCTGGCGAATCATGATCGTGCCGCGCTCGGCGTCGGGATCGTAGACCTTCAAGTTCGCCAGTTCCATGCGACGCATTCCGGTCGAGTAGAACGTCTCCAGAATGGCGCGGTCGCGCAAGCCGCTGGCCTGGCTGGTGTCGGGCTGTTGCAACACCTGCTCGGCTTCGGCGGCCGTGAGCACGTACTTGGGCAAGCGGTGCTCGATGCGCGGCAGCACCAGTTCGCTCGCCGGATTGTGCAGCAGATAGTTGTGCCGCGCCAGCCACTGGAAGAAGCCTTTCAACGCCGCCAGGCGCGTCGCCTGCGTGCGGAAGCCGAGCGGTTGGCCGTTGTGCTTGCGGTAATGAAACAGCCAGCGCTGGTAGCGCTCCAGGATCGGCCGCGTGATTTCGACCGGAGATTCCAGACCGCGCTCGCGGCACCAGGTGTGGAAGTAGCCGAGATATTCGCGGCGCGAGGCCACCGTGTCGGGGGAAAAGTTGTGGGTGGCGATCCAATCGAGATACTGGTTGGTGGCCGCGTCCAACGCGTCGAAAGAGGCCGGCGCGAGCGGTTGCTTCGAGCGGCGGGCCACGGTCAGCGGCCTCCGGCGCCCATACCTATGACAGGACTTGGGCCGACCCCGGTATCAGTGCCATTTACCGGTTTTCGTGCGAAAATGCCGTTTGCGCCAGTGTTCATGTGGGTTTCGTGGGGGCGACCACCCCGCGACACCCCCGCGACTTGGGGGCGACTTGAGGGCGACTTCTCCGCCTCCAGGGGCGACTTCTTTTTGTCGTACCCATCGGTTAGCCCCGGCAGCAGCTCATACACGAAGCTCTGGCCGCGCCCGCCGCGATGCACCAGCAGGTATTCCATGTCCTCCAACCGCCCCAGGTGTTTTTTCAAAACGGTGTCGCCCCACTGTGTCCACCCGCGAACGTCCTTGCGGCTAAAACGAAAATCGGCGCGATCCATCTTCAGCCGCTGACATTCTCCGACCACCGCCGCATCAATCAGCCCCAGCAGGCGCCGCGTCTGTGCTGGCAACTCGTCCAACGAACGCCGCATCAGCTCTTCCATCAGCCGGTCCGCCGTGGCGATGTCTTCCCGCGTGGCTTCGATGTAGCGGATGCCGCGCTCCGTCTTCACCGTCCGCTGATGCTGGTGCAGCAGCGCAATCGCGCGGATCAGCGTCAGGTATTTCAAGTGGTCGCGCCGCATGCGCGTCAGCGTGTCGGGAAACCGCCGCTCCTCGACGTACGGATTCACCACCAGCATCGGTTTCAGCAATCGCTGCGCGTTCTGGTGTAGGCGCACCAGGCCGCGCCGTTCCTCGCGCCGCATGAGGCCTTCGAGCGTTTGCTGCTCGCGCTGTAGCCGGTGGATGGCCTGCGTCTGCTCGCGGTCCTCGTTCACCGCCAATACCAGACAGCGGTTCAGTAGCTCTTCGTCGATGTCGATGGCGGTGGTGGTGAGGAACATCATCACCGGGCCTTCGACGCGGTACTGATGCGTCACCAGTTTGCCCGTGGCCGGATCTTTGCCCGTGGATGCGATCGACAGCGCGCCTTCGCTTTGCAGCAGCTTCAGCGCGTAGGCCGCGCTCCGCGCGCCTTCCTCTTCCACGATGGCCAGCACCTTGTGTTTCAGATCCATCTCGCCCATGTAGAACAGCGATTGCCCGGTCATCGACGAGTACTGAATGCGCTCTTCGTCTGGCACAAACTGCAGCACCGCGTCCATCAGCGAGCTTTTGCCGGCGGCCGACGATGACTGCACCATCACGGCCAGCGGCGAGTCCAGGTGTCGCGAGACGGTGGCCAGATAGGCGACTTGCTTGTTGGTTTCCTCGCCCACCAGGCCGCAGCGTCCGAAGTCGGTCGCAACGCGCTCCAGCAGATTCGGATCGCGCAACAGCTCCAGCGCGGTCGTGCGGTCCTCTTCGCTCATGGTGACTTCGCGCGGCTTCGGCGTGAGCGCGGCGCGTATCTGCTCGTCCTGCATGGCCTCCAGTTGTCCCAGCACGTGCCGCAGATCGCCCTTGACGATTTCCTGACTCACACCCAGTTCGAGCGCAGCTTGTTTGACGAACGCGGCGCACTGATGCGCGGCGTACAGGTTGAACGTGTCCACGTGGAAGCCGTCACCGCGCGAGGCCAGCAGATTGATTTTCAGCAGATGGTAGCTGGTGTTCTCGGCAAACCCACGGATGCGGTAGCGCCGGTCGTCGCGCGCAATGACGATCTCATGCGCCCGCACTTCCGCCTGTGCCGGCGTGTCCTCGCGTGGCGCCACGTCAGCGGCTAAAGAAAGAACTGGCTGCGCTGTTGTTCTTTCTTTAGCCGCCGTTTTTGAGTCGGCGATCGGCTCCTCTGCCACGGGCTCGACGATGACTTTCTCCGCGGCTTTCTCCGTGCCCTGACGCGGCGGTTGACCCTTGCCGAGCCAGTGCGCCTGGTTCAACAGCATCACCAGGCTCTTCGCCGCCGGCTGCACTTTCAACGCGTACTCGTTGGCATCCATGCCTTTCGAAAACAGCACGCGGAAACACTCGATGCCCATCGCCAGCAACTCACTGGCGAGTTCTGCCGCGGCCTTCTCTCCGGCTTCGTCGCGGTCGTAAGCGATCAGTACCCGCGCGGTGCCGTGCTTCTTCAGTGCGGCCCGGTGATCGTCGGTGAAGCCGTTCACGCCGTAGCTGGCCGTCACGTTGCGGTAGCCCGCGCACCAGAACGTCAGCGCGTCGATGATCGACTCGCACAGGATGACTTCTTTCGATGCGATGAGTGCCTCTTCGTTCCACACGCCGCGATGCGGCCCCGGCAGGTACAGGTGCAGTGGCGTGCCGGGCCGCAAGCCTTCGCCGACCTTGCGCCCGTACATCCCCAGCACGTCGCCATCGAGCGAGAAGATCGGAAACACCACAGACCCGTTCATGTGCTCATGCCCCGAGGTCTCCCGCAGAATGCCCAGCCGTTCCAACCGTCCGCGCAGTTCCGCGCCGGCCTTGCGATTCTTCTCCGGCAGTGTGAGCCCGAGTTTGCGATTGGCAAAGCCCAGCTTGAAGTGCTCGATCATCTCGGGATGCGTGAGGCCGCGGCTTTCCAGGTACCGCAGTGCTTCCGGCGATTCCTTCAGCGTGTCGTGGTAGAACCGCACCACATCGCGCAAGGTCTGTTGGTCGTCGGCGTCATGCGTAATCGGCGATGGAAGCTTGGCTGTAGTGGCCTGACGCACCACGTGGCCATTCCCGGCGGCTAAAGAGGGATGATCGGCTCTCAGTAGTTCAACTGAGTGACGGAAGCTCACCCCCTGCGTCCGCATGACCCAATCGATGGTCGAGCCGCCCACGTTGCACTTGCCCATGCAGCGCCAGAGATTAGTGGACGGCGTCACGATCAGCGACGGCGTGCGGTCTTCGTGAAACGGGCACCGCCCCACCAGGTTTGCGCCCGACCGCTTCAGCTCGACGCCGAAGCCCGTCACCAACCGCTCGATGGCGATTTCCTTCTTTAGCCGCTCGATCTCTTCATCCGGGATGCGCGCCATGAAAACCGGCCTCCTTCGAAAACTTGTCAAGTGGGGGCCTCACACGTTTTGAGGAACCCACTTGACCTCGGGTTACCGTCTCTGAGAGTATACGTAATACGGAAGTCATGTCAACAGCACGGTCTGAAAGGATTCTGCATATGCCGTTTACAATCGCGGATGCGATGCCCAGAAAGAAGTACGGAGAGACTAGTTTCGGGGAGCGGCTTCAGGCCATCCGCAAAGCGCGCGGGCTGACTCAAGTCCAGCTTGCCGAAGCCGCCGCAACCACCCAGCGCGCGGTTTCCTATTACGAAACGGAAGCCGGGTTTCCCCCTGCACCCGCCGTGATCGCCCTGGCTAAGGCGCTCAAGGTGACCACGGACGAACTGCTGGGCGTGAAGGCGCTCAAGGTCGAACGCGTCAACGACGACTCCGAAGCCCGCAGGCAGTGGAAGAGGTTCCAGATGATCTCGACTCTGCCGGAACGAGATCAGAAGGCCGTTGTTAGGCTGGTGAATTCTTTAGTCGCCGCCGGCGCCTCGCGCAAGAACGGCTCCATGGGAGAACACAATGGCCGCTGACGTACAGCACGCCCATCGCCTGCTCGACCAGCTCGGCCCCGGCCCGCTCGCCGCCGTGGTTCATCTGCTCGAAACCATGGTCTCGCTTGAGGAAGACCGTGACACCCTGAGCCCTGCCGAACGCAAGGCCGTCGCCGAGGCCGACGAATGGCTCAAACACAACCAGCCGATTCCACACGAGGAAGTCCTGGCGGAGTTCGGCTTGACCATGGACGATTGGGACAAGATGGGCCGGGAGCCGCTGTCGGAAGAAACGCCCCACCGCAATGGGTAAGCGCATCGTCTGGGCCACGCAGGCCAAAGCCGACATCCGCGGCATCGAGCAGCCCATCGCCCTGCAGATTCTCAAAACGGTGGCCCGCTACGCCCAGACCGGCGAGGGGAACACGAAGCAGCTTCGGAGTATCGAGCCGCCCCTGATCCGCCTTCGCGCTCAGGACCACCGCGTCTTCTTCCGCGACAAGGGCGAGTACCTGGAGATCTCCCGCGTGCTTCATCGCAAGGAGGCTTACCGCTGATGGGCTACGAAGCCAAGAAGACCGAACACTGCGGCCCCAAACGCGGCAACGGCGCCTACTGGGGCTACAAGTGGGAAGCCAAGAAGGAAAGCAACCGCATTCGGCGCGAGAACTGGAAACATGAAATCCGTGATGAGTCCGCGCGCGCCGAAGATGGCGGCTCAACGGAAAATCAACGCGTTACCGTACGCGAACGGGAGCCGCAACTGAAATTGGCGCTGTTCCCTGCAACCAGTTGCCAGCAAAAAACGTTAGCATACGCAAACACCGCGTTTGCATACGCCACCCTGCCAGGGGTGACGTGTCACCCCTTCAGCCGATGCGAAGCATCGTCTTTTCCCCGCGCCTCCGTTACCGCCCGGTAACCGGCCGATTCCGCCCCACCACGGCGCCCCCCGAGCGGCCAGCGGCGGCGCTGCCGCTCCGCGAGCCTACGCGCCAAGCTTCCTACCGGGCAGCTACCGGCTTCGCTACCCCTGCCGATTCCTTCAGGGCGGCGTCAATCAACTGCTTAAACTCCGGCAAGCCTACGCCTCCGCTGATCGCATGACCGTTCAGGAAAAAGAACGGCGTCCCGTCTACCCCCAGCCGGTTCCCTTCCTGCCGGTCGGCCTCCACCTGCGACTTGAACCGGTGGCTGTCCAGGTCCTTGGTGAACCGCAGTACGTCCAGGTTCAGTTGCTTCGCTTTGGCTATGAGGTCGTCGCGGGTCAGCTTGTCCTGGCCGTCGAAGAGGACATCGTGCATCTCCCAGAACTTGCCTTGGGCGCCGGCGGCGAGGGCGGCTTCGTGGGCCAGCGGGCTTTCTTTGTGCATGGGGAGCGGGTAGTGTTTGAAGGCGAATCGCAACTGACTCGGATAGGCGAGCAGGAGTTGGCGGACGACCGGGGCGGTGACGGCGCAGAAGGGACACTCGAAGTCACTGAACTCGACCAGGCTGATGGGCGCGGTGGCGGGGCCGCGCGTCGGGGCGCGCGCAAGGTTGATCTGCTGCGCGGGGCCAGAGGCGACGATCTCTGGTTGCACGCGTTTGTCGGGTGGGATGCCGGCGAGGAGCGACTCGATCACGGCGCCGAGCGACGCGTAGCCTTGCGGGCCGACCAGGCGGCGGCCGTTGACGAAGAACGTCGGCGTGGTGGTGACGCCGAGCCCGGCGGCTTCGGCCAGGTCGCGCTCGACGATGGGGCGGTAGGTGTGGTTGTCGAGCGCCTGCTGGAACGCGGTTAAGTCGAGGCCGAGCGACTGGGCGTAGCCGAGTAAGTCGGCGCGGGTGAGCTTGGTCTGATTCTCGAAGAGTGTGTCGTGCATCTCCCAGAACTTACCTTGCGCCCCAGCCGCCAGCGCCGCTTCATGCGCGAGGAGCGCGTTGGGATTCGAGGCCGCGGGAGCGTGTTTGAAGATCACGCGGACGTCTCTGGTCTGTTGGAGCAATCCGGAGAGGACGCTCGCGGAGCGCGCGCAGGGGAAGGACTCGAAATCGGAGAAGATGAGGACGGTGATGGGAGCTTTATCGGAACCGCGGGAGGTGTTCGGCGCTAACAACATCGCGGCCGCGGATACCGGCACGGCGTGGCGGGGCACATTGGTTTGCGCGTGACCGGCGCACACGGCAAGGAGCGCGCCAAGAGCTAGACAGCCACGCAACTTCAGGCGAAGGGTGATTGGCATTGGGCTACTTTCCGTCTGTCACTGTGTTTCTTGTCACTGTGTTTCTAGCATAGTGTCGGCTTACCTCAGAGGCGTATGTCCGGCCAAGCGTGAGGGCGTTGGCGGTCAGCCAGCGACTGAGGAGAGTTGATCCGGTTGGCTCTGACTTCACAATAAGTAGATTGGCCATTAATCCTGTAAGCTCGTCCCGCGTCAAGACTACGTCGCCAGAGAACTTGCCAAGCACTCGCGCTGCCAGGAATGCCATGCTGGACGGAGCGTGTACGACAATGGCCCGACTGTGCACGGTGCGGGCGACCGCCTTCACCAGTTCATCAAACGAGGGTTGCTCCGGCCCGACGGCGTCCATCGTTACGTCGCCGGATCTCGCAGCCGACTCCACCATGATCGTGGCGAGGTCCTCCACGAAAATTGGCTGCAGGCGATAGTGACCTTTCCCTGGAATCAGAAACACGGGCATCTTCCTCAGCAAGAACGCGACGTTATTGATGAGGATATCTTCCGGCCCGAAAACGACGGCCGGGCGGACGATCGAGTAAGCGAGCCCCGACTTCCGGATTTCCTCTTCCAGGAGTGCCTTGCCCCGGAAATAGGGCAGAGCCGAACTGCGGTCTGGATTTGTAATGCTGATGTGGACGATGCGTTCCACTCTCGCCATGCGGGCCGCCTTGATAAGAGCAATGGTATTGGCCACAGCCTGTTCGTGTGTGTTAGCACCCCGGGAGAAGCGTACCCAGTATGTGTTATAGAGCACGCGTGCTCCCGCAATCGCTTCCGCCATGAGTTCTGGCCTGTCGAACCTGTAAGGGAATGCTTTGACCAGGCCGCCGAATTCACTTGAGCGGTCCTGCTTACTAGTCAACGTCACGACCGTTTCACCCCGCGCGAGGAGTTTCCGGGTTATATACTTGCCGGTGTACCCAAAGGCTCCGGTTACAGCGTTCAAGGTTTGTGGCATGCAAATGAAACCCTTGCTCTTCGGTGTGCCCATCTTTGACCGATGAGAAGCACCCGCGTGCCGTCCAGGCCGAGCTTGTGTCTTGGCTGCTACGCGACAATACTACGACATTCTCGCTCCTTGTCTCTTGCTCTCCCACCGCTGCGAGACGAGAGCACTATATTGCCGATACACGCACAAAGCGTAAGACGACGGCTTCAAGTGCAAGAGCGCTGAAAATCACCAGTGGCCAAAAAAAGACTCCGTTCAGCCAGAGCGATAGAAACACGTCCAGTGGCAAGAAATACGCCAATGCAAGACCAACAAGCGCAGCCATGGCTGCCGCGGCTTGAATAAGCGCCTCATTTAGCAAAGCCAGAAAAACCAGCAACACTATACCCAAGCAGAACAAGTCAAGCATCACGGAGCTGGCAGGCCCGAGAGTCGTCTTGATTGCGAAGATGCTAGTTGTCACCCAGGCTCCCAAATCGAGACTCGCTGTGGCTGCGAGTGCTAAGAGCCCCAGAAGCCGATTCGTGAGGATGTACCGCCTCGCTCTTGGCCAGCGCACCAATGCAGACAAGCCAAGGACAAGGCCCGCAGCGTACGTAGCTAGGACGGCCGAACTCATCGCCGGATTTGCACTCAACGCTGAGGTTTGACCGATCTGTGACAAGGCGAGGCTAGTGCAGATCAGGGCCGCGGACATCACGGTCCAGACGAGGGTACTGGGAGCCCCTTTCGCATCCGCAGCAGTGTTCTTTGTAGCTCCCATCAAAAACCAGAAGCAGACGCTCGGGCACACAATCGTGAGTATCCACAAGACGCTTCCCCAAGGCGGCGGCAACTCGCTTGCTTCACCCACGTATAGCAGAAGCCACATTGTGAGACTAGCGCCGACGGCGATGGTGACGAACTTGCGCATGGGCTGTGCCCTCCTAGGTATCGACGCTAGTTCCCTATTCCAGTCTGAACGCATTTGAGAAAGTCAAATTGCCAGGGCAAGGGACGGAAATCACACTTTAGATAACAGTGGATATGAATACGGATCCTGCATTTCTTCAATAGCTCTGGATCTGGCGTTCCCTTATCCGTGCAGGAATACTTCAAGCAGCGCATGTCGGCAGGTAGCAAGCAAAGTCGAACACAGTTGGCTTTTGGACTATTGCCGAAACTCCTGCAGCAGGCGCCTGCCCTGCACCCGTACTTATCGCCGCAGGATTTGCAGAGATCGTCGTAGTAAGCACAGACCTCGGGGCCGCCCTTGCTCCCCGGCGGGACAGGACGCACCTTGCAGTTGTTGCAGCCGCAACTTGTCTGAGCGTCGCCCGTCATGCGTGCGGCCTGTTCGCCGCCCCCCGCTTGACCACCGCCCAGGTCCCAGAGGCACGCGACCGTGGGGAAGGCAAACCTCGGCCACGTTAAAGGTCCAATGAGGTGGATTAGCAGCGTGTACTCAATTATGCTCGCACGCCCAGTAGGATCAATACGATTCACCGGGTCGGCGTTCGCGTAGAGGTAGCGATGTAGCGTGGATGGATCGGTGAGCACGGCGGTTTGGGGGTCGGTGGAAACGAAGCGCCCGGTTAGCGGATTGTAAAAGCGTGCACGGAGATAGTAGAAGCCCAAATCCGAGTCGTTCGGCTCACCGCGATAGAGGTATACGTTTGGCGTCGAGCCGGTCGTGTTTACCGCATTTCCCCAGGCGTCGTAATCGTAGGTGTCGGTGACCGTGCCGGTGGATTCGGTCAGGAGGCGGACTGTGCCACCGCCGTCATAGCCGTAGAAGCTCGGCGTCCAGGTGTTGCTTATGGGCTGGTTCTCGTCGATGCGCTGGAGGCCGTAGGTGTAAGTTCGCGTCACTGCGCCGGCGGTGACCTCCTCGACTACTTGCGCGTAGCCGGTGGGGTTCAGGTCATCGACTAAGTAGCGCGTGGTTACGCCGTTGACCGTCTTCGCGATACGATTGCCATCGGCGTCGTATTGGATGGTCACGGCTCCGTTGTTCATGCTCTTGAGGCGATTCTCGAAGTCGTAGGCGAAGGTTTTGCCGCCGCTGGTCAAGGTGTTGCCGTTGGCGTCGTATGTTTCGGTGCTGAGGCGGTCGTCGGGATCGTAGCTGATGCTGCCGGACTGGATGGGCGAGATGCCGGGAAGGTTCGCGCCCTGCGACAAGCCTAGGGATAGGCGATTGCCTACCGGATCGAGGCCATAAGTCACGCTGCCGGCCTTCGCGTTCGGATCGGCACTGATGTTTTCGTTAGTCAGCCGATAGATGCCGTCGTAGCTCCATCCCACCATCTGGGCGCTGGGCGAGGTCGCCAGCTTTTCGGTCACTCCCGTGCGGTTGCCAACCGTGCCATCGAGCGTATAGGTGTAGTTGGCCGCGGCGTTGCTTAGCGCGGTCACGCGGTTGAGTGTGTCATATGTGAAGCTGGACTGCAAACCGTTTGGATAAACTAGTCGAGCCGACGCGGTTTTGTCGTAAACATGCCCGCATCCCAGTCGTGCGATTGGGCTTAAATCGCTCGATGGCCCGATGCGAGTGGGAAAAATAACTCGAGACCCCCTGATGCGGTTTTTCGGCAAACTGGGCGCGGAGCCGGTTGTGTGCGCGGCCTGGGTCGGGGATGGCACTGTCTTTTATTGTACGGCGGCAGCGGCAGCCGAACCGGGGCCCGTGGTTCGCCGGGGTGTGCGACAAAATTGTAGCGATTGGCGGCGTTCTTTTTTTGTGGTCTGAATCCTTACGTAGTGATACGTTAGGAATGGAGGTGCGATCTTGCCTGATTCTCTGGCCGTGCTGGAACAACAGCGCTCCGCGATTCTCGGGCGCATTCTCAATTTGGGCGACTTTCGGAGCGGTTCGGTTAGCAGCATCACCGGGCGCTGCGGGAAGTCGGATTGCCGGTGCCACAAGGCGGGCCAGCAGGGCCACGGTCCAAACTATCGACTGACCCGTAAAGTGAGTGGAAAGACAGTCAGCGAGTCTTTCGCTTCACCGGCCGAACTGCGCAAGGCGCAGCGCGAGGTGGAAGCGTTTCATCAATTCCGCGAGTTGAGCCGGGAATTGCTGGAGGTCAACGAGAAGATCTGCCGCTCCCGGCCGGCCGAGGAGTCGTGGACCGGGGCGGAAAAAAAACGGTCGAGGCAGTCCAGCGCGAGGCGGCGCGGGAAATAGCCGCGCTTTTGGAAGTCATTTTCACCGGCTTGCGCAAGAGCGGCCAATGCGACTTGGAGGCGGTCGAAATGGCGACCCGCGCCGCGAGCCATCACCTCGGCGCGAAAGCGCTGGAGCGTCTGCTGAGCGCACCCACCGAGGTCGAACTCACGGTGGCGTGTGCCTGCGGCCACCAGGCGCGCTTCCACCAGGTGCGCGCCAAGCAGGTTCTGACGGTGCTTGGCCCGATCACTATCGAGCGGCCCTATTACGTGTGTCCGCACTGTCACGCGGGCTGCAGTCCGCGCGACCGCGAACTGGACGTGGAAGGGGTAGCGTGTTCGCCGGGCGTGCGGCGCATGATGGCGGTGGTGGGGAGTGAAGCGAGTTTCGAGCAGAGCCGCGAGCAACTCGGGTTGCTGGCTGGTATTGAGGTTCCCGCCAAAGCCGTGGAGCGTCATACCGAGGACATCGGCGCCGGCATCGAAGCCCGTGAGCAGGCCGCCATCCTACAGGCCAAACAACTGGAACTGCCGGAGGTTTGCGCGCCCGCCGTGCCGCTGCTCTACATCGAGATGGACGGCACGGGCATTCCGGTGGTGAAGGCCGAAACCGAAGACCGCGCCGGCAAGATCGAGGGCCAGCCGGCGCACACGCGCGAGGTCAAACTCGGCTGCCTCTTCACCCAGACCACGACCGATGCGGAGGGCCGCCCGGTGCGCGATGAGGATTCCACCTCCTACGTGGGCGCGATTGAATCGGCCGAGCAGTTCGGCTTGCGCCTTTACACCGAAGCCTGGCGGCGCGGCTGAAGCCGGGCACTGAAGAAAGTGCTGCTCGGCGATGGCGCCGTGTGGATATTGGGAACTTGGCCGACCAGCACTTCCCCGGCGCGATTCAGATCGTCGATCTCTACCACGCCCGCCAGCACCTCTGGGAACTCTCCGCCAAACTGTTCCCAGGCGACGACAAGGCCCGCCAACGCTGGCTTGCCCGCTGTCTGGACCGTCTGGAAAAGGGCAAGATCGAAGCATTGGTGAAAACCCTCGGCGCGCTCCAGCCCGCCTCCGAGGAACTCGCCAAATCCGTCAAAAACGAAGCCGAGTATCTGGAACGCAACGCCGAGAGGATGCGCTATCCGACCTTCCGAGCCCAAGGCCTTTTCGTCGGATCCGGCGTCATCGAGGCCGGCTGCAAGACCGTGATTGGTGTGCGCCTGAAACGATCCGGCATGTTCTGGACCGTCCGCGGCGCCAACGCCATCGTCGCACTGCGTTGCTGCCGCCTCAGCCGCAGATTCGAAGACTACTGGGCGGATCGCTCGTCAGCCGCATGACGGTCTACATTTTTGTCGCGCAC
>CAVXJY010000022.1:0-130736 GCA_963761855.1 Bryobacterales bacterium | reverse complement strand
AGGTGTGAAGCACGGCCAGGAAGCCGATTGCCGCCCCCAGATGTTTGGGGTCGGCGGCGATGGTCAGCAGAGTTTCAGCCACAGCCTGGAAGAGAATGCTGTAGATTCTCCTGGCATTCTGCAGAGCCAGGCTGGCGATCTGTTGCGGCAGTGTAAACACCACGTGGAAATACTCTACCGGCAACAACTCGGCCTGCCGTTCGGCCAACCAGAGGGCTCGGGCCATGGCCTGACACTTCGGACAACTCCGGTTTCGACAGGAGTTATAAGAGATGGCGCAATGTCCGCACTGATCGCACTGGTCCAGATGGCCGCCTAAAGCGGCGGTTCGGCAAGCGCGAATATCGTCGAAGGCTTTTCTCTGTGGGCGAGAGAGTACCCACTCCCACCTGGCCAGAAAGTCGTCTCCATGAGCGCGCAGAACATCGGCTACTTCCGGCCGACCCGCGCTCATAGCTGAATCGAAATCAGATCCAGTTCCAGGGAGTCCAACGGGCTGGATGTGGAGCGAACCGCCACGTCGGCGACCTGCAGATAGCGAGCGGTGGTTTCCAGATTGGCATGCCCAAGCAGAATCTGAATGCACCGGAGGTTGGTGCCGGCTTCGAGTAAATGGGTGGCGAAGGCGTGCCGAAGGGAGTGCGGATGAATGGGCTTGGAGAGGCCGGCGATTTGCGCCGCATTCCGGCAGGCCAAGTAAATGGCTTTGGCGGAAATCGGCCGCTTGGGATCGGCGCCGGGGAACAGCCACTCCGCGGGGCGCTCGGCGCGCCAGTAGCCGCGGAGCAGTTCCAGCAGCCTCGGCGACAACAGGGTTTGACGATCCTTGCTTCCTTTGCCGAGCCGCACCCAGAGCACGTTACGAGGGGAGTCGATGTCGCTCACTTTGAGTTGTGCTGCTTCCGCGACCCGGAGTCCCGAGCCGTAGAGCACGGCCAGCATGGTGCGATGGCGGAGACTGCGGGGCGCTTGCAACAGCGCTTTGACTTCTTCCCGGCTGAGGATCAGCGGCAGCTTTCTTTCCCGACGGGGAAACGGGATGCGCTCGATGGGGATTTTCTGGTGCAGCGTATGGGTATAGAAGAACCGAAGGGCGCTCACCACCTGGATGAAAGTGGAAAGCGACACCTTCTTTTCCTGGACCAGAAATAGTTGATACCGGCGGACGTGCTCGGCGTCGAGTTGATCGGGTGGTTTGCCGAAGTGCTGAGCGAACACGGTTACGGCGTGCAGGTAGAGTCGAATGGTTGTCTTTGAGTAATTGCGGATCTGGAGATCCTCCAGCATCCGTTGCCGAAGTGCGGTCATAACGAAAGTTCCTTTCGTTCTTGACCACATCACCAACGACGGTCCGGCGGAAGGGGGAATCTCAAGCTCGCGGGGGAATGGAGCCGAGGCTCACACAGCCGGCGCGCAGGCGGCCGTCAGGCAGCCGAGCACGCTGGCCAGCGGACGAGACGACGCCCGGTAGGGCGGCGACTTGTCCGCCATTCTGCCGCCCCGCGGCTTAGTTCAATAGCAAATATCGCCGACATGAGTCTCGCCTATAATAGAGAATGTTTGCGGGCCAAGCTTCGGGACCGCGACGCGGGAGGGGGGCCGGGAGCGCGCGGCGCGTTGCGCTTGATCCATTCAGCTATCAAGCAAACATGATTGTGCGCGGGCATCTGGGACGGACACCACCAGAT
Organism: Bryobacterales bacterium; assembly: GCA_963761855.1. Taxonomy (GTDB): domain Bacteria; phylum Acidobacteriota; class Terriglobia; order Bryobacterales; family Bryobacteraceae; genus Bog-375. The sequence goes on along the minus strand of CAVXJY010000022.1, from coordinate 129,048 downwards.
ACCAGGCTTGGCCGGAGGATCTTTGTCTAAGAAGCGCAAACAGCGCCGCACGGCGAAGAGCCGGGATCTTAAGGACCATGCCCATGAGAGTTTTGAGGGAGTGTTCAATGATCCCCGGCGGCCTCACCAGGCCGGAAGGACGGTTGAAGGTGAGCAGCTTTCCCGGATGGTTCCGCAGGCTGGGCCTGTGCCCACCGATATCCTGCCTTCCCGCTGGCTCAGCACCTATCAGGACAGCCGTTACGGCGTAACCGCCAAATCGATCGGCACGGCGAGCCCGACCAAGGGCAATTTCGCTTATCACTATACCCTGGGTAACGTCCTCAGGTCACAAGGCAAAATCGCGGACGCCGCGGCCCAATACGAACATGCGCTTGCCATCAAGCCGGATAGTGCCGAGGCGCACAACGACCTGGCCATCGTTCTCTATCAGCAAGCGAAGCGCGACGATGCGATGGCGCATTACGAACGTGCCCTCGCAATCAACCCGGACTACGCCAACGCCCACAACAATCTGGGCACCGCGCTAGCAGAGCAAGGCAGGATTGCGGAGGCGGTGGCCCACTACGAGCGCGCGCTCGTCCTGAATCCCGATTATGCCGACGCCCACAGTAATCTGGGCACCGCTCTAGCAGCGCAAGGCAGAATTGCGGATGCGACAAGCCACCTGGAACACGCCCTGCTCCTGAAGCCCGACCATGCCGACGTCCATAACAGCCTGGGCAACCTCTTCAAGGACGATGGCAAGCTGGATGACGCCATGGCGCACTATAGGCGGGCCATCGCGATCCGTCCGGACTTCGGAGAGGCTCACCTCAATCGCTCGGAGATCAAGTCCTTCCATCGCGGCGATGCGGACCTGGCGGACCTGGAAGCGCTGGCTCGCAAGGACGATTTGCCCATAAACACAGCGTTGAATATCCATTTTGCCCTGGCCAAAGCCCTCGAAGATACTGGAGATTACGCCCGATCTTTTGAGCATCTGCGCAAGGGCAACGCTCTGAAACGAGGGCAAATCAGTTATGACGAAAGCGGGATTCTCAATCTTTTCCGGCGTATCTCCGCCGTGTTCGACGGCGGCCTGTTGGATCGCTTCCAGGGAAAAGGCGATCCCTCACAGGTCCCTATTTTCGTCCTTGGCATGCCACGTTCCGGCAGCACTCTGATCGAGCAGATACTCGCCAGCCATCCGCAAATTCACGGTGCCGGTGAACTGGCGGATTTCGAGACGGCGGTCAGCAGTGTAATAAATAGCGTCGCCCGGCCGGCGGGATATCCGGAGTGCGTGCCCGCTCTCGATGGCGATACCCTGCGGCGTATTGGCCGTTCCTATCTTGCCCGTCTGCCCGCCGTTGCGGATGGTAAGGTCCGGATCGTCGATAAGATGCCGGGTAACTTCCTGAATATCGGTTTAATACGCCTGTCACTTCCGAATGCCAAGATCGTCCATACGATGCGCCATCCGCTGGACACCTGTGTGTCCTGCTATTCGAAGCTGTTCACATCCGGTCATCACTATACTTATGATCTGGCGGAGTTAGGCCGCTTCTATCGCGCCTACAGCGAACTGATGGCTCACTGGCGGCTGGTGCTTCCGCCAGGCGCAATGCTCGGCGTCTCTTACGAAAACGTGGTCGGAGACCTGGAAGGGCAGGCCCGCCGGTTGATCGATTATTGCGGCCTGCCGTGGGACGATCGTTGTCTCAGCTTCCATAAGACCCGCCGGCCGGTCAGAACCGCCAGCGCCATTCAAGTCCGCAAGCCGGTTTTCCGTACTTCGATCGAGCGTTGGCGCAAGTACGAAACCGGACTAGCTCCGCTGCTCGACGAGTTAGGGACGATCAACGCTTGACGAGCCAGTGCAGGCGGCAAGCGCCGCTTACGGCTTGATTTCGTAATCGGGCCAGCAGTTGCCGATCTGCTCCCAGGGGGCGTTCAGAAGGGTTCCGGCATCCGATTGCGAATCGCCGCGTCGCAAACGCGTTCTCACTAATGAACTCGGCGGCGGCTGCCTGGCGTGTCCTGGCCACCGGTGTAAAGATCATAGCGCAAGCGCAAAGTGGATTCAGGACCAAAAGGCCGCGTCTTGATGATTAAGACCGGGCTGGATCCTTCGCGGGCGTGCCAAGCCGCCATGCGCGCCCTCACTTTGAGGCTTCTCTTATGGGCCGCACCGAATGGCTGAAGATCCGCGAGTTGGGATGCGGGGCTTGCCCAGCGCCATTAATTGGCGCGGTCTGGAAGCGAGAGCCCTTGGGATTCGAGCCAGGCCAGCGCTCGGGATACGGCGTCATCGCGTTCCTTCTGCGTCTCGCCGCCGGCGCCAAACTGCCGGCCTACTGCTTTTTCGAGCACACCAAGGGCGAAATCACAGTACCTGGTGCCGCCTGACACTATGCGTCGATCATGAAGCACAACCGCGAGCACACGCGCTTCGCGTGGGTTTCCATTCTCAGTGGCGTACTGCCACAGCACGTTATAGAAGTTTCGATCCGCCGTTTGGTATTTCCTCACCAAGGCCGCAAGCCGTGTCAGATCCTGATCGCTTCCGAAATCCCGCAACAGAGCCGCAGCGCCCTGCAGATCGGTGAAGTCCCCGCCCGGGCGGTCCGCAACCTTCAGCGCCCGTGCCAACGCTTCCGGGAGAGTGGCCTGGTGGCCGGCGTGCACGAGCGTCCACGCGATATAGGACGATCCGGCAAGATCATCCCGGAGCGCCTGCCGAAGCGTTTCGGTGGTTGTGGCTTTGTCCGCATATTGCAGCAGGCAGGTTGCGACTCCCCACGCGTTTAATGGCGCTTGGGCAATCCACGTTCTTATCAGAAGGTCCTCCGTTTCCTGAGATGCCTTCAGTTCGTGCAGTGCCGCCTGTGCCACGACTAGGTTTGGGTAGGCCGGCCAGTCTTTCGGTTCAGCCTTCGCCGAGAACAGATCCGCTACACTTGGCCGGGGAGTACCGAGCGCGGCCAGAAAATCTGCAGCCACCTCCGCCCAGCGCTGCCGCTCGTCGCCCTTGGGAAAGTTCAACAGGGGCAGGAGTTCGCCGCTCAGATTCTCGTGTTCACTTGATAGATAACCCGCAGCGGAGAAAACCTCCCGCGGTGTCCCCTGGCTAAGCTCGTTGGCGATCTCACGAATGAGAAAGGCACGTGCAGTGGGCGGCGATGGGCCCGAATCTGCGATTTCCGCTCGCGCTGGAAGCACCAGGCCCACACCGGAATCGGCGATGAGTTTCCACGACTCTGAGGCCGGACTCTTGTTGTCCTGCAGCGGCAGAATCAGCACTTGGCCGGCTTCGATACCGGGAAGCGGTGGCGGATAGCCGTTGGTAAACGTGGTTACACTCGGCCCGTAGGCGAAATAACTGACGGGAATACGGCCGGCCGCAACGGGCTCAGCAGAGTCCGGATAAACACGCAGCACCTGAATCCCGGCCGTCATCGTCCATGTCTCGGCTTTCCAGGGCAGCGAACCCTCCGGAACACGCTCTCCTTTCTGGACGCCGAGGACTCTGCCGACCACCAGAACCGGGGCTGCCGCCGTTTCCTTCAACTGCCACTCCTTGATGAACCCCGCCTCAACGCTGGCCGGTATACCCATCACGAGCGTGAGCAGTATCAGAAACTGCACAGTGTACGTTCTGGTCCGAATCCGCATGCTGCGCGTGATCATTTGTTCTTCAGCTTACCAGTTGGTGCAAGAAGCGGACACACGTTGAGTGGTCACAATCGAATCGTCGTTCTCCGCAAGAAGTGTCCTGGCTTTGCCAACCAAGCCGATCTAAACAACAGGAACGCGGGTTAGTGCCGAGTTGCCAGCTCTCTTTTCAGCCCGAGCTCAGGCAAGGTCGAAGCGATCGAGGTTCATCACCTTGTTCCACGCAGCCACAAAGTCCTCCACGAACGCCTGCTGCGAGTCGCTGCAGGCATAGAATTCGGCGAGGGCTCGGAGCTGGGAGTTGGAACCGAAGATGAGATCGACGACAGTGCCCGTCCACTTGAGCTCGCCGGTCGCCCGGTCGCGCCCCTCCAACACGCCATCAGATGTGGCCGATTTCTGCCACTTCGTATTCATGTCGAGCAGGTTGACGAAGAAATCATTCGTCAACGTCTGGGGCCGCTTGGTGAAAACACCATGTTTGGACTGCCCGAAGTTTGCATTCAGGGCGCGCATGCCGCCAACCAGAACCGTCATCTCGGGAGCGGTCAGGGTCAACAGGTTTGCCCGATCCACCAGCAGCTCAGCCGCCGATCCTTCGTCGCCCTTCCGGAGATAGTTGCGGAACCCGTCTGCAGCCGGCTCCAGTACGGCGAACGAATGCACATCGGTCTGCTCCTGCAGCGCGTCCATGCGCCCCGGCGAGAAGGGAACCTTCACGTTGTGGCCGGCCTTCTTCGCCGCTGCCTCGACGGCTGCGCAGCCGCCCAGAACGATCAGGTCGGCAAGCGAGACCTTCTTCCCACCGGACTGCGCGCCGTTGAAATCCTTCTGGATCGCTTCCAGCTTCCGAAGAACCTTCGCCAGCTCGGCCGGCTGGTTGACTTCCCAGTCCTTTTGTGGCTCGAGGCGAATGCGCGCCCCGTTGGCACCTCCGCGTTTGTCGCCGCCGCGGAACGTTGCCGCCGAGGCCCAGGCCGTGGTAACAAGTTGGGAGATCGACAGCCCGGATGCGAGGATCTTGGCCTTCAGAGCGGCAATATCCCGCTCCCCGATCAATTCGTGGTCCACGGCCGGAATGGGGTCCTGCCAGAGCAACGGTTCGGCGGGAACGAGCGGGCCAAGGTACCGCGAAACAGGCCCCATGTCGCGGTGCGTCAACTTGAACCAGGCCTTGGCAAAAGCATCTGCGAATTCCTGCGGGTGCTCATGGAAGCGCTTCGAAATCTTGGCGTAGATCGGGTCCACTTTCAGTGAGAGGTCCGTCGTGAACATCATCGGAGGGTGCTTCTTCGACGAATCGTGTGCATCCGGGACGGTGCCCGCTGAAGATCCGTTCTTGGGCGTCCATTGGTGAGCACCGGCGGGGCTTTTCGTGAGCTCCCATTCATGGTCCAACAGGTTGTCGAAGTAGTTGTTGTCCCACTTCACCGGGTTGGTAGTCCATGCGCCCTCCAACCCGCTGGTGATCGCGTCACCGCCTTTGCCGCTGCCAAAGGTATTCTTCCAGCCGAAGCCTTGCTCTTCGATCCCGGCAGCCTCGGGTTCGGGACCGACGTACTTGTTCGGATCGGCAGCGCCATGGGCTTTGCCGAACGTGTGTCCGCCGGCGATGAGGGCCACCGTCTCCTCGTCGTTCATCGCCATACGCGCGAACGTCTCCCGGATATCCCGCGCCGCGGCAACTGGATCCGGCTTTTGATTGGGCCCTTCCGGGTTCACGTAAATCAGGCCCATCTGAACAGCGCCGAGAGGATTCTCGAGCTGCCGATCGCCGCTGTAGCGCTCGTCTCCCAGCCACTTTCGCTCAGGGCCCCAGTAAACGCCTTCTTCCGGCTCCCAAATGTCCTCGCGCCCGCCGCCGAAACCAAAGGTCTTGAATCCCATCGACTCCAGCGCGACGTTACCGGCGAGAATCATCAGGTCAGCCCACGAGATCTTGCGGCCGTACTTCTGCTTGATCGGCCAGAGCAAGCGGCGTGCCTTGTCGAGGCTCACGTTGTCCGGCCAACTATTAATAGGCGCAAATCGCTGTGCTCCGGAACCCGCGCCCCCTCGGCCATCAGAGATGCGGTACGTGCCTGCGCCATGCCAGGCCATACGGATGAGGAGCGGCCCATAATGGCCGTAGTCCGCGGGCCACCAGTCCTGCGATGTAGTCATCAAGGCATGGAGGTCCTTGATCACGGCGTCCAAGTCAAGGCTCTTGAACTCCTCGGCATAGTTGAACGCCTCGCCCGTAGGGTCGGACAGCGGGCAGTGCCGGTGCAGGACCTTCAGGTTCAGTTGATTGGGCCACCAGTCTTTGATTGTTGGGGCCTCAGCCATTGTGTGTTTGCCTGCGCCGTCCGAGAACGGGCACTTGGCTTCGGTTGACAAGTTTTGCTTCTGACTGCCGGGGACAGGCGCCCCCGCTGTGGTGGTAAGTTCTTTTTCCATATGTAATCCCTCCTTCGAATGATTTAAAAAAACTGTGACAAACTACGAACCCATCCTAGATTTCTCATTAGCGCAAAAGCTGCCGGCTGCGTTTGCCGACGCGCGCCATTCATCCGGTATCCACGCATTTACTGTACTCAACGGGAAGCGTGCCGCGGAGCGCACTCCGCACAGAGCCCCCGGAAAATAAGTTCGCATTCGCGAAGAACCCGCTTACCGAGGGAGCCCGAGGCAGGCGTGGGCACGTCGTACCACTCAATGTCTTCAACACTGCCGCAGCGGTCGCAGATGAAGTGGTGATGCCGCATGCCTGTCGCATCGAACCGCGCGGCGCGACCCTCGACAGCCACTTCACGCACCAGGCCCGCATGCACCAAGTCCCGCAGATTATTATAAGTCGTGCCCCTTGAAGAGCGCGGGTCCACGCGATTCACGGCTTCGAAGATTTCCGCAGCCGTAGGATGCCCGTTGTATTCCATCAAGAATGCCATCACGGCGTAACGCTGCGGAGTGCACCGCAACCCAGTGGCTTCCAAGGACCGTTTAATCCCCTCGGCGTCCATTGACAATTTAGATTATATCTAATATGAGATTTTGTCAAGACTTGAGCGTGGTTGCTGGTGCGGGTTGGGCCGGGGTGCCGACTCCGCGGCTTGGGCTCGATCGCACTACAGGACGGCTACCGATATCGCCACGATAACGCCCTGTTGTCACTTTTCGAGTGACGACCGCGGAGCGATCCGATCAGTTGGCGGGAGAATTCTCAGAAGCTGTTTCATCCAGGATCACGATCTCCACACGCCGGTTTGACGCCCGGCCGTCCACGGTATCGTTGGGAGCCGCCGGGCGATAGGGGCCATAGCTGGCGATCGAGAGGCGCGACTCCGGAATACCGTAATGCTTGCTCAAGAGATCGAGGATCTTTTGGCTGCGGGCCATAGAGAGATCCCAATTGCTGCTGAAGTGACGATTGTGGATGGGAACCGTGTCAGCATGGCCAATGAGCTGCACATTATTTGGTATATCGCGAAGCACGCCGGCAATCTGCGCCATGGTGGGCAAGGCCTGAGTATCCAATGTGTCTTCACCAGATGAAAAGAGAATCACCTGCGGAAGGCTGATGACGAGGCCGCGCGGTTCGAGCTTCAAGTCCAGCCCCCGTTCTTTGAGGCGTTCCTGGGCGCGAATCAGATTTGTACGAGGCGGTTCTGGCGGTTCCGCTTTCGCGGGCGGGAGAGAAGGCGGAGGCTGAGGGCAAATAGCCGGATGCACCACCGGAACTCCCAGACTCCTGGCGGCGCCTACCAGAAAGAAGACCAGCAGAATAGTCAGGACGTCTACGTAACTGACCATCCATCGGTCACGTTGATTGGTTACAGTTTGCAGATATCTGCGCGTCATAATCGTCCGACATTGAGCGATGCGAAACTCTGGCTTGAGCGATCGTCGACGGATGCATTCAGGAAGGAGTAGAGGCGCTGCCGGACGAGCCTCGGATGCAGGGCGTCGAACAGGCAAAGAGCGCCCTCCGTCATCAGTTCTTGAAGATCGAAGGTTTCCGCGGCCCGAGCGCGAATACGATGTGCCGCCGGCAGCAGTACGACATTTGCCAGTGCCAGACCGTAGATCGTCGAAGTAAAGGCAGCTCCGACGCCCCACGCAATGGTGGACAGACTCGAGAACTGCCGGAGGACGTCGATGAGGCCGACTACGGTGCCAATCACGCCGATGGTGGGCGTGAATCCACCCGCCACCTCGAGCACTTTAGCGGCGGCCTCGCTCTGTCTCTCGCAGGACCGTACTTTATTCTCAAGGGCCGACTGCAAGCCGCTGCGTTCCTTCGCGTCCATTGCGAGCAGCAGGGCTTCCTTGAGGAAGCTGTGGCTTACCTCATTAATCGCCGGCTCAATCGCGAGCATACCTTTGACCCTGACGACCTTGGCATACCAAACAATTTCCTCGATCAGATCCTCCTGGCTTGGGGAAGCTTCCGTCGAAAAAAGACCAAGCGTTCGGCGCAGGGTGAGGAGCAGTGCAGCAGGCGGAGTCGTGACCAGGGTGATGCCGAGCGTCCCACCCAAAACGATCAGGACACCCGCTGGCTGAAAAAAGTAGCGAGCGCTCACGCCGGTGACGGCGATCCCCGCGGCCAAGGCGGCCGATGCGATAACAAAGCCCAGGATGACGCCAAAGTCCGGGCCGCCGCGCCTGACACGGGCTGCCGGCCGTCGCGCGAATTCGTACCTGTTTTCAACTATAGCCGCTGACGCTGCCATCCTCTAGCTCCTCCTCTTGTTCATATTCCTAGACTGCTTCGGTTGAGTTTTGCGCACGTGCGACAGCATAGACCTCTGAGGACTCCTTTGGTTCTGGGGTCAGCCGTAAGGTCCTGCATAGCAGGAAAGCAGATCGTCATCCACGGGGATGGCCATTCTCTTCAATCGGATAGACCGAAGCCCGAGTGTTGCGGTTTTGACGGCCGGGGCTATCGTCAAGTATTTGACGCGTCCCAAGGCACCGGGCTCTCAAGACGACAGTGGTTCAGTAACGCGGCGGCTCGCGTCTCCCGACTGCGTCAGACCGGGACTGCCGGCCCAGATTTGGCTCATTAGCGAAGATCGTTTGCTGGCGCTACTCACTGTTTTGTCCAGGTAAGGACAACTGGGTGTTCCTGCTGTTCCTGGAACCTGTCCAGATAGGCATTCCAGGCTGCCTGGGTCGGCATATCGGCCTTAGACCAGCCCGACCCAGCGAAGTATGTAAAGGGTGCACCCGAGCGCCGCTCAAAAAGCATCAGCGCATGATTCGCCGCAGCCATTGTCTTCGCATGTTCGGCAGGCAGTGACACCAGACCCGTGGCAATTCTGCCCGCCGATGGATCCTGCGGCGTGTCCCACACGGAGACAATGCTCCTCCCGGCGGGCAAGCTGGCTGCGCCTCCCTCGTGTATCGCAATACCGGCCACCAAGTCGATGGGCAGGTTTCCGTCGAACGTGTAGGTCGACACTATCTTGTTCAGATGGGAGCCGGCATCCAGAGTGATGCGCTTCGTTTCAGTAACCAGTCTTCCGGCGGCCCGCCAGGGCGCGTAAGATACTTCGAATTCAAACCGGATGGGCCCGGCAGCCATGATTCTGACTGCCGTATAGTTCTTTGACACATTCAGCTTGCCATCTGCCCAGACGGCTGTGCCTCCACAGCCTCGGGATGAGCCAACATCATAGGAGTCAAGTCCTATTCCGTTGTCCTTGTGATACGACAGAGCGGGATTGTGGGTGAGAGCCGACTCATCGGCCCGCTGGTAGAAGCTGTTCACAACAAAGTTCGGTATGCGCTTCGACCACACGTCTATTCCCGATGAAATCTCGCCGGTCGCCTCCAGCGCCGGACCATATATTCGATAGGCTACGAGCTCATTCTCCCAGGCGAAGTCGTCTTTGCGCTCCGGAACCGCACGCCCGAACACTAGCGCCTTTTGAGGCGGAGCGGCCGAATCCAGATGGAATGCAACGTTCAACAGTCCCTTAGCAGGCAACTTGACGAGCAGCAGCAAAGTGTCCGGCGCAGCGCCAGGCCGATCAACGAAGAACTGACTTGGGATGCGCTCTTTGGTGGCGGCGTCAGTGGCGACGAGGGACTGCATCTGCGCCGCGGAGAAGTGAAGGTCTTCGGCGACTTGACGGAGCGGAAGCTCAACCAACTCTTCCGTGCGGTCGATATTCAATGGATTGATAACGCGCAACTGCTGGGCCCGTGCGCCAGGCTGGAGCGCAGACAAGAAGGCAATTATGGCAGTTGAAGCTCGGAATCCGGCTGTTCGCACGCTTCTCCTATTGATACCACAGCGTTCGCGCAGATGCCGTGAACGAGTCAGTGCTTCGAAGAGCCTTCCTTTTAGCGTGATTCTCGAAGAATAGCCGTAGTTTTTAAACCAGCGCGGCGATTAATTCGATGCATTCTGGGCGTCATGGAATCTATTTGCCTTGCCGCATCATGTGTTTAGCCGCTATAGTCAAGAGTTCTGGGAACGGACTCAGAAACTGCCGGTTGAATTGGGCGGCTGGGCGTGCCAAATTTTCTTTCCACCATCCCACCAGCCGCCGATATTGTTCCAAGGAGGAACTCGCGATGCGTTGGCTTCTGCTCGGTTTGGGTTTCATGGCTGGGGTCTTGGCTGTTCCGGTAAAGGCCGCGGAGACTGCGCACGTGTCCGTCGATGTGTCCAAGGCCGGAGTGAAGATCGACCGCAACCTTTTCGGCCAGTTCGCGGAGAATCTCGGACATGGCCTTTACGAGGGCATCTGGGTCGGCCCGGACTCCCCGATTCCGAACACGCGGGGGATCCGCAATGACGTTGTGACCGCCCTTCGAGCGCTGAAGGTGCCCAATGTACGCTGGCCGGGCGGGTGCTTTGCCGACGAGTACCACTGGCGCAAAGGAATCGGCCCAGCCGGGCAGCGGCCGGCAACGCTCAACTCCGCATGGGGCGGCGTGGTAGACACCAATAGCTTTGGCACCGAAGAATTCATGGATTTTCTCCAGCAGATTGGGAGCCAGGCCTACGTCTCGATCAACGTCGGATCGGGGACTCCGCGGGAAGCGGCCGAATGGCTGGAGTACATGACCGCCGCGCAGCCTACGGCGCTGGCTAAAGAGCGCGCCGCCAATGGTCACCCCGACGCTTACAAGGTCGGCTTTATGGGTATCGGCAACGAAAGTTGGGGCTGCGGCGGCAACATGACGGCGGACTACTATCTGAGTCAACTCAAGATCTACAGCCACTTCGTCAGGAACGACAATCCTTCCCAGCAGGGCACAAGCCAGATGCTAAAGATTGCCGTCGGCCCCGGCGAACCTGGGACTGAGTGGACCGAGTCCATCATGAAGGCATGGCAGCATCACGACTGGAGCTGGAATATCGACGGGCTATCGCTGCACTGGTATACGGTGCCCAACGGATGGCCGCCCTCGACGCCTTCGACAGGCTTCGGCGTGGACGAATACGGCAAGACGCTGAAGTCCACATTGTTCATGGATGAGTTCCTGCGCAAGCAGGAGACCGTCATGGACAAGTACGATCCACAGAAGAAGGTCGCGCTGGTGGTGGACGAATGGGGTGCATGGCATGCGCCGCTGCGCGGCACGAATCCGAGCTTCCTGGTTCAGCAGAACAGCCTGAGAGATGCGATTCTGGCATCGCTGAACCTGAACATCTTCGCGCGGCATGCCGCCCGCGTGCGCATGGCGAACATCGCCCAGATGATCAACGTGCTGCAATCGATGATCCTGACGGACAAGGAGAAGATGGTTCTCACTCCGACCTACTACATCTACAAGATGTATCTGCCGTTCCAGGACGCGACGTTTGTTCCGGTCGCCTTTGACGCCGGCACGTATACGCAGGGCAGCATCAGCCTGCCGCGATTGGATGCTCTCGCTGCCAGGGATGGGTCGGGCAAGCTTTGGCTCGAAATCACGAACATCGACCCGGAAAAGCCGGTTGAAATCGATGCGGAGATCGCCGGCATGACGATCAAGTCGGCGAAGGGAGAGACGCTGACTGCGCCCGCCGTCGACAGCGTGAACACATTTATGGCGCCCAACACGGTGGTGCCGAAGCCGGTCTCCGCAAGCGTGAAATCCGGCAGGCTGGAGTTGACGGTCGAGCCAAAGTCGGTAACGGTCATCTCGCTGGAGCCATGACAAGGGCTGCGCGGAGACGACCTCGACCCCAAGCGCTGGCGAGCGGCCTTGAGCTCTATAGAAGGAGAGTCTCGATGCGATGGGCGTGAACCATGTTTTCGCAAGGCGACCAGGCGAAGACCGTGAACCGGCCATCCTGAGAGGCAACCAGCGCCACCGCGTCGTGCTGGTCGCGTACGAACTGCGCCGCCGAAAGATGTCGCGTGCCTCCGAGTTGTGCCGGCTCGACCACCTCGGCACGGGCGCCTTCGATCGGCTCCGTCATGATCACCTCAGTGACGCGTGACGATCCATCGCGCCGCGCTATCTTGGCGCCAAACGCGAGCACCTCGTATTGGTCGCTGATCACGGTGGCGCCATCCACCGCCGTAAGGCCCGCGATACCGTCTACGGCGCGCCGGAGCGCATCCACCCAGCGCCGGTCCGAGTGGTCGGTGCCACGATCCCTCATGAGTTGGGCAAGCACCGAGAAAGGCGGCACGAGAGCGTATAGGACCGGCTGCACAACCGACTCCCGCCACATCTCCGTCCGGGAGGGTACAACGAGCAGCGAACCACCGCGGCCATGGGCGCGCATCGAGACCGCCAGATGGATGAGCACGCTTACGGATTCGCTGGAGGCGTGCTGGGTATCGAACCCGAGAAGCGAAGTCAATAGGTCCGGGCAGTCCGGCAGGCGCGCGGCCTGCTCGTCGATCATTTTAACCTCGTCGCCCTGTATTACGGCGACATTCACAAACTTCTCGGATTCGTCGCCGCGACTGTGCTTGACAACCAACAGACCGGGTGCGACTACCTCAAGCACGAGGCAGAATGCAGGCAAGTTGCGAGTGGCGCCCCAGACAAAGAACTGCTCACCGTCCCGCCAGACGCCGAGGTGAATGCCGGGACGCTCCACGGCCGGCGCCAGACGCGTGAGTGGCTGGGCTGCGAGCGGCAGCCGCCGCTCGAACTTCAGAGACCATTTCACTGTTTCAGGCGCAACGAACGCCAGCGAGATGCGCGGCATGTAGCCTTCTTCGCGCCGAAGGCTGGCCCAGAAAGCCGCCTCGATAATGGTCTCAATCGCAGCGACGTCGGGCGCCCCCGCAAGCTGTCCGCTCTGCTGGGGCAAGGATCCGAGGTGTTGGACAAAATGGGCACCGATCCGTGCGGCCGCCGCCCTCGCGGCTGGGTATGCCGGCTGAGTCATCTAGCGGCTCCAGGGTTTTGGTGAGCAGTCGTTGTCGGCATCAGATCCTAATTTAATACGCCCCGTGAACTCTATATTGTCGACTTGTGCAAGGCGCTGGATAAGGATTCGCCCCCGGTACCTGGGGCGCCGATGTGGACGCTTTCTCACATATGCCTGAGGTGTTCATGCACGAACTGAACTGCCATGGCTCCTTCGCCGACAGCCGACGCGACGCGTTTGACCGAGCCGGACCTCACGTCACCCGCCGCGAACACGCCTGGCCGGCTCGTCTCCAACAGAAGCGGCTGGCGCGCGGAGGTCCAGTGTGGGGAGTGGCCCAGTTCCGCGCCGGTGCGGACGAACCCCTTCCCGTCCCTCTCGATCTCCGGCGGGAGCCAGCTGGTTCTCGGCTCCGCGCCTATAAAACTGAATACCCCTGGCGTTTCCACCCTGCGCTCTTCGCCGGTAATACTGTGAACGATGTCCACTGAGGCCAAGTGCCCGTTGCCATTCATTTGGCGGATGGTCGTGTTGCAGAGCAGCTCGATGTTGGGTGTCTGCTCGATCCTTTGCACCAGGTAGCTGGACATGTTCTTGTACAGGTCATCGCCACGGATCAGAATCAGCACCCGGCGGGCGTGCCCGGAGAGAAAGACCGCCGCTTGGCCGGCGGAATTACCGCCACCTACGACCACTACTTCGCTGCCTTGACACAGATGGGCCTCCGCCAGGGTGGCTGCATAGTAGACGCCGGTGCCCTCGAACCTGTCTGCCCCTGTCACTTTCAGCCGGCGGTAGTCTGCCCCAGTGGCGATCAGCAGGCACTTGGCGGTCACGGTCTCACCTCCATCCAGCCGCACCAGAGTGTAGGCGTTCTCGAAGGCCAATCGGTCCACTAGAGTGGGGACCGACAAATGGGCGCCGAACTTGTTGGCTTGGAGGATGGCGCGGCCAGCCAATTCACTGCCCGTCAAACCGGTGGGAAAGCCGAGATAGTTTTCGATTCGCATACTGCTGCCGGCTTGCCCGCCCGGTGCGGTCTGTTCGAGTACGGCGGTCTTCAGCCCTTCGGACGCGCCATAAACGGCCGCCGCAAGGCCCGCCGGGCCGGCACCCACAACCACCAGGTCGTATACCAAATGCTCCAGGGGCTGCCGTATGCCGATGGCGTCGGCGAGCTGCCGGTTGGAAGGATTCCGCAGAAGCAGCATCGAGCCGCAGGCGACCACCGGTGTATCGGATTCGGTCACCCCAAATTGCCGGAGCAACCGGTCCACATTGGGATCGTTTTCGACGTCCACCCAGGTGAAGAGGGCGCGATTCTTCGCCAGGAAATCGCGAACCCGGAAAGTATCCATGGAATAGCGCGACCCGATCACTCGCAGGCCGGTGAAGTTGGGGGACTCGCGCAAAAGCTGCCGTCGCGCGATGAAGGCCTGAAGCACGATATCGCCGATGGAGGGGCACTGATTGAGAACTTGCCGTAGGGCGTCTCCCGTGATTTCGTACACCTCGCAGTCGCCCCGGGCAACGCAGCTGACGACGGCAGGCAGGCCGGTCAGGTGCGAAATGTCACCCGTGAAACCGCCTGAGCGATGGGTGGCGATTGTCTTCCGCTCGTCGCCGGAGGAATCTACGATATCGACCTCACCCGACTTCACAACGAAAAAGTTTACGTTCCGTTGGCCAACCGAAAAGAGCGTTTGCCCATCCCGGAACAACTTCGGCTGAGTATGAGTGCAGCCCGCCAGTTGGCCGATTTGTATTTCATCCAGTTTGGGGAACGCGACCGAGAGAAGATTGTGTTCGTTCATAGCTCGAAACTCAGTTTGCAGGGCTCATCGCGGCGCGCCGCCGCCTGCGGCTCAAACCTCCAAATTGCCCGGTATGACGTTATCGACATAGCACCAGATCCAGGCCTCGCCTGGTTCGATGGAGCGAATCAGTGGGTGTTTCGTCGCGTGGAAATGCTTGGTGGCGTGCTTGTTCTTAGAAGAATCGCAGCACCCCACGTGCCCGCAAGACAGACATAAGCGCAGGTGCACCCAGGTGTCGCCGATTTTGAGACAATCCTCACAACCCTTCTTGGTTGTGCTTCTGATCTTGATCTGATCGATATGCGTGCAGGGCTCCGGCATATTTCAGTTCCAGAATGATGCCAGTGTATCTCAAGAGGAGTTAACTTCGCTGCGGCAGGCGTGGTTTATGGTGCGTAATCGTACGGTGAGATTGTGATTGAAACCTGGGAGACGCGAATGAATCCTAAGTGGAGGGCACCAGGATGCACTGAGAGGTTCGAACGATGGCAACACAGGCTGCAGCACCGACCGAACGCCGGAGTCTCTTATCACGGCTGCGCGAAGCGCGCTTGGAAACGGACGCGCTATTCGAGATAGTGCGGCCCGAGGCGATGTATGACCGGCCGATTCCGGAGCGCCACCGCGTCGTCTTTTATATCGGCCACCTGGAGGCATTCGATTGGAACCTGTTCGGCGCTCCCTGCGGTCTTTCGAGTTTTCATCCCGAGTTCGACCGCCTTTTCGCGTTCGGCATCGATCCGGTGGGAGGAGGTCTGCCGGCGGACCTGCCCAGGGATTGGCCGCGAATTCGCGAGGTGAGCGAGTATCGGGATCGCGTCCGCGAGGCTCTGGACGGGCCGATCGAGAATGCGCCGTTGCCGGACGACGGCGAGGGATCGTTTCGTCAACTGCTGAATGTTGCGATCGAGCATCGGCTTATGCACGCTGAAACCCTGGCTTACATGTTTCATCAAATGCCGTTCGAGCGCAAGAGAGGTGCGGCGACGGCGCGGGTGCTTCAGCGCAGTTCCTTCAAGCCACCTTGCGTACGGGTTTCCGCCGGTCGAGCTACATTGGGACAGCACCGCGACTCCGGGTCATTCGGTTGGGACAACGAGTTCGATGCCCACACCGTCGATGTCCCGGAATTCACCATCGACAAATATAAGGTCACGAACGGCCAGTTTCTCCAGTTCCTGGAGGAGGGCGGCTATGATGACAGCGCACTCTGGGGTGAGGCTGACTGGCAGTGGAGAACGGTGGGACGGGTCTCGCACCCGGCGTTCTGGGTCCCACGGGGAAATGCGTGGGCGTACAGGTCGATGTTTGATGAGATCCCTCTCCCGTTGGACTGGCCCGTGTATACGAGCCATGCGGAAGCGAGCGCGTACGCGCGCTGGGCGGGAAAGGCTCTGCCTACAGAGGCGCAGTGGCACCGGGCGGCGTATGGCACTGAGGGAGCGCACGAACGCAAATATCCGTCGGCGGGCCAACCTGTCAACCTGGGCCAGTATCCGCTCGCCGACGCCTGGGACCCCGCGCCAGTGAATACGAGTGTCACGGGCACAAGCGCCTTCGGCGTGGAGGGGTTGCTCGCCAACGGATGGGAGTGGACTTCGACAGAGTTCGCGCCGTTTCCCGGATTCCGTCCCTTTGCGTGCTACCCCGGGTACTCAGCCCAGTTTTTCGATGGGAAGCACTACGTCCTGAAGGGCGGAAGCGTGCGGACCGCCCCATGCATGCTGCGCCCCAGTTTCCGCAATTGGTTCCAGCCTCATTATCAATACGTCTACGCAGGGTTCCGTTGCGCGAGTGCGCCGTCTGAAGGAGAGACTATATTCTGAGCGCGTCGTGCAAGCGCGGGCCTGTGTCCTATTACCCGATCGAGCCTGTTGCTCGCGGTCTAGGTGGTATAGAACGTATCCCCAGCAAATGCGTATACAAATTTAACAAACGCTTCGAACCGTTTTGGGGTGCCGGTCGTAGAATTACGAAATGCAGCAAACTGTGGCGGTCCTCGGCGGCGGAGTTGCAGGACTCAGCGCGGCCCATGAGTTGGCCGAGCGCGGCTTTTCGGTGCGGGTTTATGAGCGAAAGCCGGTTTGGGGCGGCAAGGCGAGGAGCATTCCAGTTCCGGGTTCAGCCCGCGATGGCCGGAGGCCGCTTCCTGGGGAGCATGGCTTCCGATTCTTTCCCGGTTTTTATAAGCATGTCACCGACACGATGCGCCGCATCCCCTACGGCGCTAATGGCAACACATTCGACAACCTCACGGTGGCGACACGCATCTTGCTAGCGAAATCTAACCAGGCTGAAATCACGTGGCTAGCCCGTTTTCCTGCCTCACTGGATGATTTCAGGGGGTTCCTTCTGGAGTTGTTCACGCCACTGGGCGTCCCGGCAAACGAATTGAGCTACTTCGTCGACCGCCTGCTAATCGTAGCTACGAGCTGTTCCGAACGCCGTTTGGCGGAATTCGAAAACATCTCATGGTGGGATTTCATTGCGGCGCCAAGGATGTCGACGGCCTACCAGACCTACCTGGGGGAAGGCCTTACGCGCTCGCTGGTCGCCATGCGCGCCGAAGAGAGCAGCACGCGGACCGTCGGCTGCACTCAATTGCAGCTTCTGTACGGCCTGATCTGCCCGGATCGCGTTTTCGACCGTCTGCTGTCGGGTCCCACGGACGATGTCTGGATCGATCCCTGGATTCAATATCTGAAGAAGCTCGGCGTGGAATTCTGCCCCGGAAACCGCGTGGTGGCGATCGAAACGGCTGCTGGACGAGTAACCGGCACAATCGTGGAGACCGTGTCCGGCCGTTCTTCGATCACGGCGGACTACTATATCGCGGCTCTTCCGATAGAGGTGATGAGCGCTCTGATGACGGATGAATTAAAGGGCGCTGCTCCGTCGCTCGCCAACCTGGACAAGTTGAAAACCAGGTGGATGAATGGAATCCAGTTCTTTCTTGCTCAGGATGTGCCGCTGGTGAACGGTCATGCGATCTACCTGAACTCTCCCTGGGCGCTCACCTCCATCTCGCAGCGGCAATTCTGGACCAACGTTGATTTTTCGCAACTGGGCGACGGCACAGTGCGCGGTATCCTCTCGGTGGACATTTCCGAGTGGCAAGCTGCAGGCGTGGTATATGGCAAGAGTGCGCAGGAGTGCACCGCCGAACAGATCAAGGAGGAGGTGTGGACGCAACTCAAACAGCACCTGAACGTCGGTGGCGCGGCACCGATAGCCGATTCGAACCTGGTTGCGTGGTTCCTCGATCCGGACATCGAGTTCCCTAATCCGAGCGCAGCAACAAATGCCGAGCCGCTGCTGATCAACACCGCTGGATCGCTGCAATATCGACCCGAGGCGCAGGTAGAGTTGCAGAATTTGTTTGTGGCTTCGGATTACGTACGTACCTACACGGATATCGCCTGCATGGAGGCGGCCAACGAAGCCGCGCGCCGAGCGGTGAACTGTCTGCTCATTTCCGCCGGTTCGGCCGCCGGCGCGGCTCAACTATGGCCGCTGGAGGAGCCGGCATTCCTCAAGCCACTGCAGGAGGTCGATCGGATTCGGTTCGGGTTGAGCCTGCCGCATCATTTGGCCTCTGGCTCACAGGCCCGGGGGGAATGAAAGGCATCTCGAGGCTCTCGAAAGCTATGGAGATGGGAGGACGACAAGTGGGGAACACAGCCGATCCATTCTTGTCTTACAGGTATCTCGTTAGCGTGTCTGGAACAGTTGGCGAGACGAAGTTGGTGGGTGGTTTCTCCGACGTATCCGGGCTGACCGCACCAACCAGCCTGCAAAAGTTGTCGGGTGCGCACAAGGTCGGTGACGTCACGTTGAAACGAGGGGTGGTCGATTCCTCGACCCTTTGGGGCTGGATCTCGCAAACACGGAATCAGAGCGCCATTCCCTTGCGCGATGCGATCATCACGCTCCGCGATCAGTCAAACCACCCGCTGCAATCGTGGAAGTTGCACAACGCGGTTCCGAAGAAGTACACAGGCCCCATTCTCGGAGGAAGGAGCGGCTCAACGGCGATAGAAGAGCTCGTGTTGTCGCTCGAAACAGTCGAGATCGTTCCGCCGGTGCCACATCGCTGAGGCGCATGGTGGCAAGTACGATGATGTCGTCGAGGACTGGATGGGCTCAGATCCCATGAGGCCGGGGGCGCCGTGATATGTGGTGACGTCGGCGGGGAGCGGCCTTAGTCTGGCGGCGAATTGTCCCGCCGGTGGCGGCCACCCATGGAGTTCGAACGAGCCGGGTATTGTTTGCTGAACGAGTTGCCGATATCGAACCACATCGGGCTCCGATCCGGCGTCTGATTTTAGTGCGCGCCTGCCTGCCCGAAGTGTACGCCGGGGCCGAGCACGGCAATAAAGCAAACGCCGACGACGATACCCGCAACGATCCACGCCCAGTTCCTTCGAACGGGAACAGGCGTTGCGTCCGGACCCGCGGCAAAGCTGCTTCCTCTGAGCCACTCCGGCCCCCAGATCAGGGCGGACTTCCCGCCGAATGTGGGGGCGGCAGCGGACATCACAACCAGAAACCATCCTCCTTGTGGATTGAACGCACCCGCTATACACTCGACGGTCCCGCCGGCAAGATAGGGCGGTATGCACAGGCGCCGGGCGCCGATATAACGCTGCGCGCTGCCTCCCACCAGCGGGCGCAATTCGAGAAAACTCCATCGGGCACAGAGTAGGTAGGCTCCAACTCCGGCAATCGAGAGCCCCATTCTCCAGGCCCACTGCGGACTGAATCCTTGGATGAACATGGCCCAATCTCCGAATCCCCCGATCCCTGAGAACGCCAGGTAGCCCGCGACATCCAGCAGGTTCACTGTCCCTCGGTGAACACCCAAAACCGGCCATACATGATCACCTGAAAACCGGCCAACGATAAGCAGCGTTCGGGACATTGATCTCGGCGCGAGGGCGATACCCTCCGTCAATGTGAGCAATGTCTTGAGCGATGAAAAGAAACAGCAAGTCATAGCGTTGGGGCGGCTGGGATGGTCGCTGCGACGAATTCAACGGGCCATCGGTGTGCGCCGTGAGACGGCCTCTGGCTATTTGAAAGAGGCCGGTATCGCCCTGCGGCCACCAGGCGGGTGGGGGCGCGCTTCACCGGCAAAACCGGCCAACGGGGTGATCACCGACTCCGCAGGCGCGAAACCGTTCCGGGTGGGCGGCAACGACCCGGCCTCCGCAAAACCAGCCATAGAAGTGATCACCGACTTTGGCGCGGAGTTGGCCGCCAGCGCACCTACCGCAGCCGAGCCGAAACCTGGCCGCAGTCCCTCGGCCAGCGCCTGCGCGCCCTACCGCGACGCGATCGAAGTCGGGCTCTCACGGGGCCGTAATGCCATGGCCATCTGGCAGGACCTGGTGGACCTATGCGGCTTCAGTGCCGGCTATCAAAGTGTCCGGCGCTTCGTGCGGAAACTGCAGGGCAGTCCGTCGCCGGAGGCTTGCGCGGTCATCGAGACCGCGCCCGGTGAAGAGGCCCAGGTCGACTACGGCGAAGGACCGATGGTGCGCGACCCGCACAGCGGCAAGTACCGGCGCACGCGGCTGTTCGTGCTGACCCTGGGCTACAGCCGCAAGTCGGTCCGCCTGCTGGTGTTCCGCTCCAGTTCTCAGACCTGGGCCGAGCTGCACGAGAAGGCCTTTCGCCGACTCGGTGGTTCCACTCGAGTCGTCGTGCTCGACAATCTGCGCGAGGGCGTGCTCGCCCCGGACATCTACGATCCCACGCTGAACCCGCTGTACCGCGACGTGCTGGCGCACTACGGAGCTGTCGCGCTACCTTGCCGTGTCCGGGATCCGGATCGGAAGGGGAAGGTCGAGAGCGGCGTCGGCCACGCCAAGAAGACGCCGCTGAAAGGCATGCGCTTCGAAAGTCTGGAGGAAGCGCAGACCTACCTGGACCACTGGGAAGAGCGGTGGGCCGACACGCGCATCCACGGCACCACCAAGCGGCAGGTCGCGGCCATGTTCGCCGAAGAGAAGCCCGCTTTGCTGCCACTGCCCGTCGAGCCCTTCCGCTATTACCAGTACGGCGAGCGCACGGTGCATCTGGATGGCTGCGTGGAAGTCGAGGCGGCCTACTACGGCGCGCCGCCGGGCTGGATCGGCCGGCGCGTCCAGGTGCAGTGGGATGCGCGACACGTGCGCCTGCTGGACCCGCGCACGGGCCAGTTGCTGCGCGAGCACCTGCGCCAGGCGCGCGGCGGCCATCGCATCCAAGACGAGGACCGGCCCAAGCAAACGCCGCTGAGCACGCTGCAACTGCTGAGCCGCGCCGACAGAGCCGGCGCGCAGATCGGCGCGCTTTGCCGCGGCATGCATCAGGCCAACGGAGAGACTGCCGTGCGCCGCATCCTGGGCGTGCTGTCGCTGGCCAAGAAGTACGGCGCCGCCACCGTCGATGATGCTTGCGCCGCGGCTCTGGAAGTCGGCGTCTGCGATTACCGCTTTGTGCGCCGCTATCTGGAGCGGCACCCGCAGACGCCACTGAGCTTGCGCCAGGTCGATCCGCTGATCCGCCAGCTCACGCTGTACCGCGACTTCATCAAGACAAGACCAAGGAGAGCGAACCATGAACCTCATCGAATTAGAACGCGCGTTACGACAACTCCGGCTCGGCGGCATCGCCGCCGTGCTGGAAACCCGACTGCGCCAGGCGCAAGCCGAAGCCATGGCGCCGATCGATCTGATCTCGTGCCTGGTCAGCGACGAACTGACCCGGCGCAGCGAGCGACTGCTGGAGCGGCGGCGCAAACAGGCCGCCTTCCGCGATCCGCAAAAGACGCTGGACAACTTCGACTTCACCTTCAACCCGAAGATGAATCGCAGCCTGGTCTTCGACCTGGCCACCTGCGCCTTCATCGGCAAGCGGGAAGACGCGCTGTTCCTCGGGCCCGGCGGCACGGGCAAGTCTCATCTGGCCCAGGCCATCGGCCAAGCCGCCATCCAACAGGGCTACCGCGTGATGTACCGCGAAACGCACGTGCTGCTGGATGATCTGGCCGAGGCGGTCGCCGACGGCACGCGCAAGGAGTTCATGGAATCGCTGGCCACCGTGCCGCTGCTCATCATCGACGACTTCGGCATGCGCAAGCTGCCGCTGACCGCGGCCGAAGACCTGCTGGAAATCATCATGCGCCGCTACGAGCGCGCCAGCACGCTGCTAACTTCCAACCGCCCCGTCGAAGACTGGGGAAAACTGCTGGGCGATGTGGCAGCGGTAACCGCCATGCTCGATCGCATCCTCCACCATGGACACGTACTCAAGTGCGGCCCGCGCAGTTGGCGCACGAAAACGGCCGGCACGGCCAATGCCGGAGGCACTCAGTGAGCCCGCGTACAGGGTGCACCTGGTCAGGGCGTCGCACCGAACACCGCGGGGGCTTCGCCCCTGCGACCCCCTTCAAAACCCAAACCAAAACCTTTCTGAGAAGGAAAACCAACAAGCATCCTACGCCCTCCCGTTGGTCGGGATCGAACAGGGCGCGTCAAGGGAGACAGAACAAAACTTGCCCGAACTGGCCACGGCGCGGTAAAACAACTTCATGTCCTGGCCGCGGCTTCGTTGGCCGGTTTTGAAGTGATCACAGATGGCCGGTTTTGCGGTGATCACCGAGGCACTGTCATCGAAAGCCAAGCGAAGTATTGCAGATGAGGAGACGTACGGCGCACGTTTCGGCCGACGAGAAAGAATAGCCCGGCGGCAGTGGCATTCATTAGAGAACCGCCGGCGATGACCAGCCGGTTGTCGGCGCTGCAGTCCATGTTAACTGCGGTGACTAACAGTGGCCGGCCGCCAGTAATCAGGCAAGCACCGCCGTGGCCCAGGCCTTCATGAACGACGTTCGCCAGGATATACGCAACGACTCCGATGCATGCTATGGTCAGCACGTCGGTTTCGGCGGGTTTCGTTGCGGGCTGCAGAGGTTCCTCCTGCGCTCAGATCAGTTTACACGATGGGCTGCGGGCCAAAAGTCCGCTGGTGGCGGGGCCTTCGTTCCGCGAGGGAGAAAGCCAATGCTCAGGCGGCCCGAGACAACGTCGAGGAACCGTCCCCGATCTGGCACGTCGGCGAAATCCGCGAGTTGGAGAGCTACCAGCCGACTTCAGCGGCCCATGAATGGCTCATAGGCTTCTGCGTCGGCCAATGCAAAAGCGTTGAACGGATGAGTAGCGATTGGTTGCCAACGGACACCCAGCCGGAGTATACGAACGCACTTGACCGCGGTCCGGTAGACGCCCAACTCGCTCACTACCCGCGCTTGCCGTGATCCTTCTCCGCCGGCGCCGGCCGAGCCTTGGGAGTCTGCCTGGCAGGCCTCCGCCCGGCTTGCCGCCGCAACTGCGGAGCGGGCCGCGATTCCGGACGGCTCTGCGGAATCCGTCTGGACTCCATGGCCCCGGCAGAGCGCGCACCCGGCCGCGTCGAGGGACGTTCATTCGGCTGGGGCCGGGAACTCGGCGCGCGTGCCTCCGCTCTCGCGCCGGTTGGCTCGACGCCTCGCGCCGGAGCCTTCATGGCCCCTGCGGAGCGCGCACCCGGCCGCGTCAAGGGGCGTTCATTCGGCTGGGGCCGGGAACTCGGCGCGCGTGCCTCCGCTCTCGCGCCGGTTGGCTCGACGCCTCGCGCCGGAGCCTCCATGGCCCCTGGAGAGCGCGCACCCGGCCGCGTCGAGGGGCGTTCATTCGGCTGGGGCCGGGAACTCGGCGCGCGTGCCTCCGCTCTCGCGCCGGTTGGCTCGACGCCTCGCGCCGGAGCCTTCATGGCCGGGCGTTCATTCTGGTTCGCGAGCGGACGAGCCGCTGCCACGGTGCCCGGACGGCCGCGATTTTCGGCAGCGAATTGAGCGCGATTGGCGGCTGCTTCATGCCGCAGTTGGGTCTGCGCTGCTAAAGCCCCCATGCGTCGCTCGCGAAACGCCCGTTCCTCGGAACCATTCGGCTGGACATTGATGCCGCCACGCGGCCCGTTGAAGCTGATGCGATTGAACGGCGTGTAGTTGACCACGGGACGGTTGTACACGTTATGTACCACCCGGATATCCACATTCAGTGCGTCGCGGTTGTAGTTGAACACGCCATTTCCCCAATATCCGCCGAGGAATCCGATGCCCGTATAACCGAAGCCGTAATTGATGCCGCCATAAAATCCGATGTGTGGGCCCCAATAGCCCGCGTGCCACAAATACACTCCGCCGGAAAAGCCCCACCACGGTGGCGTCCAGAGCGCCCCAACCCAAGGGGCCATGACCCACGCACCCGGTACCCAATAATAGCCAGCTGGAGAATACGCCCAGTAACCGGGCGTCCACAGGTAGTTCTCGCCCGGGCACGGGGGCTGGTTGTATTCCGGCAACGGGGGCGGTGGCTGCGGCGCCTCGCTAAGCTGGTCTTCGCCTCCGCTCTGGCTGTACTCCGGCTGCTGAGACGCCACTTCCTGAACGGGTTCAGCCGGCTGATTCTCCGCCAATTGGCCGGCCTGGCCGGTGGGCGCCATGTTGACCGCGGCCGGGTCCGGGCCCTGGCTCTGACTCCGGTTACAGCTTGTGCTGCCAAGCACCAACGCCGCCACCAGCCCGCAACATCCCACGCTTGCGATTCTTGCCATGGAATCTCCTCGCTGCTTGCGAGAAGAGCAGTTTTTGCGCCAATGGCGCTCGCCGCCCGGGTCGCGACTGAAACATGTGCGATCTATAACTTTCCTTCGGCTCGAGTCCTGTCTGCGTCCTCAGGTCCGCGCTTGATCCGGTAAATTACGGGCCCGGCGTCGGCAGGTGAGGCGTTTGCACTTTCGGCCGGTATGGAATTTTTGCCTGCCGAGCTTGCACACCTCAGCCAGCGAAGTGCCGAGGCCCAGATTCGAATTCCGTGTGTACGCAAACGATATTGCCGAGCGGCTACGAATTTTTGAGCAATCGGAGGCTGGATGGCATTTTTCGCAATCGGTTTGCGCATTAGAGTGGAGAGATAACTCGAGCAGGCCGGATCCGGTCGACCTCTGCGGAGCGGCCACGGCCGGACTAAAAAGGAGAGAATCAAATGCTAAAATCCATTGCTTCGATCGTCGTTATGGTTTTTCTTCTCACCCCGCTCGCCTCGGCGTAGACCGCCGAGGAGCGAAAAGTCTGGGAGGATTTCGTCGCAACCTGCCAGTCCGACCCGTCCGTGGTCAACCCTGCCAACTACCGTCGGCATCTGATTCAGGCTGGAATGGCGGAAGCCCAGGCGGATGAGCGCATGGCCCTGCTTCACAAGCTCTACGACGCCTACCCGGCTTTCCAACAGCAGATAGCGATCGTGGGTTTTAACCACCTCTACCGCGACCCCAACCAGACCCGCTTCACCACGGACCCCAGCGCATTCCTGGTCGCCATGACCAAAGACCTCAAGCCCGGCAAGGCCCTCGACGTGGCCATGGGACAGGGCCGCAACGTGCTCTACCTGGCTTCCAAAGGCTGGGACGTCACCGGCTTCGATATCGCCGAGGAAGGCTTGAAGGTCGCCCAAGTGAACGCCGCTAAATCCGGCCTCGCCATTAAAACGGTCAAGGCGGGCTGGGACGATTTCGACTTCGGTCACGAACAGTGGGACCTTATCTGCTTCATCTATACCGATGCCCCCGTGATGGATCCGCGCTTTGTGGCACGCGGGCGCGACGGCCTCAAAACGGGCGGTCTGCTGCTCATGGACCGCCCCTACCGCTCGCTGGACCATCCCGAGCCCAACTGGCCCGAGACCGAGGCCGACAAGGCCAACGCGTGGCTGAAGGCCTGGTCCGACCTGCAGATCGTCAGCTACGAAGACACTCCCGGCGTCGGCGACTGGCAGCAGACCGCCGTTCGCCGCCAGGAGTACCGGGAGCTTCGCCTGGTTCGCATGCTCGCCCGCAAGCGCTAGCCCAAGTGGGTGCGGCTGCTCGGATCCCGCACTCTATTTCGGTAGCTCGGCCCTGCCGGCTACGTTGAACTTGCCGACTTGAACCGAAGCTGCCTCCTGAGGCTGCGCCCCGCCCAGCGAAACCGCGTATTCGCCAGGCACGATCACGCGGTTGCCCTTCTCATCAACCTGGCCCAGGGAGCGCGGCTCGATGGTGAGGCTCAAGTGCGCTGATTCGCCCGGAACCAGGTGCACGCGCTGGAATCCCGCGAGCACACGCAGCGGAGTCTCAAAGCTCTTGGGCTGCATGAGGTAGAGCTCAACGACTTCATCTCCGGCCACTGCGCCCGTGTTTTTCACATCGGCTTCTACTGCGACTGGATCACCGGCTTTGACGCTCGATGGCGTAATTTTCAGGTGGTTGTACGCAAAGCTTGTGTAGCTGAGGCCGAAACCGAATCCATAGAGCGGCTTGCCGGCGAAATAGCGATATGTCCGGCCCCGCATCGAGTAGTCCTCGAACGGCGGGACCTGGCTTAACGACGAATAGAAGGTCAGCGGAAGGCGCCCGGAGGGATTGTTGTCGCCGGCCAAGGTCTCGGCAATTGCGGTACCGCCCTCCTCGCCGGGATACCAGGCTTCGAGAATCGCAGCAGCATCCTGCTGCGCCCAATTGACGGCCAGCGCACTGCCGTTTTGCAGCACGACCACCAACGGCTTTCCGGTGGCGGCGAGCGCTTTCAACAGGTCTTCCTGGGCCGCGGGCAGATTGATCGAAGTACGGTCGCCGCCGCGGAACCCCGGCAGCATCACGGGCATTTCTTCTCCCTCCAGGGAGGGTGAAAGCCCGACCAGCGCGATCGTCACCTCCGACTGTTTGGCTGCCTCGACTGCCTGGTTGCGCAGCACAGCCGCCGGAGCTTGCCAGGTAAGGTCAATGCCGGCGCTCCCCGTTCCGTGCAAGTACTCGAGGCGGATCGGGTGTGATTGCGTATCGCGGAAAATGACTGCCGCTTCGGTAACGGCGCCCCGCTCGCCAGTCCTCTTACGGCGATTCTCAACCAGCAGCTTCCCGTCCAGGTAAAGGCGGAAGCCCTCTTCGTTCTCGCAGGCATAGCAGTAGTTCACGCGCACACCCAGCTTGTAGTCGCCGGGCGCCGGCGGAGTGAAGCTGCCGCTCCAGCGCACCGAATAGTTGTTGCGCTGCAGACCGTTGACGGGAACGACCTTGTCCCAATTGAAGTTGATGTTGCGGTCAGTACGCGTGAGTGAAGGTGAGCCGCTCAAATCCGGCGAGCTGAAGTACTCGCCGGTAAGTCCATCGCCCGAACCGCTGGCAGGATGAAGCGCGCTATGCTCGATCGGCATCGCCAAACCCTCAACCAGCGTCGAGCCTTGCGCATAAGCCACCTTGGCAGAGGGAAACCGCTTTTCGATTCCGTCGATTGGATACACCGGCACGAGAGGCGGTCCGTTGTAGTTGCCTTGCAGGGACTGCACGAGCTCCGCGGTGGGCCCGACCACGGCGATGCGACGGACCCCGGCTGCAAGAGGAAGCGTGTGGTCCCGGTTCTTTAGCAGCACAATGGATTCCCTCGCTGCGCGCAGCGAGAGCCGCCGATGCTCCACCGAGTTGACCTCATTCATGCCAATGCGCCCGTAGGGAAAACTGGGCGGCGGGTCGAACATGCCGAGCTTGAATCGCGCCCGGAAAAGGCGGCGCAGTGCGGTGTCAATCTCGGATTCCTCGATCAAGCCTTGATGCACCGCGTCAACAAGTGCCGGGAACGCCTGCCCCGGCCCGAAGCCGCATTCCAGATCAGTGCCGGCTTTGACGGCGTTGGCTGCCGCGTGGGCCATATCTGGAGCATAGTGGTGTCCGGTGTTTATGTCAGCGACCGCGGCACAGTCGCTCACGACGTAGCCGTCAAACTTCCACGCCTGGCGCAGATGATCGCCTAGAAGCATGGTGCTGGCGCAGGCAGGCACACCATCGATTGAGTTATAGGCGCACATCACGGACTGGGCGTGCGCCTCGGTCACCGTAGCGCGAAAAGCGGGCAGGTAAGTGTCCTCGAGGTCGTGCGGCGAGACATCCACATTGAAGCGGTGCCGCAGCGGCTCGGGGCCGCTATGCACCGCGTAGTGCTTCGGCGTTGAGACCACCCGGAAATACTGCGGATCGTTTCCCTGCATGCCGGTTACGAAGGCCACGCCCATGCGGCTCGTTAAAAACGGATCTTCGCCATAGGTCTCCTGGCCCCGCCCCCAGCGGGGGTCGCGAAAGATGTTGATGTTAGGCGCCCAGAAGGTAAGTCCGAAGAACATTTCGTGATCGCCTTTGCGCATGGCGTCGTTGTATTTGGCCCGCGCCTCTGTTGAGACCGTCTCGCCGATCATGCGCACGAGTTTGGTGTCCCAAGTGGAGGCCATCCCAATCACCTGAGGGAAATTCGTTGCGTAGCCGGCAAAAGCGACACCATGCAGGCCCTCGTTCCACCAGTCGTACTTGGGAATGCCAAGCCGCGGGATAGCGGCCGCATGGTCCCGCATCTCGGAAACCTTCTCTTCCAGCGTCATGCGGCCGATGAGATCGTTGATCCGCTGTTCGAGCGGCAACGCCGGATTCATATACCCGGCCTGAATCGTCCCCTCGTGCTGGGCATGCACGGTGCCGGCGAGCACCAGGCCGGCCAGAAGTCTGAGAGAAATGCTCACGAGACGAGCGGGACAATTAGACATGGAGAACGCCAACTCCTGTAATGGTAGTTAGAGGACGTACCATTATATCCGGTCAGTGGCTGCGATCCCGGTCAAGTGGGCGGCCTTCGCCTCAATCTGATCGTTGAGGGGCGTGCTGGCGCGCACGGCCTGCTTATCAGGGCTCGGGCGGGTCGCCCCCTGGGGGCTTCGGCTCGCTGCGGACAACCACGATGGTGAACTTGGCGACCAGGGCAGAGATTGCGCCCATGGCGGCGAGAAGCGGAGCCACGACGACGCCAACGGCGGCTATGGTCACTGGAATCTCGACGAAGGTGTTGCCGTGCTCGTCCTTAACCACGATGCGCCGGACGTTGCCCTGGTGGATCAGGTCGCGGACCTTATCGACGAGGTCGCGGCCCATGACCTGAACTTCTTCAACAAAACTATCGAAGCCCATAACTTGGAGTACGTTGGTACCTTGCGGCAAGTTCCCATGCCGATGCAGTGCAAGTAGACCTCGATGTGCAGCTCACCAGCATCATCTACATATTTCCGCCGGATCCGTGCCTTCGCAAACAGAGGACCCAAGGCCGGATGGGTGACCCCCGGGGAAATGGCATCGCGCCGCGGTGGCGATTAATGTGAGGCGTAGCGCAAGCGGACCTGTACGGCCAGGGGCGCGCCAGGCTTCACGGCGACTCGATACACCGTCTGCGGGGGTGGATCGTCCTGGGTCAGCAAGCGTGTTCCATCGGCGGCGGCTTTCTGCTCGGTCTGCGTCCAGGCCCTGCCAGCGCCGCCGGACAGCTCGAGCACCTCGGGCTTGCTTGCGCCCCATTGCTTTTCCCAGGCCGAAACCCGATCCTCGGGTAGGGCCAGGGCGTTGGGTCCGATGGCGATCCCTTCGAGAGGCTGGGGCGTCAGAAGCACCGTCAGTTCCTCCTCCGCCTGGTCGGGCCGGCTGCGGCGAAGGGTGAAGAAGTTTGGCCGATCGCTCTGTGCCGGGATGTCGATGAGCTTGCCACCCGTCACCTTGTTGTCGCCGTCACGTGTGCGAGCCGTCGGAAATATGAGGTACGGCGTGCCCCGCTCGCCGGAGGAATAGCGCTCGCGGTCGATCACGTACAGATAGCCGCGCTGAGGCGATTCCAGAGTCAGCCGGACGCGATCGCCGGCATGCAGCCGGGTTGTGGACGACACGCGCACGGGCGTCCACTCCGTGGTCCCGCCTGGCTCCTGGACGAGAATCCGGGCGCCGGTGTCGGCAGCGGCAGCCGGCCGAAGGCGCCAAATGGTGACGCCGATCTCGCTGGCCGCCGGCTGGCGGCTGAAGGACGCAGCCATTTTTGGGTCAAGCGGCCGGTACAGCGGCTGGGCCTTCGACGCCGCCGCGACGCTCGCGGCCGGACGCGCCTGAACAACATCTTCGGGCACAATGCCACGCTCGTTCGTTTGCGCCGCAGCCAGCGAGACACTTGCGAGCATCAATCCGATTGCCGTGCTGCGACGCTTCGCCGAGGTCATCTCCAGTCTCCCTGCTGCACGAAGGCAGCCCAATAGTAAGGCGATCGCCATTCCTTGTGTTTCCGCAGTTCGAGCTGCGCGTCGCGCAGCGCCTCGGACGGCCGCTCGCCGCCGCGGAGCATGCTGCGGTAGAGACTTGCCATAAGTTCCGCCGTGGCACGGTCGCTAACGCTCCACAGGCTGACGATGACCCGCGGAACGCCGGCATACATGAAGGCCCGCGTGAGCCCCATCAGTCCTTCGCCGCGCACCTCTTTGCCAAGCCCGGTCTGGCAGGCGCTGAGCACGACGAGGTCGGCCGACAGCCGGCTATTATAAATATCGTTGACGCGGAGGAAACCGTCCACCGGGCGTCCCTCTTTGTCTAATTGAGATAGCACCAGGGCGGAAAGCTCGGGGCGCTCGGTATCGAGATAGCCGTGAGTAGCGAAGTGGAGATAGCGATACTGGCCGAGCAGTCCGCTGAGGGCTTCGGTGCGGCTGGCCGCGAAGCCGGTGGCTTTGAGGTCGGATGAGTCGTCCGCGACGCGGAGGATTTGGTCCGCCTCCTGCGAGGTGAAGGGCAGGCGCGGGATGTACAAGCGGGCGCCGGCGGCTTCGCCCTGGATGACGGCAACTTGCTCGAGTAAACGCGAACCGCTGGCCTGCTGCGGCTGGGCAGGGGCTGCGGAACCACTGTGCACGCGGGGATCGGAAGCGTCGAAGACCGGGTCGGCGAAGACGGCCAGCAGTTTCGGCGCGGGAGGGCGGCCTGCCAGTTGCGCGCGTAGCGCGGCGATGGCGGATGCCGAGGGAAGCATAACCACTTCGCGAATGCCGTCCCCCGGTGGCAGGATGGCGAACGGGATGCGCTGGAGAGCGCCATCGGCGACGATGGCCAGGCGTTTGTTGCCGAACAGGGATGCGGCGGGCGCGAGCACCATCTGGCCGAGCTTGCCGGCGGCCGGATCGAGATCGGCATCCCGATGGGTGGTGAGCAGTTCGTAGACGCGGGCCGCCTGCGCCTCGATGGCGGATCGGGGCGGCAACTGGAACGCGTGCAACTGGTCCGTGCCGACGGCCCACAGCCAGCTTCGCTTTTCGCCGAGCGAGTACTCGAGCAGCAAGGTATCGGGATCGAGCACCTGCTGCTGAATCTGCACGACCGTGAGCGGAGCGGGCTGGGTGAGGGCGGCATAGCGCGGGCTGGCGGCGCGGATGGCCGCTTCCACATCCTGGTATTCCGACTGGAGATCGCGGATCTCGGCGGTGAGTGTGGCGGCGCGCGGATCGTCGCGGCCGAGGAGCGGGAGCAGCCGCGCCCCTTTGGCGTTCAGACGGTCGGAGATGTCGCGCTCACGCGCCAGCAGTTTCGGGTCTACTCCCTGGCGGACGTCCGTGCCGGCCGCGGCGAGCATGTCGAGCAGGCTGCGCGCTCGCGAGCGTTCGTTGGCCTGGAGTGCGGCCCCGGTGTCGCCCATGCGCATGAGCAGGTCGATGTAGAACGCATACGAATCCTGCCGGGTGGCGAAGAACGAGGCGCGAAGCTGTTCGCTGTTCGTCGCGCCGCGGTTCTCTTCGGTGAGGCGCAGGGCTTCCTCCATGCGCTGGCGTGCTACAGCCAGATTGCCGAGGTCGCTTTCGGCGCGAGCGATGGTCTCAAGCGAGAGAGCCTGGTGGGCGCTATCGCCGATGGCGCGGAATTCGACGAGCGCCTGCTCGCTTGCGTCGACTGCCTGATCCGGGTGGCCGGAAATCAGTTGTGCACGGCCGAGTTCTGCGAGAGCGGTGCCGGTGCCGCGGCGATCGTGATTGGCACGCGCAAGGTCGAGCGATTCGGCGAGCGAAACCTGGGCGGAGTCGAACTGGCCGAGTTCCGCCTGTGCGCGCGCGGTGCGAGTTAGAGCGTCGGCGAGGCCGCGCTTATCGCCGGTCGCGCGCCATGCCGCCAGCGCGCCCTCCAGAACGGGCAGTGCTTTGGCAGGCTGGTTCCCGGTCAGGTAGAGATTGGCCAGCGCGCCCAACGTGGTTGCCTCGCCCCGCCGGTCGCCGATGCGCTTCCATATCGAGAGGGCCTGATTGAACAACGTCTCTGCCTGATCCGGTTCGCCAAGCTGGCGGTACGCGACACCCATGTTCGCCAGCGTGTGCCCTTCGACCCAAGCGTTGGGCGTTTGCCGAAGGAGGTCCAGCGACTGGCGATAACTGTCGAGCGCGGCCTGCCAGTTCGCCAGCTCGCTTTCGGTCCAGCCGATATTGCTGAACAGGATCGCCTCATTGCCGCGGTCGCCAGTGGCGCGGAACAGATCGAGCGCCTGCCCATAGAGCCGCAGGGCCGGCTGTGGCTCACCCAGCACATCGAAAGCGCCCGCCTGGCTGTTGATGGCGTCGGCCTCTTCGTGCGCCGCCGCCAAAGAGTGGAATAGGTCGGCAGCCTTCTGGAACAGAGGCGAGGCTTGGCGATAATCGCCCGATTCGGCACGCGCTGTTCCCAGGCTGAACAACGCTAGACCCTGCATGTAGGGATCGCCGGACTGCTGGAAGAAGGCGAGTGAGCTTTCCAGCTTTTCGATGGCGGCGCGCCGGGCCTCCGCCGTGTGCCGGACCCGAAGCTGCTCGCCTTCGGCATAACTGCGATGCGCCGCGACGATCTCAGGATCGCCCGGCTTCACATCGCGAAGCTCGATCCAGCGCAGCTCATAGCGGGCCGGGAGATCCGCTGGATCCCCGGCCTTCACTTCAAGCGTGTAATCCCCGGCGGATTCGGCGATGGCGACAATGGTCTCGGGACCATATCTGCCGTTCACCGAATCGGCATCCATGAGCGACCGCCCCTGGGGGTCGCGAAGAGTGACGGCGAGATCGGCGCCATTCTGGATCGCTTGAATGCGAACGAACTGGCGGGCAGGAAGGGAAAAACGGACGGTATCCGGAGCGGTTCCCGTAATCCGCCTCTCGATGTGTGCGCCGGGGCGCCAGGCGAGATCACCGCCCAGCGCCTGCGAGAACGCGGTCCCCGCGAGCATCGCCATCGCAGCCAAGACGGCCGGGAATCGGGCAGCGTGGAACATCGGTCGCGCCACCTCAGGCGTGATGGCCGTGCCCGGCCTTATGGCGCTGAGGAATGGGTTGGCCGGTCCCGCCGGCGGCCCATGTCCCGTTTGTTTCCGTAGGGTTGTCGGTGCTGTTGATGGAGCCACTGCCGGTTCCTTCGCTCTCGTCAAACGAGCCGGACATGGATAGCCAACTATGACCGCCGAAGCTCTTACCGAAATCAGAACCCGTGATCTCGCCAGCATCGCTCAGCGTGATGGTACCAACGTCGCGTGTGAGAGTTACGCCCGAGCAACTGGTAGCGCCGCGGTCGCCAATATACACCGTGAATTCGTTGGGGGTTGCAGTGGCGCTGAGCTGCATGCAGAGCGGGATCGTGTTCCTACCGAGGCTAATGTCGAACTTAACCGGTCCGAACGAAGTAAACATAGGTTCTCCTTTTCTTGCTCATTGATGCCGAAGCTCTAATGGGATGCCCAGCGCGTCTCCGGCGGCACGCAACTGGACGCCGTCCCGCGTCGATGTGGACGAGGCGCGGGGCAGCCGGGTCAGGTAATCGAGTATCCGCTTGGCGGCGGAGGGGTCGCGGACCTCTCCGCTGGGGGAATCGCGAAGAACCTTCAGAAGCAGATCGACCGGGTGTTCCGACCACAAGATCCACAGCCGGTCGGTTCCGGAGTTTTTATCGAACACAGACCAGCCGGTCACGAGCCGTGGCGCGGCTGCCACGGCCGCATGGCGGGGATACAGGAGCCAAAGCTGCTCGGCGCCGTTCGCGCCCGGGCCGTGATCGATGAGGTAGAAGAAGCCAGGCTGCGGAGACTGGACGCGCACGCGAAACCGCCATCCCGCGTGGAAGGTGCCTGCCGGCGATGCGACGTACTCATCGCCGAGCGGTTGGCCGTCGCGCATCTGTTGCGCCAGGATGGTCCAGGTGAAGGAGCGCTGGTGGTGCAGTTGCGGCAGCCAGAGTCCGGCGGCGATTGCGGCAGCGGCCAACGCCGCGCCTGCCATGATCTTGCGCCGAGACACCTCGCGCCGCATCGGGCTGCCAGTTGGTAACTGGTCGAGCGCCGCCAATAGCTCGTCGTGCACGGAATCCATCGACTGCGGCCGCTCCTCTTTGTTCTTCCGCAGGCAGCTCTCGATCACTTTCGCCAGCGGCTTGGATACCTTGGGATTCACCCTGTCGGGCGGCGGCGGAACTTCATGAACCACGGCGTAGAGTGTGGACGGCAGGTCTGCCCCGCGAAAAGGCCGGCGCTCGCAGGCGATCTCATAGAGGATGATGCCGAACGAGAACACGTCGGAGCGGGCGTCGACTGGCTCGCCCTTGGCCTGCTCCGGCGACATATACGCGGGGGTACCTAATCTCGCACCCGACTGCGTGACGTCGGCATCGCCGCCTCCAGCCTGTTTGGCCAGGCCGAAGTCCAGGACTTTGACCACGCCCGCGTCTGTAACCATGATGTTGTTCGTCTTGAGGTCGCGGTGGACGATACCGGCGGCGTGCGCGGCGGCAACCGCGCCGGCAGCCTGGACCGCGTATTCCAGAAGGGTCCGAAGGGGCAGGCGATGCTCGGCGAGCAGAGCGTGCAGGGTGGCGCCCCTGATGTATTCCATGGCGATGTAGTCGACCTCTCGGTCCGAATCGTACTCGTAGATGGTGACGATATTCGGGTGATTGAGGGCGGAGGCAGCCTTGGCCTCACGGAAGAAACGCCGCTTCTCGTCGCCGGCGCCGCCGAAATGGGAGATTACCTTGAGAGCGACAGTGCGGCCGAGGCGCGAGTCCACGGCTCTGAATACCGTGCCCATGCCGCCTTCGCCGATGCGGTCGGCCACTTTGTAATTGCCGATGGTGCGGCCCGCGACGGTCGCAGTCAGAGTCATGGTGGGCGCGAGCGATGCCAGGGGAGCGTGATCCAGTAAGGCGGACCGTTCCGAGGCGGCGATCAGCGATTCCACCTCCGACCGCAAAGCGGCGTCACCGGCACAAGCTTCGGCCAGGTAGGCTGCGCGCAGATGCGGCGCGAGCCCGAGAGCGGACTCGAGAATCTCGCGTATCCGCTCCCACTGCCCAGCATTTAGCCCCTCGGAGGCGCACGGGTCCCCCATGTGGGTCAAGGCTACCACAAATCCCCTCGTCAAGGATACGCGTCACCGTGCCGCCAAAAGTCTCACGGGGGATTGAATTATTCGATCGGGCCGCGCCGGCTCAACTCGCGCAGCAGCCAGGCGCGGCCGGTTATCCAATCGCGGTTGACGGTGGCTTTGGAGATTCCCAGCGCCTCGGCGGCCTCGTCGATCGACAAGCCGGCAAAGAAGCGCAACTCGATTACCTGGCTCTGCCGGGCATCGAGGCGCGCCAGGTCCTGAAGGGCATCGTCGAGCGCGATCAGTTCCAGGCTGCGCTGGCGCGGAATATCGATGGCTTCGTCGAGGGCCAACACTTGTGCGCCGCCACCGCGCTTCTCGCGCTGTTGCGCCCGGGCGTGGTCCACCAGAATGCGGCGCATCAGCTGGCCGCTGACCGCGAAGAAATGAGCGCGATCCCGCCATTTAGCCTGCTTCTGATCGATGAGGCGAAGCCAGGCTTCGTGAACGAGGGCCGTGCTTTGCAGGGTATGGTCGCGGCGCTCGCGCCGAAGATGACGGTGAGCGAGCCTGCGCAGCTCGTTGTAGATAAGCGGCGTCAGTTGGTCGATGGCGGACCGGTCGCCCGCAGTCCACTTTTGCAGCAGGCCGGTGACATCGGTCGGCGGCATGATGATAGCTTAGAACACTTGACGGCGAGTGCTGCGGGTAAGGACTGAAACGCACGCCCTTTCGCACGGCCTTCCGCTCCACCGGTGAGCCATGGATCCGCGAGCAGACCTACCTTCCGTTCGCCTACTGCGCCGGCGCCGACCGCGCCAGTGCGGAGTATAGCGTGGTGGGCCGCCTTGCGAGGGGCGTCGCCGCCGATGGCCGGAGGTCGTCGTGTCGCCTTACCGGAATGTGCGGAAATACCGATTGGCCCTTCTTTGAAGCCGGCAGGATCACGACCGGAAGTCGGCTTCGGGTCGGGCATTTTCCGAATGGTGCGATCCGACCGCGATCGAGCGGAGCCGGCAAATGCACGAGCCGGCGACAGGCCGATAACTTGGATTCGTAAACGCTGAGGGCGCTGTGCGCGAATGCGACTGGATCTTCGCCAGTTATGGTCGGCGCGATCTGACAGGAACGCAGCGCCTTGTTGCAGCGGAGACGCTTCGTCTGTGTGCGGTCCACGCCGGCCACCATCTAAACTGGGATCAGGGCGAAAGGACCGCCCACATGAACTGGTAATGGAAAGGCCCTTCGGATGATCGGGGTTTTCGACAGCGGCTTCGGTGGGCTCACGGTGCATCGTGCACTGATCGAGGCGCTGCCCAGGCGCGATTTCGTCTACCTTGGCGATAACCGAAACGCGCCCTATGGAGTCCGGCCGCCCATTGACGTGCTGAACCTAACCTGTGCGGCTCTGGAGCGTTTGTTCGCGGAGGGCTGTACGCTTGCCGTCCTCGCTTGCAACACGGCCTCTACGGTGGCGTTGCGCTGGATTCAGCAGCAGTGGTTGCCCGTGCAGCGCCGCGACAATGGGATCGCGCGGAACGTGATCGGCATCGTCGCACCGACAATCGAGGCTGCGACCGGGATCGGCTGGGACGAAGATGGCATTGTTGTGCAACAAACAAAGCAGTCCAGCACTATAGCGGTTTTTGCGACCCGCCGCACGGTCGAGACTGACTGCTACCCCATCGAGATCCGGAAACGCCGGCCCGACATCACGGTAGTGCAGCAAGCCTGTCCCGACCTAGCCGGCTCAATCGAGCGCGGGCTGCCTCGCCATGATTTACACGCACTCGTCGACCGCTACGTAAGCATGCTGTTGAGCAAGCTCAGCACCGCGCCCGAGTGCGTAATTCTCGGCTGCACCCACTACCCGCTAGTCGCCGATCTCTTCGCCGCCGCCTTGCCGTTTGGTGTGCGGATGATCCACCAGCCCGAGGCCACTGCTCGCGCGCTGAAGGCCTATCTTGACCGGCATCCTCAATATGATGGCTCGCACGCCGGCCGGCGCAAGTTCCTCTCGACGGGGTTTTCCACGGAGGCCCCCCCGCTGATCGAGAAATTCTGGGGAGGTAGGGTTCCTTTCGTGCAGGCGTGAAGGCGCATTCCGCTTACCGATATTGATTGAGATCAGGCCGCTTCCGAGTTGGGCGAAACTCGCTCCGAGCATAAGCCGGATGTTCCAGTCACCGAGAGCGACTCTTCGGGCGGTATCCCGGCCCGTAGATCGCCCGCTCAACTTCCGAGCAGCGCGTTTGAACTTCTATGGCCCGCACAGACTGGCCGTTTCCGTTGAATGCATCGTGAGGTTTCGGGAAGCCTGCGTACGCAGCCCGGTGAGATGGGAGTCAGCCGTAGGGGTGGCCTTCAGGGCGCGCGGATTCGTCAAGACTCATCCGTATAGGATTCCAGAAGGTCCGCTATCCGACCGTACAACTGACGAAGCTCTTTCTCGAGTTTCTTGACCTTGGCGTGGTTCGCTTCGGCAGCCACGTAACCCGCGAGTTCATCCAGATCATCGAGGGTGAAACGATAAAACGGCCGGCGGCCAGGGCTCGGGACGATGCGCAAACGATCCGTTAGGTTGCTGCCGGCAAAGGTGTGTTTCACGATCAGGTCACGCTCGCGCTCGGTCAGTTCCAGAGGAACTTTTTCGCCGACGGCGATTTGCTTCCGACGTTTCACTGGACCTCCACAGGCGGCCTAGCCATTAACTCGGCTTTCCAGGTGCCAAGATGCGGCGAACCGAAGTGCGTCCGATTCGTACGCGACGAGCGATCTCGGATTTGCTGATGCCGGCGCGGAACAGTTTCCGGATTTCGGCAGCGTGTGCGGCCGCGGTTGCCGGCCGCCCCAACCGTTTTCCGTTCTCTCGCGCATGCGCCAGGCCTGCACGGGTCCGTTCCTGTAAGACCTCCCGCTCGAAGGCGGCAAACACCGCCAGCATGGCAGCCATCGCTCGGCCGGCCGGTGTGGTCAGATCCAGTGCCTCGGTCAGGGAAACGAAACCAACACCCAGATGCTCCAGTTCCTGCAGCGTCGCCAACAGATCGGTTACGGAGCGGCCCCATCGGTCGAGACGCCAGACCAGCACCACATCGATCTCGCGGCGACGGGCAGCATTGAGAAGCCGCTCACGACCTTCCCGCCGCGCCGCTCCGGAGTTCACTTCACGGACCTGAAGGGCGATTATCCAGCCGCGCCGGGCGGCATACTCCCGCATCGCACGATTCTGCATCGCCAGCGTCTGCTGATCGGCGGTGGATACGCGGGCATACAGCCCGGCGCGGAACATTTTCGCCGGTCTTCGTGCCTGGCCAAAAACGTTATGCGATTTTGCCTTTGGAAGGGTCCGTTTGGCGGCCATTTCGGAGTGTCACCCAAGCATGGCCGCAGTCGATCCTTTTCGGCCAGGAAGGAATCATGATATTACGCGGCGACAGGTCGCGCCAGCCGTCCCAGTGTCTCGCGGTAGTTCCAGGGCATCCATTCCGACGGCTTCTGTTTCAACTCCTCGGCGTGCCTCTGCAACTCGGTCAGATAGTCGAACGGATTGGCTCCGTTCAGTTCGCAGGTGTGGATCAGACTCATGAACAGGTCACCGACTTCGGCGCCGTTCAGCGTCTTATAGAAGAGCGCGTTTTTCCGATTCAAAATCGCTTTCTTGAGGGCACGCTCGACGATATTGTTATCGACGGGTGCGCCCGGTTGCTGCAGAAACAGTGTCAGCTTTGACCAGTGATTCAGGAAATAAGAGATCGCCTTGCCCAACCCCGAATTTGGCTCCGTCTTATGTTCCGCCAACTGCATTTCCATCCACTCCTGCAGTTGTTTCATCAACGGGCCGCTGTGCTCCTGGTGGAAGCGCAGCCGGTCTTCCGGCGAAAGCTCCTGTTGCCGCGCCAGCGCGTCATGGTGATAAACACCGCGCAGCGTCTCCAACACATAACGGCACTCCTCGGGAAAGTTCTCCACCACCTCCACCACCTGCCTCCTGCCATGGGCGAGGCAGTTCGCCTGTAGGGTCTTGCCGTCTTCCAGCTTGGGTGTGTTGCGCGATAGCGCGTCACTCATCTGAATGGGCGGAGGCAGTTCGCGCGAGCGCCGCTTCAGCACTTCGGCGAGGTTCTCGCCCGCATGCTTCCATCCGGTGAAGAACACCGCGATGGTCCATGCACCTACGATCGATACGATGCCGCTGGTGAAGGTACCCGTTCGTTTGTCACCCGGCTCCCGCACCAGCCGCAGAATCCGCATCCCCGTGTCGTCGTTGTGCATTACGCTGCCCTGCGCCGCCTGCCGGATCAGTTCCTGCCACACCAGGCGGAGCAGTTTTGCGGCGGCCGCCACCAGCTCCCATTGCGTGGCTGCCGGCAACGGCATTCCCAGTTGCCCCTGGAGCCGTTCCATCCGCTGGAAGGGCACTCCCGTGCCGTACTTCAGCAAGGCGATCATGGCCACTGCCGTCACCTCATACTTTTCCGCACCCGCTTGCTCCGGCTCCGGGGCGGTGAAGACCTGCCCGCAGCCGTTGCAACGCAGTCGCTCCATCTCGTACACGGTGGCTTCCAGCGGCGCCTGTCCTACCAAGCGTATGCGCGTGGCTGGTTCCGGCTGGCGGTAGAGTTTTCCCCGGTAGCATTCCGGACACCTGTCCCCGGAGTGGAGCGTAGGATGCGGAATCCAAACCCGGTGGGCGCCTGGGAAGGCCGCCGCGCCATTCCGCCCGTGACCAGCGACAGTGGATTTGCCCGCGGCCGGCTTCTCCGCTGCCGTCGTATCCGGGGGCAGAACCTTGCTGGTCTTCTCCGTACTCCTGGTTCCCGACAGGCTTTCCGCCAGGGCGTGCAAGGCGCTTTTCAGTTTGTGGCCGTCGGATTCGCTCAGCGGCGCGCGCTGGCCGCGATCGATGATTTGATCCAGTTCGTCCAGGTTGATGTCGATCCGTCGTCTTCTCGTCATCACTGGCAAAGATACTCGCGGAAGCGCGGCGTCAGGGGCAAGCCGAGGATTTCCTTGATCGGGCGATTGGGCTTATTGGTCTGATCGTTCTTGCCGCGCCCGGTAGTAAGCCCAAGTAACTGCCAGTTCGCCGCACGATAACAGGTTCCGCGAAAACGGCTGGGATCGATGAAGGTTTCCGCGAAGTAAATCGGGTGGCTGTACATCCGCTGCCAATCGTCGGAAAGTATCGCTGCCATGCGGCCGAGAAGGTGCGACGCCAGATGCGGAACGCGAACCCAGGGCAGAATGAGAAAACGAGTATTGTAGGCAAGGAAGCGGATGTTGCGCCGGCGCGCTTCCGCGTTCCAGCCGATATAGCGGTCGCGGCTGCCCAGATGGCGCGGTGCCGAACTCCACGCCAGGCACGCGATCGGGCGGCCCTGTGCCCATGCCAGATACTTGGCGTGTTCCCCGACCGGTTGTTCGTATTTCAAGTAGTGATGCTGCTCCATCAGGCTGTTGAACAGCGGCTCGTCGCCCGTGCGCCGCACCTGTTGCAGCTCGATGGGCTGGAGTTGCTTGAGGGTGCCGGCGACCGGCGTCGTGTCGATGAGCATCGGTGCGGGAGTTGCTCGCACGACGAAGGGGTTGAGTGTTTGGTAGCGGATGGGCGGTAATTGGATCTCGCCGGCCCGGTGCAGCATGAGCAATAAGCCGCGGCAAACCATGGCGCGCAACGCGCCGTTGGCCTGTTTCCACTGCCAGACGTCGCACAGTTTCTCGGAAAGTCTGCGCCGGCTGGCTTCCGGATTCTCGGCGATCAACTGGCGAATCGAAGTGATATCGTCGGCTGTAACCACCCGCCCTCGATATCTCCATTCGGAAGCCATCTGCCGTCAAGTGTGCCAGAGTCGAAAGCGGAACGCAAGTGTTTTTTCCGGATTTCTTCAAGCGCTCAACGGCCGCCACGCCGGCGGGGCTTCCGCGTCAGGATTGCCGGCCGCCAGCAGCAGTTGGGCCTGATGCGCTCGCAGCGTTCGCACCGCTTCCGTGCCTGTGGGCCACCATCGGAAACGCCCCTTGGACAAGCGTTTTGTCGCCAGCCAAAATCCCTGGCCGTCATACTGCAAAACTCGGATGGCTGTGCCACGCCGAGTGCGGAAGATAAATAGGTAGCCGGAAAATGGATCGGCGTCCAGTTTCTCGCGGCATAGCTGGGCAATGGCGTCGATCCCTTTTCTTCCATCGATGGCTTCCACCGCAACCAGAATCCGTATCTGCGGCGCGATCTGAATCATCCTTCGGCTTCTCGCCAAGCGCGCAGCAGGCTTCCCCAATCGGGCGGCGCCGATGCCTTCCACTGGATCCGCACCTTGCCGCCCCGGAAGGACTCAAACTCGATGACGCACTCCTCCGGCGGTGTCGCAGGCGGCGTAATCAGTTCGACGAATGCCGGCTTGCTTGCCTTGCGCCGGACGATGGGGACTCCCCCCAGCCGCTTCTTCAGCCCCATGTAGTCAAGCCGCAATGGATGCGCGACGGGATATATGCCGTGTTGCCGGGCCAGTTCGACCGCGGCCTGCCATAGCGACTCCGGCAGCTTTGTCCGTCGCGGCTGGGTGCTGCGAAACTGATCCAACTCACTCTTGTCCAAAACAGGTACCTGCACTCTGAAATAGGGGGAGTGCCCTCCTATAATTGACGTTGGCGAGCTATTTCTTGCCAGAACCTCGCCACACGCTGCCCACAGGAGGGCAATCCAATAATACAAGTCGCAAGCCTGTTCAATCAACTGCTCCAGCACTTCCCGCGCACGGAGTTTGCCGCACTGGTGAGGAAGCACGCCGCCGAGCGTGACGCCAAGGGCTTTACCTGCTGGACGCAGTTTGTCTCCATGCTGTTCTGTCAACTGGGACGCGCCGACTCTCTGCGCGAGATCTGCAACGGTCTGGCGTGCTGCCTGGGGCGACTGGTGCATCTGGGGATCGCCAAAGCACCTTGCCGCTCCACCCTGTCCTATGCCAATGAACACCGCCCCGCCGCGCTGTTCGAGGAACTGTTCTGGACCGCCTCGGCCCGCTTCCGCGAGCAGCAGGCGCTCGGCGGCAGAA
Source organism: Bryobacterales bacterium (assembly GCA_963761855.1). Lineage (GTDB taxonomy): Bacteria > Acidobacteriota > Terriglobia > Bryobacterales > Bryobacteraceae > Bog-375. The sequence continues at coordinate 86,942 of CAVXJY010000022.1, read as the reverse complement.
AGCACAAGTTCCGCTTCAAGAACAAACTCCTGTCGCTCGACTCGACCACCATCTCGCTGTGCCTGACGATGTTTCCGTGGGCCAAGTTCCGCCGCGCCAAAGGCGGCGTCAAGGCCCACGTCCTGCTCGACCACGACGACTACCTGCCCGCTTACGTGCTGCTCACCGAAGCCAAACGCAGCGATGTGAAGTTGGCCGATTCCTTCCATCTGAATCCCGGTTCGATTGTGGCTATCGATCGCGGCTATATCGACTACGCCCTGTTCGCCCGCTGGAGCATGGCTGGGGTCTTCTTCGTCACCCGCCTGAAGGAGAACGCCGCCTTCGAGGTGACCGAGGAATGCCAGATCCCGGCCAACCGCAACATTCGCGCCGACCAATTCATCCGCCTCACCGGCGCCCGCGCCCAAGCCGACTACCCGGAACGGCTGCGCCGCGTGGTGGTCTGGGACCCCGAGAACAAGTGTGAGATCGTCCTGCTCACGAATCTGCTGGAGTTCGGCGCCACCACCATCGCCGCCATCTACAAAGAGCGCTGGAAAATCGAGCTGTTTTTTAAGGCGCTCAAGCAAAACCTGACCGTGAAGACCTTCGTCGGCACCAGCGAGAACGCACTCCGCATCCAGATTTGGACAGCCTTGATCGCCCTGCTCCTCCTGAAATGGCTGCATCACCTCTCCAAGGCCGGCTGGTCTCTTTCCAATCTGGCCTCGATGCTGCGGCTGAACCTGTTTACCTACCGCGATTTGGCCAAGTGGTTGGCTGATCCCATGGAAACGCCGCCACTGGTCCCTGCGGCGGAACAACTTACCTTGGCGCTGGTGTGATTTGGACAGGCTGCGTCACTCTAAATCCGAGACCTCCACCTGAACCGGCCAATCATGGTGCTGTAAGCCCTGCGTTTTCAGAGGGCCCGGCTACAGGCCTGTCCTGTTTTGGACAGCAGTGGATCCAACTGGCGCTGCAGTTGCACGATTGCCTCAGGGATCGGTGGTGTGATCTTGCGGTTCACTATCAGACGCTCCTTGGCACCTGACTGAACTTAACAGGGCGGGCTGCCTGGCGTCACGCACGCTCCCCGAAACCTCACAATGCATCGGCCTATCGCGACCTCGATTAACATGAGGGGTCGTGATCTTACTCCAGTTCAAGGCGGGTCGGTCGCTGCCAAATCAGTTTCTCTCTTTACTTTCTGCTCGTGAAGTACTGCCTTGCCTGAGATTGAAAGAGAAGCCAGACAATCACAGCCAGCAACAAGGAATGGACGGCGATCTGGCGAACCACCGGAAAGCTGATCGCTACGTGGAAGGCCATCCAGGCTAGCGCGATCCAACGTGCCCAATTGCGACCCCGGAGCATGAACACTCCGGCAACGAATGCCAGCAGTTCAGTCCCTTCAATCCACACATCCTCGTAATGAAACGCCAGCGGTCGTGGAAAGTGGTAAGCAAAGCCCATCGCTCCAATCGCAATGTACAGCCAAGAGAGAACCAGGACTGAGAGCGGACATTTGCCCAAGTTCATCGCAACACCTCGAGCACCGCATCGCTCGGTTCCAGTACTTCGGGATCTGGCGGCATCACGGCTCCCGCCTCAAGAAGTTCGCGAATCGTACTCACGAAACCTCCGGTGTTGCGGGCCAATCGTTTCCCGACCCGTACAAGACCCACGAGAATGCTATCCCTGGATTCTCCCGCGATTTCAACTCCAGCATCGGGCGGAACCGCAGCGCCTCCCGCGCCATTTCCGCATTCCCGTTGAATCCAGCCCCATATAGCGCCGTCGCTCTCATCTCCCCGGGAGCATCCACCGGGCGGCCAGCCCGCCCCTAGCATCAGTCGAACCGCTTTCGTGTTGTTGCTCTGGGCAGCGTTGGACAGCTTTTGTCGATCCGCCTCAGACAAAGTCTTGGCCACATCTATGTTCCTGGTAAGAAGCGCGTGAAATACCGCTTCGTCGCCCAATTCACACATCAAGGCGGGCTTCAAGTCCTGCGGAGTCCGTTCCATGAGCAATTGAAAACCCTCCTTTAGTCTCGCCGAAACCAGTTCATTACCCGCAACGCGCGCAGCGTGTTCCATCGGCTCGGGTGGCCCTCGCCCTCGTCCATCTTTACGAGCATCACGCCTGGATACCAAGCCTCAAGCGGCCACAGCCCATCGCGGTCGCGCTTCGACACGACAAGCTCGATCGCCGCACTAATCCGTTCATCGTGCGCAACGCCCGCGCTTCGCATGTACTCAAGGCCCCTCAGCACGTCGTAGTGCCACCACGTCGGGAAGGCGAAGCGCGTCCACAGGGAACCGCCCTTGCGATCTCGTTCGATCACCTCGCCGGTCGACAGGCGGCGGAAGAGACGTCGATCGAGAAGATACTCCTGCCCCCGGAGACGGGCTTCGATCGCCTCCGGACTGCCCCCACCGGCGTGTTCGTACGCGAGCAAGGCTTCGAGTACGCAGATTGTGGTATTGAACGACGATCGCGTCGAGCCATGGGCGGCCTCGCAGTTCCAGCCGCCGTCGGGCAGTTGTTCGGCGAGTAGTCGGGCGATAATACTCCGGACGTCTAGCCCGAAGTAAGCGCCGGCCGCCCCGACCTGTCCGTTGATGCAAGGCTCCAGTTCGCCTTCAAAGAAGGCATTACCGTCACATTCCTTTGGGCCGCATCCCTTCCAATTGACTCGGTCGCGGACAAGGTTTACCGCGCGGCGTGCCTGCTCGCTTGCCGGATCGAGACCCATGTCCTTCAACAGCATCAGGGCGTGCATGGTCGAGTTCCACCCGCGGTTCCACGCCACACCGCCCCACCGCCCGTCGGTCCCTTGGAGGGCAAGCAGCCTGGCGCCAGTACCCTCGATAGCAACCCGCGCACGCTCGGCCGCGACTTCTGCGGCCGACGCGCCGATCAGGTCCCGCATCACTTGCCAGCGGATCGACGGGTCGGAATCAAGCAGCCACTGTATGACGGGCGCCTGCATCCCCAGCTCCTGCCGCTTCGTTAGATCGATCGCCATCCGTTTGTCCTTCTTAAGATCTAATCACAGGATGCTATGTGACGCTACAGAACGCGCGAAGTCGCCGACTGCCGGAAGACCGTAGACTTGGGCGCCTAGAGCACAATGCCCTATGTTTCGAACAAGAGAATTGGATTTAATGAAATGAGTGACGAATCTCTGATATCGCGTCTCGCTATCGACGCCATGCACGCCTGCCCGGCAGTGATGCTCGTGTGTCCCGTGAGCGGATGGGGGCAGGCAAACCATGCGGAGGCGCAGTTCGCGGGCGCAGCCGAAGACGACAGCACCCTTCCCAGCGAGCACTACATCATAGTAGGGATGGCTCGGGCTTGGATGCCGGATTCGGTAAGCAAGAACGATGCTGCCCCATTACTGCAAGAAGCGGCCCTCGGAAAGAGCCGAGGCGTGAGTGCGCCCTGGTAAACGCCAGCATCCTTTCGATCTTTGTGAATGTCGTCGTTCAACCCATTGAGACTTGCCGTAGATCGCATTGGGCGGGAATATTCGAGTGTGCCTCGCGGCGAGACGTGCAAAACCGCAGATTCGATTGGCCGCTGATCTGTGATCGCCTGCGCGTTGCGCAGGAGGCCAGCCGACGTGCCTGTAAGCGATTGATTTTGATGGTGGGCGCGACAGGACTCGAACCTGTGACCTCCTGCGTGTGAAGCAGGCGCTCTAACCAACTGAGCTACGCGCCCTCCGCGCCAAAAAAAAACCGGTGCCGGCGGGCTGAATCTTCGAGTTTAACTGAAAACCGTCCCCGCTCGCCACCGCTGTTTCCGCCGCGCCGGCTGGCGCGGGTTTAGTATCATGGCTTTGTAATGACCGAGCGGGAATCGTTGGTCGCTTCTCCGGCTGGAATCCCGCCTCGGATTCTCCCCAAGTTCGACTCGCTCGAAGCCGCGCTGGGGTTGGCGATTCGCGGCAAACCGGAAGTCATCCGGTTTTCGCTGGTCTGCCTGCTGGCGCGCGGCCATCTGCTCATCGAAGACGTTCCCGGCGTGGGCAAAACGACGCTGGCGCAGGCCCTGGCGCGCGCCATCGCCTGCCGCTTCCACCGGCTGCAGTTCACCAGCGACATGCTGCCCAGCGACGTGCTCGGCGTCACTATCTATAACCTCCAGTCGGAAGCTTTTGAATTCAAGCCCGGTCCCATCTTCACCAACTTTCTGCTGGCGGATGAAATCAACCGCACCACGCCGAAAACGCAGTCTGCGCTGCTCGAAGCCATGAACGAAAGCCAGGTGACCATCGATGGACGGCTGCACTCGCTGCCGCGCCCGTTCATGGTCATCGCCACCCAAAATCCGGTCGAGCATCACGGCACTTACCCGCTGCCGGAATCTCAGTTGGACCGCTTCTTCATGCGGCTGCGAATCGGCTACCCGGACGCGGCCTCGGAGCGCGAAATCGTGCGCCAGTCCAGCAGCACGCTGCCCGAAGCGGGACCGAGCGGCCTGGTGGCGGAAGATATCCTGCGTCTCCAGGACTCAGCGCACGCTGTGCTGGTGGAAGACGCGCTGCTCGATTATATCCTCACCATCGTCGACCAGACCCGGCATCATGAATCGCTGGCGCTGGGCGTCAGCCCGCGCGGTGCGCAAGCGCTCTATCGCGGGGTGCAGGCGCTGGCATTGCTCGAGGGCCGCGACTTTGCCACGCCCGACGACGTCAAACGGCTTGCCGTTCCCGTCTTCGCGCATCGCGTGGTGATCAACACGCGCAACACCCTGGCGGAACGCCGCCCCGACGCGGGCGAGCACATCATCGAGCGCATTCTCACTCAAGTGGAAGTCCCCCTGTAGAGCCATCCTTATATGAAGACTGCCATCATCGGCCTCCCCATGACGGGAAAGACCTCCCTGTTCGCCATCCTCACCGGCGTTCACCACGAGACCCGCATGGGATCCACCGCCGCGCGCACCGGCGTCGCCAAAGTCCCGGATGCGCGACTCGAGGCGCTCGGCCGCCTCTTCGAGCCTCCCAAGGTCACTCACGCCACCGTCGAATACGTGGACATGCCCTCGGTCTCTCGCGAAAGCCTGCGAGACCCCGCCTACCTGGGCAGCCTCCGTGTGGGTGACGCTTTTGCCCACGTGCTGCGCGTGTTTGAGGACGAGACCGTGCCGCACGAGAAGGGCTCCGTCGATCCGCTGCGCGATCTCGAAGACGTCGAGACCGAACTCATCCTCAGCGACCTGGTGGTGATCGAAAAGCGCCTTGAACGCCTGGATAAGGATCGCAAGAAAATCAAGAATCCCGAGTTGGATAAAGAGTTCGATCTATTGACGCGCTGCCAGGCCGCGCTCGAACAGGACCATCCGCTGCGCCAGCTTGACCTGGACGCCGACGATGAGAAACGCATCCGCGGCTTTCAGTTCCTTTCGCGGAAGCCAGTCCTCTACGTGCTAAACCTGGGCGAAGGCGACGCCGCCAGGATGCACGAACGCGAGCGCGAGTTTCGCTTGGGGCCCCTCGCCGGGCGCGCGCACACCGCCGTCACCGCGGTCTGCGGCAAGATCGAGGCCGAGCTTGCCGAGTTGCCGCCCGCCGAGCAGGCCGACTACCTGGCCAGCTATGGCCTCAAGGAATCCGGCCTCGAGCGGCTGATTTCCGCCACCTATTCGCTACTCGGCCTGATGAGCTTCCTCACCGCCGGAGAAGACGAGTGCCGCGCTTGGACCGTCCCCATCAACAGCCATGCCGTCAAGGCCGCTGGCGCCATCCACTCCGATTTCGAAAAGAAATTCATTCGCGCCGAAGTGGTGAACTGGCAAGCGCTGCTGGATCACGGCGGCTACGCCGGCGTGCGTGAAAAGGGCTTGCTCCGCCTGGAGGGCAAGGACTACCTGGTCAAAGATGGCGACGTGCTGGTGATCCGGCACGGGTAGCGCCAGGGTGCCTGCGGCGCGCGCCTCCGGCGTGCTGCATCCCCATTCGTGGGGACGTTGGGGGCATCGCAGCGACACGAATGTCGGCTCGACAGCCGACACCGCAGGCTGAAGCCCGCGCCACCCTTACTCATGCCGCAGCGCGCGCATCGGGTCGATGGATGCGGCGCGGCGCGCGGGGAGGAACGCGGCGCCCAACGCGACGGCGATTAGCACTCCACCCGTCCCAGCAAAGGCTAGCGGATCCACGGCGGCGATGCCGAACAGCAGGGAATGGACCGCGCCAGCCGACATCCAAGCCAGCGGAAAGCCGAGGATCATTCCGCCGGCCACCAGCAACAGCGCATCGCCCAGCACCATCCCGACGACATCCGTGCGCCGGGCTCCGAGCGCCATGCGAATCCCGATCTCTCCGGCCCGCCTCGCCATGCCATACGAGATCACACCGTAGAGGCCGACCGCGGCCAGCAGCAGCGCCAGCGCGCCGAAGAATCCGCCCAACGTGGCCAGCAGGCGCTGCTCGAAAATCGAATCGTCGATGCGCTGGCGGATGGTCGACATATCGGTGACCGCGACGCCCGCGCCGATCTGCGGCAGCTCGCGCATCGCAACGGCCCGCACCGTGGCCTGCGGCAGCGCGGTTCGCACCAGGATATCGGGCGGCCAGGTGAGATCGTGCTGCGCCAGAGGCACGTATATTCTCGGCACAATCTTGTCCTCAATGCCGTTCTGCAGGATATCGCTCACCACGCCCACGATGCCGGTATGCTCGCCGCCTCCCGGCCTGCTGTCGTCGAAGCTCAGCCAGCGCGATTCGGGATGAGCCTCGCCGGGGAGGAACTCACGCACGAAGGCCTCGTTTACCACCGCGACCTTGGGAGCGCTCGCGGTGTCGTTGCGGCCGAACTCGCGGCCCTGGAGCGTGGCTCCGATAGTTTCGAAATAGCGCGGCGCAACGTAGGTGACATCGACGTCCGCCGCCTCCGTCGCCGTGCGCTCCGACCCCGGCACGCGAATGCTGGCATCGGAGGAGGAGCCAATGGCAACCGGCGGAGGGAAAGCGGCGCTTACCGAGTAAACGCCGGGAGCCGCGGCCAGCGTTGTCATCAACTGGTCCTGCGCCTGGTGCAGGTTTCCTTTCCACAGGCGCGGGAAATCGAGACTGAGCGCGATCACGTTCTGGTTGCGGAATCCCAGGTCGACCGAGCGCATGGCGAGCAGGCTGTGGCCAAAAAGGAATGCCAGGGCTACCAACACCACGCTGAACGCCACCTGCGCCACCACCAGGAAGCGCCGCAGCGCCGGGCGGCCTGCGCGATCGACGCCTCCTGAGCGCAGCGCCGCGGCCGGGTTGACGGCGGTAGAACGCAGGGCGGGGCCCAATCCGAAGAGCAAAGCCGAGCCGAGCGAGATTGCGATAGTGAACGTGAGCACCGCGAGATCGGGCGCGTTTGAAAACGGGTTGCCGGCTTGCTCCGGCAGAAAGCCGGCGATGGCGCGCACGCCCCAGGCGGCCAGGCCGATGCCGACCGCACTGCCTGCGGCCGCGATCAGCAGGGTCTCGGTAAGCGCCTGGCGCACCAGGCGCCCGCGGGCGGCGCCCAGCGATAGCCGCATCGCGATCTCTTTCTGCCGCGCCGCTCCCCGCGCCAGCAAAAGGTTCGCCACGTTGGTGCACGCAGCCAGCAGCACCAGCCCGACCAACGCCAGCAAAACGCCCAGCGCCTTGCCGAAGTGTTCCCGGAGCATGGACAAGCCTACATCGCCATCGCGGACCTCCAGCCGCTGCCCGAGCGCCTTCTGGCGAAACCCGGCATCATTACTCCCGCCATAGGTCGCGGCGAGGTGCTGCCGCATCAGCACATCGAGCGCCGCCTGTACCCGCGAGCGCGGCACACCCGGCCGGACGCGCGCCATCATCACCAGCCACCACATATTGGGACTAGTCACCTCGCCGAAGCGCGACATCATGAACGGCGCCCAGACTCCGGTGGGCCGCTCCAAGTGGAGCCCGCGGAACCCCGGCGCGGCAACGCCAATCACCGTGAGCGGCTGCTCATCCACCACGACGGTACGGCCCAGCACAGCGGGATCTGCGCCGAAGCGGTTGCGCCACAAATCGTAGCCGAGCACCGCCAGCGGATGCGCGCCGGGAACGCGGTTGTCCTCGGGACTGAACAGCCGTCCGATGGCCGGCTCGATTCCCAGCACCTGGAAATAGTTGCCGGACACATATTCCCGCTGTGTGTATTCCTCGCGATCGCCAGCGCGGGGTGTGAAACGTACCTTGCCGAAACCGCTGGTGGCGATGACGCCGCTGAAGAGATCGGCACGGCGGGCGATCTCCCGGTAGAGCGGCTCCGAAACGGTGCCGACGCCCCAGCCGCCGGTGCGCTTGATCCAAACCAGTTGCTCCGGATGCGTCACCGGCAACATGCGCAGCATGAGCGTGTGGAAGAGCGAGAAAACAGCCGTGTTGGCGCCGATGCCGAGGGCGAGCGAAATCACCACCGCGGCGGTGAAGCCGGGGCTGCTGCGCAGGCCGCGCAGCGCGTAGCGGATGTCTTTGGCGAAGCTCTTCGAGACGCGGGAAGCCGCGTTGGTCGCGGTACGCTTCCTTGGCATGCGCCACGCCGCCGAATTCCCGGTGCGCGGCGGCGCGGGCTTCCGCCTCACTCATTCCACGGCCCCGGAACTCCTCCTCCATCATTTGCAGATGGAGGTTCACCTCTTCATCCAGTTCGCTGTCGAGGCGCGTGCGCCGGATCAGTTCCTGGATGCGCATCCAAATTCCTGGCATGGGTTACTCGGTTTCCGTCAACCGCACGAAGCGGTCCATGATGGCGACCGTGCGCGCCCAGTCGGCGGATTCTCTCTCCACCTGCCGGCGTCCCGCGGCGGTGATTTCGTAGAACTTGGCGCGCCGGTTATTGCCGGAGACGCCCCACCGCGAGCGGATCCATCCGCGATGCTCCAGCCGCAACAGGGCCGGATACAGCGTCCCTTGGTTCAAATCGAGCGCGCCGCCGGAGATTTGTTGGATGCGCTGCGCCAGGCCGAAGCCGTGCTGCGCCCCCATGGTGGCCAGCGTCCGCAGCACCATCAGGTCGAGCGTGCCCTGAAGGATCTCGGTTTTAGCGTCTTTTGTAGGCATCTTGCGTCACCTTGTATCAGTACAGGCGGATGGTCAGAGATTCGCCTTGCCATTCGACCTGGGCGCTCGAAAAGGCGAGGTTGAGCACGGGAGTGGTGACGGTCACGCGGGTGCCGTCCTGCCTGACTTCCGGTTTGGTGGCCAAGCCCGCCGTGGTCCACCGCCGTGCGCCGTCGAACAGAGGGTGCGTTCCGGCGCCCTCGGTTATCGAGCCATGGTTCAAAATCTCCAGCGAGCCGGAATCGTTCTGCAGCTTCAGCATGCGCTTGTGCAGGATCAAGTGTTCGGAGAGCCGCGTCACATTCATCGGATCGAAGCCACCAACCAGGAGCGGCTTGCCCGTCGCGGCCTCCACCGTGAGGCGCCAGCCGGGCTGGGCGTCAAATGCCTGCTTGAGCTCGGTGCGCTCGCGCGCCAGTTTCCCGACGTCCGCGCCAGCCAGCGCCTCGGCCGACTGCCGCTCGGCCGGGGTGAAATCGCACGCAGTCGAGTCCGCCGCCGGCAGCAGGTCGTCGAGCGAATTCGCGATCTTCGATTTCCAATCGGGGGTCAGCCGGTCGAGCAGCCGCGCCAGCGCCTCGCCCGAGACATAGCTGCGCGCCCTGACTTCGCTGGCCGCAAACGGCCGGAACCGCACTTCCTTCCTTCCCCCAGCCATGCCCTCGACATATTGCGCCAGGCCCTCATGCAACTCGGTGCCGCGTTCGTAGGCGACCGCGTCCTTCGGCAGCCTGGCGAAGCGCTCCCGGCGCAGCGTGAGCGCTCGTGCCGCCCAGCACGCCGGCTGTGGCGCGGCCAGCGCCCGCGACATCGCCTCCAGTTCGAGCCGCGCGAGCGCCAGGGCTCGGACGTCGTCGATAGGGTACGTGAACAGCGTGGCCTCATTCCCCGTCCACGACGGATGCTCCCGCGCCTGGAATACGTGGAAACACTCGTGCACCAGGACGGGTGCCAGGGTTATGTCCGCTCCCTCGAGGGTAGCCGTCATTACGCCGCCCACCTCGGCCGCCGTGTCGGCGCGCATCGCGGCGTGCCTTCCACGAAACACCATAAACCCGGGATGGCCTTCAACCGGCGCGAACTCGGGCGGTGGCGCGGGATGGCGGAACAGGTACGTGTTCGTGCCGTCGTACAACTCGAGTGGGGTCTTTCGCGCGTCGAAGCCCGGCCACAGCGGCTGTGCGGCGATGCGGTCGAACTCGTCGACCAGCGCGAAAACCGGGCTTGCGGCGCCGGCCCGCCACGCTAAGACAAGCAGCAACGCAGCGCAGATTCGCATTTCAAGTCTCCCTTGTAGACATCCAAAAGGAGTATGTACCCGTTCCTTTAGAATGTCAAGAGGGGAGAGAGCTGCGTTCTGTCGCTCGGCGCGGGGTGAGGCTCGGCTCAGGAAGCGTAATAGCCATCCCTGGCTTGCACCACCAGGCCCTTCTTGGCCGTGGTGAGGTGAATGTGCCGGTAAGCGGGGGCGTCGCTGGTCTGGTCGGATGTGTAGCCGATGCTGTACTGGCTGCGAAGCTCTTCTTCGATCTGGGCGAATACCTTGTCGATGGGCAGGTGGTGCGACACTTCAACAAACCCGCCGCCGGTCTCGCGTGCCATCTGCTCCAGCACCTTCTTGCCATCCCCGCGATTCCCGCCGGGGTAGCCTCCGCCACCGCCGGGATAGCCGCCACCCGGGTAACCGCCGCCCGGATAGCCCATCCCCCCGCGGCGCCGTCCCATGCCGGGGCCGTAGCCGTTAGAGTACGGGTTGGAACCGGCAAACAGAATCGAGTAAACCAGCGTATCGGCCCGCTGCGCGGCGGCGATCGATTCGAGCAGCGTGGTCTTGCTGCCGCGATCCACTCCATCGGTCAGCAGCACCAGCGCCTTGCGGCCCTTCTGCTTGCGCATCAGTTCGTCGGACGCCAGCAGCACGGCGTCGTAAAGATGAGTGCCACCACGCCGCGCGCTGCTGCTATCGTCGGGCGGATATCCTCCGCCCCGCTGGCGCTGCAATTGCGGTTCATTCACCTGCAACTCGCCCAGCGCTTTCTCGAGTTTGTCCCGCGAGGGCGTCAGGTCCTGCAGCAACTCCACTTCTTTATCGAAATGAATCAGGAAGGCCAGGTCGCGGTCCTGGCGCAGCACCTGGTCGAAAAAGCGCTGGCTGGCGTCGCGTTCGTCGTTCAACACGGTGCGCTGGCTGCCGCTCGTGTCCACCAGCAGCCCCAGCGTCAAAGGCAGGTCGGTTTCGCGCGCGAAGTAGCGAATCACCTCGGGGTGGCCGTCTTCGTCCAACACGAAATCCTCTTTGCTTAAATCTTTGACGATTTGCCCCTTCTTGTCGCGCACGGTGGCGAAGATATTCACCACTTTCACTTCCGTCGAAAACGTCGGCGGCGGTTGGCGCGGCACCGCCGCGGCGGGCGGCGCAGGCTGCTGGCCCGAGGCTGGCGCGGTCGGCACTGCGCCTTGAGCGGGTGGCGGCTGCTGGCCACGCAGCCAATAAGCGGCCGGAAACAGGCTGAAAGCGGAAAGCAGACTCCGCCTCGACAAGTTCATATCGTCTCTCTCTTCGTTGAGTACAGATGCGCCCGCTCTGCCGTGGGTTACCTCCGGCAAGCTCAGAAAGATTTGGGAACTAATTCCAAAACCGCCGTTGTGCGCTCGATTTGGATGCCGGCAGCGCGATCGCGCAGCCCACGCTATATAGCCAGTGTAACCCTCTGCCCCTCCGAAACGTTTATGCTTAGTTCAAGACAGTGCTTCAGGATTCGAGCTGGGTGGGAACTTTATTCCGCGCCGTGGCGTGCCTTCTGACCGCGTGCGGCCTCGCATATGCGGCCGATCCCCAACTGGCGCCGGTCGGCGTTTGCGAAGTGTTGCGCAACCTGGCTGCCTGGGAGAACAAAAGCGCCACCATCGTCGGCCGCTACAGCTTCCGTCCCACCGGCCGATGGGTGAGCGAGCAAGCCTGCGACCCCGGCGTCGCCGATCCGCCGCAGCTCTGGATCGTCGAGGACGACAAGGACGGTCCCCGGCCGCCCGAGCGCTTCGAGATTGATGCCGCCGCAGTTCGCCTGAAGCTCACCGCAATTGAACGCCACACCTCGCTCGCCAAGTTTCCCTTCGGCTCCTCTCCCGGCTACGACCGCTGGGCCGTGGTCTATGGCCGCATCGAGGCGCGCAAGGGCGAGGACGCCAAGAAGGCGCCCGCCAACCTGGTGATCCGTGGCAGCGCCGTCATCGTTTTCCTGAACGCCGAGTAAGCGGAACCGGCTCAGAAGTGGGCCATCCGAGCGGTGCTATAACATGGGTGGGGCGGGCCTGAGCCTGCCAACGCGGGCGCGTTTGTTCGCGTCTTTGAGGGAGCGAATGCCCGACACGTTCCGTTCGGCCGTCACGAAGGCGAAAGCCGCCGCGCTTGCCTGCCTTCTGGCATGCCTGATTCCCGCTTCCGCCCAGCAGCGGGACTATCCCGTCAAGCCGGTGCCCTTCACAGACGTTCACTTGCACGATGCCTTCTGGGCGCCGCGCATCGAAATCAACCGCACCATCACCATTCCGTACGCGTTCCATAAGGAAGAGGAAACCGGCACCATCGGCAACTTCGTGCGCGCCGCGGAAGCGCTGCGCCACGAGCCGTTCGAGAATCACCGCTATCCGCGCTATCCGTTCGACGATTCCGACGCCTACAAAGTGCTCGAAGGCGCCGCTTACACGCTCACGCGTTCATCCCGATCCGAAGCTGGAAGCCTACTGCGACGATCTCATCCAAAAAATCGCCGCCGCCCAGGAGCCGGACGGCTACCTTTACACCGCGCGCACCATCGATCCGCTGCACCCGAACCCGGCCTCGGGCGCCGAGCGCTGGCTACTGGTGGGCGTGGGCAGCCACGAACTTTACGATCTCGGCCACCTTTACGAAGCCGCCGTGGCCTACTACCAGGCCACCGGCAAGCGCGCGCTGCTCGATGTCGCGCTGCGCAGCGCCAACATGCTCGTCCAAACCTTCGGCCCCGGCAAGCGCGAGATCTGGCCCGGCCACCCGGTGATCGAAATGGGCCTCGTCAAGCTGTACCGCGCGACGGGCGACCGTGCGATATCTCGATCTCGCCAAGTTCATGCTCGATTCGCGCGGGCCCGAGAGCAGCGAGAAGGGCGCCGGAAATCCATACGTGGAAGCCGACAAGCGCGTGGTCGATCAGACCGATGCGCCCACCGGCGGCCATGCCGTGCGCGCCATGTACCTGTACTCAGGCATGGCGGATGTGGCCGCGCTCACCGGCGACAGCGCCTACACGGACGCGCTCGACCGCATTTGGGACGACGTTGCCGGCAGCAAACTGCACGTCACCGGCGGCGTGGGCGCGCGCGCCGAGGGCGAATCCTTCGGCGAGGATTACGAGCTGCCGAACCTCACCGCATACAACGAAACCTGCGCCGCCGTCGGCAACGACTTCTGGAACCTTCGCCTCTTCCTGCTCCACGCCGATGCCAAGTATATCGACGTGATGGAGCGGACACTTTATAACGGCTTGATTTCCGGCGTTGCCCTGGATGGCGTCACCTTCTTCTATGAAAACCCGCTCGAGGCCACCGGCCTGGCCACCAAGGACCAGCGCAGCCCGTGGTTCGGCGTCCCGTGCTGCCCCGGCAATATCACCCGCTTCCTGCCGTCCGTGCCCGGCTACGTATACGCCCAGCGCGGCGACACGCTCTGGGTGAACCTTTTTGCCGCCAGCAGCGCCGTCATCAAGATGGACAACGGCCGGACCGTGCGCGTGACCCAGCAGACCCGCTACCCGTGGGACGGCGCGGTGAAGATTTCCGTGGCGCCGGACCAGGCCGCGCCCATGACCATTCGCGTGCGCATCCCCGGCTGGGCGCGTAACGAGCCGGTTCCGACCGATCTTTACCGTTTCGCGGCTCGCTCCGCCGAACAGCCGGCGCTCAAAGTGAACGGCGCAGCCGTTGCCATCCACCTGGACAAAGGCTACGCTGCCATCACGCGCACCTGGACGGCGGGCGATACTATCGAGCTCAACCTGCCCATGCCGGTGCGCCGCGTGGTGGCGACGAGCCAGGTCGCCGCCGACCGCGGCCGCGTGGCGCTCGAGCGCGGCCCCATCGTCTTCGCCGCCGAATGGGCGGATAACCCCGGCGGCCACGTGCGCAACCTCATGCTGCCCGACCAAGCGCCGCTGCGCGCCGAGTTCCTCCCCGCTCTGCTTCGGGGTGTCGAGGTGGTCAAGGCCCGCGCCGTGGCGCTGGCGCGCGATGAGAAAGGAAATCTCATCCGCACACCCGAGGAGATCACGTTCATCCCTTACTGCACCTGGGCCAATCGCGGCCCCGGCCAGATGATGGTTTGGATTCCGGACTCGGAATCGAGCGCGCGCCCCGCGCCGCCGCCCAACGTCACCACCAACGCCACCGTCTCCGCCAGCGGAGGCCAGAATGCGAACCCGGTCAAAGCGGACGATGAACCTTCCTCATCCGCCGACCACAGTCTCTATTTCGATTGGTGGACTCCGGACCTGGCCGCGCGCACCGGGTGGATCGAGTACGCGTTTGTTAAGCCGGCCACCGTCTCCGAAGCCGCTCTCTATTGGTTCGACGACACGGGCCACGGCGCCGCCCGTGTCCCCGCCTCGTGGCGCATTCTGTATCGCGATGGCAGTGCGTGGAAGCCGGTAGAAGTCACCGGCCGGTATGGCGTGGAAAAAGACCGATATAACCGAGTCGGGTTCCACCAAGTTATGACAACCGCATTGCGTCTGGAAGTGACTATGCAGGCAAGTTACTCCGCCGGCGTGCAAAGGTGGCGAGTGAAGTAACTCGGGCACGCCGAGTCGCCCGGGCAGCGGCTGCCCTTAACCCCCGATGGCGTACATCGGTCGCGGCGGGGCGACAAATTGGGCGCTGTTGATTTCGTGGCCCGCCCACTTGCGCGCCACGTTCTGGCGGATCAGTGCGGCGATTTCTTCATCCGGCGCGCCCGCCCGCATCAGCGTCTTCACGTCGTCCTCTTCGAGCGCAAACAGGCAGTAGCGCAGTTTGCCGTCGGCGGTGAGCCGCAGCCGGTTGCAGTTGCCGCAGAACGGGCGGCTGACGGAGGCGATGAAACCCACTCTCCCGACGCCGTCGGCGAATGCATACTCGGTGGCCGGCGCGCGCGGGTCGGGGTCGGGCACCGGTTCCAGGGGCGCGATTTCGCGCGAAAGAATGGCGATGATTTCATCCGCCAGCAGCACCTTGCCGCGGTCCCAGAGGTTTTGCGCATCGAGCGGCATGAACTCGATGTAGCGTACTTCGAAGCCGCGCTCGCGGCCGAAGCGCGCCAGCGGCACGATGTCGGGCTCGATCAGATTCTTTACCGCGACCACATTCAACTTGATGGCCGTGTAGCCGGCCCGCCGCGCTGCCTCCAGTCCGGCCAGCACCCGGTCGAGTTCGTCCCGCCGCGCGATCTGGCGGAATCGAGCGTGGTCCAGCGTGTCCAGATGCACGTTCAGCCGCCGCAGGCCAGCCTCGTAAAGCGGCCCGGCCAGCGCCTCCAGCAGCACGCCGTTGGTGGTGAGCGCCAGGTCGCGCACGCCCGGAATCGCCGCCAGGCGCCGGATCAGCACCGGCAAGTCGCGCCGCACCAGCGGCTCGCCGCCAGTTACCCGCAGTTTGGTTAGGCCCAGCCCCACCGCGATGCGCGCAAAGCGCTCGATCTCTTCGAAATCCAGAATCTCGTGCCGCTCGACGAACTCCACTCCCTTCTCCGGCATGCAGTAAAAGCAGCGGATGTTGCAGCGGTCGGTGACGCTGAGTCGTAGATTATCGTGAACCCGGCCGAAGCCGTCGACCAGTGTTGCGGCTTGCATGACCATAGGTACCCAGAGTTATCTTGATTCTATCAAAGTCGCGGCACTCACCCTCGCCAGCGCGCGCTACCATTGCTATTCAGCGGAGAAACCGGACTTATGAGAATCGCCAGCGACGTCACGGAATTGATCGGCCACACACCGCTGGTGCGCATCCGGCGCCTTGCAGCAGGCGCCGCCGGCGACCTGGTCGCCAAGCTGGAATTCTACAACCCGGCCCACAGCGTGAAAGATCGGATCGGCCTGTCGATGATCGAGGCCGCCGAGCGTGCCGGCCAAATCCACGCCGCTACCATCCTGGTGGAACCCACCAGCGGCAACACCGGAATCGCGCTGGCGATGGTGTGCGCAGCGCGCGGCTACAAGTGCGTTCTGACCATGCCGGAATCCATGAGCAAGGAACGCCGCCAGGTGTTGCGGGCGTACGGCGCGGAGTTGATGCTCACGCCCGCCGCGGAGGGCATGGCCGGCGCCATCCGCAAGGCCGAAGAATTGGTCGCCTCCGACTCCCGATACCTGATGCCGCAGCAGTTCAAGAATCCGGCCAACCCCGCCATCCACCGCCGCACCACCGCCGAAGAAATCTGGAACGATACCGACGGCAAGGCGGACATTTTGATTGCCGGCGTCGGCACCGGCGGCACCATTACCGGCGTGGGTGAGGCGATTAAGGCGCGCAAGCCTGCCTTTCGCTGCGTCGCCGTCGAACCGGACGCATCGCCTGTTTTGTCGGGCGGCGCCAAAGGCCCCCACCCGATTCAGGGCATCGGCGCCGGCTTCGTTCCCGACGTGCTGAATCGCGAAATCTACGATGAAATCATCCGCGTCAAAAATCATGACGCCATCGACACCGCCCGCCGCGCCGCGCGTGAAGAAGGGCTGCTGGTGGGGATCTCTTCCGGCGCCGCGCTCTGGGCCGGGGTGCAGGTGGCGCGCCGTCCCGAAAATGCGGGCAAGCTGATCGTCGCCATTGTTCCGTCGTTCGGCGAACGTTATCTGAGCACCGCGCTCTTTGCGGATCTGGCAATCTAGAGTGTATGCATCCGACTCCTCGAATCGAGGGATTCCGCGGCGAGTTCTTGTCGGAGCTTGAAATCGCCGAGCGGCAGATAACAGCCATGGCCGAGGCCTTCCCGCCCGCAATGTACGACTGGCGGCCGGATCACAGCGCGCGGTCGGTCAGTGAGGCGCTTGTGCACGTTGCGGCCGGCAATTTCATGTTGCTCGAAGTCCTTGGCATCCCCGCACCCGTCGATTATTACGCCGATGTCCCAACCCAAGCGGAAGAACGAATTCTGCGTCTGATCCGAAGGAACGATGAGTTGGAAAAAAGCGTCCATGAAAAGGCTGCCGTCACGGATATGTTGAAGCGGTCATTGCAGGCAGTGAGGGACTCATTTACTGCGGCCGCGGATGCAGAACTCGAACGGCAGTGTTTCTTTGGCGAACGGACCACCATCCGGCGAATCTACCTGCGGGCCTTGGCCCACATGCACGAACACATGGGCCAGATGATCGCATACACCAGAACCATGCATATGAGTCCCCCATGGCCGGATTGGAGGCCGGACCGGGGTTTCTTCTGACCCGCAGGAGCAGTCTTGAAAGCGCACGAATCGAACTCGGCCCTCGCGACGGTCCGCTATCCTCGTCGCCAATGGCTTCATTTCGCACTCCTCTTCGCCGCACTGGCGGTCTTCTTCGCCTGGTACGAAATCATTGAGTTCCCGCGTTACCGGATTGGATTGCTGCCGGCTGTCGCCATTTACGTCTGTCTATTAGTGCTGCTTAGTCTCTGCCTGGCGCCGGGATTCGATGTCTCGCGCCAGTGGTTGTCCCCGCGTGTTCGCGGCCCCTGGGGCGCATGCGTCAGCCTCGCCGTTTTCCTAATCCCGTATCTTGTCTACTCCGCGGGCACCGGCGATTTTCGCTGGTCGGCCTGTGCCAGACTGTTCGCTTTCGCGGCGCTTCCCTTCGCACTGTTCGCCGCGGCTCCGGTGCGCCACTCCGAGCGCATGAACTGGCAGGATGTCTTGACCCTGCTCTGGATTTTGACGCCGGTTCTATTCGGCAGGATTGGTGGAATCTGGAACATCCCCGTGAATCTGGACTTCATGTCCCGGTTATTCGTGACTGCCGTCGGATCCTGGTCGTTCCTTATCGTACGGGGCCTGACTGACTCGGGGTATAACTTCCATTATTCGCCAGTTATTCTTCGCGATGCCCTGGTTTCCCTGGCCTGCTTCACGGTCATTGCGATCCCGCTTGGATTCGCGATCCGGTTTATAACATGGAATCCCCACTGGCGCGGCATGCGAGCCTTCGCGTTCGACTACTTGACGCTATTTCTCTTCGTTGCCATGGCCGAGGAGTTGTTCTTTCGCGGCCTGCTGCAGAATCTGCTGGAAGGCTCCTTCCGATCTCGCCAATGGGCCCAGGCCTGTGCATCGCTTCTTTTCGGACTGAGTCACATTCGCCACGCATCGTCTCCCAACTGGCGTTATGTGATTCTCGCCTCAGTGGCGGGATGGTTCTACGGATGGGCCTACCGGAAGCATCGAAGCCTGATGGCTTCTGCCACCACTCACGCCCTGGTCGATACCATCTGGCGAACCTGGCTCACTCTGCACTAAACCGCCTGCCGAAAGCTCTGGGCCCTCTCTTAGCGCCGTTCGCGCGCCCTATTCGTAGCGGTAGAGCAGCACCCGAAGAATGGTATTCGGACGCAGCGTCAGGATCTCGCCCTGCCCTGTGTCGTCGCCGCCCAGTTGCCGAACCACCACCCATTTGCCGTCTGCGAACTTGCCTTCCGCGGCGGTCTGCACGTTAGCCCCGGCCGCGGTCGCGGCGGCGTACCAGGCCGCCGCGAGAGCTGCGCAAGCTGTCAGTTTCATGTTTACTTTGGATTGTCTCGCATTTCTTGACGGCCCAGCGCCGCCGCTGCCGGGCTCAGTACTTTGCCAGTTCCTCGAAATCCACATTGCCGCCGGAGAGGATCACCCCTACCGAGCCAATGCCCGCCGGCAGTTTGCCGAACAGAACGGCAGCGGCGGGAACTGCACCGCTCGGCTCTACCAGCAGCTTGAGCCGCAGCAGAAGGAATTTCACCGTCTGCCGTATTTCTTCGTCGCTCACCAGCACCACGCCTTCCGCCAGTTGCTGCAGCACGGGGAAGGTCAGCGCGCCCGGTTGCGGCGCCCGCAACCCGTCGGCGATGGTGTCGGGATGAGGCACCGTGACGCGCTCGCCGGCCTTGAGTGACAGGAACGTGTCGTTGGCGCCCTCCGGTTCGGAACCAAACACGCGGATTCCGGGATGGATGGCTTTGGCGATGGTCGCGCTTCCGGAAAGCAGGCCGCCGCCGCCCACCGGCGCAATCAGCGCGTCCAACGGTCCGGTTTCTTCGAGCAGTTCCAGAGCCGCCGTGCCCTGGCCGGCCATGATCAGCGGATGGTCGAACGGCGGCACCAGCGCGGCGCCGGTTTCCTCCAGAATCCGCGCGGCCACCTGCTCGCGCACTTGCGTCTGCCGGTCGTAAGGTACGATGACGGCGCCGTGCGCGCGCGTCGCTTCCATCTTGGCGCGCGGCGCATCCTCAGGCATCACGATCGTCGCCCGGGCGCCCACGTGCTGCGCCGCGATCGCCACCGCCTGCGCGTGGTTGCCCGAGGAGTACGTAACCACGCCGCGCATAAGCTCCTCCGCTGGAAGCGAAAGAATCAGGTTGGCCGCGCCGCGAATCTTGAATGCCCCGCCGCGCTGCAGGTTCTCGCACTTGAAGAATACGCGCGCCCCGGCGCGTGCATCGAAACCGGCGCTGGTGAAGACCGGTGTGCGGCGCGCCAGCGGGCGTATGCGCTCCGCCGCCCGCCGAACGTCGTTGGCTTGAATGGCTAGGTGCATTGGTTCCAGCATAACCGCGGTCGCGGCGTGCGCGGCGGAAGAGGCTTGCGCACCAATAAGACCGCGCCCGCAAGCGGGCGCTGGCAAGCTAAAAGCATGCCCCACCTCACTCGGCTGAGATCGCCACCACCACCACCCCTCGCTCGCGCGAGTCGTGCGCGCCGGCGGCCAGACCCGGCTCCACGCGGAAGCGCAGCACCATATCATCCCCATCACCGGGCAGCGGCCGTACCAGCACCTGCGCGCCAGCGCGCCGGAACTCGGCCGGCTCCAGCTCGCTTCCGTTCACCGTGCCGGCAAGTGTCACCGCGCCGTTTGCCGCCAAAAGCTCGTCGGCAAGGAACAGATGGATCGCCACGGTTCGCGGCCGCGCGGCGCCCGTCGCGTGGATACAGAAAGAAAACTCCCGTCCGGTCCAACGCCAGCCGGTGCCTTCCGCTTCGTGCCAGCCATCCAGCAGCTCCACGTTGGCCAGCCGGTCGAAGCGGCTCCGCAAAAAGCAAAAGGCGCGTTCGTCGCGGTCCGCGCGTACCGGGTCGGACCGGCGCGTATCTCCCACCGGGAGGAATTCGAGCACCTCCCAGTAAGTCCGCTTCAGAGCCAGCCGCAATCCTGGCTCGGAAAAAACGAAGTAGTTGCTCTCGTCGTTGTTGAGCTCGGTCTCATCCAGCAGATACGCCAGCGCCACGTCTTTCGGCATCGGCCGCCCTCCCGGAAAGCGGCGCGCGATGCGCGTGCTCAGAAAGCAGAAGGCGGCGCGCTTTGCCAGTTCCTCGAGCACGTGGAACGGGTTGCGCAGATGATAGAGCGTGCCCAGCAGGAACGCGAAATCGTATGGCCCGCCCGGCAGTTGGAACGGCCGATCCAGGTCCAGCTCCACCAGTTCCACCGTCGACCCCAGCGCGGCCTTCAGCGCCCGCGCCCCCCGCATGCCGTTGTGATTGTAAACCCCGTGATCGACCGCGGTCACCTGGTAGCCCAGCGATTCCAGAAAGAACGCCAATTCGCCATCCGCGCAGCCCAGGTCCAGAACCTTGCGCCCCTCTCCGTCCGGCCCCAGCATCGCCCGGTTGGCGCCGCGCAGCAGTTGGTCGCAATGCGTGAGCGATGAAAGCGTATCGTACGGATACCACTCGAAGCCTGGATTCCGAATCCCCAGCCTCGCCCGGCAGAGAACCTCACGGTATTGCTCCGCCAGGTCGCGCAGCGCACCGATCCCCTGGCGTGCGTTTCGGGTACCGTCGGCCCCTGCCATCTGCATGGCGTCCATCATAACGCGCTCGCCACCATTCGCCTGAAAACCGCATCCATCGCTACCCTTCGTCGTAGCCCACACTTAACCAAAGTAGGCCTTGGCAGCCTGTCTCTAGCATGGTACTAGTAGTTATAGGATTAAACCAGTACCCTGCTACATACATTAGGAACTTGTATTCGAGCTTGAGGTTTCGCTGGGGGCAACCCAGCCGATGAGGGCCAAGGAGGCTCGGCTTATTATGTTGACATTCAGAATCCTCTTCCGGGCGGCAATACCAGCCGCCGTCGTGAGCTGCACGCTGATCGCGCAAACTGCTATCGCTCCCGCAGGCAACAGCGGCCGGCTCGTCAGTACCATCGGTCTTGATCGCAGCGTCTATTTTCCAGGTGAGGAAGCCGTGTTGACTCTGACGGCACGCAACGCGGGCTCCGCTCCATTGGAGGTCGCGGCGCCGTTCTCCGCCTTCGGCTGTTTTGAGCTCTCGCGCTTGTCGCCGACGGGCTCCCTGGTGCCGCTTTTTAAGCGGCCTGTGTGTCCGCTGCGAATGGTCGAGCCAACCGGCTCGAAGACCGTGTTACGGGCGGGCGAAGAGAGTCGCGTCGCCGTGAGCGGTGACGACCTGTGGCCCGGCGCCAGCGCCTCGACCGTTTCCGGTACCGCCGGTTACTACCAGCTCGTGCAGGGCGTTTCCGGCGCGTCGGTAGTCTTCCGCATCGCCATGCCGCGCTTGGAAGCGGCTACGGCCGTGCGCGTTCACGACATTGTTTATAACGATCCGGCCACCAAACGCGAAGTTCGCCTGCCGGCATACATGCACGTCTTTTCCCTGCGCTGGAACAACCAGAGCTTTCTCTGTGTCGCCCTGTCCCCCAGCCTGCGGGATAAAGCCGTGGCCACTGATCGCGCTGGAAACGTGACTGCCGTCGGCGTTCCCTATCGGCGCTTAAGCGTGCTGCCCGGCCCCATCGCTTCGATCGCGGGCACCGCCAGCGCACAGGACAATCTGGCGATTACCTGGGCTGATGCGCATGGTGCCGGCCAAACCATCCTGGTGGCCAGCAACCGGAACGACAACGCTCTGGAGGCCGTTCAGGTCGATCTCGACTCGACTTTTGAAGTGCTGACTTCCGCCGATACCCAGCAGTTCTCCGCCACCGTCGACGGGGCGGCCAATCGCAACGTGTCCTGGAGTGTTTCGGTCGCTCCCGGTGCGCCGATCGGTGCCCGGTCCGGAGCGGTCACTGCCGCGGGAGCCTACACGGCTCCGGCGGGAATTGCCAAACCGTATGCCGTGATCGTCACCGCGCAAAGCCAGGCCGATCCATCCCGGTCCGCTGCCGGAGTGGTTGCTCTGCAGCCGCGGAATCAGAATGCTCGAGCAGCGGCAGCCGGTGGCAACGGCTTGACCCTCGCGGCCAAGACGTCCGCCACCGCCCTGTCCAGCCTCGACCCCCTGCAATAGAGCCTCGGCTCAGCCGTACGTGACGACGGCGTTCGCCTGGTTCTCTGCAGTTGACCCCACAGACCGCGGTTCGAGCTGCCCAATCCTCTCAGCTCGACCGCGGCCTGTGATTTTCTTTGGCAAACCGGCCCCTCCCAACCAGCAGCGCCAATAATGGCGTTTCAGATCTCTAATGATTTGAATGGCATGAAGCTTGCAGGTACAGGAACCGAGTATTTCATGGAGGGTTCCCGTGCCAAAGGGTTTTGTCGCCATTAATGTGGAACGCTGTAAAGGCTGCGCTTTCTGCGTGGAGTTCTGTCCCACGCACGTTCTCTCCCTCTCTTCTGCTTTCAATTCAAAGGGTTACCATCCTCCCCACGTCGTAGCGTCTGACAAGTGCAGCGGGTGCGACCTGTGCGGGATGTACTGCCCAGACTTTGCGATTTATGGAGCGCGCTATGCACGCTGACCCCAGAGGGGTACTAACGGGTGTCCATTTTCTCGACGGTGACCATGCATGTTGTGAGGGAACCCTCGCAGCAGG
Source organism: Bryobacterales bacterium (assembly GCA_963761855.1). Classification (GTDB taxonomy): domain Bacteria; phylum Acidobacteriota; class Terriglobia; order Bryobacterales; family Bryobacteraceae; genus Bog-375. The sequence continues at coordinate 63,875 of CAVXJY010000022.1, read as the reverse complement.
TGCGCGATTTGCCGCAGGTTACCCGATTACTCCGTCCACCGAAGTCGTTGAGCGCTTTGCCTCGAGGATCCCCACAGTCGGCGGCATCTTCATGCAAATGGAAGACGAGATGGCCGCTTCCATCGCCATTCAGGGAGCCGTCTGGGGTGGCGCGAAGGCTTTCACCGTCACCTCCGGCCCCGGTTTTTCGCTGATGATGGAGCACATCGGCTATGCGGCCATCACCGAAACCCCATGCGTGTTTGTGAATGTGCAACGCGGCGGCCCTTCCACAGGCTTGCCCACGCTGCCGGCGCAGGCCGACATGATGCAAGCCAGGTGGGGATCGCATGGCGACTACGGCATCATCGCTCTTTGCCCCAATTCCCCACAAGAGTGCTTCGATCTCACCATTACCGGCTTCAACCTTGCCGAGGAGTTCCGCGTCCCGGTGATGATGATGCTCGATGAGTGTGTCGGCCACATGACGGAAAAAGTGGTGATTCCGCCGGCGGAGGAGATTGAGGTTTCGCCGCGGCGCTACACGCACAAACTGCCCGCCGACTATCGCCCCTTCGAGCCGGACGGGACTCAAGTGCCGGAAATGGTCAAGGCGGGCGATGGTTACCGCTTCCACGTAACCGGCCTGACCCACGATGAACGCGGCTACCCCAGCATGAACGTCGCCACGCAGGACCGCCTGGTGCGGCGTCTGCTGGACAAGCTGAAACCGTTTTCCAACGGCCGCGCCATCTGCGATACCGCCGACCTGGAGGATGCCGAGGTGGTTGTGGTCTCCTACGGCATCACCTCGCGCGTGGCGCAGCGCGCCATCGAGCAGGCCCGCAAGCGCGGCATCCGCGCCGGCAAGTTCCGCCTTATTTCGGCCTGGCCCTTTCCGGAGCAGCAGATCGCCTCGCTCGCCGCCCGCGTCAAAGCATTCGTGGTGCCTGAGCTGAATTTGGGCCAGATGGTACATGAAGTGGAACGCGCCGCAGCCGGCCGCGCCAAGGTCGTCCCTGTCACCCACGCCGGCGGCACCGTGCACGACCCCGAAGTGATTCTCAAAGCCATCGTGGAGGCGGCCCAGTGAGCGAACAATTACTCGAAGTCGAATGTGAGATTCCGGAGGGTTCATTTAACCCGGTCGAGCCGTTTCTGCGCACCGACCGCATCCCTCACATCTGGTGCCCGGGATGCGGCATCGGCACCACCGTCAACTGTTTCACCCGCGCACTGATCGCTTCCGGCGCCAACCTGGATAAGGTAGCCATCGTCTCCGGCATAGGCTGCACTGGCCGCGTGGCCGGTTATGCGCGCCTGGATTCCTTCCACACCACGCACGGCCGCGCCATCCCCTTCGCCACCGGTTTAAAGCTGGCCAACCCGGAGCTGCAAGTGGTCGTCTACTCGGGCGATGGCGACCTGTTCGCCATCGGCGGCAACCACTTCATTCACGCCGCGCGCCGCAACATGGATATCAAGGTGATTTGCGTGAACAATCTGACTTACGCCATGACCGGCGGGCAGACCGCTCCCACCACGCCCAGCCACGTCATCAGCGCCACCGCGCCTTACGGCGTTTTCGAGCCTGCCTTCAACCTGGTGCAATTGGCCGATGCCTGCGGAGCCGCATACGTCGCCCGCTGGACCACCTTCCACGTCAAGCAGCTCGCTCGCTCCATGGAAGAGGTTCTCAAGAAGAAGGGCTTCGGCTTCATTGAGATCGTTTCGCCCTGCCCTACTCTTTACCAGCGGCGCAACAAAATGGGCGATGGGCTGGACACCATGAAGTATTACAAGCAGGCCAGCAAGATTCGCCACGGCGCGCCGACAGCCGAGTGCAGCTTGACTAAGAGCGGCGAAATCGTGGTCGGCAAATTCGTCGATCGCGACCGCCCCGATTACTACGAGTTGCTCCAGGCGCAGATGCACGAAACCCTGCGCGAGCGTTATGCCGAACCGGAAGTGGGGTGCGCGGAATGCTAACCGAAATCCGCATTGCAGGCTTCGGTGGCCAGGGTGTCATCCTGGCCGCCATCGTGGTGGGCAAAGCCAAGGCCATTTTCGAGGGCGGCTATGCCACCATGACGCAGAGCTTCGGCCCCGAGGCGCGCGGCGGGTCCTCCAGCGCGCAGTGCATTCTCTCCGATGAGCCGATTCTTTACCCTTACATTACCCGTCCCGACGCCCTGGTGGTCATGTCGCAGGAAGCTTACTCCCGCTTTTCGCCCGAGCTCAAGCGCGGAGGAATTCTGATCATCGAGCAGGACCTGGTGCGTGTCGATAAGGTGCCCGCCGGCGCCCGCGTCTACGGCGTCCCCGCTACCCGCCTGGCCGAGGAGCTGGGCCGCAAAGTGGTGCTCAACATCGTCATGGTTGGCTTCCTCGGTGCCGTCACCGGCCTGGTGAATGCCAGCGCGTTGCGCAACGCCGTCAAGGACTCGGTCCCGCCCGCCCTCGAACAGCTCAACCTCGAAGCCTTCGACAAAGGCTTCGAATACGGCGAGCACCTGATGCAGAAACTCGCCGAAGAAGGCCAGGCCGAGCCGGTCCTCTCATTCGAATCCGAATCGTAAGTCACCTCAAGTGGCGCAGGCCCTCGGCCTGCGGGCCTGTGGGCCGGGCGCAGGCTTCGTCAAAGGAAGACTCAACCACGCCCGTGGCGCGGCCAGTCATGGCTGCCGTGTCGAGAGTCATCTCGACATTTCTTTAACGCGCACGACATTCTCGCGTCTGCTCGACACGCCGGCAGGAGTGCCGACGCTGCGGGCCAGACGGCCCGCGCCACGCCGGACACGGACGGGGCAAGCTAAAGCGTGCCCAGCATTTTCCAATCGAAAGATGAGCATGAAATGGGCTCTGTGCGGCCGGAGTCGAAGCGGTAGGAGAAGGACGAGGCCGCGCAGCGGCCGAGTTCCTTTCTTTGGTTTTGGATTTCGATGAGAAGCCGTCGTCGAGACGGTGGGAATGTGCGAATCCCGCCGGGGTTGCGGGATTTGCAAGGGGCGGTGGGAAGGGTGGAAAACCTGGTTTTGGTTTTCCATGCTTTCCACCGCCCCGGCATTTCCACCGGCTTCCGGCCTCGTTACCGGAACCGCGGTGGAACCGGCGGCTGCGCCTTGCACTGCCGCAGGAGTTTGGCCTTGGCGGCGCTCATCCGGCGCGCACACTCGGTGTCGCTCATCGCCGAGGCTCCCCGCTCCATGGCGGCCAGGCTGAGACCCGGCCTCAGGCATTTCTCCACCTTCGGCAGCGATGTCAGTTTCTCGAACGGTGTCCGGTAGTCTTCGCTCTTGTACTTCCGCTTCCGCTTGCCCCGCTCGTCCACGCTCACCGTCGCGAAGCCGCATGGCCGATGGTAGTTCAGATACGGGTTCAGGTAGTGCGCATAGAACTCCCCGATGGCTCCAGCGTGCTCGCCAGCGATGTAGCCGTAGCCCATCAGCTTGCGGATCACCGCCCCATTCTTGCCCTCCACCAGAGCATTGTCCTGACTGCGGCAGGCGCGGCTTTTGGTGAACTCCGCGCGCAGTTTCTCCAACAGTTCCGCCACCCGATGGTTGATGTACTCCGATCCGTTGTCGGCGTGAAACCCCAGCACCACGAACGGAAACTGCCGCAGCACGGCCTCCAGCACGGGCAGCAGATAGGCTTCGCTGATCTTGCTCGCGCAGCCCACCACCTGCCATTGCGTCACCGCGTCCACTGCGTTGATGTGATACACGCCTTTGTTGCCGTCCCAGTCGCCCTGATGGACTGTGTCCACCCGCAGAAATCCGGCTCGGCCCTGCGGCTCGGGCCGGCGCCGCTGGCCGATCGAGATCGCCGTGGGCCGCGTCGCCTCGAACACCGCGGCCTGATTGCGGTAGCGCGCGCTGGCTCGCAGGTTGTACAGATGCGACACGCTGATCTTCGCCAGCCGCCGGTACCGCAGGTCGCCGAACTGCTCGTACTCGCGTTCGAGAATCCGCCGCGTGGCCGGCCCGCTCAATCGCTCGTGCGCCCGGTCCACTTCCGCCAGCAGCGCGACGTCTTCGGCGGTGTACCGCGCGTTGAAACGATGCCTCCGGTAGGGCGCCGCCTTCACCGCGCCGTGATCCAGAAACGCCCGGATCAGTCGCGTCATCTGCGACGCGCTCATCCCCGTCACCTTTTCCATGTACGCGCGGACAACGCCGCGCTCCCGCTTGCTCAGCGCGCCATACCGCTGCGCCGCCAACACGCGCTCCACCCAGGCGTATTTTTCCGCCCGTCCGCACCCCGCAAACTCGATCGCTTCGCTCGAGGTCAGGAATTCGCGGATCTGCTCCCGGCTGAGGCTCTCGGCATTCCCCATGCGCACTTGCACCCGGCCGCGCCACGCCTACCCCATCCTCCTCTGTTTCATGCTCACCTTGCATTGGAAACCGCCCCAGCCTCTTTGCCCCTTTCATGCTCATCTTGCATTGGACAATTCTGCCCTACCCTCGCAATTTCTTCATTTTGACCGAGTGCGCTACAATCACAGATGCCGCGTTTGGGCCACCAGTGGCCTGTGCGGCTCCGAGTCTCCCAATGATGGCAGCCACTGGCACACGCGCCCAGGAATTCCGTGACCAATTGTCGCGCCGCGTGCTGGTGGCCGATGGCGCCATGGGTACCATGCTCTACGCCCGGGGCGTGTTCCTCAACCGTTCCTTCGATGAGCTGAATCTGTCTTCGCCGGACTTGGTGCGCGGCATCCATCAGGACTACATCAAGGCTGGCGCGGAGATCCTGGAGACCAACACCTTCGGCGCCAACCGCGTGCGCCTGGCGGCTTTCGGCATGGCCGAGAAGTTGAAGGATATCAACCGCGCCGGTGTGCAGCTGGCGCGCGAAGCCGCGCGCGATACGGCCTTCGTGGCCGGCGCCGTAGGTCCGCTGGGCGTGCGCATCGAACCGCTCGGCCCGACTTCCTTCGCCGAAGCGCGCGCCGCATTCCGCGAGCAGGTCGATGCGCTGGCGGAAGCCGGCGTGGATGTGCTGATCTTCGAAACCTTCGGCAACCTGGACGAGCTGCGCGAAGCGGTGCTGGCCGGCCGCGACGTCGGTCGGCGACGCAGTTCCGATCGTCGCCCAGGTCACCATCGACGATTTCGGCCACCTGCCCGGCGGCGCCGATCCGGAGACCTTCACCCGCGAGATGGATTCGTGGCCGGTGGACGTGATCGGCCTCAATTGCTCGGTGGGCCCGAAGGCCACCCTCGAAACCATCGAGCGCATGATGGCGGTTTCCTCCAAGCCCATGAGCGCCATGCCCAATGCCGGCTTGCCGATGCGCGTGGAGGGCCGCAACATCTATCTCTGCTCGCCCGAGTACATGGCGCAGTACGCGCGCCGCATGCTGTGGGCCGGCGTGAAAATCGTCGGCGGCTGCTGCGGCACCACCCCGGATCACATCAAGCTGATCCGCTCGGAAACCCGCTCCCTGCAGCCGGGGCACAAGACGCTGGCGGTGACGGTGAGTGACCGTGAGGCGCCGTCGCACGCGCTGGCTCCGGTGCCAGTAGCGCAAAAATCCAAGCTCGGCGCCAAGCTGGCCGCGGGCAAATTCGTGGCCTTCGTCGAGATTCTGCCTCCGCGCGGCGTGGAAGCATCGCGCGAAATCGACGGCGCACGCCGCTGCGCCGAAGCCGGCATCGATGCCATCAACGTTCCCGACGGCCCGCGCGCCAGCGCGCGCATGAGCGCCCAGGTCACCTGCCAGCTCATCCAGCAGCACGCCGGCATCGAGGCCGTGCTCCACTTCTGCTGCCGCGACCGCAACATCCTGGGCATCCAGTCCGAGCTGCTGGGCGCGCACACCGCCGGGGTCCGCAACCTGATCTGCATCACCGGCGATCCGCCGCGCATGGGCGCCTATCCGGATGCCACCGCGGTCTTCGACGTGGACGCCATCGGCCTGGTGAACATCGTCCGCAATCTGAATCACGGCCTGGATATCGGCGGCAACCCGATGGGCTCGCAGACCGCCCTGCTGATCGGCGTGGGCGCCAATCCGGGCGCGGTGAATCTGGACGAGGAGATCCGCCGCTTCGACTGGAAAGCCGAAGCCGGCGCCGAATACGTGGTCACCCAGCCGGTATTCGATCTTGAATCTGCTCGAAGCTTTCTTGAAGCGCATCGAGCACACCAAGCTGCCGGTGATCTGCGGCATCTGGCCGCTCACCAGTTACCGCAACGCCGAATTCATGGTGAACGAGCTGCGCGTGCCGGTTCCGGAGGAGTTCATGGAGCGCATGCGCGGCGTGGATAACGCCGACAAGGCCCGCGCCGAAGGCGTCGCCATCGCGCGCGAGATGGTCGCGCGCATTCGTACAATGGTCCAGGGCGTGCAGTTGAGCGCGCCGTTCGGCCGCTACCAGATGGCGCTCGACGTGGCCGAGGCCATCGGGCCGCGCTGAAGATTCATGGCAACCGACCTGGTCGAAATCGATCCCGAGTCACCTCAGCCGGAAGTGCTGGAGCGCGCCGCCGCCGCCATCCGCCGCGGCCAGGTGGTGGCCATCCCCACCGATGCGCTCTACACGCTGGTGGCCGACCCGTTCAACCTGCGGGCCGTCACCCAGGTGTTCGGCGCCAAAGGCCGCGAGCCGCACCTTTCGCTGCCCATCCTGATTCGCGATACGCTGATGGCCGAAGAACTGGCGAGCGAGTTGAGCAACCGCTTCTTCCTGCTGGCGCGCCGCTTCTGGCCCGGCCCGCTCACCATCATCGTGCCGGCGTCGGCCAGGGTGCCGCTGAAGGTTACCGGCAACACCGGCCGCCTGGCGCTGCGGCAGTCGCGCTCGGCAGTCGCCGAGCCAGCTTGTGGCGCTCACCGGCCAGCCGCTCATTGCCACCAGCGCCAACATCTCCGGCAGCCCCACGTGCGCCAGCGGCATCGAAGTTTTCGCCCTGATGGATGGCCGCGTCGACCTGGTGCTCGATGGCGGCGTCTGCACCGGCCTCGGTTCCACCACGGTAGATATCACCGAGCCCTACTGGCGCCTGATCAAGACTGGCGCCATCGACGAGAAGGCGATCGCCGAATGCCTGCAGTAAGCATAACCGGCGCGTAGCGTCGGCCTCACGCTAAGGTTTGCGGGTGTACCCGTGCCGGAAACCTGTCTACTTCGAAAGTACGTGCGTACCGCCGGCGAGGCCGCTATACAGCAAACCGAAGACGCAGCCCGCGATGGCGCCATCCACAAAGCCGTAGCATGTGCCAAGCAGCACACGTGCCAGCGTAGGCGCGGTGTCGGCGCCCGGATAGATCGAACTCATGAGCCGCAGGAAGTCTCCCCCGTAAGATGGTGCAGCCATGTGAATGAGGCCGACTAACAGCATCGCTCCTCCCCACAGAATCGCCGAACTCAGAGTAATAGCCTTCAATGAAACTCTCATATTTCCTCGATTCACTATGAGGGACGCTTATTTGTCTGGGGACGGTTACGTTATGGGCAGCACTGTGAGTGCTGTGCATCACTCCGTTGCGCGGCGTTCGGATACTAAGGGAACCGGCCCGAAACGGCTGTGGAGCAGGCGATCCGGTGTTCGGGTTCGAAACGGATGTCGCCTGCCAACGCCGCGCTTGACCATTGCCAGTCGCCTGGACTCGCCGACAGGCCAGCACTCACCGGGTTGTGTTCCACGTAGCGGGCAATGCGCTCCAGTCCCGCTTCATCACGCACGCGATGGTCGAACGACTCATCTTGCCAGAAAACCTCTCCTGTCCGACCCAGAATCAGGTTCGCTTGTCGCGCTGTTGATCCTTTCAGCCAGCGCGTAATCACCGGCAGGGCGGTCCTAGGGACGCATTAGTAGATGCACGTGACTGGGCATGATCACCCAGGCTAGGAGCTGATAAAAGTGCCTATCACTGTCGCCATGCTGGAGGGCGTCAGCTACCACATGCGCTACTCGCGCATCCCGCAGCCAGACCGGTCCGGAGGCAGCTTTATCCATCTCGCGGTCCAAGGCGAGAAAGGCCCGGCCCGCCGACAGAGTGGGGCAGGCGCTTCCGCCTGCCAACCGTTGCGGCCGAGTTCGTGGGAGGGAGCCAGCCAAACGCCAAGTAACAAACAGAAACGTCTCTTCGTTGATATCGGGATGCCAGTGAGGGAGCCTCCTACGATAGAACATTCGGAGTTGGCAGGCGAAAGCGCCTGCCCCACCTATAGTGCGCTGGCGAGCGCGACAATCGCCAAAGAATGTTGCTCGCGCGGGCAGCATGCCGATAAGGTCCAAAAACCGCGCATGAATCGTCGAGAGCAACGAAAGCCCGGCCCGCCGACAGAGTGGGGCAGGCGCTTCCGCCTGCCAACCGTTGGCTTGGCCGAGTTCGCGGGAGGGAGCCGCCAAACGCCAAGTAACAAACAGAAACGTCTCTTCGCTGATATCGGGATGCCAGTGAGGGAGCCTCCTACGATAGAACATTCGGAGTTGGCAGGCGAAAGCGCCTGCCCCACCTATAGTGCGCTGGCGAGCGCGACAATCGCGAAAGAATGTCGCCCACGCGGGCAGGACGGCGATAAGGTCCAAAAACCGCGCATGAATCGTCGAGAGCAACGAAAGCCCAACCCGCCGACAGAGTGGGGCAGGCGCTTCCGCCTGCCAACCGTTGGCTTGGCCAAGTTCGCGGGAGGGAGCCAGCCAAACGCCAAGTAACAAACAGAAAGGTCCCTTGGTTGATATCGGGATGCCAGTGAGGGAGCCTCCTACGATAGAACATTCGGAGTTGGCAGGCGAAAGCGCCTGCCCCACCTATAGTGCGCTGGCGAGCGCGACAATCGCGAAAGAATGTTGCTCGCGCGGGCAGGACGGCGATAAGGTCCAAAAACCGCGCATGAATCGTAGAGAACAACGGAAGCCCAACCCGCAGGCAGGGTGGGGCAGGCGCTTCCGCCTGCCAACCGTTGGCTTGGCCAAGTTCGCGGAAAGGAGCCAGCCAAACGCCAAGTAACAAACAGAAAGGTCCCTTGGTTGATATCGGGATGCCGGTGAGGGAGCCTCCTACGATAGAACATTCGGAGTTGGCAGGCGAAAGCGCCTGCCCCACCTATTGCGAAAGAATGTTGCTCGCGCGGGCAGGACGGCGATAAGTTCCAAAAACCGCGCATGAATCGTGGAGCAGGCGATCCGGTGTTCGGGTTCGAAACGGATTTCGGCTGCGAACCACAACCGCGAGCATCTTTACCCAGCGCGCACCTTCGCCCTCTCCCACCCTCGGCATAAAATAGTGGGGTGGTTCCGCTCGAATTTCCCCAGGCGCGCGCGAAAGTGATCGAGGCGGTTCGTCTCGCACGTGGGGTTCCGGCTGTGGAAGAGGTGGCGCTGGATGCTGCAGCGGGGCGCGTGCTTGCGGTGGATGTGCCGGCGGACCGCGACGCGCCGCCGCTCGATCGCTCGGCGCGCGATGGATATGCGGTGCGCGCGGCGGATTTACCGGGCGAGCTAGAAGTGATCGGCGAGGTGCGCGCAGGCCAGCAATTCGCCGGCGCGGTGAGGCCAGGCCAGGCGGTCGAGATCATGACGGGCGCTCCGGTTCCGGCGGGCGCGGATGCCGTTGTGATGGTGGAAGACACACACGCCGCCGACGGCCGCGTGAGCATCGAACGCTCCGTTGAGCCGGCACAGGCGATCAACCGGCGCGGTTGGGAGGCCGCCGCTGGCGAGATCGTGCTCCGGGCGGGCAGGCGGCTCGATTACACCGGCATCGCCGCGCTGGCCGCGTTCGGCCACTCGCGCGTTTCGGTGTACCGCCGTCCCACCGTCGCCATCGTCGCCACCGGAGATGAAATCGTGGAGGTGGAAGAGACGCCCGCGGCGTTCCAGATTCGCAATTCCAATACCCACTCGCTGGCGGCGCAGGTGGCGCGCGCGGGAGGTGTGCCCATGGTGCTGCCGTTGGCGCGCGATACGGTGGAGCACACCCGCCAGATGGTGAGCCGCGGACTCGAGGCTGATCTGCTGCTGCTTTCAGGCGGCGTCTCGGCCGGCAAGTACGACGTGGTGGAAGAGGTGCTCGCCGGTTTCGGAGCCGAGTTCTACTTCGATCGCGTGCTCATCCAACCCGGCCAGCCGCTGGTCTTCGGGCGCGCGTGCGGGAAGTTTTTCTTTGGCCTGCCGGGCAATCCCTCTTCCACTATGGTGACATTCGAAATCTTCGCGCGCGCGGCGCTGGAACTGCTCGGCGGTCAGGCGGAAACGGCGTTAACGATGCCCTGGGTGCGGCTCACGCGCGAGTTTCGCCATCGGGCCGGCCTGACGCGTTTTCTTCCGGCGCTGCTTACCGCCGATGGCGCCGAAGTCACGCCAGTCGCATGGCACGGCTCGGGCGATATCCCGGCGCTCGCCCGCGCCAACGCGTTCCTGGTGGCCGATCCCGCCAAGGAAGTCTACGCGGCGGGTGAATCGATCCGGGTATTGCTCAAGTGAAGGTCGCGAACTTATGAAGAAGCTTTCTCATTTTGATTCGGCGGGCGGCGCGCGTATGGTGGATGTGAGCGGCAAGCCCGCCACGCGCCGCACGGCACGAGCCCACGCTTTCGTGCATATCGGCGCGGCGGTGCTCGCCAAGCTGCCGCAGAACCCGAAAGGCAATCCGCTCGAAGTTGCCCGCGTCGCCGGTATCGCCGCCGCCAAGCGCACCGCGGACTTGATTCCGCTCTGCCATCCGCTACCGCTCGAGCATGCCAATGTGGAGGTGCGCATCGAGAAGGGCGGGGTCCGCATCGAGGCCAGCGCCGTTACCACCGGGCCGACCGGCGTGGAAATGGAAGCGCTTACCGCCGCCGTGGTGGCCGCGCTCACCGTCTACGACATGACCAAGGCGCTCGACAAATCCATCGAAATCGGCGAGATCTATCTTCTCGAAAAGACCGGTGGCAGGAGCGGCGCGTTTCGCCGCAAACCAAAAGCATGATCCACGCCGCCGTCATCACCATCAGCGATTCCTCGAGCGCCGGCACGCGCGCCGACCGCTCCGGCCCCGCCGTGCGTGAACGCCTGGAACAACTGGGCTGGGATGTCCCAGTCAGGGAAGTGATTGCCGACGACCGGGCCGCCATCAGCGCCCGCCTGGCGGCTATAGCCGATTCGGGCACGGTGGCCGCCATTTTCACCACCGGCGGCACCGGCATCGCCGCGCGCGATGTCACGCCGGAGGCCGCGCGCGCGGTTCTGGACCGCGAAATACCGGGATTCGGCGAACTGATGCGCGCCCGCGGCCGTGAATCCACGCCACTTGCCTCGCTCTCGCGCTCGCTGGCCGGAACCCGCGGGCAGGTGCTGATCGTCACCCTTCCCGGCTCGCCCAAAGGCGCGGTCGAGAGCTTGAATGTTATCGTGGAATTGGTGCCTCACGTGCTGGAACTGCTCGCGGGACACACTGGCCATACCGCCGCCGCACAGGATTAACATGCTTCGATCGGTTATTGTGATGTTGCTCGCGGGAACGCTGTTCGCCCAAGAGCCTGCGCAGAATCCGCCGCCCGCCGCGGAACAGGGAACCATCCCCACCATCACCGTCCACGTGCAAACCGTGCTGGCGCCGGTGCTGGTCTACGACCGCGACGGCAATTTCGTCAACGGCCTGCAGCCCGATCAGTTTCACCTCACGGACAACAGCAAGGAACAGAACATCCATGTGGACGTTTCCTATCAGCCAATCTCCATGGTGATCCTGGTTCAGGCCAACGATGCCGTGGAGAAGATGCTGCCGAACATCAACAAGATCGGCAACCTGATCCACCCCTTGATCCTGGGCGATCAGGGCGAAGCCGCCGTGATCGCTTTCGATCATCGCATCCGCCTCTTGCAGGACTTCACGTCCGACTCCGACAAAATCACCCAGGCAGTGCGCAAGATCCAGCCCGGCAGCAGTTCCGCCCACATGATCGACGCCACCGAACAGGCGATTCGCATGTTAGAGCACCGCCCGCAGAACCGGCGGCGCATCATCCTGCTGATCGGCGAAACGCGCGACATCGGCAGCGAGGCCCGCGGGCGCGAGACGCTGATCACCATGCAGTTGGCCAACATCGCGTTCTACGCGGTGGACATGTCGCGAATCATCGAGAAACTCACTGCGCCGCCGCCTATCCCAACGCCGGACCCGCTGCCGCCTGCCATGTACAATGTGGGATCGAACGAGCCCGCTACGCCCAATACCGTGAGGCAGACCGCCGCCGGAGCCGAATCGCAGGGCAACTCTGCAGAGTTCCTGCCCCTTTTGCTCGAAATCTATCGGGATGCCAAGGCCATCTTCAAACGCAACCCAGTGGAGATCTTCACCATGGGAACCGGCGGCAGCCAGCTCAGCTATTACCGTCACAACGGGTTGGAAGAGGCCATCGAACGCATTGGCGAGCAATTGCATAGCGAGTATCTGGTCAGTTACAGCCCCAACAATAAGCTGGAGGGCGGCTTCCATCAGATTTCGGTCTATGTGAGTTCGCCGCGGGCCAAGCGCATCCAGGTCCGCCCCGGATATTGGCTGGCGCCGGATAACCGGTAGCGCAGTTGGAAGTGTGGTGCTGCCTTGGCGTGTGCGCGTCGGCGGACTCAGGATCGGGTGCTGCCTGCGCGTATCCACGGCGTCAGCACCGTGTACACAGGGACCGCGGTCGGTCGCGCCTTTCGCTGCCGAATGAGGCGCCGGCCGGCCAGATGCGCTACCGCGATCTGCACGGATCGCCTGGAGATTCCGATCAAGTCTCCCAGTGCGGCGTGACTCATTGCCACGGACTCCCGTCCCGCCCCGTGGGTGTGCCGGTACAACTGCGCGTAGACGAGAAACGCCACGGCCGAGTGGCTGTGCGCCACCAGGTCGCGCATCAGAGTGTCGATAACGTACGGGTCCATCTTCATAGTCGCTATAGTAATGATAGCTATAGCAACGGATCCCCCGATTTGCGCTCCCGCTATTGATTATTCAAAATCGGACTGTCATTCTGGACTGCATGATCAAGCGAATCAAGTTTCTGGGTATTCCGGTGCGGGACCAGGACCGGGCGCTCGGCTTCTACACCGAAAAGCTCGGCTTCCGCGTCCTCACCGATCAACAGTTCTCGGACAGCCAGCGATGGATTGAACTCTCGATCCCGGGTGCGGATACGGGCGTCGTCCTCTTTACCCCGGAGGGTCAGGAGGATCGCATCGGGACTTTTGTCAACACGTCCTGGGAGGTCGACAACATCGACAAGGCCTACACCAGCTTGCAGGCGAAGGGCGTGGAATTCGCCGGTTCCCCTCAGAAGCAGCCATGGGGAACGTTCGTCATCATGAAGGATTCGGAGGGCAATCAAATCGTCCTTTCTTCCCGCTGACCGCGCCTGGCGGCGGGCTGGGCTACGATTGAAGCGTGGCTACCGCACTGGTGCTTTCCGCCGGCGGCATGTACGCGGCCTGGGAAGTGGGCGTATGGAAGGCGCTGTGCGGCCACGTCTCCATCGATCTGGTGGCAGGCGCATCGGCCGGCGCGTGGAATGGATGGGCGATCGCCGGCGGCGCCACGGTCGAAGATCTCGAGGGCGAATGGCTTGACCCGGCCATCGGCCGCATCCTCGCCTGGGGTCCGCATTCCACCGGCCTGCTCCGGCCGGATGCGCTCCACCGCAAGGCCCGCGAGCTTTGCGCGCGCTACCGCCCGCACATTCCGTTCGGCTTGACCGTGGTTGAGGTGCCCCGATTACGGACGTGCCTGCTGCGCGATTCCGAGATCGGCTGGCAACACCTGGCGGCTTCCTGCAGCATTCCCTGCTGCTTTCCGCCGGTGCGCATCGGCGGAAAACATTATGTGGATGGCGGACTGCGCGGCGCGCTGCCGCTTTGGGCGGCCGAAGCCATGGGGGCCACACGCGCAATTGCGGTGAATGCGCTGACCGGGTGGCCCTTCCGCACGTTACATGCTCTCCTGCACCAGCGCCAGGCCAGCGCGGCGCTCGAAGTGATTCGGATCGAGCCTTCCGAGCCGCTCGGCAGCCTGCGCGATGCGGTGGTCTGGAGCGCACCCACCATCGCCCGCTGGTTCGAGTTGGGCGAGCGGGACGGGACGCACGCTTTGCGATCAATTACAATGTAGGGCTATGGCGTTGTATCGGATCTACCGCATGAAGGATGCTGCACGGCATCAGTTCCGCATGGCGCCTCACGTGAGCGGCGCCGTTGCGGTGAAGCCGAAGGACTTCGAGCAGCTCGGCCAGTTGGAAGGGCAGAACGAGTACGACGCCTGGCGCGCGGCGCGCGAAGCGGGCGACGCGCTCCAGGTGGGCGATCTGCTCGAATCCGACGACGGCCGCCTGCGCATTTGCAAGTACGTTGGATTCGAACCGGCTGAGTGGGCGCTGCCCGAACCCAAGCATGCCGCGGAGGCTGAGCCGGAGGCCCAATCCACCCCGGCTTAGGCATAGGAGACAGTATGCGCGAACCGAGGCTCGGTGACGATATCGACGATTATTGTGTGCGCTGCAAGCGCATCATGAATCACTCGGTGGTTTCGGTGATCAACGCCGAGCCCGCCAAGGTGCGCTGCCGTATTTGCCACAGCGATCACGATTTCCGGCACGAGCAGGCGCCGCCGCCCAAAGTGGATTCGCGCAAACAGGCGCTGTTTAACGAGGTGCTGAAAAAGGCGAATCCGGTGGCGGTGGAAGTTGCCATCGCTGCAGAAGATCCGCCGGCGGAACCGCCAGCGGAGGCTGTGGTGGCCGCGGTTGCCGACAAACCGAAGGCCAAGGCAGTTGCGCAGCGAGCGCCGGCCGCACCCAAGGTCAAAACCAAGGCCGCGGCCAAAGTCAAAGCTAAGGCCCGCAAGTAGACATGAACCGCCGGGCGTTTCTGGCAGCCGCATCGGCCGGCGTGGCAGTTGGCTCGCTCGGTGCCGCCGCGCCCGCGCCCTACGGCGCCATTCCGTCCCCACGGCAGCTTCGCTGGCATGAGCTCGAAACCACTGCGTTTCTGCATTTCAACGTGAATACGTTCACCGGCAAGGAATGGGGCTACGGCGACGAGGACCCAAACATTTTCGCCCCCGCGCGATTTGACGCGGATGCGATTGTGGAGCCGCTGGCGCAGGCCGGCATGAAAGGCGTCATCCTCACCGCCAAGCATCATGACGGATTCTGCCTGTGGCCCACCGCGACCACAGAACACTCGGTGCGCGCGAGCGCGTGGCGCAGCGGCCACGGCGACGTGGTGCGTGAAATTGCGGAAGCCGCCCGCCGGCAGTCGCTCGCCTTCGGAGTCTACCTTTCGCCCTGGGACCGCAACAGCCCATACTACGGGCGCGCCGAGTACATCGACATCTACCGGCGGCAGCTCGGCGAACTGCTCAGCGGCTACGGCCCCATCTTCGAGGTGTGGCACGACGGCGCCAACGGCGGCGACGGCTATTATGGCGGTGCGCGCGAGAAGCGGCTGATCGATAAAAACACTTATTACGACTGGCCGCGCACCTGGGAGTTGGTGCGCAAGCTGCAGCCCGGCGCGGTGATCTTCAGCGACGCGGGCCCCGACGTCCGCTGGGTGGGCAATGAACGCGGCATGGCCGGCGACCCGTGCTGGGCCGCTTACGATCCGGTGGGCGCCGATGGCGGCCCGGCCGCACCCGGCAATGTGCGCTACAGCGAATCGCCCAGCGGCCATCGCCACGCCTCGCGCTGGATGCCGGCGGAGTGCGACGTTTCGCTTCGCCCCGGCTGGTTCTGGCACGCCGAACAGGACGCGCAGGTGAAAACGCCGCAGGAACTGATCGATCTCTACTATCAATCCGTGGGCCGAGGCGCCACGCTGCTGTTGAACGTGCCGCCCAATCGCGACGGGCTGCTCTCGGCCCCGGACATCGCCAGCCTGCGCGGCCTCGGCGCGTATCGCCGCACCACGTTCGCCGCCAACCTGGCCGCGGACGGCCGTGCGCACGCATCCAGCACACTTGCCGGCCACCCCGCTGCCAACCTGTTGGATGGCCGCCCGGAAACATATTGGGCCGCGCCAGGTTCGGCCCGTAACGCAGAGATCACCCTGGAACTGCCGCGCGCAATCGCGTTCACCGTGATTCGAATCTGCGAGGCTATCCGTTTCGGCCAGCGTATCGACGCCATCGCCGTGGACCGGTTCGAAAATGGCGACTGGCACCCGTGTGCCACCGCCACCAGCATCGGCTCGCGCCGCCTGATCCGGCTGGAGCAGCCGGTCATCGCTTCGCGCCTGCGCCTGCGCATAACCGAGGCTTCGGCTAGCCCGGCGCTGACGGAGTTCGCGCTGTTTCACGAGGCAGAGCGTTGAGGACCGGGCGCGCGCACATGGGGCGGATTGTCCGGCTGGCGGCAATGATCTGGCTCGCCGCATGCGATGCCGGCGCGGTCGAAGTTCACCTCCAGTTCGGCGCCCTGGAGCGGATGCTGGCCAAACAGGTATTCACCCAGGATGGCCGCAAATATGTGAAGGGTAGCGCCAAGACGCGCTGCAATTTCGCCTATCTCGAGCACCCGCAGTTTCAAGGCAAGGACGGCCGGCTGGTCATCCACGCGCGTTTCAGCGGCCGTTCGTCACTGAACATGTTCGGCCAGTGCGTCGGCCTGGGCGACGCTTTCACGGTGGGGATCACGGCTACGCCCGTTTTTCAGCAGGGCAACGTGGCGCTCGCCGCGGTGACGGCGGTGAGCGAAGGCAAGACCGGATTTTACATCCGCCGCGTGTGCACGGCGCTGGCTTCCAGCCTGGCGCGCGATTTCCGCTACCCGCTGGCAGCGGAGGCGCAACGGGCGCTGGAAGACCCCGGCATGCAACCGGACTACCGGCGCGAGTTGCGGCAGTTTCGCGTACCCGAAATTCGCGTCACCGACGATGCCCTGGTGCTGGTGGTGGATTTCGAGCTGACGGTGAAGTGAGGGGTACACGGTGTTCTGGTGCTGGCTCATTGCGGGATCGGCGGCGCTGCTCGCTTTGGGCTCGCTTCGCGGCGAGCGGCGACGCGCAGGTTACCTCAGGCAACGGCTCGCCCGAGGCGCGGGCGATTTGCCGCCGGCCACGGTCATCGTTCCGGTGAAAGGTGAAGAGTACGGATTGCGCGGGAACCTTGCGGCGCTGGCTTCGCTCGACTATCCGGACTACGAGTTGATTGTGGCTGCGCAGTCCGCCGCCGACATTCCCGGCGGCGTGTTGCCGCGGCGAGTCAAGGTGGTGCTCGCTCACGGCGGCAACGCGGAGGCCAGCGAAAAAGTGCAGAACCTGGCTGCCGCGGTGGCTGCCGCGCGCCATAGTAGCGCTATCTACGCCTTTGCCGATTCGGACGCGCGCGTCACCGCGGGCTGGCTGCGCGCGCTGGCGGCGCCGCTCAGCGAGCCGGGCGTCGGCGCGTCAACCGGCTATCGCTGGTTTCTGCCGGAACCGGCCGGCGTCTGGAGCCTGCTGCGCGCGGTTTGGGACGGTGTAACCCTGGGCGTGCTCGGCCCCGGCGATAACCCTTTCGCCTGGGGCGGCTCGATGGCCATTCGCAAGCAAACATTTTTCGATGCCGGCGTTCCGGAGGCCTGGCAAACGGCAATCAGCGACGACTACGCGCTCTCCGGCGCCGTGCACGGCGCCGGGCAGCGCATTGCGTTTGCCCCGGGCGCGCTGGCGCCCAGCCTGGAGTGCATCACCGCGCGGCGCTTCTTCCCATGGTCGCGCCGCCAATTACTCATCACCCGCGTTTACAGCCCCGGCCTCTGGCGGGCCGCTTTGGCGGCGCACGTTCTTTACTGCGGTGGTATGGCGGCCGCGGCAGTCGCGTGGTTTCACGGCTCGGCTGCGGTTCTATGGTTGATCGCCGCGCAGTTTCTGCCCGGGATGGCGAAGGGTTTCGGACGCGCCCGCCTGGCCCGCGCCGCGCTGCCCTCTTATGACACCTGGTTCCGACGCTGGGGATGGACGCACACGCTGCTGGTTCCCGTCGCTACCTGGTTGTGGCTCGCTGTGCTGCTCGCCTCCGCATTTGGCAGCTCGATCGAATGGAGGGGGCGCAGGTACCGGCTAAGCCGGCGCGTGGAGCGTCGGTGAGTGGCGCGTCAGGGGAGGGATCCGGCTGTTGGACGGATGCTATGGGCGGGAATCGAGTGAAGCGCGATCATTGCGCTCTCTCAGATGTTCATGTCCTAATATAAAGAGACGTGCCGGGGTTTGAATGCCTAACAGCCCAGATCCGGAACTGAAGACATGAATGCTGGATTAACTGGAATCGCCGGTATGGAAGTCGCGCTGCTGGTCCTGTCGCTCGGGATCGCGAGCGGTCAACCCGGCCGCCAGCAGGCAGGTGGGCACCCGGCCGGACCGGTCATTCCCGCGATTTCGGGCACCGTGGTGGATGCCATCACGGGCAAACCAGTGGCTGGCGTCGATGTGACCTTGCGGGTCAACTCTTCCCGCGGAAACACGCTTCGCTATGAGAACTGTCGAACTTCACCGCTGGGGCGGTTCTCGTTTCCTTCCTCCGCTGGGCCCGATGCCGACTTCCTGTCCTCAGGCGTGGGTGAGTTCGGGATAACCGTGAACATCCCATTCGTCTCGCTCGATCGTCTCCGCGCATCGCCGTTCAACGACCAAATCGACTCTGACATGGGCTCGGACGCTTCGGGGTTTCTGTCCTGGGATCCGCTCTTCACCGCCAAGTCCACGAGGATACAAAACGTGGAGCTGAAGGGGCCGCGGATCGGCAATAAGGCTTATTTTCCCATGGCCGTCCAGTTTCTGAAAGAGTGCGAGCAGTGGAGCGCCAACTGCATCAGCATGGAGACCACCCAGGATGTACGCGTCCCGCTAATTCCGGTGCTGGACGACGCAGGCGGGTGCAAGAAGATTGCCGATCCGGATGTCCGCGAGGGCTGCCGTCAACTCCAAACCTACCGCGCCGCGTTTCGCCACCTCGAGACCACGGCGCAGTTGCGGGCCGCGAAGGAAATCTGCAACAGCATCGATCACGGAGGCATTTCCCAACTGTGCCTGGTGCGCCTCCACGCTTATGCCCTGTGGCCGAAGAATTATGAGGACCGACCGCCACTGCAGATGCAAATCGATTCGCCCGAAGACGCACTCATCGTGACACCCATTGCTGGAATGCCGGCTATCTCGCATTCGCTCGGCGACACGGATCCGTTTACCGGGACCGCCATGTACTTCGCCTCCTACCAACGAGAGAGTCGCGGGATCTCTATGGACGTCCATGTCCAGATCGAGCTGCCCGCCAGTACTGAAGCGGCCCGGGCGCGATTCGCGGGCCTGCTCAAGGCTGTCCACGGCCGCTTCGAGATGTTTGACGGCAGCCCCGTGATTATGTACGATATCGAGCCGAGTTCCTATGTGGCTTGGCTCAGCGGCGGCAAGATCGTCACTGTTAGTTCCAGTCACCTCAGCGCCGCTGAACTGCGGAACTCTATCGAGATGCTTGGAGAAGAGGCCACTCGCGCGACGGAATTGACTCCCGAGATGCGGCGGGAAGCGATTCGCATGTATCTCTGGAAGTATCCGGCTTCAAACTGATTTCCAGACGGCTACCGGGGCTGGGCGGCGCGATCCGCACGGGACATCCTCACATTCCTGTACCAGTAGCGCCCCTCCACAAAATCGATGCCTTGCCCGCAGTTCTCGGCGGCGAGAAGCTCACGATAGAGCGCTTCATTCCTGGCGAACTCTGCGTCGGTGACGGATCTGCCTTCGGCTGGCTCATCCCCGAGCGCGACGCCAGCGTGCGCCGGCCAGAGAACGGAGCGGATACCGGCCAGCGCGGAGCATCCCTTGTCGTCCGCGGGCGATCTGCATGGGGCAGGAGCGAACACGGGACACCCGCGTCCCCCGCCCGCTGGGGCCGTGGGTGGGGTCTTCGCTGGCGCGGGTGTAAGCAGATCCTCCGGCGTCGCAACCTCGTCGACCGTTAGTTCCCGCAGTTGGTACCAGGTCTGGCAACCCGGGACGTCAGCAGGGCACCTCCGCCAACTGACGCGATAGACTCTGGATCCCGACTGAACGTACGCGTCGCGATGGGGGTCCGCGTTCCGATTCTTCGAGAAGCTGGCTGGCAACTGCTCAAAGAATTGGGCTGGCAAATCCTGGTGGAACATCCGGAAGTCTCCCTGGACCGGCCGCTGGGCGCATCGGGCTGCGAACTCTTCCGTCGTAACTGCCCTGATCTTGCTGCCTGCCTGATCTATGGGCAGTTGCGAGAAAGGCCACGCTAAGAACGTAATCTCCCGTTTTTCGTCGTATTTCAGGAAGTAGTAGGCTTCGGCCAGCGCTTTGGTTTTCGCCTCTTGCAGGCTTTGCAACACGGGAGCCAATGCGGCCTGGTTGCCGGCGACCAATACCCGCTGGTGTCGCGCACAGATGAGCGAAATGGAAGGCTGGCCCCGCGTCCTATCGATCGCCGGCATGGCGTTCGCCAACGTCTCGAAACCGGCCCTTTGAAACGATTGCATGAGCCGCGCCAGCTCGTCAGGCCCAAGCCGCTGGCGGTCGAAGACCTTTCCGCGAGGATCCTGGTAGTAGATGGAGCCGTCGCTGTACACGGCCGTCGTTTCATTGCCCTCTGCCTGATAGACCACCAGAGTGCCTGTCCGGTTCGCGCAAACGCTGTCTTGCGATGGCTGGTGAAAGTAAGCCGGAGCACCGGAAATCTTCTCCAACTCGGTAAGAACGAGCGGGTCGGTCCCTCCGAATGCGAACAACATTCGAACTCTGACCAGATCGCCGAAATTCAGTTGCGACAAGACCTCTCGCAAGCGGCCATCGACCGAATAGATTCGCTTTCGCTCGCAGGTGTGCGATCCGCCCTGGTCCGGAACGTCGGTATCAAGCACTTCGATCACCAGCGGGCGCAGACCGGCCACGCGCGCAATCATCTGAACGGAGAGGCCAGGACTGTCGGCAATCGGCTTGGGATCCGAGACAAATTCCACCATCCGGGCGTCGAATGGGGCACCCGCCGTCTGTCCCGATAGAGAGCAGACCGCGCTTTGAGCGCCGGAGCAGACGGCCCCAAGAACGATGCCGAAGAGCAAAACCCGCATTGTCATCGCGCAGCTCCGAGTGTGGTGGTTTGCGTCTGCCGTTCGGCCCTGGCGATTCGCACCCCATCATAGACGTAGCCGTCTTCTATAAAGCGCAGGCCAGGGCTGGGCATAGTAATAAGTTCACGATACAGCCGGCAGTACTTATCGAGATCCTGGTCGCCGATCGGTTGACCTTGGGACGGGACTTGGCTGAGGCGAATTGGAGCGTCCGGCGGCCACAACAGGCCCAAGCCCCGATTCCACAGCTCGGAATAGGGAGGTTCGTCGTCTGGCGGACGCCAATAGTACGTCAGTTGGTCCATGGAGGATTCGACCGGTCTGCTTCGGGGAACACCGGCAAGGAAAGCATCGGGCGTCTTCAACTCCCACTTAAGAAGGCCGTCGAACCTCCTGCAGTTGGCCCCTCCTAACCCGCACCGCAGCTCAACCCAGAAGAGCTTCGATCCCTCTCGAATAAATGTGTCGCGGTTCGGATCCTTACTGCTGGATTGCGGAGGGAATCGGCCGGGCAGTTTAGCCAGAAACTCGGCTGGCAAATCTTGAAAAATGGCTCCGGTTGCATGTCCCCCCGACCGCCGCGCCTTGGACTCTTCGCTCACGGCAGCCTTGATGATTTCCTCGGCTCGACTGAGCGGAAGGTTCGGGAACGGCCAATCGAGAAGAGTAATCGGCCTTTTCTCGTCGTATTTTAACAAGTAGTAACTACCGGACAGCGCCTTCGCCTTGACCTCGTCCAACGCGGCGAGCACAGGTGCCAGGGCTACCTCACGCCCCCCAAGCAAGACTCTCTGGTGCCGTGTACAAAGGAGGGTGACGGAGGCGCTGGGCTGGTTCTTCTCGATGGGTGGAAGGCTGCTGGCGAATCCATTAAAGTCCATGCTTTGGAACGTTCGCATCAGGCGCGCCAGTTCTTCGCGTCCAAGATGCTGCCCATCGAGTACATTTGAAAACTTGTCCGCATAGTAGATCGATCCGTCGTTGCGAACGACCAGCGTTTCGTTGACATGCTTGCGATAGACCACCAGCGGGGCAGCCTGGCTTGAACAAAAACCAGGGCGGGAAGCTTTGTGGTAGAACGATGGCTCACCCTGAATCTTCTCGACTTCAAAAAGGATCAATGGCACCAGTATCCCTTCCGCAAAGCCCACCCTGGCATTGACCAGATCCCCGAATCGCAGGCGTGGCAGCACGCTTCGCAGACGGGCATCCACTGAATAGATCCGCATCATGGTGCAGATACCGGCAAAGGCCGGCTCCCGGTCGATATCGAGTACTTCGAAAACCGGCGGCGCTACGCCCACCACTCGGGCAATCATCTTGAAGGAGGCGCCGGCGTCCTGACTCGGGATGGGCCAATCAAACGGCCGCGGGCTGGAAACAAACTCGACGAATTTGGGATCGAAAGGCGCCTCGGGCGACTGCCCGGAGAGAGCACAGGCGGCGGAAACCTCGGGCGAGACTTGGGATTGCGCGGGCAGCAAGCCAAAGGCCGTAATCAGAATGAAGGCTGACATCGTTCCGGAAGCGCGAAACCCGGGCAGCCGCGCCTCGCTTTCAGTAATCGCCCTAGCTATCGACCGAAGTCTAATCCTGCGGTAGACGGAAAGCATTACTACCATTATGGAGCTTTACGTCCGATTCCAAGAGTGTCTCCGATGCCCAAAAAATCAAAAGAAGAGGAAAACGCGAGCCAGGTGCTTGTAGCGAAGCCAAGTTTTTAACATGGGGCGCTCTGCAGCTACACCAGACTGATTCGGCGGCCGTTACATGGGGTTCTTGCGACCAGTCCTGGTCGCGCCGTGCCGGAAGGCGTGGCTCCGGCGGCGCATAGGAAACGGGTGCGGTTGGCGGGGGAGTGGTCACACCGCCGCGGCCGCTGACCTGTTCCCGACGACTAACCGGCGCTCGGCAGTGCACTGAAGTGCGCTTAACGCACGCGGGCGGGTTGCGTGCATAGCCAGAGGAAGGCTTCGAGAATGCGCGCGCGCTGGGCGTCGTTGACCGAGAGCACGTGATGCCGGCCGCCCTCCTCTAGGGTGAAGGCGGTCTTGCCTTGAGCGTCCACAGTGACGCGGCCCGGCGCGGAGACAGTGAAATAGCCATCGGCGGGACGCACGGCGTAGAGAGCGGCGGTCAGGTCCCAGGTTTCGCGATCGTAAGGCATGGGGAGATAGTTGCGATAGGCGTCGGCCACGGGGTTGGCTCCCGGCGGGCCGAAGTCGCGCTCGATGCTGCGCGCCGGATATTTGATGGTGCTGCCCACCTCATACCCGCTCCAATAGACCGGGCCAGGCCACTCGGCGGCCAGTTTCTGCGCGGAGGGGATATCGGTCTTGACGTTGTATTCGGGTCCACCGCCCGTGAAGTCTCCGGCCATCATAACCAGGCGATTCACTTTTCGGGCAACGAGGGCGCGGCCTCCGGGCGAATCGAGCAGGCGCGCCAGATTGGTGCTGAAGCCCACCTGAACGATTACCACGCTCGAATCCAGTTCCGACTGGAGGACGCGGCGCAGCAAGGTGACCGCGTCTTCCGGATGATCGCGGTAAGGGTAGCGGCCGGCATCGAGCGCCTTCTTGAGGTAACCATCGTCCTTGGTCTGGCCGTCGTGGACCACGCCGATGGGCACGTTGGGGCGTCCGTAGAAGATGTCGATGGCCGAGGCCAGCCGGGCCGCCCACGGATTGTCCTTGGTGATGGTGACGGCGGCCAGGCGGATTTCGCCGCGCGAGGCGAAGGCGTGGAGAATGGCCAGCGCCAGGCAGTCATCCACATCGTTGCCGATGTCGGTGTCGAAGATAACGGGGGTGGGAGGTTGAGGCGGCGCCGCGAAGGCAAGCGCGGCCGTGAGCAACGGCACGACGAGGAGGGGAAGCTTCATTGCTCGGGATTCTAACTGGATTGGGGCGGTGGCGGCAAGGGGCGGACCATTCTGACTGCCGCTAATTCCCGTGCCTCAGCGGAGGGGCTCGGTCCACGCCTGCGCCAGAATTGGCGCCCGGAATTGAATCCACCAGCGCCGGGACTTACAATAGCCCGCAGCATGTCGAGCTATCTGGCGGCGGATCTGGGAGCTGAAAGCGGGCGGGTGGTCTTAGGCAGCCTGGCGGATGGGCGGTTGGAGATCGAGGAAATCCGCCGCTTCCCCAACCAACCGGTGGAGTTGCCCTCCGGCCTTTACTGGGACGCGTTCCGCCTGTTCCATGAAATTGTCGAGGGGCTGACGGTTGCCGGGCGCGAGCGGCACGTGAAGGCGGCCGGGATCGGCGTGGATACCTGGGGCGTCGACTTCGGACTGCTGGCCGCCGATGGCGGGTTGATCGATTGCCCCCGCCACTACCGCGACCCGCGCACCAACGGCATCCCGGAACGGCTGTTCAAAACGGTGCCGCGCGCCGAGGTCTTCGCGCGCACCGGCATCCAGATCATGTCGATCAATTCGCTCTACCAGTTGTACGCGATGCGGCTGGCGCGCTCGGCGGCGCTCAACAATGCGCGGCGCCTGCTGTTCATGCCGGACCTGCTGAATTACTGGCTAACGGGCGTCGAGCGCAACGAAGTGACGATCGCCAGCACTTCGCAATTGTACGATCCCAGGGCACGCAGCTTCGCCGCTGAGATGGTGGAGCGGCTCGGAATGCCGAGCCGCATCCTGGCGGAACTGATCGAACCGGGAAACACGTTGGGACCGCTGCTGCCGCGGCTGGCTGAATCGACCGGTCTGGGCGCCGTACCCGTGCACGCGGTGGGATCGCACGATACAGCGTCCGCCGTAGCGGCGGTTCCCGCGCGGGGCGACGGGTGGTGCTACATCAGCTCCGGCACATGGTCGTTGATGGGCGTGGAGTGCGCGGCACCGGTGATCGACGAGCAGTCGTACAAATTGAACTTCACCAACGAAGCCGGCGTGGCCGGGCGCACGCGGCTGCTCAAGAATATCGCCGGCCTGTGGCTGCTGCAGGAATGCCGCCGCGCCTGGGCGGCGGAGGGCGAACGCTTCGGCTACGACGAACTGATGCAGATGGCCGCAGCGGCCGGGCCGGCACGGACCATCATCGATCCGGACGATTTTCTGCAGCCGGGCGATATGCCGGCGCGCATCGCAGCGTGGTGCGGCGAGCGCTCGCTCGAACCGCCCCGGACCAAGGGCGAATTCTGCCGGACCATTCTGGAGAGCCTGGCGCATCGTTACTGCGACGCGTTGCAAGGGTTGGAGAGCCTCACCCGGAGCCCGATTCACACCATCCACATTGTGGGCGGCGGCTCACGCAACTCGCTGCTGAACCAACTGGTGGCGGACGCGACGGGCCGCAAGGTGGTGGCGGGCCCGATCGAAGCCACCGCCGCCGGCAACCTGCTGGTGCAGGCCATCGGCGCAGGCGAAGTTAGCGGGATCGAAGCCGCGCGCGAGATCGTCCGCGAGTCGTTCCAGATCACCGAGTTTGAACCGAAGCCGGAAGCCGCCACCTGACGCACGCCGGCAGCCGGCTGGATTCGCGCCGCAGTTCCCACCCGCCGTGTCACCCCGCGACGCCATCCCGCAGGAAAGCGTGCGGCACACATTGACCGGAGCCCAGCCTTACGTTAGGATAAGGGTGCGGGGTGGAGCAGTCTGGTAGCTCGTTGGGCTCATAACCCAAAGGTCGAAGGTTCAAATCCTTCCCCCGCAACCAAACCATTCATAACGGCTTCCGGCAAACGGTAGCTGATGCTCACTTCCAACGCTTCCGGCATCAAGTTTACTCCTTCAACCCAGGTGCGCAAAAGCCGCTTGCGTTCGGCCATTTCGCCATGGCTGAAGAGTTTTTCGGTCTGTCGCCGGTATTCCAGCACGGTTTCAGTATCGATCTGAGGGCACGGCCCGGCGGAACAACGGTGCCTCTCGGAAACCTCATCTGCGGCAAGAACCCAGCCTGTTGCAACCTTGGCGGGTCGCATGCCTGCGTTATCGTGCGGTCATGGAGGCCAAAGCGCTCTCAGCTCTGAGTGGCCCCTAAGCTGCGCCACGCAATCATGAAGTGCTGGCGGCGGATTCCCCCTTTTAAGCGACACCCGCTTCGAAAGTCCGACACCGTGGCGTGCAAGTGTCTCAGGCGGCCCGACGCTCGTACCGGTGATGCAGGCCGCCCACCTGCGGGATGGCCACGATCCGTCCGCCATCCGCCGTTTGCACAGGCCGCGGCTCGGGTGTGTCCTTCTCCAACGACAGATGCGTCCTGCTCTCGTGGTAATAAGTCACGAACAACCTGATCTGCCGACGCAGCGACTCTTCATTCAGGATGATCATGTGATCCACACACTCCCGACGAATCGTGCCGATCACCCGCTCGATATAGGCCCGCTGCTCCGGTGTGTGGGGCGCTCCCAGCACCTCCCGTAGGCCCAACTCCTCCACCTGCTTGGTGAACTCGGCGCCGAAGATGCCATCGCGATCGCGCAGCAGATAGCGCACCGCGCTGTCCCACGGAAATGCCTCTCGTAGTTGCTGCGCCGTCCATTCCGCCGTCGGATGGGCCGTCACGCCGAAATGTAGGATCCGCCGCCGATCGTGCGCCAGTACCAGGAACACGTACAGGATCTGGAAGCGAATGGTGGGCACCGTGAAGAAGTCGACGGAGACCAGCGTTTTCACATGATTCTCCAGAAAGGTCCTCCAGGTCTGGGAGGGTGGCTTGCGTGTCCGCACCAGATATTTGCTCACGCTGGTCTCGCCAATGTCGATGCCCAGTTTGAGCAGTTCGCCATGGATGCGCGGGGCGCCCCACAGCGGATTGTGGCGACTCATCGTACGGATCAATTCGCGAACCTGTTGTGGCACCGGCGGCCGGCCGGGGCGACCGTGCTGCACTTTCCAGGTCCAGAAGAGGCGGAAGCCTTTGCGGTGCCAGGCGATCACCGTCGCCGGCTGAACGATGACGAGCGCGGAGCGCCAGTCGGCCCAGACGCTGGACAGCCACGCCCAGAGCAAGCGATCTGCGGAGTTGAGCTTCGGGCGTTTGACGCAGTGCTGGAGCACGGCGAGTTGGTGGCGCAGAGCAAGGATCTCCAATTGCAGAACTGCGCGGCTGCGGAAGGAGCCTCGGAAGCCGGCCCAGAGGGCCGCGAATAGGTGGCAAAGCGAGAAACGGCGGAGAACGGTCAATTCACACTTTATCAATCAGATCGAAGTTTGCGAGAACCACAGGTTGCCGATACCGAGGTCGCTTTCCATTCCCGGCAAATGCGCTCCGCCCAGGGCGCTCTTGGTAACCGTGAATTCCGTGCGGCAGATTTCCTGCCCACGGAACAGATCGCAGACCGCCTCGATAGCCTGGAGTTGATATTCGAGGTTGGATTCGAAATGAAGCTTCATGGTTCACGCCTGTCCTGCCACCGAACCATCCGGGATTTCCGAATAGTTGCGACTTCGTACCGGCGAACTTGTAAGCATACCTTACAAGTTGCCGCGCTGCTGGAAGGCGGGGCGGTCCACTCGGGATGCTCACTTGCTCTGTCTTCCATCGCCACTACTCCGCGGGAATATGCCTCGCCAAATCGCGGGCATCGTGAAGAACCCGCACCACGTCGATTCTGTCCGGGCGGGGACGGTAGACCAGGAAATGTCTCGGCCGCTTGACCACGGCCCCGGCGCCGCCCGCTCGCTCGCGGCTAAAGAGCAGGTGATAGGTGCGAATGCCCGGCGCGAGTTCCGGGCGCTCGGTTGCTCCGGGGCGGCCGGGATCGCCGGCTATATCGGCAATCCCCTGCTGAATGAGCTTCTGGTAACGCGTGGCCGCGCTTTCGCCGAAGTGCTCGCGGGTCCAGATCAGCGCCGCGCGGATGTCGCTCCGCGCCGCGGGGCTGAGCCTCACGCTCAGGCGCCCGGCGGACTTAGCCACGCTTGGCCTTCCGCTCGCACTCGGCCCGCGCCTCGGCGCCAATCCGGCCAAGCTCCGCTTCGAGCGCGCCTATGGACTCGAACTCCGCGCCTTCGCCACGTTCGATCTGGTCCAAGCCTTCCCGCACGGCGTCGCTCAGCCATTTCAGCTTGGCCCGCTCTTCCTGCTTGCGGCGTTCCATCAGCCGCAAGCCTTCGCGTACCACTTCGCTGGCGTTGCCATAGCGGCCGGACCCGACCTCGGCGGCGACGAAGCGGTCGAAGTGGTCGGTCAGATTGATGTTTCGTGTCGGCATACTTCCTCGGTTGCCATTTTATCATGGCTGGCAAGGATTGCCAATGCTCCGAATCGCCCAGGCCTACAGGCTCCGCACGTTCTCGATCCCACCTTGCGCGAGAATCGCCGCCAGGTTGGTCTTGGCCACATCGTCTGCGAAGGCGCTGTCGCGGAAGACGCATGTCACCTCCCCGGCCGGCGCAAGCGTCGTGTGCCAATCCACGATCCCGTGGGCAAGCGATTCGACGTCCTCCCGGCTGATCGATTCTGCGAGGCAAGCCATCAGCACGCCGCCGCCGATGGCATGAACCTCCTTGCCCGCAATCGTTCGCGTCTCCATCGGCACGCAGAGATCGAGGCCGAGTTTCAGCAAAACCTCGTAGAGGACATCCGCCTCGGTCCGATCAGCTTTGACGTGATCCACCGAATCAAGCAGCGTCTGCCCAAGGTTATCGCGGTCGGGTTCCCATGCACGAATGTTGCTGCTGTCGAGCTTGAAAACTCGAAAACCGAGGTCTGTGGTTCTCGCAAACTTCGATCCGATTGATAAAGTGTGAATCGACCGTTCTCCGCCGTTTCTCGCTTTGCCACCTATTCGCGGCCCTCTGGGCCGGCTTCCGAGGCTCCTTCCGCAGCCGCGCAGTTCTGCAATTGGAGATCCTTGCTCTGCGCCACCAACTCGCCGTGCTCCAGCACTGCGTCCAACGCCCGAAGCTCAACTCCGCAGATCGCTTGCTCTGGGCGTGGCTGTCCAGCGTCTGGGCCGACTGGCGCTCCGCGCTCGTCATCGTTCAGCCGGCGACGGTGATCGCCTGGCACCGCAAAGGCTTCCGCCTCTTCTGGACCTGGAAAGTGCAGCACGGTCGCCCCGGCCGGCCGCCGGTGCCACAACAGGTTCGCGAATTGATCCGTACGATGAGTCGCCACAATCCGCTGTGGGGCGCCCCGCGCATCCATGGCGAACTGCTCAAACTGGGCATCGACATTGGCGAGACCAGCGTGAGCAAATATCTGGTGCGGACACGCAAGCCACCCTCCCAGACCTGGAGGACCTTTCTGGAGAATCATGTGAAAACGCTGGTCTCCGTCGACTTCTTCACGGTGCCCACCATTCGCTTTCAGATCCTGTACGTGTTCCTGGTACTGGCGCACGATCGGCGGCGGATCCTACATTTCGGCGTGACGGCCCATCCGACGGCGGAATGGACGGCGCAGCAACCACGAGAGGCATTTCCGTGGGACAGCGCGGTGCGCTATCTGCTGCGCGATCGCGATGGCATCTTCGGCGCCGAGTTCACCAAGCAGGTGGAGGAGTTGGGCCTACGGGAGGTGCTGGGAGCGCCCCACACACCGGAGCAGCGGGCCTACATCGAGCGGGTGATCGGCACGATTCGTCGGGAGTGTGTGGATCACATGATCATCCTGAATGAAGAGTCGCTGCGTCGGCAGATCAGGTTGTTCGTGACTTATTACCACGAGAGCAGGACGCATCTGTCGTTGGAGAAGGACACACCCGAGCCGCGGCCTGTGCAAACGGCGGATGGCGGACGGATCGTGGCCATCCCGCAGGTGGGCGGCCTGCATCACCGGTACGAGCGTCGGGCCGCCTGAGACACTTGCACGCCACGGTGTCGGACTTTCGAAGCGGGTGTCGCTTAAAAGGGGGAATCCGCCGCCAGCACTTCATGATTGCGTGGCGCAGCTTAGGGGCCACTCAGAGCTGAGAGCGCTTTGGCCTCCATGACCGCACGATAACGCAGGCATGCGACCCGCCAAGGTTGCAACAGGCTGGGTTCTTGCCGCAGATGAGGTTTCCGAGAGGCACAAGCGGTCAGGACCGTGATCTTGGGGATTTCGACTCCGTCGCCGAACCCGCACGGCAGACTCCCCGGCGCTTTGCGTGAGCTACTTGTGGCGTCGGGCGTGCGGATATTCGAAGCGGCGGTTTTGCCCGGCGTATGCCCGGTTGCTTCGGGCAAAATGGGGAAGAAGAGGGAACGCCAGGGAATGAACGGGAAATGCCGCAGAGTGGGCCAAACTACTGAATTTAGGTGGTTTCCCTTTGGTTTCAGTTGGAGGCGCGGGTCGGAATCGAACCGACGAATAAAGGTTTTGCAGACCTTGGCCTTACCACTTGGCTACCGCGCCCTAAGGCGGCTCCGACTAATTGCACGATAGCGCGGGCGAAGGAGTCAAGTCAAACCGCGGCGGGCCCGCCAGGCCACTTCCGGCGAAGCACCCATAAAACGGCGCTTCATAGCGCCCGCAGGGCCATTACGGTGACATCGTCGCCGCGCGGTCCGCTGCTGAACCCGGCCACCGCATCGAGGACGGCGTCCACCACCTGGGCGGCAGACCGCCCCTGCCGGCTGCGCACCACCCGCTCGAGCCGATCTTCGCCGAATTCATCCCCGGAACCGGAGGCGGCCTCAGTGACGCCATCGGAATAGATCACCAGCACGTCGCCGGGTTCGAGCGCCACTTCGGCCACGTCGCAACTCCATTGCTCGAAAGCTCCCAGCATCAACGCCGTGGCGTCGAGGCGCTCCAGTGCGCCCGACCCCCGCAGCAGCAGCGGTGCGTTGTGGGCGCAGTTGACGTAACGCAGCCTGCGCGCGCGGTCGTCGTACAGCCCATAAAACAAGGTTGCGAAGCGCTCCGCGGCGGTGGAATGAAAGAAATGGCGATTGATGCCATCCAGCAGGGCTGCGGGCGCGCACAGCGCCTCCTCCGCCTGGCTGCGGAACGCGGCCTGCAGGTTCGCCATCAGCAGAGCGGCCGGCACGCCCTTGCCCGAAACGTCGCCTAACAAAAACACCTCGCGGCCGGCGCCGGCCGTCAGAAAATCGTAGTAGTCGCCGCCCACTTCGCGTGCCGCCAGGCACTGGGCGGCGCACTCCAGCGTCGCCATTCGGGGCGGATCGCCGGGGAACAGCTTCTGCTGCACGGCTGCGGCGATCTCCAGTTCCGACTTCCGCCGCCGGCCCGAATCGGCCTGTTTACGAATGGCCGCAATCAGACGCTGGTTCTCCCACGGCTTCTGGATGAAATCGCACGCGCCGCGCCGCATGGCTTCCACCGCCAGATCGAAGCTGCTCCACGCGGTCATTACCATCACCGGAGCGGTGTTGCCCTGGGCTTCCAGGCTGGCCAAAAGATCCATACCCTCCGCGCCCGATGTGGTGTCGCGCGCATAGTTGAGGTCCAGCAGGACCAGGTCGAAGGCTTCGCCGCGCGCCCGATCCAGCAGCGCCGCCGGTGAATCCACCGTCACCGCCTGCCAGCCTTGACTCTTCAACAACAGCCGCAGCGCCTCGCAAACGTCCGGCTGGTCGTCACACACCAGCACCCGAAAATCGGCAAGCGGCGGAGCCACCACGGTTTCAAGAACGTTCATGGCTGAGGTCCGCACTTAAGCACTCCTTGGCTGCACGTCACGGGCCTTTCACAAGCCTTTTTAACACAGCGCTCGTTCCCACCGGCGACTGTCCGTTTTCGGGACTAAGCGTCGCAGCATGGGACGGCGTCCGCGGCTGAAACTCGCGGCTCAAGCTCCCCGGATCGGACGATTGGCTAGAATAAGCGACGTGGTCGAGATGGGTTTCGGCACCTCGCTTAGTCGGCGCACTTTTGCCGGGTTGATGGGGGCGGGTGCATTCAGCGGTCGCGGCCATTCAGCCGAAGCGCCGGTGAAATGGCGTGGTTTCAACCTGCAGGAGAAGTTCACGGCCACGCCGGAGGAATGGGCTAGGCTCGACCCGGAATGGGGCCGGCATAACGAGCCGTTCGTGGAGGCCGATTTTGAATGGATGGCACGCTGGGGCTTCAACTTCGCCCGCCTGCCGATGTCGTATCGCTGTTGGGCGGACCCGAAAGATCCATTTCATATGGCGGAGAACACGCTGCGCGAAATCGATCAGGCGGTAGACTGGGGCAGGCAGTACGGCATCCACGTGTGCCTCAATTTTCACCGTGCACCGGGATATTCGGTCAACGGCGGGTTGCTTGCCGAACCCTGGAACCTCTGGACCGACCAGCATGCCCTCGACATCTTCCGCTTCTACTGGGCCCATTTCGCGCAGCGCTACCGCGGGATCCCGAGCCGGCGCCTGAGCTTCAATTTGATCAACGAGCCGAGCCGTTGCACCGCAGCGCAATATGAGAGGGTCATTCGCAGTGGCGTGGAAGCCATTCGGCAAATCGACCCTGCCCGGCTGGTGATGATCGACGGCTTGTTTGGCGAGGCAATTTTGCCGGTGAAGGAACTCGCTGACATTCCGAACTCGGTCGAGGCCACGCGCCGCTACGCGCCCTTCGCACTCACGCATTATCTGGCGCCTTGGGCAGGTACGCCGCGGCAGATGCCCACCTGGCCCATGCGCGTCTCGCCCACGGTGGAGTGGAACCGCGCCATGCTGGAACGCTGGTGCATCCAGCCGTATCGGGAACTGGCCGGTCGCGGCGCAACCGTCTTTGTGGGCGAATGGGGCTGTTGGAACCGCACGCCGCACGCGGTGACGCTGAGCTGGATGCGAGACTTCCTGTCACTTTGGAAAACCGTCAACTGGGGCTGGGCGTTGTGGTGCTTTCGCGGCTCCTTCGGGGTGCTGGATAGTAATCGCAGCGACGTCGCTTACGAAAACTGGCGCGGCCACAAGCTCGACCGCCAGATGCTGGAACTGTTGCGCCAGTTTTGAGAGCGCGCAGGCGTCGCAAATGTGGCTACCTGGTTCTCGGGCTTTGCTACTTCGTGAAGAATTCCAGCGGTGCGACCGAAACGATCACCCAGCGCTTGCCGCGGCGCTCTATCTTGAAAGTGAGCTCTGCCTCGCGCTGTAAGATGCGGATGCTGGTGTCGCTGTTGATGACTTCGAGCGTCCAATCGACTTCGAGCGTGCGCGAGTCATCCGTGCCTTCGTCGCTGGTCAGTCCGACAGTGGAGTCTACTTCGCCCTGGGCCACCAATGCCTCCGCACCGCTGCGCAGCGCCTCGTAACCCGGCAGCTTGGAATCGAAAAAGGCCATGAAGCCAGCGGCCGGAGAATCAGGTTGATTGAGCGCCCGGGCAGCGGATTGCATCAGGTCCCAGGCGCCGTCCACATCGGGCGGCGAAAAAAAGCCCTGCGCCTCGAGAGTGCCGTCCAGAGCCGTGATACGCAGCGCGCCGCCGCGCGATTCCACGCGGCATCCCACACGTTTCTCGCGATGGGTAATGGCGCGCTGCCCTTCGCGCGCCGTCAGGTCCAGCTTCCAATCGATGGTCAGCGCGACACCGCGTTCGTCGGTGGTCGCTGACAAGAACTCCAGCGCAGGCTGTATCTCGTAGCTGCCGATCAGGGCCTCGACTGGCTTGCGCAGCTTGTCTGCCAGCGGCCGATCGAAGTCTTCGAGGAAGGCAGCCGCGTGCCGTTCGGCCAGCGCCTGCGCGGCGTTCGAAATCAGGTCGCGCGCAGCCTGCTCCCGACCCGCCGGCCCGCTCTGCGCGGCAGCCAGCCCCGCCAGTCCAATCAGCCAAAGCGCGCGCGGCGTGTTCCCCATGCTCACGTCCGGTAACTGGCATTGATGTGGATGTAGCCGTGAGTAAGATCGCAGGTCCAGAAACGCGCCTGGCCTCTTCCCTTCCCCCGCAGTGAGAAGCGGATGTGGCATTCCGGCGCATCCAACTTCTGTTTTAGCTCCGCTTCGGAAAACTGCTCGGCCAGTCCGCCGCGGCAGACAGGGACGCCTTGCATCCAGATATCGGTTTTGGCTGGATCGAAGGCCACACCGGCGTTACCGGCGGCAGAAAGGACGCGGCCCCAATTGGGGTCGGAGCCGGCGATCGCGGTCTTGACCAGCGGCGAATTGGCGATGGCGCGGGCCAGGCGCGCGGCAGCATCGTCACTGGGCGCGCCGGCAACTTCGATGGTGACGAACTTCCCGGCTCCTTCGCCATCGCGGGCGATGGCCTGCGCCAGGCGCTGCATGACGCTGGTGATTTTTTCTTCCACGCGGGCAAGTTCCGTGGCCTCCGGACGGACCCCGGAAGCCCCGTTGGCCAGCAGCACCAGCGTGTCGTTGGTGGAGGTGTCGCCATCCACCGACAGCCGGTGGTAACTGGCATCGGCTGCGCGCTTGAGGATGGCGCGCAATGCCGCCGCGGGAATCTGGGCGTCGGTCATCACGAAGCCGAGCGTGGTGGCCATGTTCGGCTGAATCATGCCGGAGCCTTTGGTCATGCCGGCCACACGCACGGCGCCGCGCCGCAAGTGGGCTTCGGCGAAAGCGGTCTTCGAAACCAGGTCGGTGGTCATGATGGCGCGGGCGGCATCTTCGAAACGCGCCGGCGAAAGGCCTTCCACCAGCCGCGGCAGAGCAACCGCGATTTTGGCGCCATCCATCTCCACGCCGATCACACCGGTGGATGCGGTGAGCACCTGCGCCACCGGCAGCTTCAGAATCCGGGCGGTAGCGCGCGCCGTGGCCAGCGCTACGGCGTCGCCGCTGCGCGTGGCGCAGTTGGCGTTGCCGGCATTCATCAGGATGGCGCCCACCCGGCCTTTCGACAACGCCAGGTGGCGGCGGCACAGCCTGACCGGCGCCGCCTGTACCCGGTTGCGCGTGAACACCGCGGCGGCGCTGGCGTCGAGGCCGGTGACGATCAGCGCCAGATCGTCGCGCTCGGCTTGCCGTATGCCCGCATAGACAGACGAATATGCATACCCCAAGGGAAGATTCAAACGGACACCTCTCCAAAGATTTCTTCCAGCGACCAACCTGTGCTTCGCACGTGGCGCACGCACTCATGCGTGCCGCGTCGGCACTCATGCCGACGCCGGTTCACCGTGCGCCAACAGGTGTCGAGAAAAGTCTCGGCACGGCACGCCCGAGTGCGTGCGCCACGTCGTTGGCCGCGAGTCGTCATGGTCATATCCCGCCAGAGCCCAAAACCTCATTTTCGACTAATCGCTGCCCGTTGGCGAAACTCGCAGCGGACATGCGCTTGCGGCCTTCCATCTGCACTTCGATGAGTTCCAGCGCCCCGGCGCCGCAAGCCACTACCAAGGGCCGGATGCGAACCAGCGCGCCTGGCGGGTGGCCGGTGCCGGCTTCTGTTGGGCGCGCGCGCCATACGTGCAGCGCGGCGCCGCGAAAGCTCGAGTACGCGCCGGGCCATGGCTGCATACCGCGCACCCGGTTGTGGATCTCGGCGGCGGAACGGCTCCAATCGATTCGTCCGTCTTCCTTTTTCAGCATGGGCGCGTAAGTGGCCTGGGCGTTGTCCTGCGCTTGGGGAACAATGCGGCCGGCCGCGAGAGCGTCCAGCGCCTCCACCAGCAGGTCCGCGCCCATCGCGGAGAGGCGCCGGCCCAGCTCCACCGCGGTCTCATTTACGCCGATGGCGGTTTCCGCTTTGAGCAGCATGGAGCCGGTATCGAGGCCTGCATCGATTCGCATGATGGTAACGCCGGTCGTGGATTCCCCGTTGACGATGGCCCATTGAATGGGGCCGGCGCCGCGATATTTGGGCAATAGCGAAGCGTGCACGTTGAGAATGCCGAGCGGGGGAATATCGATGATGGATTGCGGAATGATCTGGCCGTAGCCCACCACCACCATGGCTTCGGGCGCAAGGCTGCGCAAGTAGTCGACCGATTCCGGCCGCTTAACGCGTTCCGGTTGATAGACGGGGACGCCGAGGCGAAGCGCGGCTTCCTTCACCGCAGGCGGCGCCAGTTCCTGACCGCGTCCTTTGGGGCGGTCGGGCTGAGTGACCGCGGCGAGCACCTGGTGGCCGCGCTCCACCAGCCGTTCCAGCGTGGGCACGGCAAACGCGGGTGTACCGAGAAAGGCCAGGCGCATGGCGGCGGCTCAGCTCCACTCGCCGGCGCGTTGCAGCTTGCGGATCTTGCGCTTGAGAAGATCGCGCTTGAGCGCGCTGATGTGAGAGATGTAGAGCCGGCCGTGCAGGTGATCGGTCTCGTGCTGAAAAGCGCGCGCCAGCAGGTCCTCGCCGGTCACTTCAAATGTCTCGCCCTTGGCATTCTGCGCCCGGATGGTGACGCGCTTGGCGCGACGCACCTGCTCGCGGAAGCCGGGAACGCTGAGGCAGCCTTCTTCGCCCACCTGCTTGCCTTCGAGTTTGACGATGGTGGGGTTGATGATGACGAGCTTGTCTTCCGGCCTCTCGCCATTGGAAACGTCGATCACCGAGATCTTGCGTGAGAAGCCAATCTGTGGCGCGGCCAGGCCGACGCCCTTGGCCGCGTACATCGACTCGAACATGTCGTCCAGGAATTGATTGAGGTCCGGTGTATCGAAGTCGGTCACGCTCTCCGCTTCGCGTTCCAGCACCGGATTGCCGAATTTGACTATCGGGTAGACCATATCTCGATTCAACTTTGAGCCGAGATGAACGCAGATAAACACAGATCAAATTTCTTGTTCCCTATCTGTGTTCATCTGCGTTCATCTGCGTTCATCTGTGGCCATCATTTCTTCTTACGGCTTGTCACGGCCGCGGCTCAGATGCGCCATTGCATGTTAATAGTTTCGCACCTGCTCCAGGTAACCTTGAAAGTTGCGGCGAGTCTCGTCGAGCGAGTCGCCGCCGAATTTCTCCAGAAACGCCTGGGCCAGAACCAGGGCCACCATGGCCTCGCCAATCACACCGGCGGCCGGCACCACAGCCACGTCGGAGCGCTCATAAGCGGCAAGCGCGGGCTCGCGGGTACCGAGGTCCACGGATTCGAGCGGCCTCCGCAGCGTCGAAATGGGTTTGAGCAGCCCGCGCACCAGTATGTCCTGACCATTGGTGATGCCGCCTTCCAAGCCGCCGGCGCGGTTGGCGCCGCGGGTGAAGGCTTGGGCCTCGCGGTCATAGTGAATCGTGTCCTGCACCTGGGAACCGAAGCTGGCTGCGCCGGCGGCGGCGAATCCGATTTCGACGCCCTTGACCGCCTGAATCGAAACGATGGCCTGGGCGAGCCGCCCGTCCAGCCGCGAATCCCAGGCGATGTGCGAGCCCAAGCCCATGGGGACGCCGTGGGCCACCACCTCAAATACGCCGCCAACCGTGTCGCCGGTGCGGTAGGCCTCATCCACCTCTTCCTTCATGCGGGCCTCGATGGCCGCGTCGACACAGCCGAGAACGATGCTATCGCGTCGGCTCAACTCGACGAGTTCGCTGAACTCTACGGCGCGCTCCAGGCGCACACGGCCGACGGCGATCACGTGGCTGAGCACGGTGACTCCGAATTCGCCCAGCAGCGCCTTGGCGATGGCGCCCACTGCCACCCGGGCGGCGGTTTCGCGCGCGCTGGCTCGCTCCAGAATGTAGCGCGCATCGTGAAAGTTGTACTTGACGGCGCCGGCCAGGTCGGCGTGGCCGGGACGCGGCCGCGTCACGGGCTTGCGCCGGTCTTCCGCCCCCGCGGCAGCCTCCACTGGCAGCGCCTGTGTCCAGTTTTCCCAGTCGCGATTGCGAATCAGAATCGCGACGGGGGAACCGATGGTGTGCGAATGGCGCACGCCGGCCACAATTTCAGCGCGGTCGCTCTCGATCTTCATGCGGCCGCCGCGGCCGTAGCCCTGCTGGCGGCGCCAAAGCTCGCGATTCACCGCGTCGAGGGAAATGGGGATGCCTGCCGGAAGTCCGGTCAGCGTGGCCACCAGCCATTCGCCGTGGGACTCGCCGGCGGTTTCAAATCGCAGCATCGATGCCAGAATTTCTCATCGTAGCAGACCTGCGGCCCGAGCCACAGATGCGATTCTTCCCGATCCGTGAGAGACTGGTCTGTCACCAGCCGCCCGATTTTGCATCCAAGTAATCGAAGGCCGTTATGCCTCTATACGAATATCGCTGCCAAAAATGCGGCAAGACCTTTGAAGTGCTGCGCCGGATGCGCGACATCGACAATGATTTGGAGTGCCCCGACTGCCAGTCCCAGGAAGTCGAGCGGCTGCTGTCTGCGTTCGCCGCCGGCGGCTGCACGTCGAACGGCTCGGGCGGATTCAGTTGAAGGCGCTGACGAGCGGCCGGTCGGGCCGCCACCGCAGTTTCCATTACTATGAACCGACGCATCTTCCCAGCCAGCGAGGCTAAGCGTTTGGAGGATCCGCAGCGGCTTGGGTGGATGCCTCCCGGCGAAGCCATCGCCGCATTGGATCTCAAGCCCGGGATTTCAATCGCCGATATTGGCGCCGGGACCGGGTTCTTCGCGCTGCCTTTCGCCCACGCGGCCGGTCCGGCAGGCATGGTGTGGGCCGTCGATGTGCAGCTACCAATGCTGAAGATCATCGAAGAAAAGTTGCAACAGGAAAGCGCTCCGCGCAATATTCGTCTCCGTGAGGGAGAGGCCGCGAAAACAGGTCTTCCGGGCGGCAGTTGCGATCTGGCCTTCCTAGGAAACATCTGGCATGAGTTGGACCAGCCGCACACGGTGCTAGCGGAAATGCGCCGCATCTTGCGTCCCGGCGGGCGCATCGCCATCCTGGATTGGCGGATCGATGCGCCGCACCCGCCCGGGCCGCCGCCCGATCACCGGGTAGCCTCCACCGAAACGGAAGCGGCGCTGCAGCGCGACAATTGGCGCGATCTTACCTTCCGTAACTTCGGGCAATACAGCTATCTTTTGATTGCCTCGGCGCAATAGGTCCGCTCCGCCTGCCGGTCACTCCGCCTTCAAAGCCTCTGCCGGGTCAACCGCTGCCGCGCGCCGCGCCGGCAGGTAACTGGCCAGCACCGCCCCGGCCACCAGAACTACCGGCACCGCGCTATAAGTAAGCGGGTCCAGCGGACTGATTCCGAATAGCAGCGATGTCATCAGCCTCGTCAGCGCTGCCGCCGCTCCCAACCCGATCGCCACCCCCACTCCCGCCAGCCCCAGTGAGTAACGCACGAACATACGCTTGAGCTCCATGGGTTGCGCCCCGAGCGCCGCACGGATGCCGATTTCCCGCCTCCGCTGCGATACCGTGTAGGAGATCACACCGTAGATCCCGATGATCCCAAGCACCAGCGCCATGGCGCCGGCAATCGCCAGCATCGCCAGTGTAAATGACGTTCGCGCCAGCGATTGATCGTACACGTCCTGCATGGTCCGCTCCGATACCACCGGCAGGCTCGCATTCACCGACCAGACCGCCTGGCGAACCTGATCGAGAAATCCCGCCGTGCCCGTCAGGTTGCTCCGGATCGCGAAGCTTACGCCGCGCAGGCCACTGGCGGCCAGCAGCCTCTAAAAGGCCCCGCTATGTTATCTTCAAGAGCGCACGGGGCGCGGACCTGAGCTGCCCGCGCGTGGAGAGGCCGCTCAATGCTAAAAGGACAACAACCTTCAGCCGGGACTTCAATCATCGCCGACGGGACCACGTTGGGGGTTATGGGCGCCGGCGTCATGGGCCGCACACTCATCCGCGGCCTGCTGGCCAGCGGCGTCATCGGCACCGGCCGTCTGTGGGCGGGCGACAAGAACGCCGCCGCCTGCGAAAGCGCCAGCCAGGAACTGGGCATTCCCGTCGAGGTCGACTACCAGCACCGCGTGCCCACCGCGGACCTGGTACTGGTCTGCGTCAAACCCGCCGATGCGGCCGCAGTGCTAACAGCCCTGCGCGATGCGGGCCTCCGCTCAGACACGCTGCTGATTTCAATTCTGGCGGGCGTCTCAACTGAGAGAATCGAATCGCTGCTCGGCAGGGAGAACCCCGTGGTGCGGGCCATGCCCAACACGCCGTGCGTGGTCGGCCAGGGCATGACGGTGATCTGCCGTGGCCGGAACGCCACCAAAAGCCATCTCGATCGGGCCGCCCGGATCTTCGAAGCGGTGGGCCGGTGCATGCCGGTCGATGAAGTCCATTTCAACGCCATTACGGCGCTCAGCGGCAGCGGTCCGGGCTATCAGTTTTTGATTATCGAAGCCTTGGCCGATGCCGGAGTGCGCGTCGGGTTGCCCCGCCAACTGGCATTGACGCTGGCGGCGCAGACCTCGCTGGGCGCTGCCAAGATGGTGCTCGAAAGCGGCCGCCATCCGGCTTCGCTGCGCGACGATGTCACCACGCCGGCCGGCTGCACCATCGCCGGACTGCTGATGCTGGAGGACGGAAGGATCCGCTCCGTGCTGGCGCGCGCCGTCGAAGAGGCGACCAGGGTTGCCGCGCAGCTCGGAGCCACACCCACGAAGGCGCCGGAATCCGCCGCAGGCCCCCGCCCTAGCCGCGGATAGTAGCGCCGGCGGTCTTGCCGCCGGTTCTTTTCTTCGTCTCCATTCTCGCCTGCCGCCGGCGCCGCCTCCCGCCAGCTCACCAAACACCGGCGGCAAGACCGCCGCCGCCACGGGCACCATTCACCGCCTTTCCTCCCCACTGACTCAATCACTTACCCCCCGAATCCCTTGACATACCCTGCATACTGAAGTTGGGACTGCGGCGCCAGGCTCCGCTGCTAGTCCTTATCCCTGGCCAGGGAACGTTGCACTCAAGTGATACTAAACTTCCGGCGCCCCTTAAAGGCATGCGGGGTCCCCTTCGGGCTGGACTCTCGACGGAAGACTTTGGATTCCGGAATCTATAACCGCCGGCGGTATACGGATAGCTATTATCGCCGCCCGCCGGATAACAGAGAGTAAGGAACGAATCGACCTGATATTGTCCGCCATCCAGCGGGCTCACATCAACGAAGTTTCTACTTAAATCATCGGGTGGCCGAACGCACGGCGATAAGTCCGCGAAGCCCGGCCGCCCGCAACGTACTCATTATTTCATCCACCCCTCAAGCCCGTAGTGTCCGCATCCCTCACCGCAGGGCCCGGCATGCCTGGCCCGCCTCACTAGCGTACTGGCGGCACAACCGGCTGGCGTCACTTCATGGATAGGGTCACCGCTTTGCCATCGTATTCCACGCGGCGCGCTGCCTGCGGCGTAAAGGAAAAGCCGACTGCATGCCCGGCCGAGACCAGCACCACTTCGATGGCGCGATGCTGCGGCATCCCGGTGAAAGAACCCCGCCGGTCCGCCACGGTCAGCGCTTGGGCGGCGTCGTTCCAGTGCAGTGCGATCTCGCTGAATGCGCCCCGTTCGTAGTTGTAATTGGTGCCTTCATCTTCGTACAGCGTAAAGTCGCCATCGGCTCCGCCATACACGTATACCGTGAGCGGATCCGCCGCCTTCTCTCCGACGTACTGGATGTCCGGCCCAAACGGGACGATCGAGCCGGCCCGCACATAAACCGGAATCTGGTCGTAGGGCGCGGCAGCGTCCGGAACCGCGCCCGCCCGCACCGTGTGCCCGCTCCAGAAGTCGTACCACTGAGTCGCGCCCGGCAGGTAAACGCTGCGGCTGCGCGCCTGGTATTTGGTGATCGGGGCTACCAGAAACGCTGGTCCGAACATGAACTCGTCCGCCAGTTCCCGCGCCTGTCGGTCGCCGGGGAAGTCCATCACCAGCGGGCGGAGGATGGTGGCGTCGCGCCGCGTCACCGCGCCGGCCAGCGAATAAATGTACGGGAACATGCGGTAGCGCAAGCGGTCGAACTTCAGCTCCGCACGATAGGCGGGGCTCGAGTCGTCCCCCATGGTCCACATCTCGCGGAAGCGCAACTCGCCGTGGACCCGCAGCAGCGGCGTGAAGGTGCTCAACTCGAACCAGCGGGCGTTCAATTCGCGCCACTCCTCCTGGTCGGCCGGCTTCATGTCGGGGGTCGAGAACTTGCTTTGCATGGTGTAGCCGCCGGTGTCCATGGTCCAGTACGGCACCCCCGAAACGCTGAACCCCAGCCCCGCCGGAATCTGCTTGGCCAGCGCGGTCCAGGTCGAAGTGATATCTCCCGACCAGCTTGCCGCCGCGTAGCGTTGCTGCCCCGCGTAGCCGGAGCGGGTCAGCAGGAACACCCGCTGATTGGGCGCGGCCCGGCGCTGGCCGCTATAAATCGCCTCGCTGTTCATCAGCGCGAAGCCGTTCAGCACGCGCGAAGCCGTCCCTAAGGCGGTTGGATTCATCAACCGTTTTGTATCGTCCACCGATGTTGGAGACGGCGTGCAGTCCGGTTCGCTGGCATCCATCCACCAGGCGTCGATGCCGCGGCGGAACAGATTCCTATCGATCTGCGACCAATACAGCTTGCGTGCCGCGGGGCTGAATGCGTCGTAGTCGGTGGCAATGTAGCCCAGCCAATCGCGCACCTGC
Organism: Bryobacterales bacterium; assembly: GCA_963761855.1. Lineage (GTDB taxonomy): Bacteria > Acidobacteriota > Terriglobia > Bryobacterales > Bryobacteraceae > Bog-375. The sequence goes on along the minus strand of CAVXJY010000022.1, from coordinate 21,535 downwards.
AGCCGCAAGTTCGACTGGAAGAGAAAGCCGTGCGCTTGCAGTTGCTGCGCGTTTGCCGTGGACGGATAGAACTTGGGCCAGACCGAAATCATCAGGTGCGCATGCTGATCGTGGATAGCCTTGATCCAGCCGTCGGGATCGGCGAAGCGCGCCGGATCGAACTGGTGCGAGCCCCACGCATCGATCGGCCAGTATTGCCAATCCTGCACGATGTTGTCGAAGGGAATTTGCCGCCGCCGGTACTCACGCACCACGTCCAGGCTCTGCTGGGCTGTCTCGTAGCGCTGGCGCGATTGCCAAAGGCCGAAAACCCACGACGGCATCATCGGCGCCCGCCCGGTCAACTGGCGGTATCCGGCAATCACGTCGTCCAGCTTCGGCCCGTACACGAAGTAGTAATCGATGCCATCGCCCACTTCGGACCACAACGAAGTGGAGCGTTCCTGATCCGGCGTTTTCCACGCCAGCTTCATGGTGGTTCCCTGCTCGATGTTCCATTCGATCCGGATCGGGTAGCGCCGCCCGCCTTCGAGTGGGATCTTCACCTGGTCGGCCGCGGCCAGCCACGCCTGCCGCCAGTGATCGAAAACCAGCCGATTGTCGATCCACACCTTGAGCCCGCCGTTGGCGAAGGTTTGAAACTGGTAATCGCCGGTGACCGGCGCCGCAATCGAGCCTTCCCAGCGCGTGTTTTTCGGCGCCGGCTGCGGCTGATCCTGCGGCAGCAGGTCCAACTGGAGATTGGAGGAAAACCGCGCCGGCTCGGAGCCATCTATAGGCTGAACGGAGAGGCCGCCCGGCACGCCATTCGCATCGTAAAGGTACTCCGGCGGAATCGGCGTGAACGGCCGTAGATCGCCGAAGCGGGTCAGCGAAAGGTTCTCCCACAGTACGCCGTAACCGCGGCTCGACACCAGGAACGGCACCGCGATATTGGTGTTGTGCTGCCATAGCTCCAGGTCGTAACCTTTAATATCGAGCGTATTCAACTGCCTCTGGCCCAGCCCATAAAGCGCTTCGTCATGGTTTTCCGCCCAGCGTTGTTGCACGTGCCAGGTTCTCTCGCCCTGCACCTCCGCCGGTTCGAGCACCCGGCCGCCGGGCTCTTCAGAGGCGATGGTCTTACCCGCTGAATCCACGAAACGGACCGCCCCCGTGCGCCGGTCCACCACCACTTGCAGCCGTGCGGTGCGAAGCGTGATCGCATCCGCCGTGCTGTTCAGCTTCCAATCCTGAAATGGCGTGGCCTGCGGAACCACGTCGAGCACCGGCCGCGTGAAGAAGCCCGCGTCTTTGGCGAACGCGATGCGCACCGCGGTTTCGGAAAGCACTTGAACCTTCAGCAGTCCAGCGGCCGTGGTGAACACTATGCCATCCGCCACCCTGGATGGTTCCTGGCCTATGGCCGGTGCCACCGGCAGCAGGAGCAACAGCGCGGCGGCTGAGCCGCGCAATGAATGGATCGTTTTCTGGCGGTTCATTCGTGAACCTCTTTTCGTGATTGTTCAGAATATCAACCGGCACCGCCCGGGACCAACCTGGCCGCGAAGGGAGGAGCGCCGTGAAGCATAGAGTTGACCACCATGGCGGGAGCGCGAGCCAGGCGGTCGCGCGCGGAAGAGGGCGTCCGCCAACCTTTCGCCAGTCGCGTAAGCCAAATATGGACGTCACACTAACGGCCGGGAGGAGCTGAAGTAACCTCGGTGCCGAAACGGATGGTTGAATCCACGCGGTACACACGCACGCCCGCGGCCAGCGGCCGCAACACCAGCAGCACGATAGATTCGCCCCGCGTGTGCAGTGCGAACTCAGTCGCGCGCTCGCGTTCCATAGGAAACTCGCGGCTGCCGAAGGGTGGAAGGGCCGCATCTTCCGACCACGAGCATAGCCGTGCCAGACGCCCATCCGGCATCTGTCCCGGGACGAAGTAGAGATTGCCCGCCGAGTAACAGACGTCCACGCGGGCCGGGTGGGCCGAAGTGTTGACCACAGCCATCACCGCTCCGGTTAGATCCGCCACCTCTCCTGTAAACCACGGATTCCGCATGGCCAGCGCAGCCGGCCGGGGGACTGTGCGCAGTTGGTCCCCGGTGAGGCACTCGACCAGTCCTTCCACCGCCAGTTCCGGCAAAGTGCCGGGTTGATCGGCCTCCCACACGCCCACCCAGGTGCTCCCGGTTTCACGCTGACCTTCGAGACGAAAGCTCCTGCGCTGGTGGGGCGCGAAGTCGATGCCCTCCAGATCAGGCAGGGCCGACGGGCCCCCCGACCGACCGTTGGCGGAGGCTCTGGGTTCGCTTCGCGGTTGCCCGCGGGGCTCGCCGGCCGGCTGCGCTCCGCCTGGCGTCTCGACCGGCTCCAACGGCGTCAGCGCGCCGGTCTCCAGGCGAGCCTGAATCTCGGCCACGATGTCGCGCCCGCTGAGATTTGTCACGGTGACCGTCGAGAAGCAGCCCGCACCCGCTCGAAGCGCGGCTACCACGGCGGGCGGGGCTCCCTCCGCGCCGTTCGCGGCCATCGCTGCGAGGATCGTTATAATGGGCAGCATTTCCTTAAGTGGATGATCGGCCGAAGGGCTCAACTCCAGTAGGGCGGCAACGTCTCGGGCGCAACGTCCCCGGCGCCCTGCAATCACGCGCAACTCGTCTCCGTGATATTCTGTGGATGGTTTTTTCTAGATCAAGGAGACATACCGTGAGAGTCGGCGTATTCACCCCTCTATTGTCGCAATTGTCGCTCGCAGATGTTTTCAAGAAACTCAAGAGCCTGAATATCGATACCGTAGAGTTGGGTACCGGCAATTACCCCGGCGATCCGCATTGCAAGCTGAGCATGCTTTCAAACGCGGCCGAGCTCCGCGAATTCAAGCAGAAGCTCGCCGACCACGGCTTTTCGATCAGCGCGCTGAGCTGCCACGGCAACCCGCTTCACCCCGACACGGCGCGCGCCCGGCATGACCAGGATGTCAGCGGCAAGACCATCCGCCTGGCCGAAAAGCTGGGTGTCCCGGTGGTGGTTGACTTTAGCGGCTGCCCCGGCGACTCCTCCAAAGCCAAGTGGCCCAACTGGGTCACCTGCCCTTGGCCTCCCGATTACCTCGAGATCCTCAAATGGCAGTGGGAAAAAGTGGTGGCGCCCTATTGGATCAAGCGCGCCCAGTTCGCCGCCGATCATGGCGTCAAGATCGCCATCGAAATGCACCCCGGCTTCGTAGTCTATAGCCCGGAGACGATGCTCAAGCTGCGCTCCATCGCTGGGCCCACCGTCGGCTGCAATTACGATCCCAGCCACATGTTCTGGCAAGGCATCGACCCCATCGCCGCCATCCGCGTGTTGGGCGACGCCATCTTCCACGTGCATGCCAAGGACACGCAGATCTACGACCGCAACCTGCCGCTCACCGGCGTGCTCGACACCAAGCCCTATACCGACGAGCGCAATCGCGCCTGGATCTTCCGCACCTGCGGCTACGGCCACGATGCCGGCTGGTGGAAAGAGTTCGCCTCCACGCTGCGCATGTTCGGCTACGACTACGTGCTCTCGATCGAACACGAGGACAGCCTGCTCTCGCCCGAAGAAGGCCTCACCAAAGCCGCTGAGTTGCTGAACGGCTTAGTCATGCGCCAAAAGCCCGCCGCCGCCTGGTGGGTGTAACGGCGAGTGGACTGGGGGCGCATCCTCATCCGCGATGCGCCTGGCCGCCCACTTCCGCGGCTAGCGCGTTTCTCTTTCAGGTGACCCCTGGAGCCGTTGGTAAACGCTGCGCGACTTTGCGAGACCAACGCCAAAAGGACGGGAACTTTTTGAGGGCCGAATCGTATGATGACACTACGAGGCGTCGCCTCCGTATGGGAACAAAATGATGGAACGGACTGCAGAAGCGTCGCCGCGTTTCAAGGCCAGAATCGCCGGCGTGTTGTACCTGGTCATCATCGTCGCGGCCGCATTCGCCGAAGTCTTCGTTCGCGGCAGGCTTGTTGTGCATGGCAACGCCGCGGCTACAGCGACCAACATCCTGGCGAACGAGCCGTTGTACCGTTTGGGCGGCGCAGCTGATCTCATCGCATTCGCCTGCGACGCCGCCGTGGCGCTAATCTTCTATGAGTTGCTCAAGCCCGTGAGCGGGCGCCTCTCTTTGCTTGCGGCGTTCTTCAGGCTCATGCATGTCGCCGCTGTGGGCATCAACACAGTAAACCATTTCGCTCCCCTCGTCCTCTTGGGAGGCGCGCACTTCTTGACCGCGTTTAGGACAGATCAGTTGCAAGCCCTGGCGCTCGTGTCTCTTACATTGCACGGACTGGGCTACAACGTCGGCTTGGTGTTTTTCGGATTCCATTGCCTGCTCATTGGATACCTCATTTATCGGTCTGGCTTCCTTCCCCGAATACTGGGCGCGCTACTGGCAATTGCGGGTTTGTGCTACCTGACCAACAGTTTCGCGAACTTTCTCTCGCCTACGTTCGCGCGCCTTCTATTCCCCTGGATCCTGCTGCCCGGCGTCCCCGCGGAATGGGGGCTGGCCCTATGGCTTCTGGTGATCGGCGTGAACGTTCAACGATGGAAGGAGCGGGCGAGCGCAGCGGCCCCTCTGATAGATCTCCCCTAACGGCGTAGCGTCTACAAATCAAGTTGATGAGAGGTCGCCTCATCACTGAATGTCAATAGGCCATGGCCAGAGGAATCGTCGGGTGTTTCCCGTCGACTTGGCGGTGAAACCGCTTTACTTCCGGACTACGCGTCCATGATTTCCAGGAGGCGGACTGCCAGGCCGCCTCGTCCACCAACAGCGCGGCATTGATCGGCTCTCAAACGAGCTCGCTTCCTCCGTCCGCCATCATTTTGGAGTAAAGTGCGGATATGTTCGAGCGCTACACAGAAAAGGCCCGGCGAACCATCTTCTTCGCCCGCTATGAGGCCAGCCAGTTCGGCGGTCCTTATATCGAGACGGAGCACCTGCTGCTGGGACTGCTGCGCGAGGACAAGGCGCTGGCGAACCGCCTCCTTCGTTCGCACGCGGTCGTGGAGTCGATCCGCAAACAGATCGAGGGGCATACCGCGCCGCGGGAGAAGGTTTCCACCTCGGTGGATCTACCGCTCAGCCATCAATGCAAACGCGTGCTGGCATATGGGGCCGAGGAATCCCAGCGGCTCAACCACAAGCACATCGGCACCGACCACCTGCTGCTGGGGCTGTTGCGCGAGGAGAAGTGTTTCGCTGCTCAATTGCTACGCGAACAAGGTCTCACCCTGGACTCGGTACGGGAACAGGCGAAGCAACCCGAAGCCCCGGTTACGCAGGCCGGATCCGCCTCCTTCGCCCGTCTCGACCAGTGGCTGGCCGAGCGGGAAGCGCGCGGCGGCATCTGGACCGTCAAGCAAAAGCGCGTCGCGAACAGAACGACCCACTTCGCCATTTACGCAGGCGATCAACCGAAGGAAACTGAAAAGGGCCGGGAAATGGCTCCCGCCGAAGAGCTCGCGCAGATTCAGAAGAGGATTGATATCATCGCCGAGGCAATGGAGGGTGCCATCGCCAATCATGAATTCGAGAAAGGCCGCTTCTATTCGGACGAAGAACGGAAAGAGCGCGAGAATCTGCGCGTGCTGCGCGAGCAGTTCAACCTGGACGAACCACAGCCGCGAGTCCCGCTTCTGTGCATCGAGGTCATCCGCGACGAGCGTTTTTCCGAGATTCAAAAACGTTGCGACGATTATATTGCCGAAGGGGCTAACCAGGTCTGGCTCCTGGAACCCGATATCAAACGCGCCTACACCGTCACCAAAGCCGATGGGCTCCGCGAGTGCAAGGGCGGGATCCTCCGGATCGCAAACCCGCCGCTCGAAATGGATCTGAGGACGATCTTCGATTAGCCTCGCGCTGCTGGGTCTGGCGGCGCGCCCGGGCGGCGATAGAGCTGGCGGACTGAGCGATTCGTGTGCGGCCGGGTTCAGCGGCGCGCCGCCGGCGAGCCAGAAGCAATCCACATTCGGACCTATGTGCTCCGCGGGCCTCAGATACGCTCTGGAAACCCCAACGGCTGGCTTCGCGCTTATGAGGTCGCATGCCCTCAATCAATTGCACGCTGCCTCTTCCAGGCTGCGCACTTTGGCCGACAGGGTAGTGCGCTTCAGGCGCAGCATGTCGGCCGCGGCTTTCTTATTGCCGCCCGTCTTGCGCAGCGCCTGCTCCAGGATGCTGCGTTCGATCAGGGCGACCGTCCGCTCATAGTCAAGCCCGTCGTCCGGCACCGGCACCAGCGGTACGTCGTTCGCCGGAGTGGAAATCGCGGCGCTGTCCTGGAACGACAGTGGAAAGTCGCCGGGAATCAATAGTTCGCGGTCGCCGCTCAGCGCCACGGCCATTTCGACGGCGTTTTCCAGTTGCCGGACATTGCCCGGCCAATTCCGCGCGCACAGCCGCTCGGTGGCCTCGGGCGCGATGGTTCTAGGACGAAGCTCTTCCTGGCGGCAGATCTTCTCCACAAAGTGCAGCGCCAGCGCCGGCACGTCGCCCGGCCGCTGGCGGAGGGCCGGCATGCGGATTGGCACCACGTTGAGCCGATAGAACAAGTCCTCACGGAACCTGCCTTGCTCGATGCGCCGCGGCAGGTCGCTATTGCTGGCAGCGATCACGCGCGCGTCGGAGCGAATTGTTTCCGAGCTTCCCAGCCGCTGGAACTCCCGCTCTTGCAGCACGCGCAACAATTTGGCCTGCAGTTCCGGGGGCAGTTCGCCAATCTCGTCCAGAAACAAGGTTCCGCCTTGCGCTTGTTCGAACCGGCCCACCCGGCTCTGCACCGCCCCCGTGAAGGCACCGCGCACATGGCCGAATAACTCGGATTCCAGCAGATTCTCCGGCAGCGCGCTGCAGTTCACCGCGACCCATGGCGCCAGGCGGCGCGGCCCAGCCAAATGCAAGGCCCGCGCGGCCAATTCCTTGCCTGTGCCGGTTTCGCCCGTAATCAGTACCGTGGCCCGGCGCGCGCCGACTAGCCGGATCAAGTTGCTCACCTGGCGCATCTCGCGGCTGTTCCCAACCAGCAACCTCTCCCAGTCCTCCAGCCCTGCTTGCGGCGCAAACTGCGCCAGGCTGCGGGTGCGGTGTTGCCCCAACGCCTGCTCAATCTGCAGGCACTCCTCTCCTGACACCAGAAACTGGTGGATACCGAGATGAGCCAACTGCACGGCGTCATTTAGCGTGGCCGACGGATCCCGCACCAGCACAGGGATCTCCGGTGCCAGACTCCGTACTCGCTCCACCAGGAGGGCCGGAATCCAGTCGGGTATGGGAAAATCCAACACAATCGCCCCATAGTCCTGCCCGGGTAGGCACGCGACCCCAGTGGCTGCGTCCGTGTACTCGACCGTCCAGGTCGCTGCCCGGCCGCACAACCCTTCGGGTCTATCCTGGTTGCCGCGAATCCACAGGACTTTCGTCGCGCTCATGGCGGGTTACTCCAAGCAATCGGCGGAATCTGCCCGGACTTTAGAATTAGTCCAAACTAAACTGCTGATTCCCACTAAAGCCCTTGCCCGATCTCGCCGATATGACACATAGCAGAGGTAAGGTTAACGGCTATGAAAGTTGTCGATGCAAACTTGAACGCCGGGTCGCGGGTCGAATCCGGGCGCACGCAGGAAACCCAGCGCGCCAGCACAACCGCCGGCGGCACCACCGCCGCGCAGGCAGGCAGCGGCGATCAGGTGGAATTCTCCAATACGCTGGGCAGCCTGGCGCGGGCCATGTCGACGTTCAATGCGAGCCGTGCCGGCAAGGTGCAAGCGCTGACCACACAATACCAGAGCGGCGCCTACCAGGCTGATTCTGTGGGCACCAGCCGGGGAATGATCGCGCAGGCTCTGACAGCAGGGGACGATTAATCATGCAGGTGGATGCGGCATGCGGGCTGGCGGCAGTTGGCGCCGAAGTGGAGGACGCGTGCCGGTCGCTGGTTCTGGCATCGCCGGAAGCCCTGAGGCGTTGCGAAAAGGCGCTCCAGCAAGCGGCCGAGGCTTTACGGCAGGGCCAATCCGCATGGGATTGGAGATCGTCCGGCCAAACCGCCCGGACAGAAGTCTCGCGACTTCAGGCTGGGATTCGCCGTGCAGGCCGTTTGCTGTCCAGCGTTTATGGTTACCAGGCCGGTTGGCTGAGAATCCTTTCAGCCATGACCGGCGGCTACTCTCCGCACGGCGAGGCTATCCCACTGCCGGGATTGCGATGCATGTCGCTCGAAGGGTGAGCGGGGATGCCTAGCCTCATTTCCTCCCTTTATACTCAGGCGGGTGCCATCAACGCGTTCGAGCAGGCGATCATGGTCGCTTCGGCCAACGTTGCCAATGCCTCCACTCCCGGTTATGCCAGCCAGACTCAGACTTTGGTGGCCATGCCCGAGGACGTCAGCCAGGGAACTGTGGGTGGTGTCGAAGCCGGAGCCGTACTCAGTTCGCGGGATCAATATGCCGATCAAGCCGTCTGGAATCAGCAGACGGCGTTGGGCGGATCGACGCAGAACGTCAATAGCCTGAGCAGCTTACAGTCGCTGTTCGGCGTCACCGGCACGGGCGGTATTTCCTCGGCGTTGAGCGCCCTGTACCAGAGTTTCTCCGCCTGGGGACAGACTCCTACCGATAGCACGGCGCGACAGGCGGTGCTGACGGCGGCCGGCAGTCTGGCCACGGCCTTCCAGCAGACGGCCTCCGGGCTGACTAGCGCCGCCACTACAGCGGACGGTCAATTGCAACAGACCGTCAACCAGGTGAACACGCTGGTGGGGCAGCTGCAGCAACTCAACACGCTCGCCATGGGCAGCAATGGGAACGACTCGGGCCTCGATGCCCAGATCAACTCCGCGCTCCAAAACCTGTCGCAATACGTTCCCATCACCGCTACCGAGCAGCCCGATGGCACCTACACGGTTCTGCTCGACGGCCAGACACCGCTGCTGATCGGCAGCCAGCAGTTCACCCTGAGCTTTGACCTGTATCAACCGGATGACGCCACTTATCAGAACGCGCCTCCGCTGGCGCAGATCACTACTGCCGACGGCAGCGACATCACCAGCGAGATCACCGCCGGCCAATTGGGCGCGTTGCTCAACTTCCGCAACACGGTGTTGCCCTCGTACGTGGGCGATGCAAATCAGGTAGGCAGCCTCAATGCCATGGCCCAGCAGTTCGCGGACACGGTGAACGGAATCCTTACTTCAGGTAATATTTCCGACGCTTCCGCGGACGGCTCCACTCCGGCGGTGCCCGGCGTGCCGCTGTTCAACTACGACAGCATCAATGCCACCAACGTGGCTGCGAGCCTGTCGGTCAGCTCCACCATGTCTCCCGGCCAACTGGCGGCGATCGATCCAGGCCCCCCCGAGGTCTCCAACGGCATTCCACTGGCGCTCACCCAACTCGATAATCCCGAGTCCAGCACCGATGAGGTGAATGGGGAGAGCTACACAGAGCTCTATGGCGATATGGCCACACAAGCCGGGAATCTGGTGAACCAGGCGACGGAGGAGCAGCAGGTGGCGCAATCGGCGCTGACGCAAGCGCAGAACCTGCAACAACAGCAGTCCGGTGTGGATCTGAACCAGCAGGCTGCGACTCTGATCGAGTACCAGCGGTCTTATGAGGCCAACGCCGAAATGCTTACTGTGCTGAACCAGTTGATGCAGGACACGATTAACATTCTCGAGCCGGGGACGGCGTAATCGAGAGGCACCATGACCATCAGCAACCTTAGTCCAACCGATCAGTCGTTTCTCAACGGCGTGAACAGCGTCGAGCAACAAATCACCACGGCCACCCAGCAGATCACCTCGGGGCTGAAGATCGATGTCCCGTCGGACGATCCCGCCCAGCTCGACGACTTGCTCCAATTGCAAGCCGATCAGCAGCTCAACACGCAGATCGGGAGCAACCTGGTCATGGCCAACTCGGTGGCATCGGCAGCCGGCAGCGCCATCGGCGGGGCCATCCAGGTGATCGACTCCGCCATCCAAATCGGCACCCAGGCTTCCAACTCCCTCACCGGGGAGGATACCGACAACAGCTTGGCCTTGCAGGTTCAGGGGATGATGTCGCAAATGGTGAATTACAGCCAAACCCAAGTGCAAGGTCAGTACATCTTTAGCGGCGATCAACCGGGCAGCCCGTATTATCAGTTGGACCTCTCGGCGCCCCAAGGCGTCGACCAGCTTCTGACCAGCGGCGCAACCCAGCAGATTCAGGATCCGGCCGGCGGTACCTTTGCCGTCTCGCAAACGGCGCAAACCATCTTCGGCGACCAGAACGCCGATGGTACGCCTGCGGCCGACAGTGTTTTTGCCGCACTCAGCAACCTGAACAACGCCTTGCTGAACAATGACACAGGCGGCGTCACCAGCGCCTTGGGCGATCTTCAACAGGCGTCCACCCATCTCAATGACATGCAATCCTTCTACGGCGAGGTCGAGGACCGCATCCAAAGCGCCAGCACCTACTCGACTTCGCTCGGCACCCAGTTGCAGACCCAGGTCGGCAGCATCCAGGACGCGGATGTAACCACCGACGCGATGACGCTGACGCAGGAAAACACCCAAATCCAGGCGGCCTTTTCGGCCCAGGCCGAGGCGCCCAAGTCCACCTTGTTCAATTACCTGAGCTGACCCGGCTCGCTCGATGCGCACCCTGCGCGGCCTCTCGGCCGGATTGGCAATTGGACCGCGTACCACTCTCCCGAACCGCAATGGGCAGTCGAGCCGACGTCCTGCCCCGGCGCCACCTGGACCCGGCTGTTTGTCGTGGATCTCCGGCCACGCGAAGGGCAGCGCCACTCGGCGCCTGCGCACCTCACATCGCCAGCTTGCCGTGGTACAGCAGGTCCTTCACGCGGAATTCCAGCTCGCGCTCGGGAAAGTTCAGCCCCGCCAGGTACAGGCGGAACGTGACCGATTTGTCGGCCGGTTTCACTACGCGTGGGAACACCAGCCGCAGCACCGGGTCCGACGGCGTCGGCGGAAAGTAGCCGACGATCGAGTATGTTTTCCGCCCCACCATCATCTGGCACTCCTGCTCCATGCGCCGGTCATCCTCCGCATGCCCCAGATCCTTGAGGGTCGGATAAGCGATCGCCAGCACGAAAGAGCGCTCGCGGTTTTCAGCGACGTAGGCGGCATAGTCCGGATCGGGTTCTTTCTCGGTGTGCCGCGTGCGCAAGCGCGCCTCCGCCTCGGCTTCCTCAACTGGTTCGGCTGTGGCCAACCAGACCAGAAGGTTCGGCGGCGGTCCCACGGTTTGAACCCAGGGACTGGAATGGCGCATGGCAGCGATCTCGGCGTCCGACCATGTCTCCGGCGGCTTGGCCTCCCAAAAAGGTTCCGCCATCAACAGCAACAGAACTGGCAGACTGCGCATAATACATAATTATCAACCCGGACGCCAACCTGATGATTCCACAGTGACGCACGAGGGCTTACGGGCATGTTAGACCCCGGTGTGAAGCGCGTATTGTTCGTAACTTGTTCGTAGAATCGACTAACGAATTAGTAGATAAAATCCACGCGCCCCGCTGGACCTGGGCGAGGGCGCGATCTATTACGAGTTGTTGGGGCCGGCGAAGAACGGCGCCATTTCAGCCGGAGTTGGCCAGCGCCAGCGGCGCCAGCATGTCTGTGACGGACCCATTGGCGGGGACGCGGTAAGTACTCTACACCAGACTCTACATCATCTCCGCGTCGACAGATCTGGTTTCCTCAAGGTTGGGGCCCAAACATTCCTTGGGGGAGATGATTTTCCCGCCGGTGCGTGGGGATCCTGTTGCAGGAGTTCCGCCACGGCCGGCTTGAATGCATCGAGTTTGCTGGTGCGATCACGATGGCTGGGCGACGGGGCCGGGGTGTCCAGGTACTTGGCCAGGGTGTGGCGGCCGATGTGGAGGTGACGTGCGATTCTGCGCTGGGGCCACTTCTCGACAAAGTGTAAGCGGTGGATTTCGTTGATCTGTTCGGGGCTGAGCATGGCCAACCCCTTTATAAACGCGGCCGGAACAAAAGGCCATGAGGATGTTCTTTTCAAGATGATGGGGATGGGCTCACCGCCGGGGCTGGAGATTGCAGAATCAGGAGCTTGGAAGAAACCAAGGTGTTCTTTACAAGATCTCCCGCCAAGGGGCCGACCAGCCAGACCTCAGCGGCGGAATGCTTTAGGTCAAGAACCAAGGTGTTCTTTACAAGCAGACCGACGCGCCGCTTCTGATCCCGCTGCCGTTGCTGCTGGCGATTGCGAGCGGCGGCATCGGGATGGGTTTGCCAGTAGTTCCTTTGATAGTCGGGGTGGGCTTCACGCCACTTCCGCCGGCTATCGCGGATCACCTGGGCGTACTCGGGGTCAGCCAGGCGCTTGCGGCGACGGTAATCCGTACGTCGTAGGGCCTGACACTCCGGTCGACTACAAACCGCTTGGTCGGGACGGTGTTTGGAAGGTTCGAACGCTTGCTGGCAAAACGGGCAGCCGTTTCGACATCGATTGGGGACACTTCGGAGCCTTGACCTACAACGGGACGCCGCGCAAGCTGTACGCCTTCTGCCTGGTGGAATGCCATAGCCGCAAGATGTACCTGGAGTTCACACACAGCCAGAGTTTCGAAACTTTCGTGCGTTGTCACATGCATGCCTTCCAGACCTTGGGTGGTTGCGCGCGGGAACTGTGGTTCGATAATCTCGCCACCGCCGTCGCCGAGCACGAAGGCAACCTGGTGCGGTTCAACCCCCGCTTCCTCGCCTTCGCTCGCGAGTGCCGTTTCATTCCGCGGGCCTGTCACGTCGCCGCGGCCTGGGAAAAAGGCAAAGTCGAGCGCGCCATCGGATATGTGCGCCAGAACTTCTGGCCGTTGCGCTCCTTCGCCGATCTCAGCGATGTGAACACGCAAGCTCGCCGATGGCTCCAGGAAGTCGCCAACCGGCGCAAACACCGGGAAACCGGACAGGCGCCCGACGACCGCTTCCAGCCCGAAGCGCTCCGGCCTTTGCCAGTCCTCACACCGGACTATCGCGACAGCACCGAAGCTCTCGTGCACAAAGATCTGCGGCTGACCTTCGACGGAAACCGTTATTGCGTGCCGCCGCGCTATGTCGGTCACAAGCTCACTGTCAAAACCGATTCTTCCTCGCTGACCATTTACGATCAGACGCACGAGATCGTGAGCTATGCGCGTTGCTGGGAACGCGGCCAGACCTTCGGCGCCGAACGCTTTCAGAAGGAACTCTACGCGCAAATGGCTGCGGCGCAACGCTCGGCTGCACAACAGCGGCTCGTGTTGTTGCTCGGGCCTGTGGCCGAGCCGTATCTGCGACAACTCGCCGACACGGATCGCTCCTTGGCCCGTCAGGTGCGCGAACTCTTCGATCTCATTCGCGACTACGGCCCCGAGGCCGTATCCGGCGCGGTCCAGAAAGCTCACGCGGCTCGCGCCTTTGGCTCCGACTACATCGCCAACATTCTGCGCCAGCAACGAGCGCCGCGCGAGGTGCAACCGCCGGTTCGCCTCCGCCAACCGGAGTTGAATGACCTCGCCACCGACCCGCTTTCGCTGACTGAATATGACGCCTTCATCCTGCAATCCCGAAAGGAACCGTGTGACACCTCTGCATCTGAAACTGAATCAACTCAGTCTGACCACGATGAGCAAGCAACTCGACCAGACGATCGCCGACGCCGCGACTAAGAACCTGGGCTTCGCGCAGGCACTGGAAACGCTCGCCGATCTCGAACTCGACTCTCGCAACGGCCGCGCCATCGAACGCCGCTTCCGCGTGTCCCGCCTGCATACCCAGCACTCCATCGACAGTTTCCACTTCAAGCACCACAAGAGTCGCATGGAATCGAAGAACCGCATCGTGCGCCTGCTCGACCTGGAGTTTCTCCACAAGGGCACCAGCGTCGTGCTCATCGGCAACCCCGGCGTGGGCAAGACATTCCTGGCCAAAGTCATCGGCTGGCGTGCCTGCCAGGCCAATCAGCGTGTTCTGTTCACCACGGCCATGGACATGCTCAACCACCTGAACGCCTCGCAAGTCGATCACTCGTTAGTTCGCAAGCTTCGGGTTTACACCGAGCCGGCACTCTTGATTTGTTGACGAGCTGGGCTATCTGGCCTTGGATCAGCAGACGTCGAATCTGTTTTATCAGGTCATCTCGACCCGCCACAGTCAAAAGCGATCTATTCTCATCACTACGAACACAGCATTCTCCGAATGGGGCAACATCCTTTACAACACCACTATCGCCACGGCCATCGTGGATCGGCTGGTCGAGAACTCCGAGATCTTCCTGCTCGGCGGCGACAGCCTCCGCAAGGCCAAGACCGCTTCGACATCGCCGGCTGAGTAGCGCTGCCGGCTGCAATCATGCGCCGCTCTGTGGCGATATCCCGAGCCGGAGGAGTCCGCCGGGTAACCCCTCAACGGCGCTGCCAATGGGCGCGGGAGCTTCGGCTCCCGCTCTCTGGTCCTCTCCTCGATGTTCAACTTCAGCGCCAATCACCTGCTTCTGCTCTCGCGGATGGAATATCGCACCTGTGCCGTCCTGCTCATGAGAGATGACTCGACCCGCCGCGTGTATCGGCTTCACGACTTCTCCAAATCCCAGACGCCCACACCGGGCCAATACTATTGCGTTTCTGGGAAGGTCAACAGCGCCGACAAACTCTACCTGGTGATCGAGTCCATCAAGCCGGATACCAAGCACGGCCGATGTTCCACAGTTCCTGCTCCTGCCGACGGCGCGGGAGGATCGTCCATGGTCTGACTCTCCCTGCATGGAAAAAGCTCGGCCCATGGCTGCTCGGCATTCCGGCGGCTGGCGCCGGCGTGTGCCCGCCGGCGCCCGAAGCCGCTTTTGGCAGCACCAAAACCGGCCAAAGTGGTGCCGTTTTATTCCGGCGCTAACAACGAGTTTCAATCCACGCGCCCCGCGCGGGGCGCGACGGGATTTTCGAGATCGTTTGCGGTCATCACATAAGTTTCAATCCACGCGCCCCGCGCGGGGCGCGACCATAACAGCTGAACCTTGTACCCATCTTCCAAAGTTTCAATCCACGTCTGCGTTTGTCAACTTGATTTGGCCCCTTTTGATGCTCTGATCTGGCCCCACCTGGTGTTTGCCTAATTCTTCCCGTTTTGGCCCTGACGGAAGGAGCCCGTAGGGCGACTGGAGTTAGGGCCAAAACGGGTCGCCGGCACCGTCCTTAAGGCTGATTCCGGCAGTGCCTGACCGCCCAGCGGTCGCTAAAAGGGCGACTCCGGCTCGTTCCCCTCCGGATCAAACATATGTTCAAACGGCACGTGCTCAGTCGCCCTGCTCGATCCCAGCACGACCTGAAACTCCGTCTGATCGGCGCCCAGACAATCAAGCTTGACAACCTGGGCCAGCCTGCTTTCCACCCACCGCCGTCCTTCGTCATGGCTGCGCTCGGCCTGGTGGCCGATCTCCAGCGCCCGCTGGAATGCCGTATCCTGATCGTTACTCAGAAAGATGTGTGCCACCTCCTCCCAGTGGCGTAGCCCTTCTTTGCCCTCCACCATCACGGCCCAACGAAGGTGCGCGTAGTACCACCGCTGGCGATTCATGCTTTGCCGCCTTTCTTCGCCAGCGTTCTGCGGAACCGGTAGGATTCGTCCCCGGTCTCAATGATGTTGGCCTGGTCCGTCAGCCGGTCCAGCATCGCCTTGCATAACCGCGCATTGGGAAACTTCGTGGTCCATTCGGAGAAGGGTAAGTTCGTTGTCACAATCACCGCCGATCGCTCGGCGCGTCCCGCGATGACCGAACTGGGCGGCGACGGAGGTGATCCAATGAGCGCCACCAAGCCGGTCCTGCAGGCGGCAATCCAGCAGTATGCCAAGCAGCTGCGCTTGCCCACGCTGGGCGATCAGTTTGCGCGCCTGGCCGAAGAAGCGGTGAAAGAGAAGCAATCGCACCTTAGTTATCTAGAGGCGCTGCTGGGCGATCCCAATCTCCCACGGTTGCTGGATCATCATAAAAGTTGTAGTATTGTGTTATGGCCCAGTCTCATCGCGAAGCGTCGCGGCGGCTCTTCGAGGTCGCCGAGCAGCAGCAGGGCTTCTTCACCACGAAGCAGGCCAAGGCGGCCGGATTCGCCGAAAACACACACCCGTATCACGTGCAGGTCGGGAATTGGATCCGCGAGCACCGCGGCATTTACCGGCTCGCGCTGTTTCCGGCGACGGATCGGCCCGACCTCGTCCTTTGGGCGCTGTGGTCTCGGAACCGGAACGAGGAGGTCGAGGGCGTATACAGCCACCACACGGCGCTCAGCCTCTACGATCTGTCGGATCTGAACCCGGCGAAGCTGCACATGACCGTTCCGACGAATTTCCGGCGCAACAGCGAGATTCCCGGCATCCTCGTCCTGCACTATGCCGATCTGCCCGAGAGCGACGTACAGACCGCGCAGGGCTTCAAGTTCACTCGCCCTCTGCGGGCGATTCTCGATCTGATCGAAGCAGGCACGGTCGAGCGGAACTTCATCCGCCAGGCGCTCAGGCAGGCTGTCGACCGTGGCCTGATCACCCGTCCAACAGATTCGGAACGCGCGAATGAGCGGACCTGCGCGCAAGTTCGTTGAGGAAGTACTGCGGCGGGCTGCCTAATGCCGTCGTCCAGGACATATGCGACGGCGGGAGCATTCCGAAGGGCTCTTGAAGAACGCCTGAAGAGGGCATCTGCAACTGATCAGATCGACCTCAACCGCCTCCGGCGACAGGTGTCATTCGACCGCCTGCTGGCAAGGCTGTTCCGGGAAGAACCAGCGCCCTGGGTACTGAAGGGCGGCTATGCGCTGGAACTACGCTTCAAGGCCGCTCGATCAACGGTGGACATCGACCTGACGTTGCAGCGGGTGATGCCAGCAACGGCGGCGGGGGTTGACACGAACCAGGTCGTACGGGAGATGCTGCAGAGCGCGGCTGACATCTCTCTCGGTGACTGGTTCGAGTTCGCGATCGGGCCGCCAGTCATGGATTTGACCGCCGCGCCGTACGGCGGTGCCCGCTATCCGGTCGAAGCTCGAATGGACGAACGGATCTTTGCCCGATTCCATCTGGACGCCGGCATTGGCGACGTGGTGATGCAGCCGCTGGAAACAATCGTATGCCGGGACTGGCTGGGATTCGCCGGCATCGAATCGTCGCGGGTCCGGATGATCGCTCGCGAACAGCAGTTCGCCGAGAAGATTCATGCCTACACGCTCCCGCGGAACGCCTGCGAACAGCAGAGTGAAGGACTTGGTGGACCTGGCTCTCCTGATCGGATCGGGTGGACTGGATAAACAGGGGATTCTGGACGCATTGCGTCTGACCTTTGAGAGAAGAGGAACACACGATTTGCCTGTGCGTTTGGTTCCGCCGCCAGCGGATTGGCAGATCCCGTTTCACGCCCTGGCCGAGGAATGCGGGCTCCCGACTGATGTCGCTGCGGCGTTTGCGGGCGTGCAGAAGTATTTCGAAGAAGTGCTGGCACTTCGCACGAAGCGGTGAACGCGGTATGACCGAGAACGGTTCAGAGTCTCTTCCATTCGAACCTCCAGAGCAGGAAAATATCCGTCTCCGCGAGGAGAATGCTCGCCTGCGGCGGCTTCTGGCGGTTCACAGTATTCCGATTCCGCAACTTGCGCCAGAGAATCCGCCTCCTCCCAAAACTGGTCGAGACAGCGCCGAGGGTGGACAAGGAGGAGCGGGCCAGAAAGAGAATCGCGCTGTTTCGAAGCCTGTTTCGCGGGAGAGAAGATGTATACGCTCGGCGATGGGAGAATGCTGATGGCCGACACGGATATATGCCGGCGGTCGTGACGGACTGGAAGGCCATCAACAGAAGCCGCCCGGAGGAGCGGAAGAAAGTCGACCAGAAGACACGGAAGTTCATCCCGCTGACCGACGCCGTAATCGAGAACCACCTCTTGGGCAAGGAAACCGTCGGCGTGTATCCCCTCCTCTCCGACGAGACGTGTTGGTTTCTCGCAGTAGACTTCGACAAGAAGACGTGGGAGTATGACTCCCTGGCATTCCTTGAGACATGCCGGGATTTGAGTGTGCCCGCTGCCCTGGAGCGTTCTCGCTCCGGGAAGGGCGGCCACATTTGGATCTTCTTTGATCGCGGCTGCCAGCGATCACCGCGCGCAAACTGGGTTGCGTGATCCTCACGCGAACCATGGAGCGCAGGCATCAGGTCGGGCTTGATTCCTATGATCGCTTTTTCCCCAACCAGGACACGATGCCCAAGGGAGGGCTCGGGAACCTGATTGCACTCCCCTTACAGTTTGCGCCGCGCAAGGCGGGCAACAGCGTGTTCATTGACTCCGACTTCCGCCCGTACCCCGACCAATGGCAGTTTCTTTCGACGATTCGACGAATGCCGGCCGACGCCGCGGAGGAGATCGTTGCGGAAGCTCAGCGCAAAGGCGATTTGATCGGAGTCCGGATCAGCATCGCCGACGATGAGGAGGCACAAGACCCTTGGACGTTGCCGCCCTCCCGCAAGCGGAGGGAGCGGCCAATCGAAGGGCCGCTGCCCAAGACCGTTCAGGTCGTTCGCGCGAACCTTGTTTATGTAGAAAAGAAGGATCTCCCACCCGCCATGCTGAATCGGCTACTCCGGCTGGCGGCATTTCAGAACCCCGAGTTCTACAAGGCGCAGGCAATGCGGCTCTCGACGTACGACAAGCCGCGTGTGATCGCATGCGGCCAGGAATTCGCCCAACACATCGCCGTGCCTCGTGGATGTCTGACGGAAACCTTGGCGCTTCTCGAGGCGCACAAGATCCGACCCGAAGTTCGGGACGAGCGGTACGCGGGCACGGCGATTGAAGCGGAGTTCCAAGGTCAGCTTCGGCCGTTCCAAGAGGAAGCCGTCGCGAAAATCACCGCCCACGACGAAGGTATCGTCTGCGCTCCGACGGCGTTCGGGAAAACCGCCGTTGCGGCGTGGCTGATCGCGAAACGCAAGGTCAACACTCTGGTCGTCGTTCACCGGCAGCAGTTGCTCGATCAGTGGCAGGAGCGCCTGGGGATGTTCTTGGATCTGCCGGCCAAATCGATCGGGCATATCGGTGGCGGGAAGACGGACCGGACGGGGCGCGTGGACGTCGCTGTCATCCAAAGCCTGTACCGAAAGGACGCGGTGAAGGACTTCGTCGCCGAATACGGCCAGGTTATCGTCGATGAATGCCACCACATATCCGCGTTCACTTTCGAACAGGTGATGAGGCAGGTGAAGGCCAAGTATGTTGTCGGCTTGACCGCCACGCCGACGCGGAAAGACGGACACCATCCGATCATTTACATGCAGTGTGGCCCTGTGCGGTTCAGTATGAGCGCCCGGACCATGTCCGAAACGACGCCCTTCGAGCACAAAGTCACTCCCCGCCACACGGAATTCCGAATGGCGCCGGAACTCACCGAGGTCACGATTCAAGACATCTACGCGGCGCTCGTTGATGATGCCTCGCGCAATGAGATGATCGCGAGCGACATCGTGCGCGCCGTAGAATCGGGGCGTTGCCCGCTGCTTCTGACGGGCCGGACAGAGCATCTCCGGTATTTCGCAGCCAAGCTTGCGGGTGTTGCCAAGCATGTCTTTGTCTTGAAGGGAGGCATGGGCAAGAAGCAGCGTCGGGAAATAGCGGCAGCCCTGACCGCAGTGCCGGAAAACGAATCGCGGGTTATTCTGGCGACGGGAAGCTACATAGGAGAAGGGTTTGACGACGCGCGTTTGGACACGCTATTTCTGGCCATGCCAATTTCTTGGACGGGCACGCTGCAACAATATGTTGGCCGGTTGCATCGTCTCCACGACAACAAGCGATTTGTCCAGGTCTACGATTACGTGGACAACTACGTTCCGATGCTGGCCAGGATGTACGATCGCAGATGAGTTCGCTACTCTGAATTGGCCCCTTTCGATGCTCTGATCTGGCCCCACCTGTAAACCATAAACCGTGTATCTTGTTTTGGGCCTCCGGGCCCAGAAGGAAGGACGGTTTTGAAGAACAGGAGAGCCAAAGTGGAACTATACGAGCAGATCCGGCAGGAGTACGAACATGGGACTGGAACGATCCGGGCGGTAGCCCGGAAATTGGGGGTGCACCGGCGGGAGGTGCGGAAGGCGCTGGCCAGCGCGATGCCGGCGGAACGTAAGGTTCCGGAACGCGAGCGGCCGAAACCGGGAGCGGCGATCCCATTCATCGACGCGATTCTGGAGGCCGACCGCAAGGCGCCCAGAAAGCAGCGGCACACGGCGCACCGGATATGGATGCGACTGCGCCGCGAGAGAGCTGAAGCCGAGGTAGCGGAGTCGACGGTTCGTCAGTATGTGCGCGCCAGGAAGGCTGCCATGGGCCTGCTGGGGCATGAAATCTTTGTGCCGCAATCCTATCAGTTCGGTGGCGAGGCGCAGGTGGATTGGTACGAAGGCTGGGTCGAGTTCGACGGCGAGGCCCGCAAAACCTACGTGTTCTGCTTGCGCAGCATGGCCAGCGGTGGCGCGTTTCACCGGGCGTATCCGCACGCCAATCAGCAAGCGTTTCTGGAAGCGCACGAGCTGGCTTTTGCCTATTTTGGCGGTGTGTTTCGTGTTTTGCGTTACGACAATCTGAAAAGCGCCGTAAAGAAAATTCTGCGCGGCCATCAACGAGAAGAGACCGCGCGGTTCATCGGTTTTCGCTCGCACTGGGGATTCGCAGCGGACTTCTGTACGCCAGGCGAGGGACACGAAAAAGGAGGTGTGGAGGGCGAAGGGGGCCAGTTCCGGCGGAACTATCTGGTGCCTGTGCCGAGAGTGCAGCACCTGGAGGAGTTGAACCTGCTGCTGGCGGCGGGATCGCGCGAGGAGCAGAAGCGGGTGATCCAGGGCCGCACGCAATCGATCGGCGCGGGGATGATCGCCGAACGGGAATATCTTCTGCCTCTGGCCGAAGAGGGCTTCGATCTGGCCTCGCTGCATTTTCCGGAGATCAATGCCAGTGGGTGCGCCAAGGCGTTGACGAACTTCTATTCGGCGCCATTGCCGGTGGGCACTTCGGTTCAGGTGAAGGTCTATTCGGCATACGTGGAGATCTGGCATCAGGCCAGGTGTGTAGCCCGGCAAGAGCGCTGCTACGAGCGGCATAAGAAGGTGCTGGAACTGGAGCATTACCTGGACGCGCTGACGAAGAAGCCGGGAGCGCTGGCCGGTTCGACGGCGCTGGAGCAGTGCCGCACACAAGGACGCTGGCCCGCCAGTTTCGATCAGTTCTGGGAACTGCTGAAAGAACGGGAGGGCAAGCAGGCCGGAACGCGAGCCATGATCGACGTTCTGCTGCTGGGCCGCGAGTATGGCGCGGCGCCAATGCGTCAAGCGGTAGAGGAGGCATTGGAATTGGGATGTTCGAACGTTGGGGCGATCCGCTATCTGTTGAATGTCCACAACCTGCAGCAGCAGCCAACGGCCAAAGCGGTAGATATCGGGGTGTTGAGCCGTTATGACCGGCCGCAGCCGAGTCTGG
>CAVXJY010000021.1:0-24393 GCA_963761855.1 Bryobacterales bacterium | reverse complement strand
CCGCAGTCTGGTTTTCGACCTGGCCACCTGCGCTTTTCTCGGCAAACGGGAAGACGCGCTTTTCCTCGGACCCGGCGGCACGGGCAAGTCTCATCTGGCCCAGGCCATCGGTCAAGCCGCCATCCAACAAGGCTACCGCGTGATGTATCGCGAGACGCACGTGCTGCTGGATGATCTGGCCGAGGCGGTCGCCGACGGCACGCGCAAGGAGTTTATGGAATCGCTCACCACCGTGCCGCTGCTCATCATCGACGACTTCGGCATGCGCAAGCTGCCGCTGACCGCGGCCGAAGACCTGCTGGAAATCATCATGCGCCGTTACGAGCGCGCCAGCACGCTGCTGACATCCAACCGCCCCGTCGAAGACTGGGGAAAACTGCTGGCCGACGTGGCAGCGGTAACCGCCATGCTCGATCGCATCCTCCACCATGGGCACGTCCTCAAGTGCGGCCCGCGCAGTTGGCGTACGAAAACTGCCGCCGCCACTTCGGGAGGCACCCAGTGAGTCCGATTGCTGGGCGCACCAGGTCAGAGCGCCGCCCCGCGCCCAGCGGGGGCTTCGCCCCTGCGACCCCTCTGAAAACCAAGACCAAAACCTTTCTGAGAAGGAAAACCAACAAGCATCCTGTGCCCTCCCGTTGGTCGGGATCGAACAGGACGCGTCAGGGCAAGCCAAAACAAAACTTGCCCGAACCGGCACCGGCGCGGTAAAACAACTTCATGTCCTGGCCGCGGCTTCGTTGGCCGGTTTTGAAGTGATCACAGATGGCCGGTTTTGCGGTGATCACCGAGGCTCTCCGGTCACCCCAACATTGGGAGATAGCTCAACCGGCAGAGCGGCGGCCTTTGGAACCGCAGGTTGTGGGATCGTGGCCCACTCTCCCAGCCATAGGGGCGTAGCTGAGTTCGCTACTCTGAATTGGCCCCTTTCGATGCTCTGATCTGGCCCCACCTGTAAACCATAAACCGTGTATCTTGTTTTGGGCCTCCGGGCCCAGAAGGAAGGACGGTTTTGAAGAACAGGAGAGCCAAAGTGGAACTATACGAGCAGATCCGGCAGGAGTACGAACATGGGACTGGAACGATCCGGGCGGTAGCCCGGAAATTGGGGGTGCACCGGCGGGAGGTGCGGAAGGCGCTGGCCAGCGCGATGCCGGCGGAACGTAAGGTTCCGGAACGCGAGCGGCCGAAACTGGGAGCGGCGATCCCATTCATCGACGCGATTCTGGAGGCCGACCGCAAGGCGCCCAGAAAGCAGCGGCACACGGCGCACCGGATATGGATGCGACTGCGCCGCGAGAGAGCTGAAGCCGAGGTAGCGGAGTCGACGGTTCGTCAGTATGTGCGCGCCAGGAAGGCTGCCATGGGCCTGCTGGGGCATGAAATCTTTGTGCCGCAATCCTATCAGTTCGGTGGCGAGGCGCAGGTGGATTGGTACGAAGGCTGGGTCGAGTTCGACGGCGAGGCCCGCAAAACCTACGTGTTCTGCTTGCGCAGCATGGCCAGCGGTGGCGCGTTTCACCGGGCGTATCCGCACGCCAATCAGCAAGCGTTTCTGGAAGCGCACGAGCTGGCTTTTGCCTATTTTGGCGGTGTGTTTCGTGTTTTGCGTTACGACAATCTGAAAAGCGCCGTAAAGAAAATTCTGCGCGGCCATCAACGAGAAGAGACCGCGCGGTTCATCGGTTTTCGCTCGCACTGGGGATTCGCAGCGGACTTCTGTACGCCAGGCGAGGGACACGAAAAAGGAGGTGTGGAGGGCGAAGGGGGCCAGTTCCGGCGGAACTATCTGGTGCCTGTGCCGAGAGTGCAGCACCTGGAGGAGTTGAACCTGCTGCTGGCGGCGGGATCGCGCGAGGAGCAGAAGCGGGTGATCCAGGGCCGCACGCAATCGATCGGCGCGGGGATGATCGCCGAACGGGAATATCTTCTGCCTCTGGCCGAAGAGGGCTTCGATCTGGCCTCGCTGCATTTTCCGGAGATCAATGCCAGTGGGTGCGCCAAGGCGTTGACGAACTTCTATTCGGCGCCATTGCCGGTGGGCACTTCGGTTCAGGTGAAGGTCTATTCGGCATACGTGGAGATCTGGCATCAGGCCAAGTGTGTAGCCCGGCACGAGCGCTGCTACGAGCGGCATAAGAAGGTGCTGGAACTGGAGCATTACCTGGACGCGCTGACGAAGAAGCCGGGGGCGCTGGCCGGTTCGACGGCGCTGGAGCAGTGCCGCGCACAAGGACGCTGGCCCGCCAGTTTCGATCAGTTCTGGGGACTGCTGAAAGAACGGGAGGGCAAGCAGGCCGGAACGCGAGCCATGATCGACGTTCTGCTGCTGGGCCGCGAGTATGGCGCGGCGCCAATGCGTCAAGCGGTAGAGGAGGCATTGGAATTGGGATGTTCGAACGTTGGGGCGATCCGCTATCTGTTGAATGTCCACAACCTGCAGCAGCAGCCAACGGCCAAAGCGGTAGATATCGGGGTGTTGAGCCGTTATGACCGGCCGCAGCCGAGTCTGGAAGACTACGAACGGTTACGGCCGAACTGGGCGGCGACGGAGGTGATCCAATGAGCGCCACCAAGCCGGTCCTGCAGGCGGCAATCCAGCAGTATGCCAAGCAGCTGCGCTTGCCCACGCTGGGCGATCAGTTTGCGCGCCTGGCCGAAGAAGCGGTGAAAGAGAAGCAATCGCACCTTAGTTATCTAGAGGCGCTGCTGGAAGCGGAAGTAGAGGAACGAGATCACCGGGCGGTGGCGCGGAGGATTCAGGAAGCGCGCTTTCCGGCGGTGAAGACGCTGGAGGAGTTCGATTTCCAGGTGGTGCCGCATATTTCCGTGGCGGTGATGCGGAATCTGAGCGAGGGCGGATATCTGACGCGCAAGGAGCCGGTCATTTTTCTGGGTGAAACGGGGACGGGGAAGACGCACTTGGCAACTGCGTTGGCGGTGGCCGCCTGCCGGCAGCACAAGCGGGTGCGGTTTACGACGGCGGCGGAAATGGTGACCGAGCTGATCGAAGCCAAGAACCAACTGGAACTAACGCGCGTGCGGAATCGCTGGACGCGCTACGACCTGATCGTAATCGATGAGCTGGGTTACGTGGTCATGCCGGATGCCGCGGCGGAGTTGTTGTTTCAGGTCATCGCGGGACGCGCCGAGCGATCGGCGGTGATTGTGACAACGAACTTACCCTTCTCCGAATGGACCACGAAGTTTCCCAATGCGCGGTTATGCAAGGCGATGCTGGACCGGCTGACGGACCAGGCCAACATCATTGAGACCGGGGACGAATCCTACCGGTTCCGCAGAACGCTGGCGAAGAAAGGCGGCAAAGCATGAATCGCCAGCGGTGGTACTACGCGCACCTTCGTTGGGCCGTGATGGTGGAGGGCAAAGAAGGGCTACGCCACTGGGAGGAGGTGGCACACATCTTTCTGAGTAACGATCAGGATACGGCATTCCAGCGGGCGCTGGAGATCGGCCACCAGGCCGAGCGCAGCCATGACGAAGGACGGCGGTGGGTGGAAAGCAGGCTGGCCCAGGTTGTCAAGCTTGATTGTCTGGGCGCCGATCAGACGGAGTTTCAGGTCGTGCTGGGATCGAGCAGGGCGACTGAGCACGTGCCGTTTGAACATATGTTTGATCCGGAGGGGAACGAGCCGGAGTCGCCCTTTTAGCGACCGCTGGGCGGTCAGGCACTGCCGGAATCAGCCTTAAGGACGGTGCCGGCGACCGTTTTGGCCCTAACTCCAGTCGCCCTACGGGCTCCTTCCGTCAGGGCCAAAACGGGAAGAATTAGGCAAACACCAGGTGGGGCCAGATCAGAGCATCAAAAGGGGCCAAATCAAGTTGACAAACGCAGCTATGGGCGCATACAGGGCGCTTTGTCCAATCTGGGGCACGAAATAGCCCGCAGCACGGTTGCCGAGATTCTGGCGCGGCACGGCATTGAACCAGCGCCGGAGCGGAATAAGAAGACAACCTGGAAGGAGTTCCTGACCCAGCACTGGGATTTGATCGTGGCCGCCGATTTCTTCACCGTGGAAGTCTGGACGCGACGAGGGCTACAGCGGTTCATGGTGCTCTTCTTCCTCCAGTTGTCCACTCGCAAGGTCGAAATCGCCGGCGTGGCAGCCGGGGCAAATGGGCTGTGGATGGAGCAGATCGGCAGGAATCTCACCGACGCGATCGACGGAATTCTGACTGGCAAGCGCTACCCGATCCATGATCGTGACCCGCTGTTTACGACTGCGTTCCTGAGCATGCTTGCCGAGGTTGGCGTAACATCCGTGAAGCTACCGCCACGATCGCCGAATCTCAATGCGTACGCCGAAAGATTCGTGCGGACCATCAAAGAATCCTGTCTGGAACGGCTGATCCTGTTTGGAGAGGAGTCGTTGCGGACGGCCATCCAAGATTTCGTGGTCCATTATCACAGCGAGCGCAATCACCAGGGCCTGTCCAACCGACTAATCAACCCCGAGCCTGATCATCTGGGAAACCCGGGCGCTGTTCAACGGCGCCAACGCCTGGGCGGCATGCTGAACTATTACTACCGCAGCGCGGCCTGAGCGCCGCGGGAATCCCGGGCCGTCGCGAACAGATACGGTGAAGACCCTCCGCCTCGTTGGTTATGACTTCGGCGGCCTTCTGGGAAACGTCGAAGCAACCTGGAATGAAGGAGCGAAGTCCCAGGCGCCCGTTCGCTGCTTCCGTCCGCAAGAGTCGGACAATCCTGAAATAAGGGCCCGAAAACCGCCAGGTTTGGTTTTCGGACCATACGGGGCTGGATTTGTGGCGTCGGGAGATTGGAAGTAAGGCCGGAGTGAAACCTCCTGATACACAAGGGCCCACGCCCCCCTGTCTCTCACTTCGGGGCACGCCTTGGTCGTCGCTTCTTCGGCGTGGCGGATTCCACGCGACGCCGACATCCAAACTTAGATTAGGGGGCGACCGCGATAGTGACTTGTTTCGACGTCGTCAGGCCGCCAATCTGGATCTGTAAGGACACCGCGTTCCCCGTTGGTGTATTCGCGGCCGGCGTTACACCGATCTGATACTCGCTGGCGAATTGCGGCGAGAGCACGGAATAAATGGGCTGCGCCGGGACACCGCCGATCAACACGGTCGGCTGTAGCAGAGTGTTCCGGAAAATGCCATCCGACGCTGCCACGTAGTTGTCGATCGAAGGAGTCACAGCGCCAAGTCCGGTACAGGCAATGATCAAGGCGTGCCCCGAAGCGAGAGACAGGGGGGTCGTGGCGAAGGGTCCAATCGCCGCGCCGGCCGGCGCGGCGAGCGCGCCCGTGCTGTTGTCGTACGCAAAGGCTTGGCCGAGCCCGTTTGCCGTTGTCGTGAAAATGCCGGGCGAGGCCGGAGTCACCGTAACATTCTGAGGGGGTGATTCGCCGCTGTTGCGACTAACCACAACGTTCACCGTGCCTCCTTGGTCGGAGGGAAGCACGTTAAACGGAAGCTGCGCATTAATCTGGTTCTGACTGACAAAGAACAGCCCCGCGGGAATGTTGTTGAACGTCACCGATGCAACATCGCTCAACGCGGTCGGCAGCGGGCTGGCGTTTGCGATGGCGGTTGAGGCGGCCAGGTTCGCGCCAAAGATGGACACAATGGAGCCGGGCGCAACGCCTTGCCCGGTGTAGCTGCCAGAATTCAAGACACCTCCAGCGTTTACTGTCGGCACGGCAGGTGAACTGGTTGCGGTCGCCAGCCCGAGCTGCCAAGGAATCTGACTGTAGGAGGGAGCGTTCGCCGCGGGGTTGTCTCCCTGGTAGAGGAATTGCAGATTGTTGGGGTCGATCTGGAGGGTTTCGTCGTAGCCGGTGCGGATAATTCCGCCGTGGCTGAAATCGTCGGTCCAGGAGGTGACGCCAGCGGCAAAGGTCACGTTGTCTTCGCCAAGGAACGGCGTGGCGAAGCTGTTGGCGCCGGTTACCGGAGTCCACATGCCATCCAGGCTGCCCGCAAGGAAGGCCCGGAAGTAGCGGTGGCCATAGGGCCCCCCCATGGCCTCAATGATGGTCAAGTACTGCGTCGATCCCTTAAGGGCATAGGTGCGGCTGGCCTCGAACAAATCTCCGGCAGTGGTGGCCTGCATGATGATCTCCGGCGTGCTGAAGCCGTTGGGGAAATCCGCGATGGTGGTTTGGCTGCGATAAAAATTGCCGTTGTCCCCGCTGAAGAACAGGTAGCAGTTGGCGGAGTCGCATATGATCCAAAAATCGAGCCAGTTGCTTACGTTGGACGGCTGGCTCGAAAAGAAGCTCTGCGGCGGAGTCCAGGTTTGCGGCTGAGTGGGGTCGGCGGCGGTGGAGTACTGCGGCGGCCCGGATTGGTAGATCAGATACCACTTGTTCTGCGGTGTGAAGTAGAAGAGCTCCGGTGCGCAGTGATAGCCGCTAAGACCGGGCGTGGCGTCCATGTAGTAGGGCAGGGCGGCAGAGGCCTGGCTCCAGTCAGGGAAGTTCAGATAGACCATGTTCCAGTTGCCGGAAGTGTCGGCGGTGGTTGCGTAAACGTTCCACTGATTGTCGTAGAAGACGACGGTGGGGTCTTTGACCGAAACGATCGGATGGGTGGCGTTGGGGATGGCGGAGATGAGGGGGCTGGTCGAGCTCCACGCATAGGGATCCGGAGCCTGGGCAGCGGCAGTGACGACCAGGCTGAGGCTCGACGAGGCGGAGTTGGTTCCGTCGGTCGCCTGCAGCGTGAGCGCATAGGTGCCGACGGCTGCGGTCGTCGCCATCACGGTGATCTGCCCGCTGCTCGTGGCCTCGGGATTCAGGTAAGAGATGGTCGCACCCGCGGGAAGCCCGGTCACGCTGAAGCTGACACTTTCTGTGATTCCTGTGCGAGCCAGGGTGACGGCGGCGCTAGCGCTGGAACCTTCGGGGACGGTGAGCGTGGAGGTGGAAAGCTGGAGCGTTATGCCGTCGGGTGCGAGCGGCGTGACAGGCGCGGTGGCTGCTTCACCGCCCCAGCCAATGAATGAAAGCGAAAGACAAATAGCAGAAAAGAGTGTAACGAGATTCTTCACTGGTCGAGCGCCTCAGGAAAAAGTCTGGATAAAGCCCGGGAAACCATCATTGTACAATCCTTTCCTCCGCCTTTCGTTCCGGCAAGCCGGCGACAATGGGCCAGAGATCCACCTTCGCATTCCCCAGAACCCAATCCGGCCCCTCTGGCAGCATGGTCCACTCCAGGGCAACACCCGCTCGTCGCGCCGCCGCACGTATGGTGTCTATCACCGGTCCATACGCAAGCCTGCGCTACACCGGCAACCTGTTGCGCGGCACTTAATTTCCGACCGTCATCTCAGGCTTGTTGGATGTCTGGCCTGCGATGGTAATCTGCACCGGATAAGTGCCTTTGGCGAGTTGCGGCACCACGAAGTTCACCTGATATTCTCCAACCGACTCAGGCGCCAGGCCGATGTAAATGACGTTGGCCGCAATGCCACCGACGGTCACTGAATAGGCTCCGGTTATGGGCGAGAGTCCGTCGGGCGCCGGAGCGCTGGTTGTGAGCTTTCCAGCAGCGTTGACCGGGCCACCGCCGGTGAACCATGCCACCACTTCATCTCCGACATTGGCGGGGACGGTCGCGGAATTCACGCTACGGGCATATCAGACGTTTCTTCCGAATTGGCCCCCCTTGACTGTGACCCCGGCGTGGACTCGAACTTTTGACAACGAATTCATCCGGCCGGCATCCCCCAAAACGAGTCGGCGCTGGTCCACTATGCGTCCGAACTTCCGACGATTCAGGAACCATTCATATCAAGCGATTCGTTCGCACAGTACTGCGTGGCGGACCACCGATTCCATGTGGTCAACGAGTGGCGATGTACGGAAGTAGGCTGATTCGAAACGCTAGCAATTGGAGCACTCCGAATAGGACTGCCGCACCGAGTGCCGCGAATGAGCTCACCGCCGTCCGCCAGCGAAGACTGAGGACAATTCCCGTCACGCAGGCCACCCCAATCACCAGCGTCATGGCTATCTCTATTGGGGAAAAGTGACCCGATACAATACGTGCCCATCCGAGAAGGAACAGCCAAATTAGGACCACAATTGCCAGCCAGAAAATGAGACAAGGCAAGGCCGACCACTTGGCAAGCTCTCGTTGGCGAAACCCCAGTACAATCGGGAACCAAGGAGGCAACGTTTGCACCTCGTGGCGAAGAGACCCATTGCTGACGGCGCCTACCACGTACAGCGCCACCAGGATGGCAGTGGAGCAGTAGGCGATCCATTTCGAGGCGTTTGTCATGGTGAACAATTACGAAGTCATCCGCTACTTTGTTCCACTCCTGTCGTGGCTCAGTCTTGGAGCGGCGGTTCTGGCCGGTTGACGCCCCATCCCATTCGTTATCTTGGGCTCCCTCCGCGAGTTCGAGACGTGTCCAGACTGGGTGCCCACTCTGGACAAGCGCGGCGGTGCGCTCGAATCGCTCTGAAAACAATGGACGCCTGCGGGTTCGATCAGAGGGCCAGCTGAGCCACAAAAGTTCGAAACATGTCCAATGTGGGGAGCCATTTTATTTTCAATCACTTACAGAGTCCATCGCCGCCGATGCATTCGGTTTGCGAGGCGCCGCATTTCGGACAGGCAAACTGGTAATCGATCACGCGGAAATTCAGCTTGCAAGCAGGGCAGCGATGCAGTCGCGGCCGCGTCTGAATCTCCAGAACCAGATGCTGCCACTCGGTCCCCGTTGTCAGCGCCTCGAAGCTGAAGGCGAGGGAACCGGGATCGACTCCTGCCAGTTCACCCACGGTGACGGCAACCTTCCGGACTACGGCTCCGGGATGGCGCGCGGCTTCCGTCTGAACCGCCTCGAGCACGGATTCGCAATTCCCAGTTCGTGCATCATCGACCTCAGCAGATCCGGGGCAACTGATCGCCCGCGAGCATGTCCACAATGCGGGTCGGCCCGACCGCGGTCCTCATGGTGACCAGGCGCGGATGCGAGGCGGTTACCGATCCGATGGTCCGCGCCTGCGCGCCCAGCGGATGCCGCCGCATGGCAGCCGACACTCCATCTGCCGCGTCCGGGGCCACGATCGCCACCAGTTTCCCTTCATTGGCGACGTACAAAGGGTCCAGCCCGAGCATCTCGCAGGCGCCTTTCACTTCTTCGCGCACTGGGATCGCGCGCTCGTCGATTTCAATGCCAACCTGCGCTTGTGCGGCGAATTCATTGAGCGTGCTGGAAAGCCCGCCGCGCGTGGGATCGCGCAGACACCGGATCTCGGTACTGGCGCTGAGCATCGCAGCCACCAGCGTGTGCAGGGCGGCGGAATCGCTCTCCAAAGGGTTATCGAACTCGATGCCTTCGCGCTTCGCCAGAATGGCGATTCCGTGGTCGCCGATAGTCCCACTCAGCAGCACTCGATCGCCTGGGCGCGCCCGGTCCGCGGAAAGTTGAATGCCATCCGCCACAGACTCCGATACCCGAAGTATTGATGAAGAGCCCGTCCCCGCTCCCCTTTTCCACCACTTTCGTGTCGCCGGTGACCACTTGCACGCCGGCGTTGCGACGCAGCCTGCCGCAGGGAGGCCAGCTACCGCGGCGCAAGGTTTCCATGGGGAGTCCCTTCCTCGATGATGAAGGCGGCGCTCAAGAACAGCGGCTGCGCCCCGCCCATGGCGAGATCGTTCACCGTGCCGTGGACCGCCAGCGAGCCGATATCGCCGCCGGGAAAGAACAGCGGCTTCACCACGAACGTATCCGTGGTGAAGGCCAGCCGCAGGCCATTGATGCTGACGATCGCCTGGTCGTCCATGCGCGCCAGGATGGGGTTATCAAACGCCGCGAGGAATACATCGTGGATCAGATCGGCGCTCAGCTTACCTCCGCTCCCGTGGCCCAACAACACCTGGCCGCCGGCTGACAGAGGCGCAGGGCAGACCATTTCGGCGATCGATCGAGTGCCTTCCCGCATCACGAAACCTCGCTCGGCTGGATGGAATGCCGCCGGTAACGATAGTAAGCGGCGCACGCTCCTTCGGCCGAAACCATGGGAGCGCCCATGGGGTTTTCCGGCGTGCAGGCAGCACCGAAGACCGGGCAGTCGGTGGGCCGCTTTAGACCCTGCAAGACTTCGGCGCTGATGCACTCGGCCGGCTCTTCCGCAGTCATCTCGCCGACTCCGAAGATCCGCTCGGCATCATAGGCGGCGAACTCCCCCCGCAGGCGCAACCCGCTTTGCGGTATGACGCCGATACCGCGCCACTTGCGATCGCAGACTTCGAGGACCTGTTCCACGATTCGCTGTGCAGGCAGGTTGCCTTCGTAGCGAACGGATCGGACATACTGGTTTTCCACCGCCGCGCGGCCTTCTTCCAGTTGCGCCACCAGCATGTCCACGGCCTCCAACAGGTCGGCTGGCTCAAAGCCGCCCACCACGATGGGAACGTGAAAGTCGCGGCAGAGCGCCTCATACTGCCAATAGCCCATAACCGTGCAAACGTGTCCCGGCGCGATGAACCCCTGCACCTGGTTGTGCGGCGAACCGAGCAGCAGCCGGATGGCCGGCGGCACCAGCACGTGCGAAACCAGCATGGAGAAATTGTCCAGGCTCTCGCGGCGTGCCTCCCACACCGCCATGGCGTTGGGAGGAGCGGTGGTTTCAAAGCCGATGCCGAAGAACACAACCTGCCGCTGTGGAAGCGAGCGCGCCAGTTTCACCGCTTCCATCGGCGAGTAGACGATGCGCACATCGCCGCCCGCGGCCTTGACGCGGAACAGGTCGGAATGAGATCCAGGCACTCGCAGCATGTCGCCATAGGAGGCGAAGGTGACATCCGCGCGCGACGCGATCTCGATGGCTTTGTCCACCACCTCGAGCGGCGTGACGCACACCGGACATCCGGGGCCATGCACCAGGCGGATCCGGGCTGGGATCAGTTCATCGAGGCCATACTTCATGATGGTGTGTGTCTGCCCCCCGCAGATTTCCATCAGACTCCAGGGCTGCGTGGTGCGCCGCGCAATCTGCGCCGCCAGCGATTGCACAACGCGCTCGTCGCGGTACTCGTCGATATATTTCATGGCGTTCGCGGCTCCGGCTGTCCGGCGTCCCCCAGTTCTGCTTCAAGCAGGCCCAAGTCTTCCAGCAACCGGTATGTGCGCGCCGCCTCCTCCGCGTCCACGCGGCTGATGGCAAAGCCGACGTGCACCATCACGTAATCGCCCACCTGAGCTTCGGGAACGAAGTTCAAGAACGCCTGGCGGGCAATGCCGCCGAACTGTATTTTCGCGATCCGGTTGCCGTCGCGCTCTTCCGCTTCGATGATTTTACCCGGCACTGCCAGACACATAATTCATCCCTCCCCGTTGTTATTCATATCTTCCCGTTGCGGCGCCGATGGGGGCGCTGCCGGGACGCCCTGCCGGGCCCGCTGGTAAAAGCAATTGCACGGAACGAGCTCGCGTACCCGACAGCGTTCCCGAAAATAGATTCCGCACTTAAGACAGAGTTCCTCCGCATTCGAGGTGTGATCCACGATATCCGCCGACAACCGGTCCAGCAGTTCCGACGCGCGCCGCAGTTCCTCTTGGGGAAACTGCACGAAAATGCTCCGCAGCTTGTGCTGGCGGGCGTTCTCATAAGCTGTCAACAGCCGGCGGCTGGCGCGGGTCAGGTGGAGGTGCATGACACGCCGGTCCTTCTGGTCCTCGGTGCGCCGCAGCAGATTGCGCCGTACGAGGCGGTCGACCGACTTGCTGGCAGCCGCATTGCTGACCCGGAGAAATGAAGCCACATCACCGAGCGTGTAGGCATCCGTCATGGCCACCAGCTTCAGCACGTTCACTTGCGAGGCCGTTACCTGCCCTTCCGCCACTCTCTCAAGCAGGCGTTGCTCGATAATGTCGGTAATGGCGGAGGCGAAAACATGTGCGCTTCCCAGAAAATCCTCGATCTCTCTCAGGCTGCCGTGGCGGCTCATACAGATCCTTCTATCTGGAAATCTTTTCCTCAGTTAAAGACCCAACGGAGCGCATGTTGAACCCTCGGACAGTGGCGGCAGTTCATTCCCTCTCTTTTCCCGAAACGGCGACTCGGGCGTTGGCCACAGGTTGGCGATCCAGGTGATGGCGGATCACCCCGTGGCACCAGTCGCAACCAATCGCGTCATCGCGCACGTGCCGGCGGTGTATGGCCGTCTCACCGGCGCGTAGCAGGTCCTCCGAGCGCTCCAGGTGGCAGTGGCGGCACTGGCGCTCTTCCACCGCCACGGACCCGTGCGACAAACCCGCATGGCAACCGGCGCAATCGGCGCTTGGCGTCACTCCCGCGGCCGCATGGTCGAACGGCTCGGCGCCGGGCCCGGAGGGTACCCCACCTTGCGGAACGGCATGGCAATTGACGCAGCCCACACCGGCAATGGCCGGCCGCGGGTCGAGCCCATTGGGCCCGCCTGTCTCGAAATGACATGTGAAGCACGCGTTGGTATCGACGGCGAAGTGGCTTTCAGGACCGACGTCGGTGTGGCAACTGGTGCAACGCAATTCCGGCCCGCGCCAGTTTTTGCCGGGAGCGCCCAAGCCCGCCTGAGCGAACGTGCCCCTGAGATGCGTGGCGTGATTGAAATAGAAGAGGCGGCGCGCATGAAGGACGCCGGTCAACTCGCGGGTGCTGTGGCAGCCGCTGCGGAGACAGGTGTCGTCGCTGACGCGGGCGGCTGGTTTCGATACCGGCGCCCCGGTCAAAGAGATGACCAGTTCTGAAAAGCCTTGCATCTTCGCCTTGGCAAAACCGCGCACACCCGGCTCGTAGTGGCATGTCGGACAGCCGATTTCGGATCTGGCGTGCGGAGAGGATTTCCAGTCGCTGAAGTAAGAGCGCATCTCGTGGCAGCTTCCGCAGAAGATTGGATTGGAGCTGGTGGCGACGCCCCAGCTTCCGAATGTCGCCACGCCCAGCAGTCCCACAGGCAAGGCGTACAAGTAACGATGCCTCCATTTGGCCGGCGGCAGGAACAGCGTGGGCCGGCGGAACCGCACAAGATTGCGCGCCACGCCTGCCAGAAAGATCAGCCCCAGCAGGGCCGTTCCCCACAGGAAGAACCCCACCAGGTGGCGGCCGAACAGGTCGGTCGAATTCTGCACGAAGTGATAAGCGAGAATTGCCAGCGTAAGCGTGGCGCAGTAGATGAAGATCTCGCGCTCTGTCACCAGCATGAGCGCAAGCCACACTGCCAGCGCCACCAGCAGCACCATCCGCGCCGCGGCCGGAACCGCCACTGGTCCCAATACGAAGAAGCTGGCTGCAACGGTGATCGCGATCGCGGCGGCGTAAAGGGCCCACGCGCCTTGTGTGTCCCGGCCGGTCTGGCGCCAGCGGCCGAGCAGCACCAGCAACAGCGCTATCGGTATCAGGAAGGCGATGTGATTACCCGCGGTGACCGGCGTCAAGGCCGGGAGAAACTCGTAGATCGCAAAGGCTCCCGCCAGGCTGGCGCCAGCCAGAAGTGCTTGCCCAGCGCCGTTGTAACTCAACAGCAGATACAAGACGAGATAACCCAACCCGCTCATCCAACCAATGGTGGTCATCTGGCCGAACGGCAGCGCCAGCAGGATCGCTGCACCAGTCGCTGCGCCAGCGGCAGCGGCGAGGTCCAACGGCAGCGCTTCGCGGGCGTTTCCGCGCCGCCTCAGCCACATCGCTATCAGAGAGAGGGCCGCAGCCACCGGAAGAAACAGCGGCAGCGAGAGCAACGCCCAACCCGCTGCCAATAATTCCATGTAGAAGGCGGCGACGACGCTGGCCGCGGCGGCATAGAGATACGCCCAAGCCCCGTGCCGCGCCGCCACCCAGGCATAGAGCAGTGCGTAAACCAGCAAGGCGAGAGCCATCGGCGCAAAGAGATGTTGCCAGAGGAGCATGCCCGTCGCGCCCATCGCCAGCAACCCGCCGATGGCCTCCAGTGCCCCAGCGAAAGCTGGATCGCGGCCGCTGGACGAGCCTCGTGCAACCAGCACGAACGCCACCGGCCACAATGGCGCTAACCAGGCGCCCACCGCCTGGTAAGGCCAGAACAGGGCGACTGACACGCCCACCGAAACGAACCACATGAAATACAGGAGTGGAGACCACCGGCTGGCGCGCGCCGACAGGCGGTACGCAGCGGCGGCCCAAGCCAGGCCCAAAACCAGGTAGGGAACGCCCAGCCACTCGCCGCGTACGCCCAGCAGCCATTCGGCGATATAGAGCCAGAAGCCAAGCGCCACCGGAATCGAAAACAGAACGGAGACCTCTCGCACCGCCAGAAACGCGATCGCGCTCAAGAAAATGAGTGGCAGCCCCAGTTGCGTGGCGAGGAACGGTTCGATAGGATTGGCCAGCGGATAGATCAGGGCAGCCACGATGGCGCCCACGCTGGCGACCTCATACAAAGAGAGCCGGCAGGCGTCAGTCACGCGCTTGCGCAATAGCCAGGCGGTGGCCAATACCACCAGAGCCGCCCCGGCGCCCGCAGCCAGATCCACTGGGGAGCCGACCGCGGCCAGCCGGCGTTCCACCAAAAAGTACGCCAGGATGAGAAAAATGCCGGCCAGGTAGGCGTAGTAATTCCGCCGGGCGAATAGCTTGGGGGGCTGCCGGTATGCCCAAAGCAGGCTGATGAGCCCCAGGCTCAGAGCGCCCAGCGCCAGCCGGAGGCCCGCCGGAAATCGCTGAACGGCAATATAAGCCAGGGCCACCAGCGGTGCCACGCGCCCCAGCCCCGCGATGAGGCGTGCTGCCGCCACGCCCACGAGGCTTCGACTGCCTTGAGCCAGCCGAGAACCCGTGGCCGCAAACACGATGGCGAAGATCGCGAGATAGGCAACGGTAGCAGCGATTGGCATCCGCGGATTAAGCAGGGCTGTGCTCAGAATGAAGCCCGCCAGCGCCAGCGCAACTCCAGCGCCGAATAACGGCAACAAGCACGGCAACACCGCGGGATTGGGTCCGAGTATGTCCGGTTGCTCCGGGCGATTCAACGCCAACCCCAGTTGTAACCAGATGGTAGCGGCAACCAGATATCCGAAAGGCACCAGGGCCGCGTCCGGAGGGCGGCCCGCCGCGGCCGTCCCTATATACAATAGATAGGCGCCTGCCGCCAGCAGGATTCCGGTTTCCAGCCGTGGCAGGGCCGGCCCATCCGCCCGGCGGTAAAAGAGGCCCCAGAT
This sequence comes from Bryobacterales bacterium, assembly GCA_963761855.1. GTDB lineage: Bacteria > Acidobacteriota > Terriglobia > Bryobacterales > Bryobacteraceae > Bog-375. The sequence goes on along the minus strand of CAVXJY010000021.1, from coordinate 9,200 downwards.
CAATAGCCCGGCAGTTGTCGCCAGAAGCACCGCGAGCTGCGGCCGCCAATAGAGAAAGAGCAGGAAAGCCCCGCTGCCCATCAGCACCATGGCTAGCGAGTGCAGGCTTCCTTCGGTGGCGCGGAAGCGAAGCCAGGCGTAGACACAGAAGCCGGCGAGCGCCAGCGCAGTGGCTAGAGGCGCCTGGTCGTAGAACCACGTAAGCCGGAAGAGGACCCACAACGCCATGACGCCGATCAGCACTCCGTTGGCGCCGTATAAAGCCTGGCTCGCGCGTGGCGGCCGCTGAAACAGGTTCTGGCTGGCGATGGTGTAAATAACGGCCACCGGCAGGAGGGCAAAAAGCGGATGTAACTCCGGGGCGATTCCCATGCCATGCAAGAGAAGGTGATATGCCAAAACCGGGAGAAGCACCGCGGGATACAGAAATTGCCGCTCGCCCGTGATCCGCGCCGCAGTGTAATACGGGAAGGCAAAAGCCGCCAGCAGCAGTCCAGCGATGAAGGGGTGGGCGCCCAGATACTGGTTCGCACCGGCCAACAGCAACGCGACAAAAACCATCGCCAGCAGATGACCGGCTTCGATCACGCGCTTATTGGGCATGACTCGCCTCCGTGACGGGCTCCAAGCTTGCCGCATCGAAATACTCACGCGCCACCCATCGCGCGGCCTCCGGCACCGCGCGTCGAACGGGTTCGGATAGCCCGGGACAGACCTCCGCGGGCAAGGGGCCCGTCTGGCAGGCGAGCACGCGCACTTCAACGCCGGTCTGCTGCTGCAACTCGCGCAGCAGGTTGGATGTGGGCAACTGGTGCATGGAAAAATCGTCCAGCTTGACCACGGGGATATCGGCCGGGTCGATCTCGAACCACTCGCCCGGCTCCCGCCCGAAATCCGCCGCGTCTACAATCAGCAGCCGGCGCGGGCGCACCGGACTGAGACAAAGCGTGAACAGCAGCTTGCGCACTCCCGTTCCCGCATCCAGCAGGCAAACGCCGCCAGGCACGTCGAAGTGCGCTTCGAGGTATTCGGCCAGCGCGCATCCGAAGCCGTCATCGCCGAAGAAGACGTTCCCGCAGCCGAGGATGAGCGCCGGCTTCGAGCAAAAATCGGGAATAGCGTCTTCTTTCATGTCTGCCATGACGGCCTCCGACGCGGCGCTAGTTTGCGAACGTATCGAGCAGGCTGCCCTTGGCATCGAAGATGTCCAGCTTCACCGACAGTTTTCCGTCCAGCCGGTGCGTGGCGCACGACAGGCACGGGTCGTAAGCGCGGATGGCCATCTCTACCGTGTTCAACACCCCCTGATCGTACTTGCCATCGTGAATCAGACTTTTGGCGGCCTGTGTAACCGACAGGTTGATGGGGGCGTTATTATGCGTGGTCCCGACGATCAGGTTCATGTTGACGATCATGCCTTCGGCGTCGGTCTCGTAATCGTGAATCAGCGTGCCGCGCGGGGCTTCCGTGCAACCCACTCCGCGCGCGGCGCGTGGCGTCACCTTCACGCGGGTTTCCGGGCTGGTGATGTCCGCATCGTCCAGCAGGCGTATGGCGTTCTCGGCGTTATACAGCAGTTCGATGAGGCGAGCCCAGTGGTAAAGCAGCGTGAGCTGAGCCGGACGGCCGAAGTTCCGCCGGAATTCTTCCAACTCCGCTTGCGCCAGCGGCGTGTCGATGAAATCGCAAACGTTGATGCGGGCTAGCGTGTTGGCGCGGTACAGGCCGGGCGCGTTATCTTCCAGCGAGAAGCCGCCCCTCTTTTTGGCATACGGGAACTTCAGGTAGCTCCAAGGCTCGATGTGTTCCCCGATGTACTCGGTGTACTGGTCATACGGAAAGTCTTCGAAGGAGCCGTCGCTCGCCATCAGGCGCAGCTTCCCGCTATAGAGATCCAGCGAGCCGTTGTCTTTGACGGTTCCGATAAACCCACTGGTGATGACGCCCAGGGACTTCACCACGTCGAGGTACTTGGGGAACACGTTTTCTTTGGCAAAGGCGATGGAGAACTTGGCCAGCTCCAGCGCCTCATCGGCCATCTTGCGCAACTGGTCGCGTTCCTCCTTCGCCAGTGGCTTGGTGAAGCCGCCCGGGACCGCGGCCTGCGGGTGAATGGGCTTGCCCGCCAGGATCTCCAGCATTTTGGCGCACATGTGCCGCACGCGGACTACGCGCCGGGCAACATCGGGCGCAGCCTGCAATACGCCGATGACGTTACGCACCGAATAATCGGCATCCGGGCCCAACAGGAAATCTGCGCCCGCCAGAAAGTAGAAGTGCAGGATATGCTCTTCCATGAAGGCGACGCTGTTGCACAGTTCGCGCAGCTTGGCGCCCGCGGGCGGCGGTTCGACCCCGAAAACAGCGTCGCAGGCCTTGGCCGCTGCCAGATGGTGCGACCACGGACAGACGCCGCAAATGCGCGGCGTAATGCGCGGCATGTCTTCCACAGGCCGCCCCATGCAGAAGCGCTCGAACCCGCGCAGCTCGATGACATTCACGCGCGCCAGGTTGACATTGCCTCCATCGTCCAGTTGGATAGTGATCTTGGCGTGGCCTTCAATTCGCGTCACAGGTTGAATGACTATTGTCTTTCCCATGGTTCACCTCTTGGGCACCGGCCGCAGGCGGCCCGCACCGGAAAATCGATTGAATGTTGCGGCCCGGTCCGGAATCTGTTTCGGATCGAGGCCGACCGTAGAAAGCGCGCCCATCATGTCGACCATGGGGTTGGCCTTCTCCGAAAGCGGTCCGAAGCACCCCTCGCACGGCATATATGCACGGATGCAGCGCGGCGTGCCCTCGCTGCCGCCGCACCCGGAGCGCGTCGCCGGACCGTTACACAAGAACCCCTGCTCCATTAAGCAGCGCATCTGGTTCAGCGGAGCGCCGGGAACGAACGTGGGGGCCTCCAGCCGCCGCCGCAGCGCCGAAACGGCCTTCTTCTCGCGGATGGTGGGGCATTCGTCGCATACGCTCTTGGTCGATAGCGTGAAGGGGCGGCCTTCCAGCAGTGCGGTTAGCGCGTTCGCGACCATTTCCGGGGTGGTGGGGCAGCCGGGCAGCATCAAATCCACCTTCACCACTTCGCTGACGGCGTACACACGATCGGTCAGGGCGGGGACTTCCTCGTGGGGGAATCCATTCTTATCGGTGGTGACACTCTCCCGGTACACCTTGGTCAACAACTCTTCGGTGCTCGACAGGTTGGCCAACGCTGGAATACCGCCATAACACGCACACGATCCCAGCGCGATCAGCGTTTTGCATTTCCGGCGCATCTCCTCGGCCAGCCGCTTGTGCTCATCGCTGCGAACGCCGCCGGAGATCAGGCCTACCTCCGCCTCCGGAATTTCCATTTCCGCTTTTTCGCCGGTCTGGCCATACAATTTGTGGTCCATGAGCACCGGCATGTGGACAATCTGGACTTTCTCCAACAAGTCCAACAACGGTTCGCCGATATCGAGGATTGTCACCTCGCATCCGCCGCAGATCGCGAACCACTCTTCGGCTAAACGGGCAGTCATGCTGCGCCTCCTTTTCTCAGCTTCGATAAGGGCTCGGCCCTAGTTGCCTGACCTGCTCCACCATTTCGGTGACTACCTGCGCGAAGCGCGGTCCTTCGGAAGCCGACACCCACTCCAGACGGAAGCGCTCCGGCTCCAGTCCGAAATCTTCCAACATCAGGGAAATGGCCTCCGCGCGCGAGCGCGCGCGCAGGTTGCCTTCCAGATAATGACAATCGCCCGGGTGGCAGCCGAGCATCAGCACTCCATCGGCGCCCTTGGTCAGCGCCTCAATCACCAGGTTCGGATGAACCATGCCGCTGCACTGCACGCGGAGGATACGGATATTGGTGGGATACTGCAATCGCGAAGTGCCGGCCAGGTCGGCGCCGGTGTACGCGCACCAGTAACAGCAGAAGGTCAGAATCAGCGGCTCCCACCCTGCGCCGCCGCTCTCTCCGGTCGCTTGTGCCTCACACAATTCGGTATCGCTCATCTCGCAAGCACCTCAAACGTTCAACGCCGCGTGGATCTGCGCCATCAGTTGCTCGGGCCGGAAATGCCAAACGAAAATGGCGTTCTTGGGACAGGTCGCCTGGCACGTCCCGCAACCTTTGCACACCGCTTCATCCACCTGCACACGCTTTTTGGTGGTTCCATTCGTGCCGTACTCCACCAGCCGCAGCGCATGGTAGGGGCAGGGGTCTACGCAGTAAGCGCAACCGTCGCAGTTATCTTCGACCACGTGCGAGATCGAGGGCTCCAGTTCGATGGTGTTGCGCGCCAGCACAGTAGCGGCGCGCGCGGCCGTGGCCGCCGCCTGCGACAATGCCCCACGCAAATCCATGGGTGCCTGGGCCGCCCCGCACAGAAAAATGCCGTCGCTGGCGAAATCCACCGGGCGCAGCTTGCGGTGCGCTTCCAGGAAAAAGCCTTCTTCCCCGAGCGGCACTTTCAAAAGCTGCGCCAGTTCCTTGTTTTCCGGGTTGGGAACCGTGGCTGACGCCAGCACCACCGTATCGGCTCCCAGCTCGATGCGCCTTTCGGTGAGCTGATCTTCGGCGGCAACCGCCAGCCGGCCATTGTGGACGGCCACTTGCGGTGGTTGCTCGTCCGCATAGCGGATGAACCTCACGCCCAGATCGCGCGCCTGCCGGTAAAACCTTTCGCGCAGGCCATAAGTCCGAATGTCGCGATAGAGCACCGACACTTCGCTCGCGGGATTTAGCTCTTTGACCCGTATCGCATTCTTCACCGTGTCCGTGCAGCAGGTGCGGCTGCAATACGAGCGTTCGGCACAGCGCGATCCCACGCACTGGATAAATACGACGGAGTCCGTGCGCAGCTCTCCGCTGGCGATTCGGCCTTCCACTTCATAGTTGAGAATCACACGCGGGTCGTCGCCGTAAAGGTATTCGACGGGCCGATAGCGTTCCGCGCCGGTGGCGACAATCAACACGCCGTGGGAGAACTGGTGCTCCATTCCATCCTGCAGCAGGGTCGAATGGAAGTTCCCCAACGAGCCGGAAAAGTCCTTCAGGCGGCTGCGCAGAAGTACTTTGATCTTAGGGTGGGAATGCGTGCGCGCCAATAATTGCGATAGGCCACCCCTGGAGCTCTCTTCGGCGCCGAGCAGGTAGCGCTGATCGCGCGCATGCCCACCCAATTCCTTGCTCTGTTCGGCGAGGACCACCGGAAAGCCCTGGTCAGCGAGTTCCAGCGCTGCCATCATGCCGGCCGGGCCTCCGCCGAGCACCAGCGCCGCCTGTGTCACCGCCAGCGGGCGCTTATAGAGCGCCGCATCGAGCCGCACCTTCGCCACCGACATGCGCACCAGGTCCATGGCTTTCCGCGTGGCCTTCTCCGGCTCGCGCATGTGCACCCAGGAGCACTGGTCGCGGATGTTGGCGAGCTCGAAATAATACTGGTTGAGACCGGCTTCGCGGATGGTGTCGCGGAACAGCGCCTCGTGAGTCCGCGGAGTGCAGGAGGCCACTACCACGCGGTTCAACCCCAACTCGGCGATCTTTTCCCGGATGCGCTTCTGCGTATCGTCCGAGCACGTGTACAGATTGCGTTCCGCGTAGGCGACTCCGGGGATTGTGAGCGCGTATTGGACCACCCGCTCCACGTCCACCACCCCGGCGATATTGGTCCCGCAATGGCACACGAAGACACCTACGCGCGGCTCTTCGCCGCTGACGTCGCGCTCCGGCGGATACTGCTTCGGCCGCACCAGCGTGCCGCGGCTATCCGCCAGCAAGCTCATCGCGTGGGCCGCCGAAGCGCTGGCCGCCGCCACCGTCTCCGGAATATCCATCGGTTCCGCGAACGGCCCGCTGACGAACACGCCCGGCCGCGATGTATGGCTGGGAGAGAACGCCGGCGTCCGGCAGAAACCGTTCTCGTCCACTTCCACGCCCAGGCTTTCGGCCAGCTTGCGGGTCTTCTCCGCCGAGTAGCCTACGGCCAGCACCACCATATCGAATTCGACATGCTGCGGCGCGCCGGCCGGATCGGCGTACTCCACAATCAGATTGTGGCTACCGGGAATTTCGCGAATGGCCGAAGGACGGCAGCGGATGTAATGCACGTCGTCGGCCTTGGCCCTGGCAATATACTGCTCGAAGCCCTTGGAAACCGCGCGCAGATCGATATAGAAGACCGTGCAATCGAGGCCGGGCTGATGCTCTTTGGCGATCACCGCCTGTTTGGCGGTGTACATGCAGCACACCGAGGAGCAATAGTTCCGGCCGGCCTCGCGCGATCCCACGCACTGGATGAAGGCCACCTTCCGCGGCGCCTGCCGGTCCGAGGGCCGCCGCACCTTGCCGCCAAACGGGCCACTGGGGCTGAGAATTCGTTCGAACTGGAGGCTGGTGACCACGTTGGGAAAGCGTTTGTAGCCGTACTCCGGTTTGCTCTCCGCGCTAAACATTTCCGCGCCCGGGGCGAGGATCACCGCACCTACATTCAGATTCCGGTGTTCCTGCCGCGGAAGCAGGTGGTTGATGGCGTGCGCCTGGCAAGCGGCGACACATTGCAGGCATTCCGAGCACAAACCGCAGTTCAGGCATCGGCCCGCCTCGGCCATCGCCATCTCAGCGGTGTACCCGAGTTCGATCTCGTCAAAATCTTGCAGCCGCTCAGCGGCCGGCCGTTCGGCTATCGTGACGCGGGGTTGACGCTGGATTTCGCCCTGGCGGAGCTTGCGTTGCGCCTCCTCGCGCGTCAACTTCGGCGGCTCGTGCTTGGCGGCGGGCTCCGGCCACGGCGCGCCCTCCAGGCAGCGGTGAATGGATTCGGCGGCCTTGTGTCCCGCGGCCACCGCATCCACCACGAAGGCTGTGCCGGTCACCACGTCGCCGCCCGCGAAAATACGCAGTTGCGGCTCCTCGGCAATGACATCGCCGCCGGCAAATACACCCGGATGGCCGGTGGCGAGGGTCTCCGGATCGACTTCCACCATGCCGCGCCGCACGCGGATCGCGTTCTTCGGATCAAGGAAGCTCAGATCTGGAGCCTGCCCGATGGCCACCACCACCCGGCCGGCTGCGATTGCGAATTCGCTGCCGGCAATCTCATCGGCGGTGAGCCGCCCGTCCTTATCGAACGTCATGGAGCGGATGCGCTTCACTTCCGCGCCTGTCACCCGGCCGTCCTCACCCAGAAAACGCTTGAAGGTGACGTCGTTGACAATCTCGATCCCCTCGTCGAGCGCCAGCTGAATTTCCCAGGCGTGCGAGGGCATGGTCTGGCGGCTCTCCAGACAGGCCATGGTGACCTTCCCGGCGCCCAGGCGCCGCGCCGTGCGCGCTACATCCATAGCGACGTTGCCGCCGCCAATCACCAGCAGCGGCCCGTTGAGATCGGAAAGCTCGCTGGCGCGCGCTTTTCGGAGGAAGTCGATGTTGAAGCCGATACCTTCGAGATCGTGCCCGGGAATCGGCAGCCGTTTCGGCTGGTGGGCGCCGGTGGCCAGGAAGACCGCCCGGTATCCCTGCTCTTCCAGTTGCTCCAGTGTGAAGTCCCGGCCTAGCGCGGCATTCGTGCGCACTTCGAAACCGGGCCAGAGCAGATACTCAATGTCCCGATCGAGGTAAGCTTCCGGCAGGCGGAACTGCGGTACACAAGCGCGCAGCATGCCGCCCAGTTTCGCAGCCGATTCAAATAGCGTAACCGGATAGCCGAGCTTGGCCAGATCGTGAGCGCAGGTTAGGCCGGCCGGGCCGCCGCCGATCACGGCTACCCGCTCCTGGCGAGTCTTATCGACTGGTGCCGGGAATGGCGTCCGCTTTTCGACGTCCCAATCGGCCAGGTACCGTTTCAGATGCATGATGGCCAGCGGCTCGTCCACCGCGTTCCGGTTGCACTGCTGCTCGCAGCGGTGCAGGCAAATACGTCCGCACACGGAAGCGAACGGCATCCGCTCCCGAACCACGCCCAGCGCTTCGGCAAACTTGCCTTGCGCTGTCAGCGCCACATAGGCCTGCACGTTGGTTCCGGCGGCACACGCTGCCTGGCAGGGTGGCCGCTCGCGCTTGGAAATGGCGAACTGCGCCGGCACCGCCTGCGGGTACCGCTTGGCGATTGCCTTCCGGCCATTCAGCGCCAGGTTGAACTCGTTTGGCAACTCCACCGGGCAGGCCAGCGCGCATTCACCGCAGCCTGTGCACCGATTAGGATCGATGTAGCTCGCCCGCCGCAGCAATTGCGCCTGAAAGTTTCCGGCTTCTCCAGCCAGTGCTGTCAGCTCGGTGTTAGTCAGAATCTCGATATTCAGGTGCCGTCCCACGCTGACCAGGCGCGGGGCCAGGATGCACATGGCACAGTCGTTCGACGGGAAGGTCTTATCGAGTTGCGCCATGGTCCCGCCGATGCTGCTTTCCTTTTCGGCCAGATAGACCTTGTAGCCAGAGTCGGCCAGGTCGAGCGCGGATTGCATCCCGGCCACGCCTCCGCCAACCACCAGAACAGCGCCCACTGTGGATTTCTCGCTCATCTTTTAGCCGCTCACAGGCGCCGCACTCGCGCCCAGCAGAGGTTGAGGATCCACCATGTGCCGCCACAGACCCAGTCCTTCGGCAGGCACTCCTAAGGCATAGCCAAGAAGCTGCGTGAAGTAGAAGACCGGCAGTGAGAAGTCCGTTCCGTAGGCTTGGTTGACCTCGGACTGCCGCGCATCCAGATTCAGGTGGCACACCGGGCAAGCCACCGCCAGTGCGTTGGCCCCGGCCTCAGCGGCATCCGCCAGGATCTCGCGCGTCAGTTCCAGCACTTTCGATGGATTCACCATGGCATAGAACGCGCCGCAGCAAAACGTCTTCCGCGCCCAGTTCACCGTGGTGATGCCTACCCGCTCCAGTAAACGGTCCATGCTCCGCGGGTCTTCGCAATCGTCGAAGTTCACCACCTTAGGCGGGCGCGTGAGCAGGCAGCCGTAGTAACAGGCAATGCGCAGGTGACCGAGATCGGCTTCGACTTTTAATGGCCTCCCTCCAACTCCCGTTCCAGCATCTCCAGCGGATGAAGCACTTCCACGCAATTGTCCAATGGATATTCGATAACTGCTTCGAGCTGGCCCCGCAATTCCGGGTGTTCTTGCAACTCGTGGCCCGCGCGTTTGAACTGGCTGTAGCAGGCGCTGCATGGCGCCACCACTTCCGCGAAGCCGCGCTCAAGAGAGCAAATGGT
>CAVXJY010000020.1:0-29229 GCA_963761855.1 Bryobacterales bacterium | reverse complement strand
GTATTGCCGAGCACGCTGAAGTCGTAAGCCTTGTGTGTGGTCTTCCAGATGTACTCGGCATACACCACCAGGTACCGTCCGAAAGCCTGCTCCAGGCCGGTGTGGAACTCGTTGCGCCAGCCCGGGCTGAGCGGCGTGCTGGCAACGCAAGGGCTGATGGTCGCGGTCATGAGGGCATTAATCACCGCATCGTTGCACCCCAAGCTGGAAAGCACCAGGTTTTCGTTGAACGGCGTTTCCATGGTGCGGGCATAGGAGACCCGCAGAACGGTGTTGGTTGCCTTGATGTTGTAAGCCACGCCAAGGCGCGGATTACAGGCTGCGTCGCGGTGACGATGGCGTCGTCCACCACGAAGCCCACCGAAAGCGTCAGCGCCATCAGCGAAAGATTGTTCAGGCTGTACCCCAGCAGGTACATCATGGCGAAGGTGCCGATGATGGAGAAGGGTACCGCGGCGCCGGGAATCAAGGTGGCCGAGAGGTTGCGCAGGAACAGGAAGATCACCATCACCACCACGCACACCACCAGGGTGAGAGTGAACTCGACGTCGTGAATCGACTGACGGATGGACTGGGCCGCGTCGAAGGCCACGGAAAGCTTCACCGCCGGAGGAATCTCCTTTTCAAACTCCGGCAGCAGCCGCTTGACGTTGTCCACCACTTCGACCGTGTTGGTGCCGGGCTGGCGGTTGACGGCCAGAATCACGCCGCGCTGGTTGTTATACCAGGCGATCAGCTTGTCGTTTTCGACGCCATCCACCACGTTGGCGAGCTGCTCCAGGCGCACCGGGGCTCCGCCGCGCCAGGAGACGATGATGGGCCGGTAAGCCGCCGCGTTGAGCAGGCCGCCGCTGGATTGAATGGTGAATGCCTGCTTGGCGCCATCCAACTGGCCGGTTGGCAGATTGGTGTTGCTGGAGGCGATGGCATTCTGCACTTCATCGATGCCGATGTTGTGCGCCGCCAGCTTGTCGGGATCCACCTGCACACGCACGGCGTACTTCTGTTCGCCATAAACCTGCACTCGCGCCACGCCGCTGACCATGGAGATGCGCTGGGCCAGCAGCACGTCGGCATAATTGGTCACCGTGTACAGCGGCAGGGTGTCGGAGACCAGCGCGAGGTAAAGCACAGGCTGGTCGGCCGGGTTGACCTTCTGATAGGAGGGCGGCCGCGGCATGGTGGCAGGCAGCCTTCCGCCGGCTGCGGCGATGTGGGCCTGGATGTCCTGCGCGGCGGCATCGATGCTGCGGTCGAGCGTGAACTGCACGGTGATATCGGTGCTGCCCTGCGAATTCACCGAGTTCATGGATTGAATGCCGGCGATGGTGGAGAACTCGCGTTCCAGCGGCGTAGCCACCGAGGACGCCATGGTCTCGGGGCTCGCGCCAGGCAGCGCCGCGCTCACCTCAACGGTCGGGTAATCGACGCTGGGCAGTGCGGCCACCGGCAGTGCGCGAAACGCCACGGCTCCGAACAGCAGGATGGCGAAGCACACCAGCGTCGTCATGATCGGGCGATCGATGAAGATGCGCGAGAGGTTCACAGCGGCCCCGTTCCCAGCTTGGCTGGATCCACCGGCACAATTTGCGCGCCCGGGAAAATGCGCAATTGGCCGTCGGTCACCACCGTTTCGCCCGCCCGCAGGCCGCTCGCGATCACCACCTTGCCGCCCCAAGTGCGGCCCGTCGTCACCGGGCGGATTTCCACGTGGTTATCCGCCTTCACTGCGTACACAAAGTATCCCTGCTGGCCGCTTTGCACGGCTTCGGCCGGCGCCACCACGGCATTCTGGATCGTATCGAGCGTGAGCGTGGCGGTGACGAACTGGCCCGGCCACAACATGCGGTCGCCGTTTTCGAACGTCGCCTTCAGATGAATCGTGCCGGTGGCCGCATCCACTGTGTTGTCGATCACCGAAAGGTAGCCGTTGGCGACCCGGCCAGGATCGTCCTGCGACTCCACGCGTACCCCCAGTTTGTGACCCTCGCCGGTCAACCGGCGGATGGCGCCCAGGTGTTGCTCCGGCACCGCGAAGTCGACGAAGATGGGCGCCACCTGGTGAATTACCACCAGCGGTACGTCGTTCACCTTCACCAGGTTGCCCGGGTGCACCAGCAGGTTGCCGGTGCGGCCGGAGATGGGCGCCCGAATCTGGCAGTAGACCAGGTCGAGCTTGGCACGCGCCACGGCGGCCTGGTCGGCTTCGAGCGCCGCTTTGGCGGTATCGATGGTCGCCTGCGTCGAGCGCGCCGAAGCCGCGGCCGCATCTGAGGTGGATTGCGCCTGGTCATACACCGAGTGAGGCGTGAGCCCGCCCTTGTTCAGCTCCGCCTGCCGTTCGGCGTCGCTTTGGGCGAAGCGCGCAGTCGCCCTGTCGCGCTCAAGCGTGGCTTGGGCCTGCACGATCTGCGCTTTGTCCCGCTGCACCGCGGCCTGCGCCTGTTCCAGAGCGTCGTCGTAAGGCCGGGGATCGATCTCGAACAGAAGGTCGCCCTTGGCCACATTCTGCCCTTCCGTAAAGTGTGCGGCCATCAGTTCGCCGGCCACCTCCGATTTGACCTGCACGATGGCCGAAGCCTCCACCGTTCCCACCACCTTCAGCTCAGTAGGCACGGATTCCTGCGATACTTTGGCCACCGATACCGGTACCACCGGCATGCCGCCCATCCCAGGCCGCACCGGTTTCTGCTTGCAAGCCGTCAAAGCCAAACCTGCGGCCAAGAGGAACAAAATTTTATTCACTGGATAATCCCCGGAATTCGCAGTGTAACAGTTACGCGTGGGGCCGGTGAAAAGTTCCAACCGGAGGGCAGGATTTTAGGTAGTGGATCACGCGCCGAAACGCGCGTGACACGTCAACTTTGCCGGCTCCCCCGCTTTTGAACAGCCAGTTTCCGGCAACCCAGCTTGTTATTCCCCACCCGCGTCACCGGACAGTCGTCCGCCGTATGATGGATTTGGAATGAAGGTCTGCCCACACAGCCATTAACCGGTGGAGGGCGCTGCCGAACCTGGTGGCGTGCCGTACATGGTTGTAACAGTTCTGCAGCGGCGCCTGCTCCGGCGTAATTTATGATGAGTCTCAGCGTGGCCGATTAGGATCGTCTGCGGCCGGGGTGGGGTGGCACTTCGAAATGCCAGCGAATCGAGCTTTCCAACAGACAAAATCACAACACGTTTCCGGACAGGCGCGTAGACCGCAATCGGATGGTTGGGGGAGTAGCTCAAGGCCTGACACTCCAAACGACCTTGCGATTCAGCCCCCGGAATAGCCCATGCCCAAACGTTCCGCCTGGCTCATTCTTATCGCCGCCGGCTTGGTTCTTGCGGTCATCCTCTATCTCAGCCGCGAGCGCTTGTTGCGCTGCGCGATTGCATACCGCGTCTACCATGCGCACATATTCACCCCGCCACCGCCCAGCCCTGGCGAGTGCCGCTTTCAGCGGATCCTGTCGGATGCTCAGTTCTACTGGGATTTTGCTGAACTCCATATCGCCCGCGAGAAACGTCTCCAACAGGTCGATCCCATTCTGCGGCCTCTTGTAAAGCGGATCACCAGCGCCGAGGCCGGCGGACAAGACATGCATTACTCAATGCATATCTATCGCGAGATACGCTGGTTACTGAATTTCACGCCGAATCTCAATGCCACCTGGGGCGAGATTGCCGCCCTGCGCCGAAGCCTTTCTGAACCCGAAACGCAAACACTCGCGGCCGAGCAGCAGCCCGATGGAAGTTGGGCCCTCGGAATCGGCATTTGGTACTTGAAGTTGTATTATTCCGTCGACCATATCGAGCAATGCATCGGGCCTCCTAAGTATCCGCTGATCTTACTCGATTGCATCAATTCACCAGCAAAGCTGAAGGCTGAACTCGATTCCGCCTTGCACGACGATTTTACGAAAACCGGCGTATTCAACCGCGAAAAGCTCGACGAGACGTTTTCTGCGCTGGCTCGGCTGCTCGTCAAAACAAAACCAACCAGTTGTTACGTCTTCCATCCCGAGTTGGACGAGTCCCTGCGGAGTTTTGTCGATGGTTGGCAGAACCCTGAGACTGGATGCTGGGGCCAGTGGCTACTCGACCGGCGCGGACGAATATGGAAAATGGACGACATGGCGATGACGTTCCACGTCGTCTCGGATCTCCACGGGCAAGTAAAACATCTGGATCAAATTGCGAGGCGGTTGTTAGATACTGAGGATCTCGATTTTCCTGGCGGTCTCCGTTTCAATGGCCACTACGAGAACCATCTGAACGCTGACGCTGTGATCATCCTTCGGTACGCTTGGCCTGCACTGGACGCCACGACTCGGGAGCGCGCGCGCCGTGAGATTTCTCGCATGCTCGCATGGTGCCTCAGCAAGTCGCTCCAGGCAGATGGCTCCTTCAAGACGAGCGATCTGGACGACACCACCAACGATGCCTATGAATACGGCGTATGGTTTCTGGATGAGGTCGGATACTTCAAGAAGCCAAAACGATTTTGGACCGAACAGGAGTTTCCGAATGCGGAGGCTGTCCGCAACCGTATCGCGGGTAAATTGAGAGCGACCGGGTTGACCGACCCCTCGCTGAAGGGAACTTATGACATCCTCGAGGCCGCTCCATGAAGAGTGTGCGAGGACGGCGTCAGAGAAGTGTGTGGCCGGGACCTTCTCTACACTAAGCCTCTGTGTCGTCCCCTTGCACTAGACCTCGCAACTACGCTCTCGTGTCTCGTGCCCCGGAACCACCCCTAGTGCGAATCTTCTCTACAATAGGAACTCGCCCGCCATGCACAATCTAACGCACACCGCGATCGGACTCTTCCTGGCGCGGGCCGGCGCGGGGAAGTGGTCGCCGCGGGCGACCGCGATCCTGCTGGTGGCCTCCAACGCGCCGGATATCGACGTGCTCGCCGGCCTGGGCGGACCGCTCGCCTACCTGCACTATCATCGGGGCCTCACCCACGCCTTGGCCGCCATGCCGGTGATGGCATTGCTGTCCGTCGCGGCAGTGCGGCTCGCCGGGAGGAAACCGCTGTATTGGCCGGGGGCTTTCGCGGCCGGGATGCTCGGAGTGGCCGTTCATCTGTTGCTCGATTGGACCAACGTGTACGGCGTGCGGCTGCTGCTGCCTTTTTCCGGCCGCTGGCTGCGCCTGGATTCCACCAGCGTGATCGATCTGTGGATCTGGGCCATTGCGGCCATCGCCTTGGCGGGGCCGTTTCTGGCCCGCATAGTCGGCTCCGAGATCGCTTCCGGTGGCGTGAAGCCGCGCCACCATGGACGCGCCGCTGCCGTGCTCGCGCTGGCCGCCGTGATGCTGCTCGATTGCGGCAGGCTGGTGCTGCACGGGCGTGCCGCGGCCATGCTGGATGCGCGGATTTACCAGGGGGACTCGCCGATGCGAGTGGCTGCCCTGCCCAATCCGTTCAACCCCCTGCGCTGGCGCGGGCTGGTCGAAACCCCGAGCTTCTATGCCATCGCCGATGTGGACGTGGCTGGGAACTTCGATCCTACCCGCGCCCTGATCCTTTACAAGCCGGACCCCGATCCCGCACTCGCCGCAGCGGCCCGCACCCCCGTCTTCCGAGAGTTTCTGCAATTCGATCAGTACCCGCTGTGGCGCGTAACGCCTGCGCCCACGCTCGACGGCGGCAAACTGGTGGAGTTGTTCGACCTGCGCTTCGGCACCCCATCGGCGCCCGGATTCCAGGCCACAGCGTTGGTGGATGCACAACTCCGAGTGATGGACGCCAGTTTCCGCTTTGGCGCCCTGCGGCCCCGCTAATTGTGGCCCGTGCCGCGCCCGCCTACACATTGCTTCGACACCCACCTATGAAAACGCCGCATAAGGTATTCCCGCGGGTCATCTAAGGTCTGTGCTCGATGTGCCGAGACTTGTATTCATTCCAGAATGAAATCGTGCAGACTACCGACACGAGTACGGTGCTGGATAAGGACCAACTCCGGGATATCACCATGGACGACCCGGAGCTGATGCGGGAGATCCTGGAGGCGCTGCTGGCCGATACCTCACAGCAATTGGGCTTGCTCGAAGCCGCCATCCGCGAACAAAACACTACCGAGTGCATGCGGCTGGCCCACTATTCCAAAGGCGCGTGCGCCAATGTCGGCGCCAACCGCGCTGCCGGCATGCTCAAACACATTGAACGCAAGGCCGCCGATGGCGAGTTCTCCGAATGCGGCCAGGCCCTGGCCTCGCTGGTGCGGGAAATGGAGCTCCTGCGCACCGAGGGCACGGCACTGTAACCGCTACCGATCTCCCTTTCCTCTCGGGCAAATTGGGAGCCAGGATGCGGTGAAAGAGCCGCTGCAATCCTTCAAGGGCTCCGCCTGCCAACGCCGGCCGGCCCACTCTACAATTGAGTGAAGGGCGCCCCGCAGTGGAGAACAAGGAAATTGCGCGCGTGCTATGGGAGACGGCGGATCTGATGGAGATCGCCGCCGAGGATGGATTCCGCATCCGCAGCTATCGCAACGGCGCCACCGCGGTGGAAGGCTATCCCGAGCGCATCGCCGATATCCTCGCCGATCCCGAACGCAAAGTCACCGACATTCCCGGCATCGGCAAGGGGCTGGCGGCGGTGCTGCACGAAATCGTGGATCACGGCTCCTGCGAACGGCGCGATCTGCTGCTGCAGAAGTTCCCGCCCACCGCGCTCGAGTTCCTCAAGATTCAGGGCCTCGGGCCTAAAAGCATCGCCCTCATCCTGGAGCACTACCGCATCAGCACCATGGACGAGTTGGAGCGGCTGGCAAAAGAGGAAAAACTGCGCGTGCTGCCGCGCATGGGCGCCAAGCTGGAAGAAAAGGTGCTGCGCTCCATCGCCCAGTACCGCATGCGCAGCGGGCGCTATCTGCTGAGCTACGCGGAGGGCGTGGCCGAGGAGTTGGCCGGTACCCTGAGCGGCCCAGGTGTAGACAGCATCACTCCCGCCGGCAGCTTGCGCCGCGGACGCGAAACCGTGGGCGATCTCGATCTGCTGGTCACCGGTCCCGATGCGGCCGCCGCCCTCGACCGCTTCGTCGCCTACAGCCGCGTGGAAGAGGTGCTCGGCCGCGGCGAAAACAAAGCCAGCGCCAAGGTGGGCCGCGAGGGACTTCAGGTGGACGTGCGCGCGCTGCCGCCCGCGAGCTTCGGCGCCGCTCTGCAATATTTCACCGGCAGCAAGGATCACGGCGTGTCCCTGCGCACGCGCGCCGTGAGGATGGGACTGAAGCTCAGCGAATACGGCCTGTTCCGCTCCCAGAACGATGCGCGCGTGGCCGGCGATACCGAAGCCGGCATTTACGAGGCTCTCGGCCTGCCCTGGATTCCGCCGGAATTGCGCGAAAACTCGGGCGAAATCGAAGCCGCCGAAGCTGGCCGCCTGCCCCAACTGGTGGAACTGGCCGACATCCGCGGCGACCTGCACATGCATACCGTCGAGACCGACGGCCGCGCCACGCTCGAAGAAATGGCGGCCGCGGCCCGCGACCGCGGTTACCAGTACATCGCCATCACCGACCATTCCAAGGCCCTTGCCATGGCCAATGGCCTGGATGAGAAACGCGCCGTCGAGTTTGCCCGCCAGGTGCGGCAGATCAATCGCGATGGCCTCGGCATTCGTATTTTCTCCGGCTTGGAATGCGACATCCTGCGCGATGGCGCCATGGATCTCGCCAACGACGCGCTCGCCGAACTTGACCTGGTGATCGGCAGCGTCCATAGCCACATGAATCAGGAATCCGCCGAGATGACCGACCGCCTGTTGGCCGCGCTCGAATGCCCGCACCTGCGCATCCTCGGCCATCCCACCGGCCGCATCCTGCTGCATCGCGATCCGTTCCCGTTCGATTTCGACCGCGTGGTCGCGGCCGCCGTTGCGCGCGGCGTCTGGCTGGAGATCAATGCCAGCCCGGAGCGGCTCGACCTGCATGGCCCGCTGATTCGCGCCGCCAAGGCCAAGGGCGCGCACTTCACCATTTCCACCGACGCCCATCATCCCCAGCACCTGGCCAGCATGCGCTATGGCGTCCTCATGGCGCGCCGCGGCTGGCTCACAAAGAGCGACATTATGAATACACTGCCGGCGGATCAGTTCGCCGCCGCACTCCGAAAAACATCATGAAAATCACTTCTTCCCGTGAAGTCTACAAGTGCAATCTGTTTCGAGTAACTGAGGACCGCGCGTCCGACCCTAAGACCGGTTTCAAAATCAAGCGCTCCGTTGTGCGCCATGCCGGCTCGGCGGTGATGATGGCCGTCGATGACCGGCGGCGCATCCTGCTGGTGCGGCAATACCGGCTGCCGGCCGGCCGCTATATCTGGGAACTGCCGGCCGGGCGCCTGGATCCCGGCGAAAAGCCGCTCCAGGCCGCCAAGCGCGAGTTGATCGAGGAAACCGGCTACCGCGCACGGCGCTGGACGAAGCTGGCAAGTTTCTTCGTCAGCCCCGGCTACGTGGATGAGCGTATGACCATTTATCTGGCCGAGGGCCTCACCGCCGGCGTGGCTACGCCGATGGACGATGAGCGCATCGAAACCCGCTGGTTCCCGGAGCGCGAAGTCGAGCGCATGATCGAAACCGGTAAGCTGGATGACGCCAAAACCATCGTCGGCTTCTATCGCTGGAAGAATAAGTAGCAGGTGGGGCGGACGCCGTCATCCGCCCGCGCCCCCTGGTCGTACCCTGGTTCGCCAACATCGAACTCCGTTCAGAGCCACGACCGTCAGGGAGTGGATTAGATGTGCAGAGAGAAATACGACAGCACAACCAAATTGAGCGTTGCTCGACTCAGCGTGCGCCCACCGCAGCCTCTCTCCGATAAACCACCGTCCCGCCCGTCCGCCCCATTTCGCGATAGCTCCCGAGCCACGCGTGTAAGTCGGGATAGTGACCGATCGCCAGGCGTGGGTTGTAAAGCCCGATACCATCGAGAATGAAGCTCGGTGCGGAGCGCGTCAATGCCGCGCGCCGTTCGCGCGGTGCGTCCGTTTCCACCGTCGTCGCTTGCGTCAGGTGCCGGTCGGCGGGGACGCCGGTGAGGGGTTGCGCATCGAGATACATGGTGGCCGCGGGCAGGCGCGTGTAGACGTAATCCTCCGGGCGGTATCCCCAGACGAAAAGCGTGTCGCCTGGTTTGGCCATGGCGCGGACCAGGGCCGCGGCGGCGCGGCTGTCGCGATCCATCGCGGTATCGCGCCAGTCCACATTGCGTGCCGCAGCCACATATGTTGGAGCGAAACGAATCGCCGGGATAAGCAGCAGTGAACAAACGGCCACACGCGGCCAGCCCTTCATCAGCGTGAAACCGCGAGCCGCTAGCAAAATGACTACCGGCAACAGCAGGAAATAGTAGCGCGGGAAAAACCGCATGCCCGCCGCCACGCCGGCGAGCGAAATGATCAACCACGCCAGCCAGCGCGCGGACTCTCGCCATTCCAAAACAATCGCACCAACCGATCCCTCACGGTCGCGGCTCCCATAGGCGCGTTTGATCCAGCACCACGCCGCGGCCGTCACGATCGCCGCGTGGAACCCGGCCCAGCCGAGAGTGCGCAGCATGCCGTTGCGCAGCGGAGCGTTTTCGAACGGCCTCGCGGCATAGATCCGCCCCCAGCGCCACACCTGCTCCCAATACGGCGCCAGCGTACCGGTCGCGGCCAGCCACGCCAGCATCGCCGCGCTCACCGCTGCGAAACCGCCGGCCATCGCCACTATCCCGGCGGGATTCCACAACACACACACCGCTGCCACCAGCGCTCCTTTGGGGTTGATCCAAAACGCCACCGCAGCCAGCACCCCGCTCCAGAACGGACGCCGCGATGCCAGCCAAACCGCCGCCAGGTGTGGCGCCAGCATCAATAGGTCGGACGCCACGGGGATTGCCGCCGAAGGAAAATCGAAGCAGAGCGAAAAGCCCAGCAGCCCCGCTGCCCAGAAGCCCCCGCGCTCGCCCCATCGCTCGCGGCCGAAAGCGTACGCGATCCAGCAGGCCAGCAGGCAATAGCCAGCGCCGAGCAACCGCAGCGGCCAGCCCGGCAGCGCGCCGAACAGCAGGTACGCCAGCGGCAGCAGCGGCGGCTTGTCGAACCAGATGTCGCGGTAAAGCGCTTTGCCGTCGAGAATCTGCTGCGCGCCGGCGAGCGGGTACGCGTCGCCTTCCCACAAAATGCCGGTGTGGCACATCCGGGTGGCCAGCAGCGCGGCGGCAAGCAACCACCAGAACAGTCGAGATTGGCGCAAGGTCACCTTGCAGTATAGACCGATGGGCACACGCATTCGGGGGACGCGTGGCGGTCGTGCCGATGTTCGCTTCTCCACGGCCGCCACGGAAGCCCGCCACGGAACTTGAATGGGCGTGCGCGAACCGCTATATTAGGCAAAGAAAAGGCGAAGCGTGGAGGACCTCCAGCAACAACTCGCCGCACTGCGCCAGCACCTCGCTCGCATCGACCGCAAGTACGCCTCCGCGCCACCGGCAGCGCCGCGCGCAACGTTCCAGCGCTGCTCCATCGAGCAGTTGATCTCGGGCGATCTGGTGCGCACGCCGCATGGCGAGCACTTCGAAACCGAAAAGCTCTGGGAGCGCCATCGCCGCCACGGCAGTGTAGACATTTCGGACCTTGCGGACCTGCCCGCCGACCTGCTCGATTCGCTTTCGGGCGGCGCCATTCCGGATAGTTCACCCGTCCGGTGGGCCTTCCTCGATACCGAAACCACCGGCCTGGCCGGCGGCACGGGCACCTGCGCTTTCCTGGTCGGCGTCGGCGCCATCGAACCGGCCGGCTTCCGGCTGCGCCAGTTTTTCATGCGCGATTACGGCGATGAAGCATCATTGCTCTGGCGGCTGGCTGAGCACCTGGCGCAGTTCGACGTGCTGGTGACTTACAACGGCAAGGCGTTCGACCAGCCGCTGCTCGAAACCCGCTTCCGCATGTGCCGCAGCCAGGGCGCGCCGCCCGATCCGTTCGGCCGCATGGAGCACCTGGACCTGCTCTTCGGCGCGCGCCGCCTATGGAAGCTGCGTCTGGAAAGCTGCCGTCTGGTGGAACTGGAGAACCGGATCCTGGGCGTGGAACGCGAGGGCGATCTGCCGGGCGAGATGATTCCGTACGTCTACTTCGAATACCTGCGCACCGCGCAGGCCTTCAAACTGGTGCCCATCTTTCATCACAACGCCATCGACATTCTCTCGCTCGCCTGCCTGACGGCGATTGTGCCGTTCGCCTTCCGCTCGCCGGATGCGGCGATGTTGCGGCACGGAGCGGATTGGATTGGTCTCGCGCGCTGGGTGCAGCAGGCCGGCCGCCGCGAAGAAGCGCTCGGCCTGTTTCGCCGCGCGGTGGACGCTGGCTTGCCGGACCATCTGCTATTCCGCACGCTCTGGGACATGGCCGCGCTTGAAAAACGCCTCGGCCACGGTGAAGCCGCGCTGGCGGCGATGACGGAGCTTGCCGCTGCGCGCAATCCCTACCGAGCGCTGGCGTTGGCGGAGCTAGCCAAGCACTACGAACATCGCGAGCGCAATTCCGCCATGGCGCTGGAGATGACCCGGGCTGCGCTCGCTATCGAAGATTCGCCCGCGCTGCGCCGCCGCGAGGTACGGCTCAAGACCCGCCTCGCACGTCAGGCCGCGAAGCTGGCCCTATGACCGCGAGGATTAGTTACGCTTCAGATCGCGCGGCCAACAATCTCCTCAAGCTCTTCCCGCGTCAGCTGAATCGGATTGCCCTTCATGCTGCTGGCCTCGGCTGCGCGGCTGGCCAAACGTGGGATGTCGGCCGCCTTCACTCCATAGGCGCGTAGCGGAGGGATTTCGAAGCGGCGGCACAAGCGGGCGATCCATTCGATGCCGTCCGCCGCGGTCGCGTGAGGCTTCCCCGTCAAAAGGCGCGCCACTTCGTCATACCGGCCAAGCGCCCGGCTTTCCGGCTCGCGCCGGCGCAAGGCTTCCAGGTTGATCTCCATCGCCGGGGCCAGCAATGCCGCGCACACTGCCCCATGCGGCGCGGGAAACATGCCGCCCACCGGTGCGGCGAAACCGTGCACCGCGCCCAGCCCTGCATTGGCCAACGACAATCCGCCCAACAGGCTGGCCCAGCACATGCCGCGGCGCGCTTCCCGGTCGCCGCCGCTTTCCCACGCGCGTGGCAACAAGGCCCCCGCCGTGCGCAAGCCCTCCGCCGTGTACAGATCCGTCATCGCGTTAGCGCGCACCGAAACATAAGGCTCGATGAGTTGCGTCAGCGCGTCGAGACCGGTGGATGCGGTCAGCATCGGCGGCAGATCCAGCGTCAACTCCGGGTCCACCACGGCCAACCGCGGCAGCAGGTATGGACTGCGCAAACTGGCTTTCACCCCGCGTTCGGGTGCAGCCAGCACAGCGTTGCGTGTCACCTCTGAACCGGTGCCGGCGGTGGTGGGGACGGCGATGAATGCGGCCGATGGCTGCCGCAGCGGCTGGCCGCGTCCCACCACTTCCAGGTAATCGAGCGGCTCGCCTGGGTTGGTCAGCATCGCGGCCAGCGCTTTGCCGGCGTCGATTGCACTGCCACCGCCCATAGCCAACACCACGTCGCAGCCTTCGCCGCGCGCGTAGATGGTCCCGGCCGCAATCGTGTCTATAGACGGTTCGCCGGAGACGCGAAACGGCGCCACGGACACTCCAGCCGCTTCCAGCGTCCGCGCCAGCACCGCCGCCCGGTCAGCTCTTTTGCCGGTCACCAGCAGCACACGCCGCCCCATGCCGGATGCCGCCGCCGCCGCTTCGCTCACGGAGCCTTCGCCAAACACAATTCGCCCCGCGGTTGCGAACTCGAAACGCATCGCCGCTACCAATCGCTTCCTCTTACCACTCGGCGTCAGCCGGATCGACCGCACGGTACAACTGCCGCGTGCGCGGCTCGGCGAACATATCGGCCGTCTTCGCCGCCCAGGCCTTGTAGTGCGCCGTCTCCTTGTGCGCCGCCTGCGCGGCGGCGTCACGATACACTTCGTAGAGCATGAAGCGCGCCGGATCGCCGGCCTGTTCGAGCAGGTCGAAGCGCGCCACGCCAGGCTCGCGGCGGCTGTTGCGGGCGTTATCGATTGTGGCTTCGCGAAAAGGTTCTGCCGCTTCCGGCTTCACATGCACGTACACACAGAGAATCAGCATAGAATTGCTCTCTCCAATTATCGACAAACTCGGCCGTGTCTGTTCGCGGGCGGGTCATAATGAGGTATGCGGTTTCTCGGTCTTGTGGCCTTGGTTGCGGCGCTGGCCGCTCCCCTGGCGGCCCAGGAAAAGTGGCGCCTCATGTGGCACGACGAGTTCGACGGGCCGGCCGGCGCGCCGCCGGACCCCACCATGTGGGTCGCCGAATCCGGCGCCCACCGCTGGGGCAACCACGAGATGGAGCAGTACACCAAGCTCCCCGAGAACGCCTCGCTCGATGGCGACGGCCACCTGGTCATCATGGCGCTGGCCAAGCCGAATGGCGTCTACACGTCGGCGCGCCTCAAAACGCAGGGCCTGTTCAGCGTCATGTACGGCAAGATTGAAGCCCGCATGCAGATTCCGTATGGTCAGGGGATGTGGCCCGCGTTCTGGATGATGGGCACCGATTTCGACAAGGGCTGGCCCGCCTGCGGCGAGATCGACATCATGGAAAACATCGGCAAAGAGCCGTTCAGCATCCACGGCACAGTCCATGGACCCGGATACTCCGGCCTGAACGGCATCGGCGGCATAACGACTCTGACCACCGGCCGCAGCCTCTCCGACGATTTCCACGTCTTCGCCGTCATCTGGAAGGAAGACAGCATTCAGTTCCTTCTCGATGGCGAGCCGTACTTCCACGTTACGCCGTCCAGCCTGCCTGCCGGCGCGCACTGGGTGTACAACCATCCCTTTTTCCTGTTGCTGAATCTCGCCGTCGGCGGAGACTGGCCGGGCCCGCCCGATCGAACCACCGAGTTCCCGCAGCGCCTGACAGTCGATTACGTCCGCGTCTACGCCGACGCCGATCGCCTGTTGCGCCGTTCGCAGTAAGCACCCGCTTGACGTTCTGCAAACCGAAACCGCCGTGAGGCTGGTTCCCGTTCAGGGCTGCGCTTCGCGGTGCACGGCCTTGGCGGTGCGCGTGGCGTGCAGGCGCAATTCGCCGAGATTGATGCCGGCCAGCGCCGTCGCGATGGCGCCGCCCACCAGCAGGGGGAGGGTGAGCGAAAAGAACATGATGAACGAGAATGTTTTGGCGTCGTTCTTTTCCACGTCGAACAGGCCCAGCGCCACCACGCACGCCACCTGGAACAATCCCAAGTTGCCGGGGGCGCTGGGTACCACCGTTCCCAGGCGCACCACCGCGAGCACCCCTCCGGCCGCCCAGAAGGTAAGGTCGAGACCGTAGCCTTTCATCAACGCCCACACCGTGGCGATTTGCAAAACCAGGTACACCAGGCTGAGGGCCGCCGTCTTGCCGAGCGTCGAGGCGCTTCCCATCAGATGGAGCCCCTCGACTACGTGGCGCAGGATGGAGGCTCCGCGCCGCTCGGCGATTATCGCGTGGACCTCCTGCTTGTGCCACACCACCCAGGAGAAAATGCCGGTGCCGAGCAGCAGCAGCGCCGCTATAGCCCTTACCAGGAGGGTGAGATCGCGCGGTATTCCCCTGACGAAGCCGGTGGTCACCGCGAAGGCGGCAACCATCCAAAGCCCATCGATCAGCCTTTCCACTGCGGCCGAGGACAGGCTCAGGGAAATGCGGAAATGGTTCCAGTGAGCCAGCAGGTAGCAGCGAATCACTTCTCCGGTCCGCAACGGCAGCAGTTCATTGGCGAACAGGCCGATGTAGACCGCCTGCACAGTGCGCCACAAGCGCAGCCGCACCACCGGAGCCAACAGCGTGTTCCAGCGCCAACCGTGGCATACATAAACGGAAAGATCGAAACACACGGCCAGCAGGACCCAACGGAAGTCCAGCGTGGCAATGGCGGTGACGAGATCGTGCAGGGGATAGCCATGCAGTACCCAGACCAGGCAGGCCGCCGAAGAACAATATATGGCTGCCTGCAGCACCCAGGCGGGAATGCGGCGCCGTTGCGGAGGCGTTGCGGCGGAAGAGGCCATAGGCGGTCAGAGCGGCCGGCCGGCGGTCGGGCGTGGTGGAACTCGGCTTCCTGCAGACGCCGGCATTCGGGGCCTCACGCATCCATCATAACGTGGCAGAATGGGAGACTGAGATGAAAACCCGCTTATCAATTCTGGCGGTCGCGGCGGTTGCCTGCCTGGTGGCGCCGGCGCAGACGCCCGACCCATCCAAACAGGACCAGGAACATAAGCCCGCCGCGGCGGCGGAGACGCCGTCGACCCTGCACGGCATCCTGATCGACGCCGGATGCCGCAACTTATCCCGCTACAACCTGAGCCTTCCTCCGCAAGCCCTTCCCGCGCCGGCAGGCGAAACGAATGCCCAGGCGGCCACTAACGGCACAACAGCCTCGGGGATTACAGTGGATGCGCACACACTGGATACCGAACGGGCCGAGGTGATGCCGCACCAGGTTGCCGACCTGGTGAGCCGGCAGTCCGATCCCACGTGCGCCATCAAGGGCAGCACCAAGGCCTACGCGCTGCTGCTGGCCGATGGGCGCGTTGCCGACCTGGACGAAGGCGGGAACACCTTCGCCGATGTGGCAGTGAAAGCCGACGCGCGGGGCCGCGCCATGCTCGCCGGGCAAGGCCCCGGTTTCAAGCCGGCCGTCACCGTGACCGGCCGCATCCAGGGATCCCGGATTGTAGCCAGCGCAGTGAAGATTATCCCCCGATAACCAGCCTCGAGTGCCGCCAGGCGGCGAGCGTCACTAGCGCAGGTAACTCCATTGGTTCGTTTGCGTGGCAGGAATGCCGCCGGCGGGCGGTACTGTCCAATGTTAGGGCCCAATTCGCAGGACCAAAGGACGGCGGTTTGGCTTATACTAAATCGGACCTGTAAGTCTAAAAATGGAACTTCCGTGTCAAGGAGAAGCTGTATGACTAAGAGGCTTTTCACACTCGTATTGCTGGCATTTTGCCCCCTGCTTGTATCTCAGCAGTTGCTTAACAACGACTCCGTCGTCAAGCTTGTGAAAGCTGGCCTGTCGGATGACCTGATTGTCACCACCATCAACACGCAAGCGGGTAGCTATGACACCTCCACTGATGGCCTGATAGCCTTGAAAGGCGCAGGTGTCAGCGATAAAGTGGTTGCGGCGATTGTGGCCAAGGCGGCTGGTAGCCCGTCGACTCCAACGTCCATAGCTCCAACGGCTCCGGCGACGCCAACTCCAGGTGCACAGGACTCGGAGGACCCGATGGCGCCGCATGACCCCGGCGTCTACCTCATGACGACCACGCGGGAAGGGAAGCGGAAGATGGTGTTCATTGACCGGGTGGGCGCCGGGCGCGAGAAATTGCACCGCGGCTTGGTGAGCGCATCGAGGAACGCGGAAATACCCGGTTCCCGTGCGTCCGTGCGCACCCAGGATGCGAACCCTGTCTTTTACATGTACTTCCCAGCAACCAGCAACATCGGCGACGTTGGATCGATTTCCAGCCCCACGCAATTCTCCTTACTTGCCCTTGAGGATAAGAAGGACCACCGGGAGACTAAGGTTGCAAAGGCGGCAATCTTTAGCGGCTTCAGCTACGGTAACGACGCCAAGAAAACATCCCTATTCAACGCCGAAAGAATACGTCCCTATATGTACAAGGTGTCTCCGTCGGCGAGCTTGAAGTCCGGCGAATATGCGTTCATTGCTAGCACCACGATGGCTGGCTCCGCACAAGGCGCCACGGTGGTTATCTACGATTTTGGAGTCGATGCCAGGTAGCCAACGCTCCAGGATTCCGGCGGGGTGAAACTGGCGCCAGGCGCAGGCCATTAGTTGAAAAAACGGGCTCGCACGCGGGCGTTGGCGGGCAGAAAAACCTGTCCCAACCCAGCCGCAACCCTCTTAACGAATGGATCGCGCTAGACTTTGAAGTGCCCCGATGCCCGTGCGCTCCGACCCCCTGCGAATCGCCTTGCAAGTCCTGCTCTATGTGGCCCTGTATTATCTGGCGGTGCTTTCATCAGCCACGGTGTTCCAATGGCTGGGCCTGTACCTGGTAGGCGTGACGGCTTCGCTGCTGCTGGCCGCGGTGCTGGCCAACTGGATTTCATTGCGCATCCACCACGGTCTCCGGCTTTGGGATGCCGGGCTATGGTGGCGGCGCGCATCGGCCGACAATCTGGCGCTGGGCTTGGCCGGCGGCGTCGCAGCGGCATGCCTGGTGCTGGTCCCGCCGCTTCTGGCGGGGGCGGCGCGGATTCAGCCCACCCCGGCCGATCCCGGTTCCTGGGGCAGCATCGTGTACCTGGCCATCGTGCTGGCCATGGGCGCGACGGGCGAAGAGCTTTTCTTTCGCGGCTACGGTTTTCAAGTGCTGCTTAACGCGGTTGGGCCCTTTGCTACCATTCTGCCCATCGGCGTGGTGTTCGCCCTGCTCCATGGCGGCAACCCCCACGCCACCTGGTTCGGCATCGCCAATACGGCGGGATTTGGCATCCTGTTCGGGTATGCATATTGGCGCAGCCGCGATCTGTGGCTGCCCATCGGCCTGCACTTTGGATGGAACCTCACCCTGCCTCTGTTCGGAGTGAATCTCAGCGGGCTTACAATGAAGGTTACGGGCTACACCATGGTGTGGTCTGCCGGCAAGCTGTGGAGCGGTGGAGATTACGGCCCGGAGGCCAGCCTGCTTACCTCTGCCGCAGTGATGGCGTTGGGGGTGTATCTTTGGAAAGCGCCCGTGCACCGGCAAGCCTCGCCGCTGGTTGGCCCACCGGCGGGCGGTAATCTATGCGAATCATCGCAGCCCTTGGCATCTTAACGCTGGCTCCCGGGCTCGGCGCCGCCGACAAGCTCACCTGGCAGGATCGCGTCGAACTCGACCGCGGACTGGATTTTGAATATGCCAAGGTCAAGGTGCTGCTGCCGCGTTCCCGCAAGCCGCTCGAGTTCAACGCCGATGGCACCTGGGACAAGGCTGCCTGGGCGGCCATCGCCCAGCAGGCCGGTCCCGCCGCGCGCCAGGGCGACTCGGTGCAGATCACCAAGGTCACGATCGAGCCCGACCGCGTGGTGCTCGACATCAATGGCGGCTTCAATGGCGGACGCCACTGGTACAGCAACGCGCAGATCGGCGGCGGCCCTTCCGCCACTCCGACCATGGCCCCCATCGCGCAGGGCGATTCCGACGCTAAGGCCGGCACCTCTATCGTGCTGCTGTTTCACAAGCCGCTGGAGCCGATGAAGTCGTCCGAGGTGAAGAAGATGCTGGCGCCGGTACTCGACTTCGACAAGCACAGCGCCACCGAAATCTACGCCGAAAACCTTGCACCGGAAGTGCAGACGGCCATCAAGGACAAACGTGCCCTGGTAGGCATGACCCGCGATCAGGTGGTGATGGCGCTCGGCCACCCCGTGCGCAAATGGCGAGAAACCACGGACGGCGTAGAAACGGAAGACTGGGTGTATGGTCTCCCGCCAGGGAAAATCACCTTCGTCACTTTCAAAGGCGATAAGGTGCTAAAAGTGAAAGAAGAGTACGCCGGCTTAGGTACCATCGCCCGCGATCCTCCGGCGCAATAAGGCCTGCGGGCCTCGATCGTCCGGCCCGGCCGTCGGCGACTCTTCTGAATCAATCGGCACAGCGTGCCAAGCGTTCCGCTTGGGTAGGTTGAACCCGCAACACAAGTCCTCCAGAACCTCCGCATCAGTCGACTTGTCCCGGTAATGTCAGGTGTTTTCGCGGGCGTTCCACATGGGCTGCCAACCGGGATCTCGGCCCCCCATATCTTAGGGCAAACCAGCGACGTTTTCCGCTCAGTATTTCTCCGTGGAGTTACTCATGGCATCTTACGCGACGCCGTATGCAGTCTCCACTCTTGAAAATCCGACGATCGCTGGAGCCGGCGACTTACTGGCCGCCGCGCACCGGTGACTCTCCCGCCTCCGTCTAGGCCGTTTGGCGCCTGCGCGCCACTGGATTTCCAGGCAGGCTGCTAGGACTAGTTCGCTCTCTTCACTTGCCGCCCCGGCGCGATGAGAAGGGCAAGAGAGCGACATGAGACGAAAACACATCCTCTTGCAGTCCGCCTTCGTATCGGGCTTGCTCAGCGCAACCTTGGCAGGCCAGCCGTTGACCCATTTGGGACCGCTGGAACGCCGGCCGCTTTCCGGCATCGAGGCGCCGCGAGCGATGCCGGCGAGCTTCAGGCTCGGAGTTCCCCCGGCGGTGCCGTACCGGCTCGGCGCCGTCCGGCAGTCGGAGATGGACGCGGTAGTGCGCCGGCCGCAACTGCCGCTGGTGGGCATTGAGCGGTCGTTCGATGGAGCGCCGCAGGCCAATGGGGAGTGGCTGGCGCTTGACGATGGCAGGGCCGTGTGGCGAATGGCTATTCAATCCGACGGCGCATCCGGCGTGCGCGTTCACTTTCACAACTTTGCCGTTGCCAGTGGCTCCGTCTGGGTGTACAGCGAGGATCACAGCCAGGTCTTCGGACCTTACACCGGTTCCGGGATAGACGCGACCGGAGATTTCTGGAGCCACACCATTTTTGCCGACACGGTAGTGGTCGAATACCTGGCGGACGAGGAGCTAGAGGCGGTCCCATTCTCGATCACCCGGATCGCTCACCTGATGGCTTCCGAGCAGACCATGTCGGCTGCCACTTGCGAGCTGGATGTAACCTGCTACTCGCCTTGGGGCGCGATCGCGAGTGGCGTTGGAATGTACACTTTTGAAAGCGGCGGCGCTGCCTATGAATGTTCCGGGGCCTTGGTCAACAACAGCAACAACGACTCCAAGCCCTACTTCCTGACCGCCAATCACTGCATCTCCACCGAGGCCATGGCGCAGACGGTCGAGGTCTTCTGGAACTTCCAGACTTCCACGTGCAACGGAACGCGGCCCAGTCTGTCGAGCCTGCCGGCCACTTTAGGCGCAACGTATCTGGCCAGCGCGCCCATCTCGAGCGGCGACTTCAGCCTGATTCTGCTTTCCCAGTTACCGAGTATCAGCCTGAGGTTCTACGGATGGAACGCAAGCGCTACCGCGCTGGCGATGGGAGGCTCGGTTGCCGGCATCCACCATCCGGAAGAAGACTACACGCGAATCGTGTTCGGCGAGCGCGACGCCGACGCCACCGTTCAGGTGGGGACCGACACCGCCCCCGCCAGCATGTTCTATCAGATTCAGGCGACGGCGGGCGTCATCGAACCGGGCTCTTCGGGTTCTCCGCTGTTCACGCCGGACGAATCGATCGTCGGGACCTTGACGTATGGCCCGGCCGGCAATGCGTGTTCGATCAACCCGTTTGTCGCGGGCTATGGCCGCTTCGCGGTCGCCTACCCGACCTTAAAGCAGTATCTTTCGCCCGCCGCCGCGGTAGTGGCCGTGGTGCCCTCCCCCGCGTCTCTCAGCGTGAATTGGACCATCGGGACTGCTCCGCCCGCGGCGCAGACTATTCAACTGAGCACCGCGTCGGCGGCGGCGGTTCCGCTCACCGTCAAAGCGAGCCAATCCTGGATCGAACTTTCGGCGAGCAGTTTGAGCGCCAGCCTGTCCAAACCGGCCAGCTTGCCGGTAATCTTGAACAGCCAATCGTTCACCGCGGCAGGATTGTACAGCGGCACCATCACGCTGACGGGCACGGGCGTCTCCGTCTCCATCCCCGTGCAGGTGAATGTCGCCGCCGCTGCGCCCCTGGTGACCGTGACACCGTCGCCGGCATCCCTCAGCGCAAGTTGGACCATCGGAAGTTCGGCTCCACCGGTGCAGAGTATTCAATTGAGTACCAAATCGGCGGCGGCGTTTTCGCTAACCGCCAAGGCGAACCAATCGTGGATCGAGCTTTCGGCGGCCAGTTTGAGCGCCAGCCTGTCCAAGCCGGCCAGCTTGTCGGTAGCCGTGAGTACGGTCTCGTTCACTGTGGCGGGATCGTACAGCGGCACCATCACGCTAACGGCCACAGGCGTCACTGTTGCGATCCCGGTGGTGGTGACTGTCAGCGCTGCGCCCACGGTGGTAACGGGCGGCCAAACGACACTGATCCCGCTGATTGAGGATGGCGCCGGCGCCGCCACCAGTTTTACTCTGCTGAACCCGTACCCCTCGGCGACCGTTGCGTCGTTATCGTTCTTCTCCGGCGCGGGCGCACCCATCTCGATCGCTACCGGGACGGCCGCCGCCACTTCGTGGCAGAACCTGACGATTCCCGCGTACGGCGCCGCCACCATCGCCACCACCGGCGGTTCAAGCCCGCAAAAGCAAGGCTTTGCCCTCATCCAGACCGGCGATGCGACCAAGCACATACTGGCCGTGGCCCAGGTCGGACTGGACCTGGTCTCGCCGTCGCTGGTGCTGACGCCGCCGTTTGTGGTGCCATTCGATGCCACCTCCACTTCGACCACAACTCTTTACATTTACAATCCGGCGGCGGCGGGTTCGGTTACGCTGGGCCTCACCATCTATAACAGCTCGGGAAGCATGCTCGGCACCGGTCAGATTGTCGTTCCCGCCCGACAGGAGGGCACTGTCGCCATGTCGAAAAGCCTGGCGGTGTTCGCCGGCCAGAAGGGGACGCTTTATGTAACCGGCTCTTCCCCGGTCTGGAGCATGGGCATTCGCGTGGACGGCAGCGGCCGTATGGACATGGTCCCGCCCGCCGCCAACCACTAGCGCGCGCAGCGCGAGACGCGGGGCTCTGGCATACTGAAGGTCGCCCCATGAGCCCCGCGTCACCACGCACTTTCCACGCCGCCGCTTTCCGCGCCGCCGGTTGGCTGGCATTAGCATCCGCCGCATCAATCGTTTTCTCCATTGCCGCTTCGCAGATTCTGCTGGGCGCGTCGCTGGCGGCTTTGCTGATTTCCCGCGAGCGTCTGCGGTTGCCAGCCATCAAGTGGCCGCTGGCGTTGTTTCTGTTGGGCACTCTGCTGGCGTGGCTATTTTCCGGCGATCTGGCCGCAGGGATGCCGCAGATCAAGAAGATCTACGTATTCGCCGAGTTGTTAGTGGTTTTCTCCTGCGTGCGCAATGCGAAATGGATTCGCTGGCTGTTTCTGGTCTGGGCGGGTATTGCGGCCCTGACGGCGGTCTGGGGATGCGTGCAGTTCGCGGGAAAAATCCGGCAGGCGCATGCCATGCATGTGAGTTTCTACGACTACTACGTAGCCGAGCGCATCAAGGGCTTCACCAGCCACTGGAACACGTTTTCCGCCGAGGAAATGTTCGCCCTCATCATGCTCACGGCATTTCTGCTGTTTGCGCGAGCGCCGCGGAATTGGATTTGGCTCAAGGCCGCGTGCGCGTTCCTGATCGTGCTGGCGGTACTGCTGGCGGAAACTCGCGGCGTCTGGTTCGCCACCGCTGCCGCCGCCTTCTACCTGCTATGGGTTTGGAAACGGAAGCTGTTGCTGCTGGTGCCGGTGTTGGTGGTGCTGGCGGTGGTCGCCTCCCCGCCCGCCATCCGGGAACGCTTACGCTCCGTGGTGCAACCGCAGAAGGTGGACTCCAACCAGTTCCGTATCATTGTTTGGCGCACGGGCATACGCATGATTGAAGCTCACCCCTGGCTGGGCCTGGGCCCGGAGCAGCCGCACATACAGTTTCAGAACTGGCTGCCGGGCGACATTCCCCGGCCCCTGCCTAGCGGTTACTATGGGCACCTTCACAATGTATATTTGCAGTATGCCGCGGAGCGCGGCATCCCCACCACGCTGGTGATGCTCTGGCTGCTGATTCAGATCGTGGTGGACTTCCGGCGCGGTTTGCGAGGCCTGCCACCGGGCCGCGACGACCGCCGCTTCCTGTTGCACGGCGGCATCGCGGTGGTTCTGGCGGTGCTCGCCGAAGGCTTTGTCGAATACAATCTCGGCGACAGCGAAGTGCTCACCATGTTCCTGGTGGTAACCGCCTGCGGATATCTTGCTCTGGAAAAGGATGTGGCGTGGAGTTAGAAGGAAGTTGAGAAGACAGAAGACAGAAGTCAGGAGTCAGTAGGTAGAAGCGGCGAGGCACTCCTTACTTCTGACTTCTTACTTCTGTCTCCTGACTCCTATTTCAGAATGACTTTCGCCAGGCCGGTGTTATTGGCGCTATCGGCGGCGCGCAGCACCACGAGGTGCTCGCCGGGAGCGAGGTTGGCGAGGTCGACCGAGAACTTCTCTCGCTGCGAATCGATCACGCCATCGGCGGCCTCCATCGGCACCCAACCGGAGGCGTCCACGGAGTACTCGGCGTGTCGCAATGGCGAAGCGGCATCCACGGCCTCCCATTCAATGTGCGCCGAGGCGCCGGTGCGGCTGACGCTCAGCACGTTGACGGTGGGCGGTGTGTTATCGATCATCACCGGCGTGCTCACCAGTTGGGTTTCGCGCGCAGTGGCCGGGGGGTTGACCTCGCGGTCGGAGGCGACGACGCGGAAGTAATACTGGCCGTCGGCCAGCACGTCGGCGTCGAACGTGAGGGAATTGTCGTGCAGGTCGGCCTTCAGCAATTTCCATTGGGTTTCGTCCGAACCGCGGAAATAGACGGTGTAGACCAGCCGGTCGCCATCCGGGTCGTCGGCCTGCCACACCACGGTGATCTGCTGCTGGGCGGCCCGCGGCATGTATTGGGTGGTGGTTCCGGCAACAGGGGCGGTGTCGCCGGAATCGGTGACGGTGACGCTGTATGCCGCGTTGCCGGCGGCGACCGCCGGCTTGGCGCCCTGGGAAGCGGCCGCCTGCATCACCACGTTGATGCTGTGGATTACCGGCGGCATGTTTTGCGGCAGGTAAGCCAGGATGACGCTGTCGATTGCCGGGGTGACGCTACCGCCAGCGGTCATCTCGGCTTTCCATTGCACGTAGCGGGCGTTGGGGCTGGTGATGCGCGAGCCGGACGCGTCGCGCAGCGGCTCCGACCAGCCGCTCCAGGTGCGGTCGGGCTTGGCTGTGTTGCCGGAGCGGGTGCGGAACGCGAGCGTCGACCCCGCCGGCTGCTCGGCGCGCCAGCTCAAACTGCCCCAAAGCGAGACGACACCGGCATCGTGCACCGGCGCTTCGTACTCGCCTGCCGCGCCGGGCGTGTCGCCGAGCCGGAGAATGCGGCCCATATTGGCGGTGGCGGCGAGAATCGAATGGCCCGAAAGCAGCAGCCGTGTGGTCTCGCTTTCATTTGTCTGGGTGAGCAGCGTGACGCGGCGGTCGGGCGCCAGACGGTAAATGCGGCCGTCGAGGTCGGTCGAAAACAGGATCTGCTTGTCGAGCGCGAGCACGTCATAGACGTCTTCTTCCTTCGAGCTCCACAGGGTTTCGACCGTGTTGTCCGGGTTGATGCGATAGACCGCGGATTTTTCCACGTTGCTGAGATCGACGGCCGGAGTGAATTGCGTGCTGACCTGCGGCGCGCTTTGGGCGGGCGTTGGTGGCTGGCTCTGAGGCGCAGCCGTGGGAGGCTTGATTTCGCCGCCCGGCCCAGCGGCCTGCGCCTCCACCGTGATGCTGGTGGTGACGGCGGTTGCCGGCTGGCCTGAGCCGATGTTCTGCACGGCCTGGTTGGCGGCCTGCGCCAACTTCGCCACCGAACCACCCAGAGCGGCGGCATACACGGTGCCATCGGGCATGGGAACGATGGCGCGGATCTCCGGCAGGTTCGCGTTGTAGAGCACGAAGGCCTTGTCCCTGGCAGAGATGCGGTAAAGGATGCCGTTGGGCTCGGTGCCGGCGAGCAAACGGCCCTGGTCATCGAGCGCCAGCCCGGTCACGTGCGATTGCCCGGTGTCGTAATACAGCTCGCCTTTGCCGGGCGCTTGCACGCGGAAGACCTTGCCCTGGTCGCCGGTGCCGACGAAAAGCGTGCCATCCGGTGCTACCGCCAGCGACCAGATGTAGCGGGTGTGCGGCGCGAAGTATTCTTCGGCGCGGCCATGTTGGATGCGGTACACCTTTCCGTCCGGCGAGGAACCGGCATAGAGCGAACCATCGCGGCCGATGGCGATGGCGAACACCTCGGGCCGGTCGGCCGTCCACAGCAGGCTGGAGGCGCCGTCGCGGCCTATGCGGTAAACGCGTCCGCGGTTGCCGGTGGCAGCGTAGAGGGTGCCGTCGGGCGCTTCGGCTACCGCCCAGATGACCGGTTGATCGGAGCTGAAAACGGTTTCCACCTTAGGCGATAGCGACAGGCGGCCCTCGCGGCTGAGCGAGATGCCCTGAAACCGGCCGTGGATAAAATCGTTCCAGGAGCCCATTTCCCACGCCGTGGTGGAACTGGCCATTGCGAGGCAGGGAAGCAGCAGAGTAAGGCACAAACGGAGCCCGTGGCGCGGGCTGTCAAGCCTGCCGTGTCGAGAGTCGTCTCGACATCTCTTGCCTCCGATAAGGCACGCGTCGGCATGAGTGCCGACGCTGCACGCAGGAGTGCGTGCGCCGCGTCCGTCGATCATGGTTTCACTTCCACTTGAATGGTTTTGACGCCGGAAATCACCATATCGCCGCCGTCGATCTCCATCTCCGCAATTTTGGAATTACGCACCTGGGTGATGCCGGCGACGTTGTTTTGCGCGCCCTCCAGCACCAGCGTCACCGAAGCGGGCGGGGCAGGCAGTTCCACGCCCTCGAGTTGAAAAGCCGGGTCGGTGCGCCAGACCCGTATGTAGGCTTTATTGTTGGCGTGCAGGTGGTTGGCGGTGGCGATTACCTGGCCGGCGGTATGTGGATTGGCCAGGATGGCCGGGGCGAAATCGCTGAAGTTCGCGGTTGCCGCATCCGACACGGTGAAGTACAGCGGCCCGGCCTGCGCGCCGATCGGCACCCGGTAATCGAGCGTGCGCGCCGCCTCGGCTCCATTCTCGCCGGCCAACAAAACGCGCAGCCGCACCAACTCGCCGGGCCGCACTTCGCGGCGCGACGCGGAAACCGAATCGATGGTCCATTCTTTTTTCTGCTCGAAGGTCTCAACGGCCAGCGACACGCTCTTGAGCTTCAGCGCGTCAAAACCGCTCTGCATCACGTAGGCCAGCGGTATCGCGGCGCTCAGCGAGATCTGCTGCGCCGCTCCTGTGTCGCTCGAGAACAGGTTTTGGATACGCAGCGGCGCCGGCGCGTTCTGAAACTGGATTTCACCGCTGACCCGCATGCTGGCGGCGCCCACCTCGCGCTCGGTCGAATCGATCACGGAATAGACCGCCATTTGCAGCATTAGCGGGGAAAGCAGCGGGTCGCCCACCATCTGCATGCGATAGCTGCCGATGGCGTGGCCGGCGCGGGAGACGGCGATGGAAACCGGGACCATGAGCGGCAGCTTGCCCAGGTCGCCCGAAATGGCGGTGTCGCCATCCAGGCGGATGGCGCCCATCCACTCTTTCGATGTGGCCAGCTTGAACGAAGTGTTGGTGCTGGCGACCACCGAAACCACTTCGGCGCGAGCGAACGGCAGGGCGGTGGGACCCAGATCCAGAAACCGGTGGCCGAAGGCGAAGACGCGATTGCCTTCAATGAGGGTCACCGTGCCCTGTGCGCCTACACTGAAATCGCCCGCCAGCAGCAACACGCTGATCATCGAGCCTGGCTTCAAGTCCGCCGGATTGCCCATCCTGGGCACGGTTTCGCCGCCGCCGGAAATCATCTGCCGCGGCTCCAGGCCGAGTTGCCGCAACCGCGGGGTGAAGGCCTCGAGCGCGCTCCGGCTGAAGCCTCCGAAACTGATCGGCGTGGCGATATCCACCATCCGCGCGTCGCCCTCCAGGGCCGGCGACGGTTTCGGGAAGATGTGGGTCACGTCGGCATCGGCCAGCGCCACGCGGCCGGCGTTGCGCGCGGCAACCGAAGCCGAAGGCCGCACCATGTCCTCGATGGGCCGGATGGCGGCGATCGGATCTTTGGCGAACGGAAAAGCCATGGCCACCGCGCCGGCCAGCTTGCCGCCCAGATAAATCGGGCTGCCGCTCATGCCTTCCATCACTCCGGTGTGATCGAGTGGTCCGCCGGAAAGCCGCGCCAGGATCAGCGATTGCTTGGGCCCGACGTTATCCAGGACGCCCAGAATCTCTACCTGGAACTCCTCGACTTTGCTCCCCGTGAACACCGTGCGGCCGGTGCCGTGCATGCCCGCGCGGACGTCCTTGAGCGGGAAAAAGGAGTTCTGCGCGGCCAGACCAGCGGCAAGCGCGAGCATGGCCGGAATCGCCCAACGAAGCACATCCCTATTGTAGCCGCGTGGCTGGCTGGCCTTCCGCGCGCACCGGCCGAAGGGCACGGATAGCAGAGTTGTGGCATAGCCGGTTCGTCAGGAAAGCCTCTGGCGCACCCCGCGCACGTGTCAGTCCACGAGGTGGGCGTTTTGCGATCAGATCAAAAGGAAAGCATTCGTCGTAGACGCTGGCCGACTTCGCGATACTCATAGTCGGAGGCGTGCCGGGTTCCGCCGGCGCGCCGGCTCCTGCCACGCCAAGGCGAGCCTGGGTTTTACAATAACCTACAAGACAAGCGGGGACTTCCGAACGCACCGCAGGCCTATACAAGACCTCACGAATTGTGGGTTGGGTAATTTCAGCGGCACAATGTCAACCATGCCAATGGTGGGCTATCCGCCGGGCCGCGATGAATTTAAGGCAGGGCCCGCTGCAGTATCCATTCTTGATACTTAGTGCTGCAATTGTTAATTGCATTCACAGTGCCAGCAGCGTGTACAGGCTCGCTACCGTCGATTTGTATGCACTTTCCTGTTGCTTGATTCTTGATGTGAAAATCTCCTAGATCCGGTCCCGGTCCCGCCGGTGGGTACACTAGCTCCAGCTGCCAATGAATCCTCGCCTGATCGAAAGAGCAACCCGAAATTTGGGAATCGGTATATCCAAGCAACTTAGCAACCCCATCGTTATCGTTGTCTGCGTTGGTGAGTGTCAACCGCTCCGGCGGTAATGCCTGCCGAATCAAATAACAACCATTATCACTTCTATCGAGCTTAAACATTGAGCTCGGCACGCCTTCGCACTTCAGCTGTTGATAACGACCATCTTGCGTACGAACGTCTATGCAGGCTGGCCCGCCACGATCTCTGAGTTGGCCGTTTTCGAAGACTGCTGGGAAACCCACCTGCGCAGCTCTTAGGTAATAAACGCCATCCGGGACATTGATCGGAGGGCAGTATGCGATTCGCGGCGGCCCCGGTGTGCACGGTGGCCCTCCACCGGTATTAGGCGGTGCATTTTGGTGATAAGTAGCAACGATCGTGTAAACGATGACATAGTAAATGGGGTTGTTGACGTCTCCGTTGAAATAAGTGGTACAACCCGGCGTAAATTGGCCGCTTGGGACAACCGTGCCATTTGAGACTATACCAGGAGCAAGTGGTGGATCACCGACAGGCGGTCCGTCTGGAGTTGGCCAATATTGATGCGACACAGCCAAATCAATTGTTTTTTGACCGTGATTTGTTAACCGTAGCTTCTGGTCTCCACGCGGAAAGCATGGAGCTGTAGCGGGGTTGGGATTAGTATTAGGTGGATCCACGCTGAGAGTTATGTCTACTGCGGCGGGACCGGTAACATTCGATCCGGGAATCGCCCGTTGCCCATCAGCAATTACTGCTTGATGCGTTGTCGGCGGACGTCGCGCGCCTTGCTGTCCTTGCCCAAAGGCGAGCGGGATGCTAAGCAGCGACAGGAGCAGCATTCGGTTCTTCGCTGCAACAAACAGTCGTGCTGGATTGAGGTTTCTTGCCCTACCAAAACAGTGCATACTAGCCTCCGAGCGAATATTCCGAACGCACAGCTCTGCGCCAGCTTAGCAAGCGGAGTGGCTCGACGCAACCGCGCTGGGGCTTCCCGGGCTTCCCTACCCACGACCACGATCCAGTGGACCGCCACTGCGCTGTTCGAGGGTTTGCAATGGAACGAGGGCATAGGTCATCGTAAACGCCTCTAGGGTGTGTACGGATCTGGCGTGAAGTCCGGGAGGACTAGATCACTTTGACGAGACGTCGCCAAATCGGAAACTGACCGCCGGCTAAGGAAGAGGTGCGGCCCTCCGCCCCTCCCTGCCTAACGCCAATCGGCGCAATCGATTATTTCTATTTGGCAATCGGACCCCGAGGCTCCTACAATCGACAATGGTCTGCTATCCATTTGGATCGTGAAGGCCGTCTTCCGCCCACTTTGGGCAACCTGTAAGGAGAAATCATCAGT
>CAVXJY010000019.1:0-30154 GCA_963761855.1 Bryobacterales bacterium | reverse complement strand
TGTTTATGTTGGTTGCCCCTTCAACCGGTACGTATTGCTCCTCAGGCAGCCGCTCGAGAGCGCGGCGCAATGCCAAAGCCCGCCGGTCGCTGTCGGCCAGGAAGATGGCAACGAGGGTGGCACCCACGAATCCAAAAGCGGCCGACGACGCCAGCCGCTGTCCCAGCAGGGCTTCCGGCACCAGCCACTGCAACAGCAGCGCGGAGCAGGCCGTGAGCGCAGCGAAACACGGCAGAAGGCGAGCCGTTATGCGGAGCCGCGGCATGGGACATCCATTCGTTTTAGATTACTGCATCAAGATGAACAAGAGATGACGCCGCTGTGACGGCGCGCCGGCGGCGTCAGGCTGCATTGGCTTCCTGGCGGGCCAGCTCCTGGGCGTACTGTTTGAGGGCTGGCGCCGCAACGGTGACAATATCCTTCTCCATGTCTTCACCTGTTTCGACGAGACGAATCAGGTGCAACGCCGCTAATCGCGAGCACCACGCATCATCCATCTTGCGGCCCGTTTCGCCGCTCAGCGCCAGCAAATCCGCGTGTGGCAGAGCGATGGTTTTCTGAACGCTGCCGGCCTGTTCGTTCTCCAAAATGAATTTGACGTCGACGGTGTCGGCGCCCCGTATCGAAATGGCCGTTTGCAGCCATTTGAACCATACCTGGAACTTGCGGCCGAAGGGATCCGGCCCGGCTTCAAACTGGCGGAAGTTCTGCATCTACGGATATCTTATCAGTAGGGGAAAGAATGCTCATTGCCGAATTGACAGCGCCGCGGGAGTTTCGCCTGGCGCAGCAGACGATCGAAGAGCCCGGACCGGGCGAGGTGCAGGTGCGCGTGCACGCAGTGGGGATCTGCGGCTCCGATCTGCACTCCTACGCCGAAGGCGGAGTGGGCGATACGCCGTGTGTGTATCCCATGGTGCTGGGGCATGAACCGGCAGGCGCCGTGGTTAAGACCGGGGCCGGCGTCACTGGCTGGGCGATAGGCGACCGGGCCGCACTCGAACCGGCGCTCTACTGCTATCACTGCGAATTCTGCCGCAGCGGCCGGCACAACGTTTGCTCGCACATCCGCTTCCTGAGCACGCCGGGCCACCCCGGCTTCTTCCGCGAATTGGTCAACCTGCCGGAGGCCAACCTGCTGGCGATTCCGCAGCGGCTTTCGCTCGAAGTGGCCGCCCTGGCCGAGCCGCTGGCGATCGGCTTGCACTCGATGAAATTCGCGTCGATCGGAATCGGCGAGACGGCCGCGGTGTTCGGCGCCGGGCCTATCGGATTGGTGACCATCGCCTGCCTGAAACTGGCCGGCGCCGACCGCATCTGGGCGGTGGAACCAGTGGCGCACCGCCGCGAGATGGCCCTGAGAATGGGCGCTGCGGTGGCGCTCGATCCCAAGGCCGGCGATGTGGCGAACGAAATCGTCAAAGATACCGGCGGCCGCGGCGTGGATTGCGCCATCGATTGCGCCGCCAAAGAGAGCACCACTAACGAGGCCATCCGTGCCGCGCGGAACGGCGGCCGCGTGGTGCTGACCGGCATTCATTCGGCCTCGTTCGTGCCGTTCGAGGTGTCACCCATGCGGCGCAAGGAACTGGCGATTTTCAACGTGCGCCGCTCCAACCACGAATCGCACGCCGCCATCGAACTGCTCATCGAGCACACCGATCGGTTCGCGCCCATAATCACGCACACGCGGCCGCTCGGCCAGATTGCCGAAGCGTTTCGCATAACGGAACACTATGCGGATGGCGTGGGGAAGATGATTGTGGAAGTGTAAGCTCAACTGCAGGAACGGGCAAGCTCAGAGCGTGCCCAGGATCGGCATTCCTGGCGACACAGCCGCAAAGGACCGGCGGCAAGACCGCCAGCGCCACGGCTAGGACACTGCTTTTTTCGTAGCGCCGGCGGTCTTGCCTTGCCACCGGCCCTCTTCCCGCCGCGGCGCATGCTCCACCTGCGTTTTGGTACAACAGCTCCATGAGAGTTCTTTTTATCGGCGGCACGGGTATCATCAGCACGGCATGCACGCGGCTGGCGGCGCAGGTTGGCATCGATCTCACGCTCCTCACGCGTGGGCGCCGCGCGGCGAACCTGCCCGCCGGCGTGAAGACGCTTGCGGTCGATGTGGAGGACGCCGCCGCCGCGGCGCGGGCACTCGAAGGCGCGAAGTTCGATTCGGTGGTCGATTGGATCGCGTTTACGCCGGACCAGATCGAACGCGACCTCGACCTGTTCCGCGGCCGCACGCGGCAGTACATCTTCATCAGCTCCGCCAGCGCCTATCAGAAGCCGGTGGGTCACTACCTGATTACCGAATCCACGCCGCTGGCGAATCCGTACTGGGATTATTCGCGCAACAAGATCGCCTGCGAAGAGCGGCTCATGAAAGCCTACCGCGAGGAAGGCTTCCCGATCACCATCGTGCGGCCTTCGCTGACGTACGGCGAGACCCAGATCACGCTGGCGGTGAACAGTTGGACCAAATCGTACACGGCGGTGGACCGCATGCGCCGCGGGAAAAAAGTCATCGTGCCGGGCGATGGGACTTCGCTTTGGGTGATCACCCACAACAGCGATTTGGCTAAGGGCCTGGTGGGGCTGCTCGGGCGCGAACAGGCGATCGGCCACGCCTTCCACATTACGTCCGATGAAGTGATGAGTTGGGACCAGTTCTACCGGATCGTGGGCGAGGCCGCCGGCGCGGAGCCGCAACTGGTCCACATACCGACCGATTTCATCGCCGCCTGCATGCCCGACGCCTTGGGCGGACTCGTCGGGGACAAGGCCGTCAGCGTGGTCTTCGATAACAGCAAGATTAAACGCTTCGTACCCGGCTACTGCGCCACCATGCCGTTCGGCCGCGGCGTGCGGCAGACGTTGGCCTGGTTCGATGCCGACCCCGCGCGGAAGCAGATCGACGGCGAGGCCAACGCGGCCTGGGACAAGTTGATTGACGCTTACGAGGCGGGCACCCGCGAAGCCGTGCGGCGGTTTCAGGCTTGAATCTGGCGCCGGCCGTCGGAAGCGTTCACCTTGGGAGACGGCTCGACATGGACCAGTACATCGGCCACCCAAGCCACTTGTTCCACGACGTGCACCCGCACTTCCTGGGCAATGTCGTGAGACTGGCGGACCGTCATTTCGGGATCGACTTCCATGTGCAGGTCCACGTGATAACTCAGGCCGGTTTTGCGGGCAAAACACTTCTCGACACCCAGCACGCCCGGCACCTGTGCCGCGGCGGCGCGGACCTCCGCCATCATTTTGTCGCTGGGCATGGTGTCCATCAACTGCAGCGTGGTTTCGCGCGCTGCGCGCGCGCCGGCAAAGATGACAAGGACGCCGACGGCGAGACCGCCATACCGGTCGGCATTGAAAAAACGCTGCGGAGCGGCGAGGGTAAGCGCCACCGCGGTGAGCGCGGTCAGGGCTGAAACGGAATCGGTGGCGTCGTGCCAGGCGTCGGCCATCAGGGCAGCGCTACGCATCCTTTTCCCCACCTGGAGCTTGGTGGCTGCCAGCGCGCTCTTGGCCAGCAGCGAAGCCACCAGGGGCCAGATCACGAACCAGCGCAGCGGCTCATGGGGCTGGCCCAGCCGCGCATAGGACCCGTACGAAATCAGCGCGCCGCCCGAAACCAGCACCAACCCCACCAGCAGGCCGCTCAGGATTTCCGCGCGGCCGTGGCCGTAGGGGTGATTCTCATCGGCGGGTTTGAAGCTCAAGGTGAGACCCAGCAGGACCATGCCGGAGGAAAACACGTCGGCCGCGGATTCAAAACCGTCCGCGACCACGGCCGTGGAGTGTCCCGCCAGACCGGTGAAGATTTTTACCAGGGCGAGCACGCCGGTGATGGCCATTCCGGCGGCTGCAATGCGCTGTCCGGTTTGCATGAGAGAGTCGGGGCCCGTTACGTAATCACTATAGCAACCGCTCCCTGACGGGGCGCCCTCTGGGCCTGGCTCCGATGGCATTCAGGACGAGGGATCGTCGCCTGCATCACGCCCGCGATGGATCCATCTTCTCGGTGTCTACGCCCAGTTCGCCGAACGCCGCTTTGGCTTTCCCCATGTCGAACCGGCCGTCGCGCGCCAGGCGTGAAAGCGCTGCGGCGGCAATCGATTCGGCGTTCACCTCGAAGTGGCGGCGCAGGTGCTCGCGATTATCGCTGCGCCCGAAGCCGTCGGTTCCCAGCGTCTCCATGCGGCCGGGCAGCCACGGCGCCACCTGGTCGGCGACGACTTTCATATAATCGGTGGCCGCGACAACCGGTCCTTCGGCGCCCTGGAGCGCCTCGACAATGTAGGGCACGCGCGCCGTTTGGTCCGGATGCAGGCGGTTCCAGCGCTCCACCGCCAGCGCATCCCGCCGCAGTTCGTTGTAACTGGTCACGCTCCACACGTCGGCGGCCACGCCATATTGCCGGTCGAGAATCTCTTGCGCGCGCACGGCTTCGTTCAAAATCGGACCGCTGCCGAACAGTTGCACCACGGCCTTGGCCTGCGGCGCGGGCTGGAAGCGGTAAATGCCCTTCAGCACGCCTGCCGGATCGAGTCCCTGCGGCATGGCCGGCATGGGATAGTTCTCGTTATACAGGGTCAAATAGTAAAACCGGTCTTCCTGCAACTGAAACATGCGGCGGATGCCATCCTGCACGATGATGGCGATTTCGTAAGCGTAAGCCGGATCATAAGCCGCGCAGGTGGGCATGGTGGAAGCCAGCACCAGGCTGTGACCGTCCTGGTGTTGGAGGCCCTCGCCGGCCAGCGTGGTTCGCCCGGCCGTGCCGCCGCAGAGAAAACCCTTGCCGCGGGCGTCGCCGAACGCCCACAACAAGTCGCCTACGCGCTGGAAGCCGAACATGGAGTAATACACAAAAAACGGAATCATCTGCACGCCGTGATTCACATAGGCGGTACCGGCGGCGGCAAAGGAGGCCATGGAGCCGGCCTCGGTAATGCCCTCTTCCAGAATCTGGCCGTCTTTCGATTCCTTGTAGTACAGAAACATCTCCGCATCATGCGGCTTGTAAAGTTGTCCCTGGCTGGCGTAGATGCCGTACTGGCGGAACAACGCTTCCATGCCGAAGGTGCGCGCTTCATCGGGGATGATGGGCACCACCCGCTTGCCAAGCTGCGGATGCTTCAGCAGCAGCGCGATCACGCGCACCAGCGCCATGGTGCTCGAAACCTCACGGCCCGCCGAGCCTTCCAGCGATTCCTTCAGGTAATCGAGCGGGGGCGCTTCAACCTGGCTCGGCGGAACGCTGCGGCTCGGCATATAGCCGCCCAGCAGCCGGCGCCGCTCGTGCATATAAGCCATTTCCGGGCTGTCGGCAGGCGGCCGGTAGAAGGACGCGGTGCGCGCCGCTTCGTCGGGGATGGGAATCTCAAAGCGCGATTTGAAGTGCTCGAGCTCGGCCTCGTTGAGCTTCTTCTGCTGGTGGGTGATGTTGCGGCCCTCGCCGGCTTCGCCCAATCCGTAGCCCTTGATGGTGTGCGCCAGCACCACCGTG
The DNA here is from genome assembly GCA_963761855.1 of Bryobacterales bacterium. Lineage (GTDB taxonomy): Bacteria > Acidobacteriota > Terriglobia > Bryobacterales > Bryobacteraceae > Bog-375. Next base: position 24,642 of record CAVXJY010000019.1, on the reverse strand, counting down.
GGCCGGCCGGTACACTCCATGGCGGCTTTGAAAGCATTGTAGACCTTGCACGGATCGTGGCCGCCGCGGTGCAGCTTGAACAGGTCCTCGTCGCTCAGGTGCGAAACCAGGTCCAGCAGTTCCGGGTATTTGCCGAAGAAATGTTGGCGAATGTAAGCGCCGTCGCGGGTGACGTAGGTCTGGAATTCGCCGTCCACCACTTCGCCCATGCGCTTGACCAGCAGGCCGCTGGAGTCGCGCTCGATCAGAGTGTCCCAATCCTCGCCCCAGATCAGCTTGATCACGTTCCAGCCGTCCCCGCGGAAGGCCGCTTCCAGTTCCTGGACAATCTTGCCGTTGCCGCGCACCGGGCCGTCCAGGCGCTGCAGGTTGCAGTTGACGACGAAAATGAGATTGTCCAGCTTCTCGCGCGATGCCAGGGTGAGCGATCCCATCGATTCCGGCTCGTCGGTCTCTCCATCGCCCAGAAACGCCCACACTTTGCGGGCCGTGGGCGGGACGATGCCGCGGTTTTCCAGATACCGCATGAAGCGCGCCTGATAGATGGCGTTGATCGGCCCCAGCCCCATGGAGACGGTGGGGAACCGCCAGAAGTCCGGCATCAGCCAGGGGTGCGGATAAGAAGAAAGCCCCGGCGACTCGCGCAGCTCGTGGCGGAAATTCTTCAGGTGATCCTCGCTGAGCCGCCCTTCCAAAAACGCACGGGCGTATACTCCCGGCGAAGCGTGGCCCTGAAAGTAGATCAAATCGCCCGGCTGATCGCCGTAGCTGGCGCGAAAGAAATGGTTGAACCCGACTTCGAGCAGAGTGGCCAGCGAGGCGTAGGTGGAAATATGGCCGCCGATGCCGGCGTCGTACTTGTTCTGCCTCACCACCATGGCCATGGCGTTCCAGCGGATCAAGCTCTTGATGCGCCGCTCCATGGCGCGGTCGCCGGGATACGCAACTTCCTCCTCCGGCCGGATGGTGTTGACGTATGGCGTGTTCAGGTGGATGGGCAGTTGCGCGCCACCGGTTCGGGCGCGTTCCGACAGCCGCTCGACCAGATATGCAGCGCGGTCGGGGCCCGTTTCGTCCAAAACCTGATCCAACGCCTCCACCCACTCCGAGGTCTCCTGCGGATTCAGGTCCACAACCCTCTCGTCACGTGTCAAGTGCATGGGCACTTAACATTATACCGGCGGAGGACGGCCTGGCTTATGCCCTGCACCCAGCGGTCGACGGAATGCGCCACGGTCAAGTTAAACCGCTTGCCGAAAAGCATCGAAAAACAAACTAGCCGCAAAATAAAGCAGATGGAAATAGATGGAGAAGAAGTGGCTCATCTGCGTTCATCCGCGTTCATCTGTGGCCCTATAACTGGACCCGGACTTTTCCAACTGCGCCTAGAGCGTGCCCCACCAATGTGCGGGTACAATGAGGGCATGGTGAGAACCGAACACGTCATCGATTCCTGGAAGAGCCTGCGCCAGGATACGATCGCGGCTGTGGAGGAGTTTCCGGCTGCCGAATTCGACTATCGTCCGGCAGCCGACGTGCAAACCTTCGGCCAGATCGGCCGCCATATCCTGGTGGCCGGCCACGGCTTGACCGGCATGCTGCTGGCGGGTGAGATGGATTTCTCGGATCCCGATTTGCGTCGGGCGCGCATCGCAACCCACGTGGCCCACATCCCCGAGAGCATGGAGCCGGCCGAATTGGCGCAAAGGTTGCGCGAATCTGTGGATGAGCGCGCCGCGCAACTGGGCAGCCAGGCACCCGAGTTCTGGGCGGTGATGATTAAGCGCGTGGATGGCGTGATGGTGACGCGGCTGGAGTTGCTGCAATGGGTGAAGGAGCACGAATTGACTCATCGCCAGCAGTTGTTTACGTATCTGCGCATGAAAGGCATGGTGCCGGCGACCACGCGGCGCCGCCTGGCCCGGCAGGCTGCCAACAAATAGGGTTGATCCGGCAGCCGGAAACGCGCTTGCCAGGGCGGCAATCTATCGTATAACAGTAGTTTCGGGAGGCATGGATCGATGGTCAAGTGTCCGGAATGCGACAGCGCAATCGACGTAGAGGAAGAGGACCTCGACGAAGGCGACCCCCTCAGTTGCGACGAGTGCGGCGCGGATCTCCGGGTAGTCAGCACCGATCCTCTGGAGTTGCAATCGGCCGAGGAGTTTGCCGAGGACGAAGAGGATGCGGATCTCCTCGATGACGAAGACGAGGAAGAAGCCGAAGACGAGGATTGGAAATAAGATGCCCACCGGGATTCGATTTACCTATCGCTATGTGCGCGGCTTTTTGGGCGCCGGGTTGGCGGTGCTCGCAGCCGCGCTTTTGCTCTTTGCCATCGCCGGTGTCGCCAAAGATAGCCACACGCGCAGCGTGCAAGGCTTCGTCACCGCGCCGGACGACAGCCTGGTGAACGGCGCCGTGGTTTATCTGAAGAACACCAAGACCCTCGAGATCCGCACGTTCTTCAGCCAGAAAGACGGCAGCTACTATTTTCACGACCTCAGCCCCGATATCGACTATGAGCTGAAGGCCGAATACAGCGGCGAATCGAGCGGCGGCCACACGCTCAGCTCCTTCGACACACGCAAGCTGGCGACCATCAATCTGAAGCTGAATCCCAAGAAATAAGGCGCGCCGGGAAGCAACCGGTTCAATCGCCGCCAACCGCTCGCTTACGCTCGCGGCTCCGATCGGTTCGGACCCGGACGGAACCGGGCAGTGAGACGGTTGGTCTGCAGCTATTTCTTCAGCAGGCGGTCAATGTCGTAAAAGAGGGCCTTGCCTTCGAAGACGTCGCGCGTCAAGACGGTGTATTCATAATCCACGTGAATGTAACCGTTGGCATCGATGAGGTAAACGTGAGGCAGGTTGACGCCTTGGGGCGTCCGCAAGTAAGAGAACATCATCTGCCCCTGGTCGAGTGCCACGGGATAGGTCAGCTTGTGGCCGGTAATGTACTGGAGGATGTTTTGCGGCGAGTCGGTGTTGATGTTGGCCACCGCCAGCACGGCCACCTTGTCGCCATACTTCGGCTGCACCTGGGCCAGCACTTCGGCAAAAGCGGCGCAGTGCGGGCAGTCGGTCTTCAGGAATTCCAGGACCAGCACCTTGCCGCGATAATCGGCGAGATCGTGAAACTGGCCCTTGAGGTCGGGAAGGTCGAAGCCCGGAGCGCGGCGCGCGCCATTGCCGGCCGCCAACGCCAGGGAGCATAACAGAGCAATTAGGATAGTTCGCATTTTCACTTTTCAACTTAGCAGTTTTTTGAGCGATTCTTCATACGGGGGGCGGGCGACGCCCTTTTCGGTGATGATGGCGGCCACGTAACGCGCCGGCGTGACATCGAATGCCGGGTTCTCGACGGTGGTTCCTTCCGGGGCCACGCGCCGGCCGAAAAGGTGTGTCACTTCCTCGGGGGCGCGCTGTTCGATGGGGATCGATTCACCCGTGGCGAGGCTCAGGTCGAGCGTAGAAACGGGCGCGGCGACAAAGAACGGCACCCCATTCTCCTTTGCCAACACGGCTACCGAGTAGGTTCCCACCTTGTTGGCCACGTCTCCATTGGCGGCAATGCGGTCCGCGCCCACCACCACGCAGCCGATGCGGCCGGATTTCAGAAAATGCCCGGCCATGTTATCGGTGATGAGCGTGGTGGGAATGCCGTCCTGCTGCAGTTCCCACACGGTGAGGCGCGAGCCTTGCAGGAATGGACGGGTTTCATCGGCGAAGACATCGATCCGCTTGCCGGCTTCCACGGCCGCCCGGATCACACCCAGCGCGGTGCCATAGCCCGCAGTCGCCAGGGCGCCGGCGTTGCAATGGGTGAGTACGGTTTTCTGGTCCGGCACCAGCGCCGCGCCGTTGTGGCCGATGGCGCGGCAGATGGCGATGTCTTCCTCGCGCACCCGCAGCGCTTCATCCACCAGGCGCCGGCGGATTTCCCCGATCGGCTTGCCGGCCACGCCGGCGTAAATCCGCTTCATGCGGTCGATGGCCCAAAAGAGGTTGACCGCGGTGGGACGCGTGGCGGCCAGCGCGGCGCAGATTTCCTCCATGCGCGCGTCGAGGCCGGGCTCCGAAGCCTGCAGCATGCCGAGCGCTATGCCCATGGCCGCCGCCACACCAATGGCCGGCGCGCCGCGAATCGTCATATCGCGGATGGCGGTGGCCACTTCCCGGTAGGTGCGGCAGGTGACATACTTTTCTTCGAGCGGCAGCCGCGTCTGGTCGATCATCACCACCGCGCCGTCAATCCACTGAATCGTCTCTACCATGAATGGGGCAGCATCCTCTTTTCCGATAACAGTGCGATGAAGAACAGCGAATTGTAAGCCGCGTGCATAATCACGGCCGCCTTGGTGGAACCCGTAACCTGGCGCATACAGCCGAAGGCCGCACCGGCTACCGCGATGATCAGGGCATGGCGCCACGAATTGCCGTACTCGTGAAAATGAAGCACCCCAAAAGCCACGGCAGCCAAGGCAATGCCAGGCGCCGCGCCCAGGCTGCGCACCAGCAGCGGCTGCAAGAATCCGCGAAAAAGCAATTCTTCACAGAGCGGCGCCATGGTGACGCTGAGCGTGCCCATCACCAGCACGTCAACGCGCGTCTCCATCAGTTGCGTCATCGGGTTGGCGCCGGTCGGCGTGTGGATCAGGGCGCTGGCCATCGCCACCAGGACCGCGGTGATCATGCCGTACAACATTACCAGCAAGACCGGCATGCGGGTGGGCGTCCACCCCAGCGAACGCCAAAACGGGCGATCGTACACCACCCGAAACATCACTCGCAGCGAACCGAACAGAAGGCCGTACAATACGAACATCCCTGCGGCAACGCTCGCCACTTCCAATTTGAACCACTTCTGCGCGAGCCATTCGACAGCCGAGGCCGCCAACATGCTGGGAATCGCCAGGCCGACGAAGCATAGCAAGTCGCTGTAGCCCCAGAACGGATCGCGCTCCGGCGGCGGGGGCGCGGCAGGCTGCGGCGCGGCGGGCGCCTCGAGTGCGGCTTGAGCATCCGGCGGGCCGCCGGAGGCTGGCGTGAGATTCACGGGAGGCTCTTCCGGCGTCATGAATCCTTCTCGACCAGCGCGGCGGCCAGCAACGGAATCATCAACTCGTGATGGCCGGTGAGAGCGTAGCCGGCGCCCCCGGAGCCCGCGTGGGGCCGTTCCACGACATTCACTCGCGGCCGGTAATGTTGCAGAAAATCGAAATTGGCGGTGGTGAATCCGCTCAGCGGGTGGCCCAGGTTGCGCACAGCGGAGACGGCCTTCAGGAAAACTTCGGGCAGCAGCACAGCCGATCCCACGTTCAGGTAGACACCGCCATCGTGCAAGTCCGCGACATAAGAACACAGCAGGCGAAAATCGCGATGCGAGCCGGCGCCGATGGCCGCCCCGTCGGCGGCCGGATGCGTATGCGGGGTGTCGGTGCCCATGGCGACGTGCACGGTGACCGGAACCGCGGCGCGGTAAGCCGCCAGCAGCAGGCTGAACGGCGCGCAAGCCGGGCCGGCCAAGGTTTCCAGGCGGCGGCCCAACGCTTCGCCGATTCCCAGCCCATCGCGCCTGGCGTCGGAAATGGCGCCGTTCATTTCGCGGCCGGTTTCTTCCGCCGAGCCGAAGCGGCCATCGGGCAGCGCCGCCTCCACGTCCTCGCTGGTATGCCCCGCCAGCGCGATTTCGAAATCGTGAATGGCCGCCGCGCCATTCAGCGCGAATACCGTGGCGTAGCCGCGGTGCATGAGGTCGATCAGCAGCGGCGCCAGGCCGCATTTGACGACATGGCCGCCCAGGCCCCAGATGATGGCGCGCTTCCGGGTGCGCGCGGCAACGATGGCATCCGCCACTTTGGGAAGATCCGCTCCCGCCAGGATACGGGGCAGCGAATCCAGCCACGCGCCCATGCCGGAGCCCTTGCGGTAGGGCGACGCAAAGTCCGCAATACGGATTTTGCCGCCGCGCTCGCGGAGCTCCACAGTGTGCAGCCCGGCGAAATCCAGGGGTTGTTTCGGATACCGGCTCATGCCGCCCTCCCGTTGCCCAATACTCTGCGCAACGCTTCCGCGGTATAGCTCTTTTTGGAGCGCGCCACTTGTTCGGGCGAGCCGCAGGCCACCACGCGGCCTCCGTATTCGCCGCCGTCCGGACCCAGGTCGATGATCCAATCGGCGGTCTTGATCACGTCCAGATTGTGCTCGATCACCACCACCGTATTGCCCAACCCGACCAGCCGCTGGAGCACGTCAAGCAGTTTGCGCACGTCGTCGAAATGCAAGCCGGTGGTGGGCTCGTCGAGCAGATAGAAGGTGCGGCCGGTCTGCCGCTTGCTCAATTCCTTGGCCAGCTTGATGCGCTGCGCTTCGCCGCCGGAAAGTGTGGTGGAAGACTGGCCGAGATGCACGTAGCCCAGCCCCACGTCGTGCAGGGTTTCGAGCTTGGCGCGAATTTGCGGCAGGTTCTCCATCAGCGGCAGGGCGTCCTCTACGGTAGCGTCCAGCAGGTCCGCAATCGAGTAGCCCTTGAACTTCACCTGCAAGGTTTCCCGGTTATAGCGGCGGCCGCGGCAGACGTCGCAGGTGACGTACACATCGGGCAGGAAATTCATTTCGATGCGTTTCAGCCCGTCGCCCTGGCAGGCCTCGCAGCGTCCGCCCTTGACGTTGAAGCTGAAGCGGCCGGGTTTATAGCCGCGTTCGCGCGATTCCGGCAACATGGCGTAGAGATCGCGGATGGGCGTGAACAGACCCGTGTAGGTGGCGGGGTTGGAGCGCGGTGAGCGGCCGATGGGCGCCTGGTCGATGCGGATCACTTTGTCCAGCAGGCCTATACCCTCGATGGAATCGTGCGCGCCCGGTTCCTCGTGCGAGCCGTAGATCTCGCGCGCCAGCGAGCGGTAGAGGATCTCATTCACCAGCGTGGACTTGCCGCTGCCAGAAACCCCGGTGACGACGGTCAGCACGCCCAGCGGGATGGCGACATCGATGTTCTTCAGGTTGTGCTGGCGGGCGCCGTGGATACGCAACTGGCTCTCGCCGGGCACGCGCCGCGCCTGCGGCACGGGGATTTCGAGCGCGCCGGAAAGATACTGGCCGGTGAGGGACTGCGGGTTTCTGGCGATGGCAGCCGGATCGCCCGCGGCCACCAGGAGACCGCCCAGGCGGCCGGCGCCGGGGCCGAGATCGATCACGTAATCGGCGCGCTGGATGGTTTCGGCATCGTGCTCCACCACCAGCACGGTGTTGCCCATATCGCGCAAATGCGCCAGCGTCTCCAGCAGGCGGCCGTTATCGCGCGGGTGCAAGCCGATGGAAGGCTCGTCCAGCACGTAGAGCACGCCGCGCAGTTTGGAGCCGATCTGGGTGGCCAGCCGAATGCGCTGCGATTCGCCGCCGGAAAGCGTGGCCGCGGAACGCTCCAGGCTGAGGTAGTCGAGGCCCACGGCGGAAAGAAACTCCAGCCGGCGGCGGATTTCATCCAGCACGCGGCCGGCAATTTGCATCTCTCGCTCGCCGAACTCCCAGTTCCGCACCGTCACCAGAGCGCGCGCCACCGGCAGGGCGGTGAATTCGGCGATCGAGAAATTCTTTACCCGAACGGCCAGGCTGGCCGGCCGCAGCCGCTTGCCGCCGCAAGCCGCGCATTCCACCGGCGACATGTACTCGGTGAGCCATTCACGATAGGATTCCACCGAGTTGTCGTAAGCCTGCTGCAGGATCCCCAGAATCCCCGGCGCTCCGCCAGTGCCGTTCAACAGCGTCCCGCGGGCCTGTTTCGACAGGCTCTCGAATGGCGTCTTCAAATCGATCTTGGCGCGCTTCGCCAGAGCTTCTAGCTCCTGCTGCATGGTCCAGGAACCGGCGCCCGGGCCAAGCCCGCCATCGAGCAGGGGCTTGGAAGCGTCGGCGATCACTTTGGCGGGGTCGAACGTCCACCGGCTGCCCAGCCCGTGGCACTCCTCGCAGGCGCCGTAGGGGCTGTTGAAGGAGAACGATCGCGGCTCCAGTTGCGGAATGCTGGCTCCGCACACGGTGCAGGCTAATTTCTGCGAGTACAACCGTTCTTCGCCATTCACCACCACCACCAGCACCAGACCGTTGGCCAGCTTGGTGGCAATATCGATGGCGGCTTCCAGGCGCTTCTCGATTCCGCGCTTCACCAGCAGCCGGTCCACCACCACCTCGATGGTATGGTTGCGCCGCTTGTCGAGACGGATTTCATCGTCGAGCGAGCGCAGCACCCCATCCACACGCGCCCGCACGAAACCCTGCCGCGCCAGCTTTTCCAGGTCCTTCTTATACTCGCCCTTGCGGCCACGGACCACCGGCGCCATCACCATGATGCGGTCTTCCGGCTTCAACGCCAGCACATGCTGCAGAATCTGCTCGGTGGTCTGGCGCGAAATCTCGTTGCCGCAAATCGGGCAGTGCGGCACGCCGATCGAGGAGTAGAGCAGCCGCAGGTAATCGTAGATTTCGGTGATGGTGCCCACCGTCGAGCGCGGGCTGCGGCTGGTAGTCTTCTGCTCGATCGAAATCGCCGGACTGAGGCCGTCCACCGAATCCACGTCCGGCCGCTCCATCTGGTCGAGAAACTGCCGCGCGTAGGTGGAGAGAGTCTCGACGTAGCGGCGCTGGCCCTCGGCATAAATGGTGTCGAAGGCCAGCGACGATTTTCCCGATCCGCTCAGGCCGGTAATTACGGTCAGCGCGTTGCGCGGAATTTCCACGTCGATGTTCTTCAGATTGTGCTGCCGCGCACCATGAACCGTGATTCTATCGAGCATAAGGACTTGTGTCGGGTGGAAAGGGCGAACTTCTTATTGTGACCCCAGTTGTGCCGGTTCCGCAAATTGAGTTAAAACATACTTAGCAGAGCTCAATGCGAAAGTGCCTATACTGTGGTGGCAAGGTGCGTCGGGTCCACCGCACGACATTCGAGCACTTTGCCTATCTGGCAATCTTTCAATGCTGCGTATGCGAGCGCGAACAGCATCTGCCGCGGCCGTTCCGGATGCACTTCGGGCCCCATGCGCGGTGCCCGCGGTGCGCGACTTTTCGGGTGACGCGACTGGGTGAGCTCGACATGGTGGACCAGATGCAGGGCGGCTTGTGGAACCTGCTCGAACAGTTGTTCCGTGGGAACCTGTATCATTGCAGGTTCTGCCGGTTGCAGTTTTACGACCGCCGGGCGCCGGCGTCACAGATCTCAGATGCACCCCCTGCGCCTGAGGCAGTGGCCGGAAACACTTCCGTCTAGGAGCTTATGGCGGACTTCACCGCCGATCGCGCCGAGGCCGGCGAGCGCTTGGATCGCGTTCTGCATGGCCGCCTGCCGCAATACAGCCGCGCCCGCATTCAGCAATGGATTCGCGATGGCCGTGTGCTGGTAAAGGGCGTGGCGGCTCGCGCTTCGTACACCGTCCGCGGCGGCGAAACCATCCAGGTAGAACAGGCCGAGCCCCCGCCGCTGCGCGCCGAGCCGGAAGAAATACCGCTGACGATCCTCTATGAAGATGACGACGTGGTGGCAGTGGATAAGCCCGCCGGAATGGTGGTTCACGCCGGCGCCGGCGTCCATTCCGGAACGCTGGTGAACGCGCTGCTGCACCGCTTCAGCGCGCTTTCCGCCGTGGGTGGCGAGATGCGGCCGGGCATCGTCCACCGGCTGGATCGCTACACCAGCGGCGTGATTCTGGTGGCCAAGAACGATGCCGCGCACCGCAAACTGGCTGCCCAGTTCTCCGGCCGCCGCGTGGAAAAGGTGTACCTGGCGCTGGTGCACGGCGTGGTGAAGCAGGAAAGCGGCGTAATCGACAAGCCGATCGCGCGCGACCCTATTCACCGCACCCGTATGACGGCGCGGCTCCGCGATGGGCGCGCCGCCCATACAGAATACCGCGTCACTGCGCGCCTGCCCGGCTTCACGTTTCTCGAAGTGAAGATCGGCACTGGCCGTACGCACCAGATCCGCGTGCACCTGGCCAGCATCGGACACCCGGTCGCCGGCGACACGCTCTACGGTGCGCCCGCGGTGGTGCCGGGCCGCGCGCGGTTAGGGCGCTATTTCCTGCATGCCCACCGCATCCGGTTCTTCAGACCGGAAGATGGAGAACCCGTCACCGTAATCTCACCGCTACCGCGGGAGTTGGAGGAGTGGATGCGTGGCGCAGGCAGTCAAGCCTGCTGAGCCGGGATTCTGCCGGGCAAGGCTCGGCTGAGGTGGACGTCCGAGCGGGAGGAGAGGTCACGGGCATCTTACTCAAGGTCGCACCGGCTGCGCGTTTGGAGGTGAAGGCCACCGATGCTGATACAGGGGCTGCAATTTCGGTTGGGTTTCACATCGAACGCGAAGGCGAGCCTCAGCGGTGGATGGGCGGCGGCCACGCAGGGAACTGGATGCTGGTGCCCACCGAGCCCATTCGTGTTCAATTTGGCGCGAATGGGTATAAATCAGCGTGGTATTCCGAAGGGAATTCGGGCGGTCAGCCCTCGGTGCTGCGGCTTGCGCCGCGTCAGGTTTTGACCCTTCCTATCCAGCTTCGTCAGATCAGATTTGCCCCCGACGGCCCACTCTCGTTTTGTTGCTCACCGGACGCTGTTTTTTACCCGGCGGTCAAGCGTTAGCCCGGCATGTGTGTGCAGCGCCAAGAGGCGGCAAGACCGTCTGCGATATCGCCAGCGGGCCGGGCATGCCCGCCCCTACGGCGCTGCCTTCAGCCTATATCCTACCCACGGTTCCGTCAAAATAATTGTCGGCTTCGCCGGGTTGGCTTCGATTTTTTTGCGCAATTGGTTGATGAAGACGCGCAGGTATTCGGGCTCGTCGCCGTAATCGGGGCCCCAGACTGCTTGCAGCAGTTCGCGGTGCGTGACGGGCCGGCCGGCGTGCGCCACCAGGCAGCGGAGCAGTTCGAATTCCTTCGGTGTCAGGCGCACGTCGCGGCCTTGCGCGCGCACGCGGCGGAGCTCGAAATCGATCTCCAAGCCGGCGGTTTCGAAAGTGCGCGGACCACCTTCCGGCCCGGTCGGAGAACGCCGCAACGCGGCGCGAATGCGCGCCAGCAGCTCTTCAATGCCGAATGGCTTGGTGACGTAGTCGTCGGCGCCGGCATCGAGCGCCGCCACTTTGTCCTTCTCCGAATTGCGCACCGTCAGCACGATCACCGGGACGTCGGAAGCGGCGCGCAGAGCGCGGCAGGTCTCCAGGCCGCCTATGCCCGGCATGTTCATATCGAGCAGCACCAGGCTGGGTGCCTCGCGCGCGAACATTTCGAGCGCGTCTTCCCCGGTGCGCGCCTCGATCACCTCGTAGCTGTGCCCCACCAGCGTGGCTTTCATCACGCGGCGGATCTGCGGATCGTCGTCCACCACCAGAACTTTTCCGGCGCTCAATTGTCTCTGCCTCCTGCCGCGACCGCGAGCGTAAAGTAGAATACCGTACCCTGGCGCCGCTCGCTTTCCACCCAGATCCGTTCGCCGTGCGCCTCCACGATTCCCTTGGCGATGGCGAGTCCCATGCCGGTTCCCTTAGTGGCAAAACGGTGTTCGCGGCCGCGATAGAAGCGGTCGAAGATCAGCGCGCGCTCGTGCTCTTCGATGCCCGCGCCGCGGTCGGCGACGCCGATCACGATCTTGCCGCTCTTTCGCTCCGCCGAGACGGTGATAGGTGCATCCTCGGGGGTGTACTTCAGAGCGTTTTCCAGAAGCTGTTTTACTACCTGTTGCGCCAGTTCGGGATCGGCTTCGGCCACGGGCAGATCGGCGTCCGCGTGGATGGCGATGGGGCGGCCCTTGCGCAGGCCCTCCACTTCCGCCAGCGCGCCGGTGACGATTTGCTCCACTGGCACTTCGTGCTTGTCCAGATGCAGCTTGCCGGCTTCGATGCGCGCCATGGCCACCACTTCGGCGGCGAGCTGATTCAGGCGGTCCGCTTCTTCATTGATGATGGTGAGCAGTTCGCGGTCCGCAGCCGCCGCTTCGCCGAGCAGATTCGTGACCGCAGCTTTGATGGAGGTCAGCGGCGTCTTGATATCGTGTGCCAGGGAATCGAGCAGCGCCGATTTCAGCAGCTCGCTCTGCCGCGCGGCTTCGGCGTGGCTGGCTTCCTCCATGGCCCGCGCTTTTTCGATGGTGATGGCGGCCAGGTCCGCGATGGCCCGCACCATCTGTGCGGAAGGCAGCGGCGCTACCAGGCCCAGGCTGCCGAGGCTCCGCACGCCCAACCGGACCGGGCTGGAGATGCGGCCGCCGCCAGGTTCACCTGAAGCGTGTTCCAACTCCGCCGCCACCCTTAGATCGTGGTCCGTGACTGGCTGGCTCTCCGGGCCAGTGCGAAAAATCTCGTCCGTCTGCCGGTAGAAAAAAGCCGCCCCCTGGCAGCCAAACTCCTGCACCACCCGGTTGAGGAATTCGCGGATGGTCTTGCGCGGGTTGCCGGTCAACGCCATCGACCGCACCAGCGCATAGAGCCTCTCGCTTTCCAGGCGCCGCGCTTCCGCCTCCGCCGTGCGGCGCCGGGCGCGAGCCGAAAGCTGGCTGGCGGTAACCGCCGTCACCAGGAAGGCCAGAAACGCCACCAGATTCTGCGGATCCTGAATGGTGAACTTGCCCACCGGCGGCAGGAAGTAGAAGTTGAACGCCAGCACCGCCAGTATCGACGCCAGCGTGGCCTCCGCCAGTCCCCACCAGGTCGAGATGCCGAGGATGGCCAGCAGCAGCGTCAGCGCCACCGTGGTGTGGTTGACCGGCGCCAGCCGGTAAACCGCGATGATGGCTGCCACCAGCGCCAGGGAGGCCGCGAATCGCAGCGTTTTCATGACCGTCCGAACAGCCGGTTGAAGTACTCGCGTGTGCGGCGGCGGATTTCCCGCAGCGTGATGTCCAGACGCTGCTGGTGCAAATGGTCCGGCGTCCAGCGTTTCACCAGGCTCGCCAGCACCTCTATCTGCGCTTGGGAAGTGGGCAGGCTGCCCTCGGCGTGCCCGCGCGAAACGCGCTGTCCGTGGTCGATGCCGCGGTAGAACACGGCGGCCTCGCGCAGAAAGTCGGCGTCTTCGCGGTCCAGGTGACCCATTTTTTCGATCACGTCGATGCGCTCCGGCGTGTTCAGCACCTTATAGAAGATGCCGGCGCCGCGCAGGCGCAGGTACATCAGCGCGAAGTCGATGTCGTAGAATCCGCCCCTGCCGGCTTTGAGCGGATTGCGGGGCCCCTGTTCCCGTTCCAGGCGCTCGCGCATCTCGGCCAGCTCCTTACGCGAGCGCATGCTCTGGCCATAGCGGCGCCAGTCCACCTGCTGCAGCTCGTTCAGGAACGTGGTGGCGCGCTCCACGTTTCCCGCCACCGCGCGCGACTTCATATACGCGATGCCTTCCCAGGCCTCGGCGTGACCCTCGAAATAGGCTTTATAGGAAGCTTCGGATTGCACCAGGTCGCCCTCACGGCCGTTGGGCCGCAGGCGCGTATCCACGGCGAACATCACGCCCTCGCCGGTGTAAGCGCTTAAAGTCTGCACCGTGCGTTCGGCTACGTCCGTCCAGAAGGCGTGTTCGGCGGCGTCTTCGTCGGGGATGACGAACACCAGGTCGGCGTCCGATCCCAGGTCGAATTCGCGCATGCCCAGGCGGCCGAGCGCGATCACCATCATCTGGTTGGATGGCTCATAGGCATGGTTCACCGGCGGCGGGGCATCGCGCACCGCGATCTGGTAAGCGGCTTCGATCACGCTGTCGGCCAGCACCGAGGTCTTGCCGAGCGTGCTGAAAATGGGCGGAGCCTCGAGCAGGCTTTCGGTCTGAATGCGCAGCATCTGGCGGCGGTAGTAGCGGCGCAGCGCGCCGCCATCGGCCAGCGGGCCGCCCTCCAGCCGGAAGGGTTCGCCGATTTCCTGCATCAGCTCCGGGTAACGCAGCAGCTCGTCCGCGAAATGCCCGCTGTGCTCGAACACATCGAGCACGCCGGCCGCCAACCGCGCGTCGCTGTCCAGTCGTTCCAGGATCTCCGGCTGCGCAAACGCCTTCTCCAGGAAATGTTCGAAACGTTCCCGCCCGCGATGCAGGCCGGCCGTGGCAACTGCGGTGGCGAGCCGTGGAGCCCGCTGGTCCAAGAAGCGCGTCAGGTTGGTCGCCACCGGCGCCGGCTCGGGCTCCTCTTCGAGCACCGGTTCGAAGCCGGGCGTATAGTACAGCGGGCTTTGCGCATGTATTACGCGCTCGTAGATCTCGCGCACCGCGGCCAGAAGCTCGTCCAGGCTCCGCACCAGGGAATCGGCGTCCAGCGCTTCTCCCGTCGCCGCCGGCGGCATCTTGCGCGCCAGCAAGGCCAGCGCCTCAGGATCGGCGGGAAGCGTGTGTGTCTGCCGGTCGTCTTCCATCTGCAGGCGATGTTCCAGATAGCGCAGGAACTGGTAAGCCGACGCCAGCCGCGCGTATTCAGCGCCGCTCAGCAGCCCTTTGTCGCGCAACCGGAACAGCGCGAGCATGGTGCCGCCGTGACGCACCCAGGCTTCGCGGCCGCCGTGCAGCCGTTGCAGGCACTGCACCAGGAACTCAATGTCGCGAATGCCGCCGGGCGTCAGCTTGATATCGACGCCACTGCTCGAATGGCGGCGCGCCGCCATCTTTTCGCTGATCCGCTGCCGCGTTTCCGACACCGCCTCCACCGCCCGGAAGTCGAGCGAGCTCTGGTAAATCAGCGGTTCCACGAACTCCAGTAGCGCCGCGCCCGGCTCCGGCTCGCCCGCGGCAACGCGCGCCTTGATGAGCATCTGTTTCTCCCAGTCACGCGCCCGCCCGGCGTAATACTCTCTCGCGCCATCGCCCGAAATCGCGATCTCTCCCAGTGTCCCGTCCGGGCGCAGCCGCAAATCCACCCGGTAACATTGGCCCTCGGCCGTGTAAGCAGAGAGTAACTGGGTGTATTGGTTGGCGACTTTCTTATAAAACTCCTTGTTGGTCACCACCTCCGGACCGTCAGTATGCCCATTGCCGCCGTAAACGAACATCAGGTCGATATCGGAGCTGTAATTCAGCTCCTGGCCGCCCAGTTTGCCAAGCGCAATGACGGAGAACCCACAGGCACCGCCATCGGCCATGCGCGGCTCGCCATGGCGCGTCACAAAGTCGTCGCGCAGGTGCCGGTACACCACGCTCAGAATCGCGTCGGCGAGGCTAGAAAGCTCCTCGGTGATTTCCGCCAGGCCGGCCACCCCCAGCACGTCGCGCAACACGATCCGCAGCAACTGGCGCCGGCGAAACCGCGCCAACTCGACTCCGGAGGGCACGCCGCCGTGACCCGCGCCGAGAAAATCGTACAGCCGCTCCTCGTATTCTTCCACCGAGAGCACGCGGTAAAAGCTGCCGGAGCTGGCGACCTGCAGCATCTGCTCCGGGTTCTTGAGGACGGCATCGGAAAGAAACGCGCTGTACGCAAATACGTTGGCTGCCGAGCGCAGGGCCGCAGGCGAGCTGGTAATGCGGTCGAAAGCGGAAGGGGAAGCCTGCCGCAGCCGTTCCAGATGGCGCGCCGCCGCCTCCGGGTCCGGCACCGAAGCCAGCAGCAGACGGATACGCGCCGCCACACGCTCGGGAACGCGATCGAGCAAAGTCAGCATCGGTCAGGCAAGCTGGGCCACTGGCGCAATTATATCGCCCGGCGCCACCGCGCCCGCCTCCACCACGCTCGAATAGAAGCCGCTCCAGCCCCAGCACGGCGAACCGCAATCGCCGGCCTGGGCGCGCGCGTCATACAGATCGCCTTTGATCGATGGCCCGTAAACATCGAGCTGGCCGCAGGGAACTCGCACCTGGGCGATCTCGAGAATGGCGCTTCCGGCGCGCAAACGATCGCCGATGCGGAGGCCGCTCACCTCGATGCCGCGCGTGGTGAGGTTTTCGCCCAGCGCGCCGTAGTAGATCGGGTAACCGCGGGCGGCCAAGTCGTCCACCACCTCGGCGGCGATCAGCAGTACGGCCTTGCGAACGCCGCCATGGATCTGCGGATGAGCGTGCCCGTCGCCTTCAAGGCCCTCCGCACCGATCCTCGCCCGCGGGATCGGCCGCTTCGGAAGGCCTCCTTGGGAAACGTTGATCTGGATGATGGTGCCTTGCATGAGCAAGAAAAACATTAGCCACGGATGAACACGGATAAACACAGATAGAACAACAGTCGGAAACTAAGATTCGTTGTTATCCGCGTTTATCCGCGTTCATCCGTGGCTGGAAATGGCTCCGGCTATACGTCGTAGTAGAGCGCGAATTCGTACGGGTGCGGACGCAAACGTACCGCTTCGGCTTCGTTCTTCCGCTTGTAATCGATGTACGTCTCGATCAGCTCTTCGCTGAATACGTCCCCGCGCAGCAGAAACGCATGGTCCTCTTCCAGGCAGCTCAGCGCCTCGTCCAGGCTCCCCGGCATCGACGGCACCGCCTTCATCTCTTCCGGCGACAGATCGTAAATATCTTTGTCCAAAGGCTCGCCCGGATTGATCTTGTTCAATATCCCGTCCAAGCCCGCCATCAGCATCGCCGCGAACGCCAGGTACGGATTCGCCGACGTGTCCGGCGGCCGGAATTCCACCCGCTTCGCCTTCGGATTCGCCGAGTACATCGGAATCCGGCACGCCGCCGACCGGTTCCGCCGCGAGTATGCCAGGTTCACCGGCGCCTCGTACCCGGGCACCAGCCGCTTGTAGCTGTTCGTCGTCGGCGCTATGATCGCCGACAGAGCCCGCGCGTGCTTCAGCAGCCCACCGATGTAGTTCAGCCCCAACTGGCTGAATCCCGCATACCCGTCGCCGGCGAACAGCGGCTTGCCGCCCTTCCACAAGCTCTGGTGCGTGTGCATCCCGCTGCCGTTGTCCGCAAACAGCGGCTTGGGCATGAACGTCACCGTCTTGCCGTACTGGTTCGCCGTGTTGCGGATGATGTATTTGTACAACATCATGTTGTCCGCCGACTTCACCAGCTTGTCGTACCGCTGATCGATTTCCGCCTGCCCGCCCGTGGCCACTTCATGGTGATGGCACTCGATGTGGATCCCGCACTGGATCATCGTCTGCACCATCTCGCTGCGCAGATCCTGGTAATGATCCGTCGGCGGCACCGGGAAATACCCTTCCTTGTACCGCGGCCGGTACCCCAGGTTGTTCTCCCGCCGCCCCGAGTTCCACCGCCCTTCTTCGGCGTCGATGAAGTAATACCCCGAATTGTGCGGTCTGGTCGAAACTGATGTTGTCGAAAATGAAAAACTCCGCCTCCGCCCCGAAGTACGCCGTGTCCGCCACCCCGCTGTTGGTCAGGTACATCTCCGCTTTGCGCGCGATCCAGCGCGGGTCCCGCTCATAACGCTGCTTGGTGATCGGGTCCTGCACGTCGCCGATCATCACCAGCGTCGGCGTCTCCGCAAACGGGTCCATCAGCGCCGTCTCCGGATCCGGAATCAGCAGCATGTCGCTTTCGTGGATCGCCGCCCAGCCGCGGATGCTCGATCCGTCCATCCCAAATCCGTCCTCGAAGCTGCTCTCGTCCAGCTCGCTGATCGGGTAGGAAACGTGATGCTGCAAGCTCGGAATATCGGTGAACCGCAGATCCAGTTGCTTGGCATCGTTCTTCTTGGCAAATTCCAATACTTCTTTCGAAGTCATTCATCCTCCCGGATAAAGTTATGTGGGAATTGTGACGTTCGCAGATGCCGCTCAGAATAACCGATTGCACCCGGTCCGGTCAAGTTTGAGTGACAGCTCGGGCAAGACGCCAAAATCGCCGCTATGGCGCGGCTGAGACGAGACTTAGTACGCCATTTCGCAATTATGATAACGTGTTGTCGCGCGATTCGCGGGCGAGGCATGCCTCGCCCCTACAGCGCCCAACCGACGGTCGTAGGGGCCGGGCATGCCCGGCCCTGCATGCCGCGAAGAGCTCGGCCGCCGCCGGAAATACGTCACCGCATTTACGAATACGTGTACTTAGCGGCTAGGCCGTTCCCATAAGGAGTGACGCGGGCTTGACAGCCGGGCTGGACCGCCTGCGGCACGACTTGGGTGCGAACGGGCGCTCTGCTTTTCCGCGACTTCATACAGTTCGAGTAGCTGAGCGACGTTACGTTGCAGGTTGAATCGGGTTTCCACCGCGCGCCGGCCGCTGGCGCCCATCTTGTGTCTGAACTCGCGGTCCCCTAATAGGCGCAGAATCCTGTCCGCGGCTTCCGCAGGCTGACGGCGGTTCACCAGGTAGCCCGAAATGCCGTCTTCGACGATCTCCGGAATTCCGCCGACCCGCGTGGCAACCACGGGTCTCGAGCACGCCATGGCCTCCGCGTTCATCCAGCCGAACGCCTCCTGCCACCGCGATAATTGGCAAACCACATCGGCCGCCAGGTAGACTCCGCTGGCGAGAGGATCGTCGATCAGGCCTGTCCAGGTGAAGTGGTCCGCCATCCCGGCCGCTTCGACGCGAGCCATGTACTCCCTACGGCAGGCTCCTTCGCCGGCCAGCACGAATTGCACGTTCGGGTTCGCCGCAAGCACCAACCGGGCGGCCTCCATCAGGTCCTCGACGCCTTTTTCGGGGATCATCCAGCACACCTGGAGCACGATAGCCCGCTGCTCGGGAATCTTGTGTTCCTGACGGAACCGGCAGGGGTCGCCGGAGATGCGCGGCAAATCGACGCCGTTATAGATCCGCGTCACGCGGCGCTTCGGGATCAGGCCGCAAGTCGTGTTGGAGAGCGCGTTGTAGTCGCTCACCGAGATGACAGCGGTCAGCGGCCAGTTCAGCGTGCGCGCGACGGCGCGTTTCCACCATGCCGCGCGTTTCGGCTCGTATCCTTCCGCGCGGGAGATGTGATCGGTCAGGTAATTCCGTTGGACCGAGTGAAGGCGCGCCAGCCACGGAAAGGGGCTGACCTGAGCGGTAAAGTGCATGTGCACGATCTCAGGGCGATACTTCCTCAAGATCCTGGACATCTCCCGGACCACGCTCCAACGGGGGCGGTCGATGCCCGGCAGCCGTTCGATCGAAACACCCGGCACAGCCAGGAACCTGCCGACGTTCCCCGGCGGAGCATCGAGAAAGCAAAGGACGCTTTTCCAACCGAAGGTGTCCAGTTGCAGGGACAACTCGCGCGCGAACATCTCCACCCCGCCGACCCGCTGCGGATTGACGGCGAACACGGAAAGGACGGTGCCCGGCAACTAGCTTCTCCGTTGGCCGAGCGGGGGCTCCGGCTGTGGCGGCGTCACCGGAAGCGCTGCCGGTTGGTTGAGACAGCATCCCTGCTCCCAGTGCCGGGTGCGACGCTCCCAGATCTGGCGGACGGCCGAGTCCTTGATGTTGCCGACGGGAGGGCGGTGGCCGCAGATCGTCACATCGCCGTCGCTCTGCAGTTGCAGCATCGTCAGGGCGACGCAAAGCGGCCTCTTCTGTACGGCGACGTGAGCTTGCGTGAGCCGCTGCATGCCGGCTGGATCCAGAAAATAGCGGATCATCGCTTCGAAGTGCTCTTCGCTGTTGTCGATGTGTAGACCAGCGCGCTTGAGCTGGATCAGTTCCTGGACTGCCCGGACAGCCGCCGCGGGATCGCGGGGCCACGTCGGACTGGTTAGAAACCAAGTGGGATCTTCCGGGGTGTTGTAGTTCTGCTCGATAGGCTGATAGAAAACCGACATGCCCTCGCGCGTGGCGTATCTCGCCACTTCGCCCAAATTGTCGAGGTTCTGCTGCATGATGACCGTTTTCAGCAGAATCCGGTAGCGGAGGCGGCTATCCTGGCTCCTCACCCGCGCCAGCGTCTCGATGGTCCGGTCAGTGTGCTCGAAAAAGTCCTCCCGGCCTCGGATCTTCGAGTGCACGGCGCCAACCCCGTCCACCGAGATCGTGATCCGGGAAGGCCGCGCCAGCGCGAGTTGCTCGATTTTCTTCTGGTCTTTCCAGTACCCGTGGGTCAGGAACTCCAGGCAAAACCCTATTGACGACGCGTGCGCGGCCAACTCGATGGCGTAGGGCTTGAGCAGAGCCTCGCCCCCCGTAAAGACGATGGAGACCGGCCCCAGCCAGGAGCGCAAGTCATCGAGAACCTTTAGCCACTGGGATGCGCTGGGCGAGTCCTCTTTTCCTTTGTTCTTCCAGATGTCGCAGTGCACGCAGCGGGCGTTGCACAACTCCGTCAGCAGGAACATGATCGAGACAGGACGGCAGCGATGGGCAAACCGGCCGCCGGCGAAAGAGCGCAGGCGATGATTCACGCCCTCATAGAGCCTCCGGTAGACCGCACTCGGCGTCAGTGCCATAGCTTCCCTGTCGATTTGTTTCACCTACGATAGTATCCGGCTGCGCACGGAATGCGCACGCGGAGTTTAAGCGTCGGCTAGCCGCCGCTGTCTTGGTAGCGCCGGCCGTCTTGCCGCCGGTTCTTTGCAAGCTACACCGGCAGAATACGAGCGTGGGCAAGCTAAAGCATGCCCCACCGGACCCTAGCGGCCGGTGTGCAGGTTGTTGTGGATGGCGTAGAGCGCCAGTTCCAGGCGGTCGGAGACGCCCAGCTTGTCGAAGATGTTGTGCAGATGGTTCTTGACCGTCTGCTCGCTGATGAACATCTTCTCGGCCATTTCCTTGTTCTTGAAGCCCTGCGCCACCAGCGCCACGATTTCGCGCTCGCGCTGGCTCAGCGGGGAGCGTTCGCGGTCGCGGCCGGCGGCCGGTGGGCGCGAGGCGGCGGCGGCGGCATCGTCGTTGGCCACGAACTGGCGGATCACCGCCGCGGTGGTGTGCGAATCCAGCCAGATTTCGCCGGCGTGCACTTTGCGAATGCTCTTGATCAGCAGCTCCGTGGCGGTCTGCTTGAGGACGATTCCCGAAGTGCCCAGCTTCATCGCCTGGACGAATTCGTTCTTGTCGTCGGAAGCGGTCAGCACGATGACGCGGGTCTTGTTCTTGCGCCACCTGCAGCCGCTGCAAGGTGGCCAGACCGTCCAGGCCGGGCATCTTGAGGTCCAGCAGCAGGATGTCGGGTTCGATGCTGCTGCAGCACTTCCAGCACCTGCCGTCCATCCTGAGCCTGCGCCACAACTTCGAAATCCTCTTCCAGAGCCAGCAGCTTGCAGAGACCGTCGCGGAAGATCGGATGGTCGTCGGCTACCACGATCCGGATCTTCGGCCTGGCACCGAATCCCCGTGCCGGACGGAGGGCCCGTTGATTGCGGCATTGTTCTCAGACATACACTTCCTGCTACGCTTATTGTAAAGTTCCAATAGTACCAAGTCAAACTGTTCTACATGGCTAAGCGGAACTTACAACCATTCTGATCCGGCGCTTATGCTGGTGCCGAAAGCATCGGCCATGGCGTTGCTGTAAGCCGCCATTTTCGCAGTGCGTGCTTTGCTAAGGTGTAGAGATATGAGTGAAGAACTGGCCGAAGTCGATTTTCAACGGTTCTGGCGCAGGCTGCAGCAACTTGGGCTCAACGCTTACGAGTCGCGCTCATATCTGGTGCTGCTGGGCCATCCGCAGGTTCAAAGCGCTGGAATTGGCGGCGCGCGCCCACGTGCCCCGGCAGAAGATCTACGAAGTTCTGGACAGCCTGGTGGAAAAGGGATTCGCCCAGGTGGTGCAGGAAAAGACCAAGCTGTTTTCGGCGGTCGAGCCGAGCCTGGCCATCCCCGGCTACCTGAGCCGCAAGCGGCAGACGCTGGAGCAGGAACTGACCGACAACGGCCGCGCCGGCGCGGCCCTGATCGACGATCTGAAAGCGCTCTACTCGGAAGGCCAGGGCGGGCGCGGCACGCTGGATTTCCTGCGCATCGTGACCGAACCGGCGCAGACCGCCGCCGAATACCGCCGCATGCTGGCCGAAGTGCAAGCGGAGTACCTGGAGTTTTCGCGCCCGCCCTACGCGGTCGATCCGCTCGACGAAAAACTGGTCAAGCAGGCCGGCTCGACCGGCGTCGCCTGCCGCCTGCTGCTGGAAGCCGGCTCGCTCGACGACGAGCACCGCCAGCGCCTGAGCGAGTACATGGCCGCCGGCGTGGAGGTGCGGATGGCCGATTCGCTGCCCATGAAGCTGGCGCGTGTTCGACGGCCGCACGGCATGATCGCGCTGCTCGATCCGGTGATCACCCGGCCCGCCTGGACCGCGGTGGTGTTTCACCACGAAGGCATGGGCGAAGCCATGCAAGGCCTTTTCGAAGGCCACTGGCGCAAGGGAAGATCGCTGTAGCAGACGCGTTGAGTGAGGCTGCGACAACCGCTCCCTCACGGTCGCGGCTCCGGCGCGTTCAGAGCCGCGGCTGTAAGGGAGCGGTCGACGGTGCAATTGTGCCGCGCGCGGAACCTTCCCGGCTTCTATTCCCGCCGCCAGGCGAACTCGCCGTTGACGATGGTGGCCACCGGGCCGCCGCGGAACGTTCTTCCGTGGAACGGCGAGTTGCGGCTGCGGGAGAACGACTGGTTCACGTCGTAAGTCCAGCTCAGCTCCGTGCTGAAGATGGTGACGTCGGCCGGCGCGCCGGGCGCGAGCGTGCCGCGGCCCAGACGCAAGACGGATTCCGGACCGGTGGTGAACAGCTCCACCATGCGGGCGAGCGTGATCTTGCCCGGATGCACCAGCTGCTCGAGCGCCAGCGCCGATGGCCGTTTCGAGACCGATGATGCCGAACGGGCAGCGCTCGAACTCCTGCATCTTTTCGCTGCCGGGGTGCGGCGCGTGGTCGGTGGCGATGGCAGTCACGGCGCCGGTGGCAATGGCCTCCATCACCGCGGCGCGGTCGCACGCCGAGCGCAGCGGCGGCTTCATCTTGTAATTGCTGTCGTAGGCCGCCATATCGCTCGTCGGTGAGCGCGAAGTGGTGCGGCGTGGCTTCGCAGGTGACCGGCAGGCCCTGGCGCCGCGCGTAGTCCACCATGGCCACGGCGTTGCGCGTGGAGATGTGCGCCACGTGGTAGCGCGCGCCGGTCAGTTCGGCGAGCAGCAGATCGCGCGCCACCATCACGTCTTCGGAGGCGGCGGGAATGCCGCGCAGTCCCCAGCGCACCGATTGCGCGCCTTCGTGCATGTCGCCGCCGGCGCTGAGGTTCAGGTCTTCGCAGTGCTCGATGACCGGCAGGTCGTAGGAGCGGGCGAACTCCATGGCGCGGCGCATCACGCGCGCGTTCATCACCGGCAGGCCGTCGTCGGAAATGGCCACCGCGCCGGCGGCCTTCATGGCGCCGATGGCGGCCAGTTCCTCGCCCGCGCTGCCCTTGGTGATGGCGCCGATGGGAAACACGTTGACCACTGCGCTGCGCCGCGCGCGCTCCACGATGTAGCTGGTGACGGTGGCGCTGTCGTTCACCGGCTTGGTGTTCGGCATGCAGCAGATGGAGGTGAATCCGCCCGCGGCCGCGGCGCGCGAGCCGCTCTCGATGGTTTCGGCGTGCTCGAAGCCCGGCTCGCGCAGGTGGACGTGCATGTCGATGAAGCCGGGCGCCACGATCATCCCCGTGGCATCGAAGACCTCGGCGTCGGGCGAGGAAAGGTTCGGCGCCACGCCGGCGATGCGCCCGTCCACGATCAGCACGTCGGCGACGCGGTCGGTGTGCGACGCCGGGTCGATGACGCGCCCGTTCCTGATGACGATGGACATGGGCTATCCAATCACCCTTTCGAGCACCGCCATGCGCACGGCGATGCCGTTTTCCACCTGGTTGAGGATCACCGAGCGCTGGAAGTCGGCGACTTCGGAGAGAGTTCGCGGCCGCGGTTGATGGGGCCGGGATGCATCACGATGGCGTCCGGGCTGGCCAGGTCCAGGTGTTCCGGCGCAGGCCGTAGAAGCGAAAATATCGCTCGCCGGAAACGCCGCTTCGTGTTGCCGCTCCAGTTGCACGCGCAGCATCATGATCCAGGT
Organism: Bryobacterales bacterium; assembly: GCA_963761855.1. GTDB lineage: Bacteria > Acidobacteriota > Terriglobia > Bryobacterales > Bryobacteraceae > Bog-375. Next base: position 751 of record CAVXJY010000019.1, on the reverse strand, counting down.
GGAAAACGGCATCGCGGTAGCCATGGCGGTGCTGGAAAGGGTGATTGGATAGCCCATGCCCCTCGTGATCCGCAACGGCCGCGTGATCGATCCGGCCTCCGAAACCGACCGCCCCGCCGACGTGTTGATCTCTGGCGGCCGCATTGTGGCCGTGGCGCCGAACCTTGCCGCGCCCGACGGCGAGGTCTTCGATGCCACGGGCCTAGTGGTGGCCCCCGGCTTTATCGACATGCATGTCCACCTGCGCGAGCCGGGCTTCGAACACGCCGAAACCATCGAGAGCGGCGCGCGCGCGGCGGCGGCGGGCGGGTTTACTTCCGTCTGCGCCATGCCCAACACCAAGCCGGTGAATGACAGCGCCACCGTCACAAGCTACATCGTGGAGCGCGCGCGGCGCCTGTCGCCGGTCAACGTGTTCCCCATCGGCGCCATCACCAAGGGGAGCGCCGGCGAAGAACTGGCCGCCATCGGCGCCATGAAGGCCGCGGGAGCGGTGGCCATTTCCGATGATGGCCTGCCGGTGATGAACGCCCGGGTGATGCGCCGCGCCATGGAATTCGCCCGCTCCTACGATCTGCCGATCATTCAGCACTGCGAAGATCTGAACCTGAGCGCTGGCGGCGACATGCACGAAGGCGCCCGCTCGGTGCGCTGGGGATTGCGCGGCATTCCCGCTGCCTCGGAAGACGTGATGGTGGCACGCGACCTGGTGCTGGCGCAGTTGACCGGGGCGCGTTACCATGTGGCCCAC
>CAVXJY010000018.1:0-7351 GCA_963761855.1 Bryobacterales bacterium | reverse complement strand
ATTTCGAAGCCACGGCATGATCGCCGGTCTCATCACCAACGGCTATCTGCTCACGGCCGAGCGCATCCAGCGTCTCAACCGCGCTGGACTGGAGCACCTGCAAATCTCGATCGACAACGTGATGCCGGACGATGTTTCAAAGAAGAGCCTGAAAGTTCTGGACCGCAAGCTGTGCCTGCTGGCCCGGCACGCCGAATTTCACGTGAACATCAACTCGGTGGTGGGCGGCGGTATCCGCCATCCGCAGGACGCGCCGGTGATCGGCCGGCGCGCCATCGAGCTGGGTTTCACTTCCACCATCGGCATCATTCATGACGACACCGGCCAACTCCGCCCGCTGAGCGGCGAGGAGCGCGAAGTATACATGGCCATGCGCGCCATGGAGAAATCCAGCTATGCGCAGATCAACTATTTCCAGGACAACATCGCACACGGGAAAGAAAACGACTGGCGCTGCCGGGCCGGGGCGCGATATCTGTACATTTGCGAGGACGGCCTGGTGCACTACTGCTCACAGCAGCGCGGCTACCCGGCCAAACCGCTGATGGAATACACGCTCGAAGACATCCGCCGCGAATACCGCACCGCCAAGGCCTGTGCTCCGCGCTGCACCGTAGCCTGCGTGCACCAGATTTCCTATATCGATTTCTGGCGCGGACGGCAGGATCCGGCGCCGTCCGAAGCCGGCCAGACCTCTCCGCAGGACCTGGTGCAACTGCGGCGATGAAAGTGGGGTGAATTCGCCCCACTTTTTGAAAGTTAAGTCGTTGAAAACAACCCAAACCGCCCGGTTTTTGTGGGGCGAATCTGCCCCACTTGGCGGATTGCCCGCAAATCGGGCGGACCGGCCCGCTCACCCTCTATATATAAGGGTTGTGCATGAAGGGCGGGCCGGGCCCTAAAAAATGGCAGCGGCGGCTCCCGTTTTCACTGTGGCACGGAAGGCTGGAGGAAGCGGGCTCGCGGACTGCGGACAACGGCCGTAAACCGCGCGCTGGCAGAGGCTTGAAAATACTTAGCGGGCTTGTGACCGCGGGGCGGGGGGGAAAGTAACGGGGATGGCTCCGGCGACTGTGCTCATGCGCGGGACATTGGCCAGCGGGACGTTGGCCAGCGGGTTGGACATGTGCCGCTCCTCGTAATAGCCGGGCTGCACGCGCTCGACGATTTGGGCCACGCTGCGGTCGAGCACGCGGAAGTACGGCTGCGGGTTGAGGCCGATCCAGAACGCCCAGGCGATGAGCGGGGCAAAGACGGCGATCTCGCGCCAGTTTAGGTCGGGGATAGCGCGGTTCTTCTCTTTCACCTCGCCAAGCATGGTGCGCTGGAAAAGCCAGAGGAGGTAAGCGGCGCCGAGAGCGATCCCGACGGCACCCCAGAACGCCCACATATGCGACATCTGAAACGCGCCGCTGAGGATGGTGATTTCGCCGATGAAACCGTTGAGCGGCGGCATGCCCATGGAGCTGAGCGCCGCCAGGCCGAATACAAGGGTGAAAATCGGCATCACCTTCAGCAGACCGCCGTATTGAGCGATCTCCCGCGTGTGTCGCCGCTCATAGACCACGCCCACAATGAGGAAGAGCATGCCGGTGGAGATGCCGTGGTTGATCTGCTGGATGATGGAGCCGGCGATGCCAGCGGGGTTGAGGGCGAAAATGCCCAGCGTACAGAATCCCAGGTGGCTGACCGAAGAATAGGCCACCAGCTTTTTCCAGTCCTTTTGCATGAGCGAAGCCAGCGCGCCATAGACGATGCCGATGATGGAAAGCACCGCCATCACCGTAATCACGGTGTGGTTCTTGGCCGCCTCCGGCAGCAGCGGCAGGGAGAAGCGCAAGAAACCATACGTCCCCATTTTCAAGAGCACGCTGGCCAGGATCACTGAGCCCGCTGTAGGCGCTTCGGTATGCGCGTCGGGCAGCCAGGTGTGGAACGGGAACATGGGCACTTTGACAGCGAAGCCCACGAAGAACGCCCAGAACACCCACCACTGGATGTTGACCGGCACTTGTGTCCGCAGCAACTCGACGATATCGAAGCTGTAAGAGCGGAATTGCATAAAGTGCTGGAAGTAGAGCACCAGAATTCCGAGGAACATGAGCACGCTGCCGATGAGGGTGTAAATGATGAACTTCATCGCCGCATACTGCTTACGCTGGCCACCCCAGATGGCGATGATGAAGTACATCGGCACCAGCACGGTTTCCCAGAAAACGAAGAAGAGCAGGAAATCGAGCGACATGAAGACGCCCAGCATGGCGGTTTGCAGCAGCAGGAAGAAGGCGTAGTATTCCTTGAGCCGTTCCTGGATGGCGCTCCAACTGGAGAGAATGGAAATCAAGCCCAGCAGCGTGGTGAGCATGACCAGGAGCAGGCCGAGGCCGTCAATGCCCAAATGGTAGCTGGCGCCGATGGAGGGAATCCAGGGAGCCTGTTCGACGAACTGAAAATCCTTGGTGGGGTCGAACCGGAAGGCCAGCGGGAGCGAGACCGCGAAGCCCAGAAAAGCGGCGATATTCGCCCACCATTTTATGGCGCGCGCATTAGAGGACGGAATGGCGAGCAGCACTACGAGTCCGGCGAGCGGCGTGAACAGGACGATGGAAAGGATATGGTCCATGACGGCGGCCAAGGAAGCAACATGGTAGCACCACTGCGGCGGCGCACGGCCGCGTGGAGAGTCTCAAACGGCGCGATGGCTGTCAGGGAGACGCAGGGTCCGGCGAGTGCGGGTTGAGCGACGTGAACTGCGGATCAATGGCCCTTTGCATCACTCTCCGGGCAGTTACCCAGGGACAGCCCTTGGCCGAGCCAGCGGCTTCGCAGCCGGGAATCGGTACATCCTGGCCGGCCGGCGGAGAGGCGATGGATAACGGGGCGAGGTTGCGCATTTGATCGAGCGTTTGGGAGACGTAGCGTAACTTCAGAAAGTAGCGGGCGCCGGCCGGATCGAGCCACAGAGAGAAAATCAATGCACCCCCGGGAGGCGTGTCGTCCGGCTGGTATCCGGGGAGGCTCCAGGAAAGGCCTAGCATTCCGGAGAGGTTCGACAAATTGGTATCGTGGCCGGAGAGAAGCAGAACGGTGTCGCCGGGGTGGCCCAGCGCGCCCGCTGTGGGCGTGCCGGATGCTGCTTGCTCGAGGGATGGCAGGATGTGGGCCAGAAGATTCGACCCGCGGGCGCGAGCCAGGTAGGGAGTGCGGCGCATCAGATCGGCGTACACGGCGTGTAATTCCATTACGCGGTTGAGGTTTTCGCGGGTCAGCCGGCCCCAGCCGAGGTCTGCGCCATGCATTCCGTTAGCGTATTCGAGGAGGAAATCCTCGCTGAGCGTCGAGCCAACAGCGAAGGGACCAGTTAGCTGAACCGATCTGCCCCTGATGGAGACGCCGATCGCGGCCGCGGATTCGGCCGTCTTCGGCGGCGCCGGCCCATCAAGTACGAATTGGAGAGCGTCGAGGGCGGCGCGGTGGCCGGCCAAAAGCTTCTGTGGATTCGGGCCAAGGCGGCCTTGGACGGCGCTGAGCTCGCGTTCGGGGTCGGGCGTGCCGGCGCCCGAAAACAGCGGATCTCTCTCACCTTGCGGCTGCGAGTGTACGGGAATTCCGCAGCCGGGCGCGAGCGTTTCCGCAAAGGCGCGGCCCGTTTCGAGAGTCCGCTGATCCTTGTCCGCCCAGATATAGATATGTTGTGCGTCCTGGCATCCCTTTGGCCGGAAGAGATGTTCGGCGGAAAGCCAGTCGCGGTAATAGGAGCCCATCAGCTCGATGAGTGTGCGCCCGTGAGGAGTGAGGTAGCCGGGAGGGACTTCCCATTGGGGCCAAGGCTCGGCCGAATACCGATTGAGGCGAGCGGCATCCGCGGTGGGCGAGCGCACGCCGTGACGGGTCACGATCACCAGGTACTTCAGTTCCGGAGCGCCGCCGGCGCTGGCCGGGCATGCTGCGAGGAAAGCAGCGGCGATGAGCCCTGCAAGGCGAGTATCTTTCACGGTTCCAATCGCATCATGAATTACGTGTATCGGGCTGTCGGATAGCCAAGATAGCATTCGTAACGTGACAGCATGATGAAAATCGGACGGCATCCACACGCCGACGCTTTTCACAACGATTGGGCGTCCACTTTGACCGTGTTGTCAACATCCAGTCATCCCCTGTAAACATCCACCAGATAAAGTACTCCTTAATTCCCTGTTTCAGAACTGGAGGTTCGCTTGAAGCGATTGTCTTTGTGCTTGGCTCTGCTTGCGCTTCCTTTGTGCGCGCAGGATCGTGCCGGGATTAGCGGCACAGTCACGGATCCATCGGGGGCGGTGGTCGCCGGTGCGGCGGTGGAGGTTGAGTCGGCAGCCACGGGGTTCCATCGTGGCGCTGTCACGGGCAGCGACGGGCTATACGAGATTACGCCGCTTGGCGTGGGCGTCTACTCGCTGCGCATCACCAAAGCCGGGTTCAAGCCGGTCAGCATCAGCGGCGTCGATCTGCGGTATGGAGAAACCAGGACCGTAGATTCCCGGTTGGAAGTGGGCCCAACGTCCGACGCGATCGAGGTGACAGCGACGGCCGAGGCGCTAAATCGCACCAACGCCGAGGTGGGCGGCGTCATCGAATCGGAGCAGATCAAAGAAATCCCGGTCAGCGGCCGCGATTGGGCCAGCTTGATGCTGCTGGCGCCGGGAGCCATCAACTATGCGGATGGCAGCCAGCGCGAAATCCGCTTCTCGGGCCACTCGCTGGACGACAGCAACTTCACCTTCGACGGCGTAGATACCAGCGGCGTGCAGGAGCAGACGCAGAAGGCCGACGCCCGGCTGAACATCGCGCTCGATTCGATCGCCGAATTCCGCGTCAGCACCGCCAACTACACCGCCGAAAGCGGGGCGGCCGGCGGAGCGCAGATCAACGTGGTATCGAAAACCGGCACCGACGAGTACCACGGCAGCACATTTTACGCCGTGCGCAACGATGCCCTGGACGCGCGCTCGCCGTTCGACGGTGCGACTCTGCCTTCGTTCACGCTGAATCAGTTCGGCGCCAATTTCGGCGGCCCCATCATCAAGGACAAGGCGTTTTTCTATGCCAACTACGAAGGCCTTCGCCAGAGCCTGGGTGAGACGTTCGAGAATTTTGTGCCGAACGCTGCCGTGCGCGCGCAGGTGCTGGCGACATCGCCGGTGATGAAACCAATCATCGACGCCTACCCGGTAGGGCAGACGCCGGTGGATGCATACACCGACATGGTGACCAAAGTGGCTACCGATACGGTGCGCGAAGACGCCGGCATGCTGCGGTTCGACTATCGCTTTAATGACACGAACACATCGTTTGTCCGCTACAACGTCGACAACGCGTACATCGACACGCCGACCGACGCGCTGGGCGATCACAATGTGATTCCGCACATTCCCACCAACCTCGTTCTCGAATATCTGCGCATCATCTCTCCCACTGTGGTCAACGAAGTGAAGTTCGGATTGAACCGCGCCAACTACCACAACTGGGGCTACGGAACCGCGCCGGTGGCCGTCACGGCGGCAAACTACGACGGGCTGAGCGACACCTCGCTCGATACCGAGGTTGGAACCACGTTCTCCTACATCGACAATTTGACCTTGACCGAGGGGCGCCATACGCTCAAGTTCGGCGTGGACTTACGGCGCATCCGCCTGAACAATTCCGGCAACACGCTGACCACGTCCACCATCGACTATGCGACCGTTGACGACTTCATCAGTAACTCCGCCGACACTGCCACTTACCTGCAAGGCGAGGGCGTGGTAGGGAACCGGCGCACCTTTTACCAGGGCTACGCGCAGGACGAGTTCCGGGTGACGCCGACCCTGACGCTGAACCTGGGCTTGCGCTACGAGTATTATTCGGTAGCGCATGAAATTCTGAACCGGTCGGCCGTGGTGGACATTCTCGGCTGCGGCGGGTTCTGCCCGAAGGGCACGCCCTATTACGCGCCGAACACCAAGGATTTCGGGCCGCGCCTGGGGCTGGCGTGGGCGCCCGTGGCGCTGCATAGCAAGACGTCGATTCGCTCAGGGTTCGGGATTTATTACGGCGGCAACCAAAACGACGATTTCAGCGATCCGGCGGAAAGCGCTGTGCCGCGGTACTCGCTGGCATCTTCGGATTTCCCGGCCCTGGCGTATCCGCTGACCGCGTTTCTCGATCCCGCCAACCAACTCTACAGCCCGAAAGCGATCGCCCGCAACCGCAAGGACCTTTCCTACAACGAATGGGACCTGGTGGTGCAGCAGCAATTGCCGCAGGACTGGCTGGCGCAGGTGGGCTACACCGGCTCCGAGGGTCACCACCTGTTCGATAAGTACACCGTCAACCTGATCAACCCGCTCACCGGCACGCGTCCGCTGGCTGGCTTCGGCTCGTTCGGTCTGAAAGCCAACGACGGCAACGACAACTTCAACGCGCTGCAGGCGTCTCTGCACCGCAGGTTCACGCGCGGGCTGCTGTTCCAGATCAACTACATGTATTCGCACGGCATAACCGACGCTTCGATCGGGTCGGGCGAATCCGTGGGTTTCCAGGACATGGCTTGCCGCGCGTGCGACCGCAGCAGCACCAACATCGATGTCCGGCACACCATGACCGCCAATGCCGTTTACGATCTGCCTTTCGGGCAAGGCAAGCAGTTTCTGAACGGCGGAACTGCGTCGAAAGTCTTCGGCGGCTGGAAGTTCGCGGCCATCGCCAGCGCGCAAACCGGCCTGCCGGTCAACATCACCATGACGCGGAAAGCGGGTGCGCTGCTGGATGGCAACACTTCCGGCCAGCGCCCCAACCTGGTCCCCGGCGTGCCCATCTATGCCGCAAACCCCACCATCGACGGCTGGTTTAACCCGGCTGCGTTCTCGCTTCCGGCCAGCGGCACCTGGGGTAACCTCGGGCGGTACATTGCCAATGGACCCGGCATGTCCGAGATCGACAGCTCTCTGCAGAAGAGATTCAGGGTGAGCGAGCGCGTCGCGCTGAATTTCCGGGCCGGTGCGTACAACCTGCTGAATCACCCGGTTTTCAGCTCGCCTTCGGGTAAGATCGGCACGCTCGCCGGCAATCCGCCGTCGGTCAGCGGCAGTTTCGGCGATATCACCAGCATCATCAATACGGGCGCCGTTGGGACGGGAGCGCCGCGCCGGATCGAATTCATGTTCCGGGCCGAGTTCTAGCCTGATTAACATGTGCCGGCTGACGGCCGGCAGGCCGTGAGGCGCTGATGAACACGGATAAGCCATCGCGGGTTTAATCCGTGTTCATCCGTACTAAGCCCGTCGTCTTTTGGTGTTTTCGGCAGGCTAAGGCGTTTCCTGCCGCTATAGCGCAA
>CAVXJY010000017.1:0-3229 GCA_963761855.1 Bryobacterales bacterium | reverse complement strand
ATCACGGCTTTACGGTGGCGGGTTATGACAAGGACCAGGCCACAGTCCAGGCTCTGCGCCAGGAATCGACGAACCATGAGGTCTACGGCGCGGATACTATTCAAGAGTTCGCTCGTCTGCTCCGCCAACCCCGCGCGGTCATGATGCTGGTGCCGGCCGGACCACCCGTGGATTCCGTGATCGCCGATCTGCTGCCACACCTCGAAAAGGGCGATCTCATCATCGACGCCGGCAACTCCTACTTCAAAGACACAAATCTACGTGCCCGTAACCTCGCCGAGAAAGGCATTCATTTCCTCGGAGTGGGTGTGTCTGGCGGCGAGGAGGGCGCCCGCCACGGCCCGAGCATTATGCCCGGAGGTCCCAAAGAGGCGTATGAGCGCGTGCGCCCGGTGCTCGAGGCGGTCTCTGCCAAAGTCGCCGGGGAGCCGTGTGTGACCTATCTGGGCCCCGGATCGGCCGGGCATTTCGTCAAAATGGTTCACAATGGCATCGAGTACGCTTTGATGCAACTGCTGGCCGAGACATACGACCTGATGAAGCGCGGCCTCGGCTTAAGCGACGACGAACTGCACGGCGTGTACGACACCTGGAATCAACGGGAACTCAGCGGCTACCTGGTCGAGATCACCAGTCGCATCTTCAGCAAGGTCGACGAAACAACCGGCAAGCGGCTGGTCGATGAGATCGTCGATGTGGCCAAACAGAAAGGCACCGGCATGTGGACTTCGCAAAGCGCGATGGAACTGCAAGTTCCCGTCCCCACGATTGACCTCGCAGTCGCGATGCGGGATTTGTCCATGTTGGAAACGCAGCGCCAGGCGGCCGGAGGGATCTTTAAACGTCCAATCCCTCCGTATACCGGCGACCGCGACGTCTTCCTCGATCACCTGGGCCACGCGTTGTATGCCGCGATGATCGTCGCTTACGCACAAGGCATGGCGGTCCTGGCGGCAGCGTCTGACAAGTACGCTTACGCCTTGGATCTCGAGGCCGTGGCACGAATCTGGCGGGGCGGCTGCATCATCCGCGCGGCGTTGCTCGAGGATATCCGGATGGCATATCGCAACCAGCCTCGCCTATCGAATTTGCTCCTGGCCCCGGAGCTTTCGAAAAACGTAATAGCCAACCAGGAGAATTTGCGCCGCGTCGTCTGCGCCGCAATCGAGATGGGTTTGCCCACGCCATGTTTCATGACGGCTTTGGGCTACCTGGACGGCTACCGCAGTGCCTGGCTTCCGGCGAACTTGATTCAGGCCCAGCGCGATTACTTCGGCGCGCACAGCTACGAGCGCATCGACGTCAAAGGCACATTTCACACGGACTGGACGAAGGGTTGAACGCGATGAAAACCAACGATCGACTTGAACCAAACGTATTCGTCATCTTCGGTGGAGCGGGCGACCTGACCTGGCGGAAGTTGATGCCGGCCCTCTTTGATCTTGCTCAGAGCCACAGTATTCCGGCGCACTTTTCGATTATTGCGGTGGACCGCGTCGAACTCAGCGAGGACGCCCTGCGCAAGCGTCTCCGTGAAGGAGTCGCAAAGTTCGCCCGCAGCGGGAAGGCCGTGGCCAAAGCATGGAACGAGTTCTCGCGGCACATTCGCTACTTGCGTGGCGATTTCAAAGCCCATGCGACGTATACGGAACTCCGCCACCAGTGCGCAAGCCTGGAAAAGGAGTGGGGCACCAAAGCCCAACGCATTTTCTACATGGCCACGCCCCCCTCCCTGTTTGGCGAGATTCCTTCCTTTCTCAACTATGCCGGCCTGGCGGCCGACCGGGAACGGTCGCGAATCGTCGTCGAGAAACCGATTGGGTACAACCTGGAGTCGGCACAGGCGCTGAACCGCACTCTTGCCAACGATTTTCAAGAGTCCCAAATCTTCCGTATCGATCATTACTTGGGCAAAGAGACGGTGCAGAATATCCTGGCGTTCCGGTTTGCTAATCCGCTGTTCGAGCCGATCTGGAACCGGCGTTATGTGGACTACGTCACCATCACCGTCGCCGAAGAGGTGGGCGTGGAACATCGCGGCGGCTACTATGACGGGGCCGGTGCTCTGCGCGACATGGTGCAGAATCATCTGTTGCAACTGCTCTGCCTGGTAGCCATGGAACCGATGGTCTCCTTCGATGCCGATGAGATTCGCAACAAGAAAGTGGACGTGCTGCACGCGCTTCGGCCCATTCCGCATGACGCGGTGCATGAGTTCACGGTTCGTGGGCAGTACGGCAAGGGCTGGATCCGCGGTAAGAAGGTTCGCGCTTACCGCGAAGAAGACGGCGTACCGCCCGATTCACAAACGGAAACGTTTGCGGCGTTGCGGCTGTTCGTGGACAATTGGCGCTGGCAGGACGTGCCATTCTACCTTCGTACCGGTAAACGCCTCCCCCGTCAGGTTTCGGAAATCGCCGTCCAGTTCCGTGCCGTTCCCCATCAGTCATTTCCGCACGAGGCGACCATCGACTGGCAACCGTCGCGCCTGGTCATGTCCATCCAGCCCGACGAGGGCATCGTGCTACGCTTTCAAGCCAAGCGCCCAGGACCGACGATGATTTTGCAGCCGGTAGATATGCAATTCAGCTATCGGGACAGCTTCGCCATACCATCGCCGGAGGCCTATGTGACGTTGCTCTGGGACGTGATCAACAATGATGCCACGTTGTTCATGCGTGCCGACCAGGTGGAAGCGGCGTGGCGTCTGTTGATGCCGGTGCTCGATGTCTGGCACTCGAGCCCTAACAACGATTTTCCGAATTACGCCGGCGGCACTTGGGGGCCGGATTCGACGCAGGGCCTGCTGGTTCAGCAGGGGCACAGTTGGCCGGCCCCGGTGGAATTGGCCGGACGCCCCAAATTAGAAAACTCATGAGCGCGCAAAACGTTCCATTAGGCGGGATTCCGGGAATGCCGACGATGGGTCGGGTGATGACCGGCAGCCCAGTAGCCGGCTGCAGTACGTTGGATTGATCGGGATTTGAATTACGGCCGCCGCCAAGAGCGTGCCGCTCTCGACAGGCCTCACGAGTGAGGAATCCCGCGCAGGTCAGGGCGACTTCGTCCTGTTCGCGCGTTGAAGCTCCACCGTTCGATACCGTGACGGCCGATTTGGGAGAATTCGGAGGCCGAGTTGCGCTCAGCCGTTGCCGCGCAGTTCCGGGATAATGTAAGGACCGGCAGGCCGAACGCAATGGCTGGACCGGCCCCAAGCATATGACCGACA
>CAVXJY010000016.1:0-67880 GCA_963761855.1 Bryobacterales bacterium | reverse complement strand
CAGTGTCGGATCGCATGCCGCTCTGGGGATAAACTGGATTCGCTGATGATGGAAGATATGGCGCTCCAGGTTCACAAATGAGCAGACCAGAAAACCGCAAAACAGGAATAGGAACGGAACCGTCGGTGCCGCACCGGCCGATACTTCGAAGGAGCGAAAACTAAAAAGAACTCCACGCAGATTTGCCGGCTGGAAGCTGAGAGAAACGAATAAGGCGATAACTGCCGTAACGCTGGCTGCGACCAGGCCTATCGCCAATTGGCTCGATGCCCTCAGCTTGATGTGCCTCAGCCAGAGCCATGCCAAACAGCCAACGGCAGAAAGCCCGATGAGCGCCAAGAAGAACGGAACGGGATAAGAAACCGGATGACGAACCAGGGCCCGCAGACCCGTGCTCAAGACCAGCAGATAAATGCCGGCCGCAAAGACCAGGAATACGCTCAACTGTCGCCGGTAGCCTGTGCGGCCTTGAATCCGAAAGTCGTTCAGCCACGCCGCGTCCGAGTTCTGCGCGGCATGGAGGATCAGGGCCAGCACCACCATGGCGAGCGTAACCATCAGGAACAGAATCCACCAGATACGCGTAGGCTCACGTGGGGCACGAGACGCTACCTGCTGGCCGGGTGGCGCCAATGGGTCCGTATTGTCCGGTATGCGGACTAGCGCCGGTTCGGACGGCGAGGTTCGGCTGGCTGCGGCGCCCGTTCCCGGCATGGGTGGCGGCATGCTGGCCTGGCGCGTATGGGATTGGTCCAGCTCCGATGGATTCCTTATTACGGCGATCGGAACGAAGCTCTCGCGGCCGACGCTGGTAATCCATAGCGCCGGCTCGCGGTCCCCCGGTTCTACGATGTCGTACCCCGGCAAAGGCGGTACCTGTTTTCTCATCATGTCGGCCAACAGGACTCGCATGGCATTGTGAATACCCTGCTGGAACGGCGTTGGAAACATCCAGTGCCTCTCGCTCGGGTCGCTCTTTGCCTGGTCGAACGGCGGATTCCCCTCCAGCAGCGGGTATGTGGTTACCGCAAGGACGCCCTCGAAAGGAAGCGCGTCTGCCGCATGCACGAACAAGAGGTCGGGCTCGATCAGGAACAATCGCGTGTCCGGACTCGCCGCCCGCATGAAACGGGTGACAAAAAGGACATCCAGAACGTCCGAGCCGATGATACCTGCAAAGCGGATGTGCTCATGCCGGATCCGGTTGGCGATTTGCGAGACCAGAGTTTCCTGCGAAACCACCGTCTGAGCCGCGAAATCCGGAATGCTATTGATCGTGTTCCGGCTATCGTCGAGGGGCAGAGGAAGGTTTTTCTGTTGCTGCAGGTCCGGATTTGTCGCCCCCAGCGCGCTCAGTTCCGGATACGACTGGTATGCGTTCCGCAGGTGCGCAATGTCCCTGGGAAACGGGATCAGGAAAAAATCTTTATCCTGGCTAAGACCTTGCAGAGCACCAAAGACTGTATCGGTCTCCGAAAGGATGGCTATCTTATCGGCTTCGTGCCATGTGTTGTGCAGGTAATCCCGGAATGCCTTCAGCGCGGTCACGGAATCGTGCCTTAAAGTCCGCAGACGGCTCTGGGTACATCCTCTGCACAGGTGCTGGGCGTTGTAGCGCTGAATGCTTTGGTTGAAGCTGCGTATGCTTTCCTTGTCCGCGACGGTGCCGGAAACTGCGTCGAAGTCCGCGTGGGCCGGCTTTTCCGTTAAGGCCAGTTGAAGCGTGTATAGAGAGCCAGAAAAGCTGGTCCCCAGGATATGAAGGCGGTCGTCGCGCGCATAGCTGTTATCCTGCGCCTTCGCCAGTTCTTCGATCTCTTGTTTCAGCTTGATCGCCCTGTCAAACTGTCGCCGGTCGACGCCATCGGTGGGACTCTCGCCCACCAGAAGTACGATCAGGGTCTTGTGTTCGCTGTTTTCAAACAACAGGAAACCTGGGAGCCGGCGCTTCGCAGCACGCTGCCTTTCCTCCGCCTGCTGACTCGCCCGGTCGGAGAATTGTGCGGGCCGTTGCAGCGGCCAGGGAAACCAGTAGCGCCGGAACAGGTATTCTTCGTCCGCCGCGGCGTCCTTGATTCCGTCGATGGCGCGGTCGAATTCCATGCGCAGATGGGTTGAGGCCGGGTCGGGAACCGTGGCAATGATAAATCGCGGCTCTTGGATATCGTCCCGAAGCTCCGTCGGCCGCAAACCGGTCTCAGGCGCCTTGGCGGACGCGCAAGCCGCGAATTGCCGGCAGAGTTCGCGTGGGTACGTGCTTTCGTCGTCTGTGTCGGCATCCTTCTCCGCACCCGGCGCGGCTTCAACAACGGTAGTGCTCGCCGGCCCGGTGTCTGCGCCGTTCCTTTGGCCGCCGCCCGAAGGTCCGCCAGGATTGAAGAACGCGTATATCGCTCCGCAAGCGAGCAGCAACAAGGAAGAGTAAGAACTTCTCATCACTTCCCCCCCAGGACGGTGACCTAAGAATTATAGTGCCGAATCAGCCGCCAACACGACGATTTTCGAATTAGTGAAATTCACGCGGCAAACGTTTCACGGAGAGCGAAGTGTGGAAAGCCTCTTGGCGGCGACCGCTTCAGTGATTGGCGCCGCGGCGCTTGCGGCCTTCCTGGGCCAACTTCACTACCACGGCGGCGGTGGCGGCCGGGTCGTGCCGCACCACGCCGGTGAGCTGCGCCAGGCCGGCGGTCACCACCTGGAGGCCCATTTTAGACAGCGCCGCGAGATCGTTTTCCACCGGCGCCGCGGCCTGCCGTGCGTAGCGCTTCTTCATCGCCAGAGGAATCGGCCGGGTGTTTACCACCGCATAGTCCACCAGCTTACGGCCGGCGTGGTGCTCGATGGCACGAATGTGATCGCTGGCGCGGAACTCCATGGTTTCCCCGGGCTGCCACATCAGGTTGATGAAGCAGGCCTTCACCGCGGGGGAACGGCGGATAGCGGCCGGGATGCCCTCCACCAGCAGGTTCGGTATGACGCTGGTGAACAGCGATCCGGGCCCCAGCGTGATCACGTCGGCCGCGGCGATGGCGCGTAGCGTGTCTGCCAGCGGCTGCGCCCGGCGGGGCCGCAGATGCACGGAGCGAATCTTTTTCCGGCTGCGGCTAATGCGGGTCTCGCCGGCCACGCGGGTGCCATCGGCCAGCACCGCTTCCAGCGACACGTTAGCATCGGTCGAGGGGAAAATCCGGCCGCCGATGTTGAGTACTTCCGAGGAAACCCTCACCGCATCGGGGAATTCGCCCATCACGTGGGTCAACGCCGTAAGGAAGAGGTTGCCGAAGCTGTGGCCCTTGAGACCCCGGCCAGCCGCAAAGCGGTATTGAAAAAGCCGCCCCAGCAGCCCGGAATCTTCGCTCAGCGCTACCATGCAGTTGCGAATGTCGCCTGGCGGCAATACGTCGAACTCGCGCCGCAAACGGCCGCTCGATCCTCCATCGTCGGTCACCGTGACCACGGCGGTGATATCAACCGCGGGCTGCGACTCTCCGCCAGGCCGCCCGTAGCGCTTCAATCCTTTGAGCAATGCGGACAGCCCAGTCCCGCCGCCGATGGCGACCACGCGCAGAGGTGATTGTCGATTCATTGCAATCAGCGGATGCCGGGGAGCCGCGCTACCAGCCCTTTTTCTCAGGATAGAGCAGAGCGTCGAACATAGGGTGCCTGGCGATCAGCGCGAAATCGGCGTCTTGCCGCGCGATGATGCGGTTGCGCGGTTCCAGCTCGATGGCACGTTCCAGGTGGCTGCGGGCCGTCTCCAGGTCGCCTCCCAGGGCCTGCGCGAGCGCCAGCGCATAATGAATGTGATCGGCTTGCGGGCTCATGGCCAGCGCCCTTTCCAGGTTTTGCCGCGCTTCGGCAAGCTTGCGCGTGTTGATCAGCGCCACCCCATAGGTGTAATAATCCTCCGCCGATTGCAGTTCCACAGGCTCCCGTTGCAGGCGCCGGTCGCACATCGCCATGTGCACCCGCGCCCGGTTCGCCACGTCGCGTTCCGGCCCGGCGGCGGCGCGTTCGAATAGTTCGCGGGCTTGTGCCATATGCCGCCCATGAAACTGCTTCATGGCAGCCTCAAACGCGCTGAATTGCTCCCTCGCGCCGAGCGCTGCAGCCGCGTCGCCCGCCGTTTCCGGTCTCCCGGCTCTGGCCAGTGGTTTCGTCAGGCGCTTCTCATCGCTCTTGGCGGCGGGAGCTTTCTTTTTTTCCGGCATAACGAACGAGCCCACTTCAGGAGGGAACTTAGCGTTTATAGCAGACCATGCCGAGGTGATGCAACTTGGGGCGGCGACCTTCCGGAGCGTCCCGCTGAGAGTCAGAGATCTTCCGGTCGTAATCCCGTGCGCTTGGCAACTCTCGTGGCGCTACATCGTCGCCGTCTCTTCCACCAGCTCGAATCCATGGTCTGCGATGCCCGCCAGCAGAACTTCCGACTCGTGCTGGTGCAGGCGGAAGATCTGTTGGACCAGTCCGCACACGTCCTGGCAGCCGCGCTCATAGAACACCAGGATGGAAGGTCCGGCGCCGCTCAGCGCGCAGCCCAACAGTCCGGGCGCGCGCAGTTTGAGGATCTCGCCCAGGCCGGGCACCAGCGGAATGCGGTACGGCTGATGGAAGCGGTCTTCGAGCGCCGCCGGAAAGGCCCAGGTGGCTCCAGCCGATAACGCGGCGATCAACAGCGAAGCGCGCTGCACGTTGAACACGGCGTCCTCGCGGCTGTAACTGGCCGGAAGCACGGAACGCGCTTTGGCCGTGGGCAGATCGAAGTCCGGCACCACGATGCCCACGCCGAAGCGCTGCGGCAGTTCCATCCGCACCGCGCGCGCTACGCCGCCGCCATCGATGGCGCTGGCCACGATCGAGCCCAGCGTGCAGGCCGCCACGTTATCCGGATGGCCTTCCAGTCGCGCCGCTTCGTCCAGAATGCGCAGCGGCTTCCAGCCGAATCCGAGCAACCGGTCGGCGATCACCACGCCCGCGGTAAGCGCAGCCGCACTCGATCCCATACCCTTGCCGATGGGAATGTCGTTCTGGATTTCGAGCTCGATCGGCGGCATCACCGAGGCATGACTCTCGGCAACCGACACCGCCGTTTGCCAGATCAGGTTGTCGCTGCCGGTGGGAATGTACGCGGCGTCCCGCCCTTGGGCGCGAATGGCCAGCGCCGCGCTCTGCCGGAAGCGGCACGTCAGATATACGCCCAGGGCCATCCCCAGGGCGTCGAAGCCCGCTCCCAGATTAGCGCTGGAGGCCGGCACGCGAACCCGGAACCAGGTCATTAGAGTGTGATTATCGCATGCTGGAGGCAATCCACCCACGCATCGGCGAGAGGAGGCAGGACAGACGATCGGTTCTTGTCGTCTGTCGATAGCTTTGGCGAAGCGTCGACAGACCACGAAAGGCGATGGTCTGTCCTGCCGTTATTTGGTTTTGCCTTGTGCCGCCACCGCCTCCATCGCAGCTTTCACTTTTTCCGGGTCGCCCAGGTAGTAGCGGTTGAGCGGCTTCAGATCGTCATCCAGTTCGTATACCAGCGGCATGCCGGTGGGGATGTTCAGCTCCACGATCGCGGCTTCGGTGACGTTGTCGAGGTACTTGACCAGCGCGCGCAAGCTGTTGCCATGGGCGGCGACCAGCACCTTCTGCCCGCTTTGGATGGCGGGAGCGATGGTCTCGTGCCAGAGCGGCAGAAACCGCGCCACCGTATCCTTCAGACATTCGGTGAGCGGCAACTCTGCGGTGGTGAGGTCTTTATAGCGCGGGTCGCGACCGGGGAAACGCTCGTCGTCCGCTGTGAGCTTGGGGGGCGGGACATCGTAACTGCGCCGCCAGATTTTGACTTGCGCTTCGCCGAACTTGGCCGCTGTTTCGGCTTTGTTCAAGCCTTGCAGCGCTCCATAGTGCCGCTCATTGAGCCGCCACGAGCGGTGAACCGGAATCCACATCAGGTCCAATTCGTCGAGCGTCATCCACAGCGTGCGGATAGCCCGCTTCAGCACCGAAGTGTAAGCCACGTCGAACGCGTAGCCGCCGGCCTTCAGCACGGCGCCGGCTTCGCTGGCTTCGGCGCGGCCTTTTTCCGAAAGGTCCACGTCGGTCCAGCCGGTGAACCGGTTCTCCTTGTTCCACGTGCTTTCGCCGTGGCGCAGCAGGACAAGTTTCTTCATGTTAGTAGTGCTCCTCGATTAAAGTGCCGTGGCGCACGCAGTCGTGCGTGCAGCGTCGCGACTCTTCTCTGACGCCGCTTCGCTCCGGAGCGCCGGGCGCCGGCACGAATTCCTGCGCGGCGCGCACTCGCCGGTGCGCCATATCCGCTCATCCCACCACCACCACTCCCGCCTCGGTCACGGTGTAACCTTTCGCCCGGTCGGCTTCCAGGTCGAAGCCGATGGTGCTCGATTCCGGAATCTTCACCCCGGTATTGACGATGGCCCGCCGCAGCCGGCTCCAGCGGCCGATCTCCACGTCGGGCATAAGGATGGAAAACTCCACCTCGCAATAACTGTTGACCCGCACGCCCGGCGACAGCACGCTGCGCAGCACGCGGCCGCCGGAAACAATGCAGCCGGCGCTGACGATCGAATCCATTGCCACGCCCATGCGGCGCCCTTCCTGGGCGAAGACGAACTTGGCCGGCGGATGCTGTGTCAGCGCGGTCCGGATGGGCCAGCGGCGGTCGTACAGGTTGAACAGCGGCACCACATCCACCAGGTCCATGTTGGCATCGTAGTAGGCGTCGAGCGTTCCCACATCCCGCCAGTAGCGAACCTGCTTGGCGTTCATATCGCGAAAATCGTATGCCATCACGCGCCAGCGGTGCAATTGCCGCGGCAGCACGTCGTTGGCGAAGTCGTGGCTCGAGGTCGCATCCTCGGCGTCCTCGTGCAGCGCCCGCAACAGCACCTCGGTATCGAACACGTAAATCCCCATTGACGCGCTTACCATCGAGGGGTCGAAGCGCGACCGCTTCGGATGGCCGTGCTGCGGCTTTTCTTCGAATCCCACGATGCGGTAGTCGGCATCGATTTCGGCCACGCCGTAGCGGCCTGCCTCCTCCGGTGAAACCTGGATGGTTGCAATCGTGATGTCGGCCTGGTGTTGCCGGTGGCACTCCAGCATCTCGCCATAGTTCATCTTGTAGATGTGGTCGCCTGCCAGGATGAGTGTCAGCTCGGCCGCCTCCGCTTCGATGCTTTGAAAATTCTGAAACACCGCGTCCGCCGTGCCCTGGTACCAGTCTTCATGCACCCGTTTCATGGGCGGCAGCACTTCAATGTATTCCCCCAGCTCGGGCGAAAGAATGTTCCAGCCGTCGCGCACGTGCCGGATCAGGTCGAGCGCCTTGTATTGGGTCAGCACCAGGATGCGGCGCGCGCCCGAGTTGATGCAGTTGGAAAGCGTGAAATCGATGATGCGATAAACACCGCCGAAGGGAACCGCAGGCTTGGCTGTTTCACTGGTCAGCGGGTGGAGACGCTCACCCGCGCCTCCTGCGAGGAGAATTGCGAGGACATTTTCCATGTCAGTTTAAGTTTATGAAAATAAAAAGGTTCACCATTCCAGGCTGGACGGTGAAAGCACCCGGCCGAACTTTGGGCTTGACTTTGGCGCTCAACCACCTATGATATCAGTACCTTCTGTGCAAGGGTGAGGGAATTTTGCGGAGTACTGTCCGCCGCGTCACAAAGGTTGGATTTGGCTCCGGGAAATCCCGCGCCGGCATTGGAATTCGGGTGCAGTTGGGAGGTGTTTTTCGATTGGCTGAAGTGAAGTTGCAAGAGGGCGAAACGCTTGAAAACGCGTTGCGCCGCTTCAAGCGCAAGGTCCAGCAAGAGGACATCATCAAAGAAGTCAAACGGCATTCTTTTTACCTGAAGCCGGGTGAGAAGCTGCGGGCCAAGCAGGCGCTGGCTCGCAAACGGAACCGGAAGAAAACTCGCCGGGACGTGGAATAAGGGACGTGCAATAAACAGAGGGCGGGGGGGATTTCGGTCCCCGCCGCCTTCAATCAGGATCGTTTTCAGGGTCTTCAACGGGGGCCAGCTATGGCAGAATTTCAGGATCGCATGCTCAAGTGCGTGGACTGCGGCGCAGAGTTTGTGTTCACGGCGGGTGAACAACACTTTTACCACGACAAGAACTTCAAGAACGAGCCCAAGCGCTGTAAGAACTGCAAGGCCAAGCGCCAGGGTGGATCGGGGGCGGGCTTCGCCAAGAGCGAAACCCACACTTCGTGCTCGCAGTGCGGGCGCGAGACTACGGTGCCCTTCAAGCCCACACAAGGACGCCCGGTGTACTGCCGCGAGTGCTTCCAAAGCCGGAAGACATCGCCGGCGGCGGCCGGCGGATAGAGCATCGGCGGCGTCCTGTTGTCATTGCCCAGCCGTGTTGCCACAGGCTAGTTGTGTGCCTACACTTCAACAACGGGAGATCGCTTGACGACTCACATCGGGATGCTTCTTTTTCCCCGGTTCACGCAGCTTGATTTGACCGGGCCTTACGAAGTCTTCGCCCAATTGCCGGATACCCAGGTGCACCTGGTCTCGCACTCGCTCGAGCCGGTGGCGAGCGCCTACGGCATGGCATTCACGCCCGATACCACCTTCGATGCCTGCCCGCCGCTCGACCTGATCTTCGTTCCGGGAGGTCCGGGTATTTCCGGCGCTATCGAGAGTCAGCCCACGCTCGCATTTCTCCGGCAACGGGCGGCGAAGGCGAAGTACGTGACCTCCGTTTGCACTGGCGCCCTGGTTCTCGGTGCGGCCGGCCTGCTGAACGGCTATCGGGCAACCACGCACTGGCTCAGCATGGATCTGCTGCCGGTTGTCGGCGCCGTCCCTGTGTCCGAGAGGGTCGTGGTCGACAGAAACCGCATCACCGGCGGTGGAGTCACGGCTGGAATCGATTTCGGCCTGGTGGTGGCCGCGTATTTGTTCGGTGAAGAAGTGGCGCGCTCCATCCAACTGATGATGGAATACGATCCCGCGCCGCCCTTCGATTCCGGTTCCCCGCGCACCGCATCCGCCGCGCTGGTGGCGCGCATCGTCGAACGCTCACGCAAGCTGCAGGAAGATCGCAAGCGCCTGCTGGCCGCGGTTTTCGCGCGGCAACCGTAATCGCGGCCGTGTCTTCTATGCGGGATGGGAAATCTGCGCGATGCGCACCTGCTCCTGGAATTCGGCGAGCATCGATTCGTCCAGCCGCACCTCGGTAGGGCGCTTGACCAGCGTCGTCATGTGGTCGATCTTGTCCTGCAGCTTCAGCAGCGCGTAAAACAGGTTTTCCGGCCGTGGCGGGCAGCCGGTCACGTAGACATCCACCGGGACCACCTTGTCCACGCCTTGCAGAACCGCATACGTGTTGAACGGGCCGCCCACGCTGGAGCACGCGCCCATGGAAATGCACCACTTGGGCTCCGGCATCTGGTCCCAGATGCGCTTCAGCACCGGCGCCATCTTCAGCGTCACCGTGCCGGCCACAATCATCAGGTCGGATTGGCGCGGGCTGGGACGGAACACCTCCGCGCCGAAGCGCGCAATATCGAACCGCGAGGTAGACGACGCGATCATCTCGATGGCGCAGCACGCCAGGCCGAAAGTGAGCGGCCAGAGCGACGATTGCCGGGCCCAGTTGAACACATAATCCACCGACGTGGTGACGACGTTACGCTCGAACTGGTTATGTAAGAAAGCAGACACCGCGTGGCTCCCCGTGTAAATTGCCTGTGTGTAAACTCGCCTGTGTGTAATTCGCCTGTGCTTAATCCGGATTGTAGCATCACTGCGACGTAATGGCGCCGAGCTTGCGCAGTTCCAGCACCATGTCGCCCGCCGGGTTGACGTAAAACGCCGGAGCGAATCGCGCCCCCCACAGAAGCTCGTCGTGCCGGTAGGAATGGCGCGAAATCACGGTCTGGCTGAAGCTGTCGTCGTACGCCTTGATCAAAATGATAATCTCCGCTTGCATCTCCGCCAACTCCGTCGCGGTCTTGCCGTAAAAGGGGCTCTGTTCGTCAATCGGATGCACCACTGTCCAGGTGAGCGCCAGGACCATGACGCCGCTGCGCTCCAGCGTCAATTGGTGATAGCGCCGCACCGGTTTCCCGTCCTGCCGTTCTACCGTCATCAACAAAACCTGCGCTTGCGTCTCGACCAGCGAATTGGAGCGGCGGTTGACCACGCGAAATTGCAGGCTGGTGCCCTCCTGGTAGGGCGCGATCAAAGCGTTGTCGCTGAATCCCAGCCGGGCCGAGGGCCGCGAGAAGCGCCCGAAAAGCAGGCCCGTCGCCACCGCGAATCCCAGCACGCCCACCAGCGATTCGAACGCCGCAATCAGGTTCGCCGCAATCGTCTTCGGCCAGATGTTGCCATAACCGACCGTGGTGAGCGTATGCGAGCTGAAGAAGAATGTGTTCAGAAACCGGCCGAAAGTGCTGGCAGCGTCGGCGCCCTGCAGTTGATCGGGACCGAGCGAGAAGTAGGCGACCGCGAACGCCATGTTGGCGGCCACGTAACCCAGAAACAGGGTCAGCAGAAATGCCGGCCAGCCCATATTGATCAGGTGCAGGTACGGATGAAAGTCGCGCCAGGTGGCGCCGCGGCGCTCGACGTTCAAGCTGCCGTCCCTATTGATGACGCGCCGGTAAGGCGCGGTGAATTCTTGTGTTAGCCCGGGGTCAAAGCTGGGTTTGCGCATAGAAATCAGATTACACAAAGCCGCCAAAAGGTTCGCCGCGCAATCTGCGCCCGGCGGCGCTGCGAACGCGCTACCATGGACCGCATGGCTGGGCACACCCGGCAGCGCTTGATCGCGCTGCGCAACGGACTGCTTCATTTACACAAGGCGCTCATGGAACTGGAGCGCGCGGCGTATGAGCGCGATGTGGAGCGCATCACCTCAGCCGGCCAGTATCTCAACCTGGTTCTGAACGACCCGTGGTTTGGCTGGCTTCGCGAGCTGTCGCAGTTCATCGTCCTGGTGGATGAAACGCTCGACCAGAAGGAACCGGCGGGCGACGAGGATGGCGCACGCCTGATCGCCTCGGCCCGCACCTTGGTGGTTCCTGCCGAAAACGGCGACCGCTTCGGGCGATCTTACTGGCAAGCCATGCAGCGCGACCCCGCCGCCGTGCTCGCCCATCGCGACATGATGCAGGTCTTCGCTGACTTGGCCGGGTAAGCTGTGTTCCGAGGAAATCCGCCAGTATCGGAGCGTATGAGTATGCAAGACGGCGACGCCAGCCCGAAGGGCGAAAGACGCCCACGGCGGGGCGCGACCACTTTCATGCCGCGCAGCCAGGGCAACTCCGCGACGCGATCGCATGTTAAAGACGCGATAGCATGTTGAATTGGGTCAGGTG
Source organism: Bryobacterales bacterium (assembly GCA_963761855.1). Lineage (GTDB taxonomy): Bacteria > Acidobacteriota > Terriglobia > Bryobacterales > Bryobacteraceae > Bog-375. The sequence continues at coordinate 56,524 of CAVXJY010000016.1, read as the reverse complement.
TCGAAACGATCTCCGCGTGTCAACCCAACCGCCGCCGCAGATCCGAATAAGGCCGGCCAGTGGGATCTCGGCGCATTCGCGTTCCTCCTGTGCGCCACCGTAGTGGCATACCTCCCGGCGCTCACGGGGAGCTTCCTCTGGGACGATGCCAGCCACGTGACTAGGCCGGATTTGCAGTCTCTTCACGGCCTCTGGCGGATCTGGTTCCACCTGGGAGCCACGCAGCAGTATTATCCGCTGCTGCATACCGCGTTCTGGTTCGAGCATGCGATCTGGGGCGATGCCGTGCTCGGATACCATCTGGTCAACGTGGCGCTGCACGCGGCCGCGGCATACTTAGTGGTGAGAATCGTGCGCCGTCTCGGGCTGCCCGGCGCGTGGCTTGCAGGCATCTGTTTCGCCCTGCACCCGATCTCGGTGGAAGCGGTGGCGTGGATCTCGGAGCAGAAGAGCACGCTCTCCGCCGTCTTCTACCTGGGCGCAGCGCTGGTTTACCTGAAGTTCGACGAATCGCGGCGGCCCGCGCGGTATTGGCTGGCGTCGGGTCTATTCGTGCTCGCGCTGCTCAGCAAGACGGTGACCGCCACCTTGCCGGCCGCGCTGCTGGTCGTCCTGTGGTGGCGGCGTGGCAGACTCGATTGGAAGCGCGATGTGCGGCCGCTCCTGCCGTGGTTCGTGATCGGAGTGTCGGCGGGGCTCTTCACTGCCTGGGTCGAGAAGACTTTCATCGGCGCCAGCGGTGCGGATTTTACGCTGACGCCGGTGCAGCGCGTTCTACTGGCGGGCCGCGCCATCTGGTTCTACGCCGCCAAGCTTGTTTGGCCCGCCAACCTGACGTTTCTGTATCCGCGCTGGAACCTGGATGCGGGGGAGTGGTGGCAGTATCTGTTTCCCGCTGGAATCGTGGCGGTAGGGATCGGGCTCTGGCGCCTCGCCCGCCACAACCGTGGGCCGTTGGCCGCTTTCTTAATCTTCGCCGGCACACTCTTTCCCGCGCTCGGCTTCTTCAATGTGTACCCGTTCCGATATTCTTATGTCGCCGACCACTTTGCGTACCTGGCCAGTCTGGGCATTCTGGTTCCGGTGGCATCGGCAGTGGCCATCGGCGCCGCGAAGTTTTCAGCCGGGAAAGCCGGCCGTCTGGCCGTTCCGGCAATCCTGGTAGCCGCGCTGGGCCTAATCACCTGGCAGCAAGCGGGCATTTACCAGGACGATGAGACTCTATACCGCGCCACCATCGCGCGCAACCCCGATGCCTGGCTGGCACACGACAACCTGGGCAATATCCCGTTTCAAATTCCCGGCCGGCGGGATGAAGCGGTGGCTCATTTTCAGGCGGCGCTGCGGGCCAATCCGAACTACTGGGAAGCACACCTCAGCCTGGGAAACGCCCTGCTCGAAATGCCCGGCCGGCTGGACGACGCCATCGCCCAATACCAAACCGCCGTCCATCTTGCGCCCGCGTCCGTAAGGACGCACACCAATCTCGGGAACGCCTTCCTGCAAGCCGGGCGGACAGGGGAGGCGATTGCGCAGTTTGAAACCGCGCTGCGTATCGAGCCCGCCAGCGCCGCCGCTCACAGCGACCTGGCTAACGCGCTCACGCGCATCCCGGGCCGGTTGCCGGATGCCATCGCCGAGTATCAGGCGGCGCTGCGCGCAAACCCGGATTTTGCGCAGGCGCACAATGACCTGGGTCATGTTTTGGCACAGATGCCGGGGCGCATGCCGGACGCCATCGCTCAATTTGAGGCGGCGATTGCGATCAATCCGGACTATTGGGGGGCGCACAACAACCTGGGGAGCGCTTTATCGCGAATTCCCGGGCGGCTGCCGGACGCCATCGCCGAGTTTGAAACCGCGTTGCGGATTCACCCGGATTCCGCCACGCTGCATAACAACCTGGGCACCGCGTTAGCGCGTATGCCGGACAGGTTGCCCGATGCCGTCGCTGAGTACCGCCAAGCCCTGCAATTGGACCCCGACTACGCGGAGGCGCATTACAACCTGGCCGCCGCCCTGGTACGTATGCCCGGCGGGCAGGCTGAGGCGCTGGCGGAGTGTGAGATTGCCCTGCGGCTGAAGCCCAGCCCGCAGCTCCAGCAGATCGTGGACCGCCTGCGTGCCGCTAGAAAGTGAGCGCATCGATCCCGGCCCGGCAGTTCAAGAAACGGCGGCAGATGCAACGGCCCCGCTATGGCTTGCCACGCCTTGCGAATGGGGGAACGCGCCGATTGACAAGCGGCGCGCAGATTGGCAATCTGGCCTACAGGCGCCTGATTGGCAGCGCGCGTCAGATCAGCACCAGGCCGCGGCGGATGCCGATGGTGACGGCTTCGGTACGGCTTCCGGCGTTGAGTTTTCCCAGGATCGAAGCCACATGAAACTTGGCGGTGTGTTCGGAAATACCCAGCTTCCAGGCGATTTCCTTGTTGGCATCGCCTTCCGCCACCAGGCGGAGCACATCCAGCTCACGGGGCGTTAGCGCGGCCGGCGCGGCGGATGCCGGCGCGGGCGCCGATGCAGCCAGCAGCGGTTCCAACTCGCCCGGTTCGATCACAGCCAGCCCGCCGGCGGCGGCTTCCACGGCGGCGAGGATCGCGTCCGGCGAAGCATCGCGAGCCAGCACGGCGCGAACACCCAGCTTAAACGCCTCGAGGGTAAACGAGGGCTGAGACTCGGAGCTGAGCAAAACGATGGCGGGCGCTCGAACGGCGGGTGGCGGCAGATCTTCCAGCGAGCCCGCGGCCAGCAATACATCGGGGCGGAGCGCCTCGGCCGCGGATGCATCGGGGAACGATCCGGCCAGGAAAAGGCCAGGCGTCGAAGTTACCAGGGTTTCCAGGCCGGCGCGCGTCATGGCGGAATGCGCGGCGATGAGGACGCGGATCACGCCGCCTCCGCTGCGCGCGCTCCCAGGCGGACCACGGTTTCCCGCACCGGCAGGCGGCCGCTGGAAGGGGCGCCGCGCATGAACCGCAAGCGCAGCAGCGGCTGGCCCGAATCGAGAGCGGAGTGCAGCTCGTCGAGAGACAGGAGCAGCAAATCGCCGGCTTTGAGCGAAGCCATGGCGGCGGCGCCGTCCGGTTCCACGTCGAGGATGAGCACGCCGGCGGAGACGGGGCGCAGGGTCACGCCCAGGGAAGGGCGCGGACCGTGGCGGACGAAGTCGGCAGCATCGTTGGAGGGCACGGCAATGCCGAGTCCGTCGACGATGGCGGTGTTGATGCCGATGACGCGGCCTTCCGCGTTGGCCAGCGGGCCGCCGGAGTTGCCCGGCGCCAGGCGCACCTGGGCGCGTATCCACGCGCGATTGCCCATGCCTGAGATAGGCCCCACCGAGTGAATCACGCCGGTAGAGAGCGCGCCGGCAAAGCCCAGCGGGCTGCCGACGGCGATCACCAATTCGCCTGGCCGGAGCGACGACGAGTTGCCGGCGGCGGCGGCATCGAGCGAAGCGGCCGCGACCCGCAACGAAGCCAGGTCGCGGCGGGCATCGCGCGCGAGAACACGGGCGGGCAAGCGGCGCCCGTCCCAAAGTTCCACTTCGGGGTCCGCGCTGCGCGCCACATGGGCGTTGGTGACGACCAGGCCATCGGCGGACCAGATGACGCCGGAGCCGCTGCCGCGGCCGGCACGCGAATGAACCTGCACGGTCGAGCGGCGCAACCGCTCGGCCACTTCACCGAATCCCCGCATGTCAGTTTCTCCGCGGCCGTTCGCCGATGGTGACGGAGAGCGAATGGGACACTCCGCCGCGCACCACTTGCACCTCGATCGCGCGCCCTACGCCGTGAGTTTCGAGCACGGTTTGTATGTCATCGGTATCGGCCACGGCGGTGCCGCCAAGCGCGACCAGCACATCGCCAATCAGCACGCCCGCCAGCGCCGCCGGTCCTTGCGGTTCGAGCGAAAGAACGATCAGGCCCTTTTGATGATCGGGCAGCTCGACGGGTTGCAAACCGACGCCCAGGTAGCCGCGCGCCACGCGCCCGCGGGAGAGCACTTCGTCCACTACCCGGTTGATGGTGGAAGCCGGGATAGCCAGGCCCGCGATGCGCGACAGCGCGGAGGTGGCGATGCCCAGAGCCTGGCCGGCGGAGTTCAGCACCAAGCCGCCGGAGGAGCCCGGATAGAGCGTGAGGTCGAGCCGGATATAGCGGTCCAGGCGGCCGCCGCGCCAGGTGCGCCACGGGCCGCTGACAGAGCTGACGATGCCGAGGGTGGCGTTGATGCCGGAGTTTTCAGAGCGGCCGAGCGCCAGCGCCAGATTGCCGGGCGCCGGATCGTCCGCGGCCGCGACCGCCGGCGAACCGGGCGCATCCACCTTCAGCACCGCCAGGTCGGTACCCGGGTCGCTGCCGGCCAGCGTGGCGGCGGCGCTGCTGCCATCGGGCAGAGTGACAGTGATTTCGTCTTCCCGCCGCACCGTATGCTCGGCGGTGACCAGAATGCCGGGGCGCCAGAAGGCGGCGCTCGAAGAGAAACGCGGACGCGCGTGCACCGCCGCCACGGAGCCGGCCGCCCGTTCGACCACCGCAGCCAACTCGGCGGAGAGCGCCATTAGTTCGTTTGCCATAAGAAAACCTCCCTGTGATTCCAGCATGCCCGATGGGGGACGTCTCGCACATCGGGAAATCGGGCAGGTGGGAGCTAGCCGGAAGAGCGGGGCGGACGGGTCTCGTCATTTCGGCGCCCGGTTCAACAAGCCGCGGACGCGCAGCCAATCGGCGAGGCGGGCGGGCCAACTGGAGAGGGCTTCGTCGGTGGGAGCGAGGCCGACGCCGTGCGGGCCCTGCTCGTAGATGTGCATTTCGGCCGGGACGCCGGCCTTGTGCAGCGCCAGGTAATAGAGCACGCTGTTTTCCACCGGCACGACGGAATCGTTGCTGGTGTGAAAGAGGAACGTGGGCGGGGTGTCGGGGCTGACCTGCAATTCGTTCGAGAGGCTATCGACCAGCTTGGGATCCGGGTTCGGACCCAGCAGGTTGTCGCGCGAGCCCTGGTGCAGGTACGGCGTTGTCATGGAAATGACGGGGTAGGCGAGGACGGCGAAATCGGGGCGGCTGGAAACGCGGTCAATGACGTCGGCTGCGCCGGGGTTGCCGGGATCGAAATGCGTGGCGGCGGTGGAAGCCAGGTGGCCGCCGGCGGAAAAGCCCATGATGCCGACGCGGTCCGGAAACACGCGGTATAGGGCGGCTTTGGCGCGCACGGTGCGGATGGCTCGCTGCGCGTCACCCAATTCTATGGGGTGGCGATAGCGCGGGCCGAGGCGATACTGGAGCACAAAAGCCGCGACGCCGATGGAGTTGAGCCAGCGCGCCACTTGGGCGCCTTCGTGATCCATCGCCAGATGCGCATAGCCGCCGCCCGGACAGACGACCACGGCGGTACCGGTGCCGCGGCCTTCGGGCACCAGGTAGGGAGTGAGCGAAGGCTTGTCGGCGTCGGCGGTACCGAGCGCGCCGGGAGCGCCATCGGGCCAGAGCAGCCCCGGCTTGGGCTGATTGGGTGCTTGCGCGCAGAGCGCGGTTGCGAGCAGCGGGATGCAAAGAGCGCGAATCATGGAGATTACGGTAGCACCCGGACGGGGCAGGGCAGGGCGCCACCGGCTCGGGGACAAAACAGGCAAGCTAAAGCACTCCCCACCGCGTTACCCTAAGCGCAATGCCCCGTAATTCCTTTCTTGCCGATGAGCGCGCAGTTTTCCGCCGCCTCAACACGCCGGAGAAGATTCAGCACTTTCTGGATCACGAAGTGGCCTATAACAAGGAGCCGGACGGGCCCACTTGTCTCTCGCCGCGGCGTGTGCTGCGCGAGCGCAAGGCGCACTGCATGGAAGGGGCGCTGTTTGGCGCGGCGGCGCTGCGAGAACTCGGTTACCCGCCGCTGCTGCTGGATCTGGAAGCGGTGCGGGACGACGATCACGTGCTGGCGATCTTCCGCCGGGACGGCTGCTGGGGCGCCATCGCCAAATCCAACTTTTCCGGGTTGCGTTACCGCGAGCCGGTATACCGCGGCCTGCGCGAACTGGCGATGTCATACTTCGAGCACTATTACAACCTGCAGCAGGAGAAAACGCTGCGCAATTACTCGCGGCCGGTCAACCTGAGCCGTTTCGATTCCATTCACTGGATGACTGCCGAAGAAGACGTGTGGGCGATACCGGAGTACCTGATGACGATCCACCACACGCCGCTCGTCGGGCCGCGCGCAGTGCGACGCCTGGGCCGGGTGGATGACCGCCTGTTCGCGGCGGGGCTGGTGGGGTTGGCGCGGTAGCGGCCACGCAGGTCAAAGTTGCCACCGACAGACTGAGGAGCGCTCCGCCGGCGGGTGCCGACGGAGCGTGCAATGCGGGGCTGGCAAGTCTACTGGACGTCGCTGACTTTGCCATCCTTAAAGGTTATCTTCATGTCTTTGTAGACATAGATTTTCTTGGCGCCCAGGTCCACGATCTTCAATGGGTTCCCCAATGACGATGTCACCTGATCTATGGTCTGGCCGACATCGATGCTAACCGGCTCGGCGGCCGGCGCGGCGGCAGCATTGGGCCCGGGACCGGAAGCTGCGCCATCGGCGGTGGCTTCCTTCTCGGCCTGGTCGGCTGCCTGCGATTGCTGATTGATCTCGGCGGCGACTTCGCTTTCCGGCGGCGGCGGCGGCGCAATGGCGGCCATCTGGCTCTCTGCCGGAGCAACCCTGGCGGCAGCCGGGGCAGCCGGCAATCCGCCTTGCCCCTGCTTCTTCTGCAATTCCTGCAGGCCTGCATCGATGGTCTCGCGCATATGGTTCTGCATGTCCTGCAGATCCTGAAGGGCAACTGAAACGGTATCGCCCTTAGGGCATTCATTGCCGCCTTTGCTAGCCAACACCGCGAGGTTCGCGGCTTGCGCATCCGGCGCGACCGGGCCGGTGAGTTGGATCGCATCACCCTCGCTGAGAGCGCACTCGTTGCCTGCGGCGTCGGTCACGTCGAGGTCCTGGCCCGCCACGAAGACGTGCTGCCTGCCATCGGTGAGCAGGCGCTGAATGCTACTGGAGGCGGCGTCCGGCTCACCATTCGGGTTGGCGGCCTCGTGGTTTTCGAGCGCAACCTGCTCCTTCACCTCGTCGGCGATGAGTTGCTTCACATCAGGCGTCAACGGCGCGGGATTGGCCAGGGCCGCTGCGTTGGCCACATATGCCGCTTGCAGCGACTGCGCGATGAGATAGTCCGTTAGCCAGAGCGACGGTCCGGCGTAAGCCGGATAAGGGGTGAAATATGCGCCGTAGTATCCGTACCATGGATTACCGGCCCAGCCCCAGCCATACGCAATCGGATTCACCCACGGATTGTAGGCCCATCCGTAAAAGGCCGCCCCGTAGTAGTAGCTCGGGAAATAGGGATTCACGTACATGCCGTGATAATAGTAGCGTCCGTAGTAGTGATTATAGTAGTGGCCGTCGCGATAGTAAGAGCGCCGGGCATATTCGTGGCCACGATACATATAGGGCCTCTGCACATAGCCGCGGCCGCCGCGCCCGACGTAAACGCGGGAATGATCGCCGCGCTCAACCATTACGTGCCGGCTACCGTTGAGCCCGTGGTGAACGTCCATGCCGCGCCGGTTGTCGTGGAAGCCGGCGACTCTTCCATTCGCCCGCCTGGTGACGGCGCCATTCCTGGTCTGCATGGTGTGCTGGCCTCTGGGGGCCGGACCGCCATGTCCGCCGCCGGGGTGGCCCGCCATGTTCGTATGACCGCCGGCCGGATGGCTCCCGAAGTGCTGGCCGCCTGTCGCGCCGTGTGACATAGTGCCGGCACCGTGCGATGTAGTGCTGGCACCGTGCGACGTAGTGCTGGCACCGTGCGACGTGGTAGTGGCGCCATGCGATGTGGTGGTGGGGCCGTGCGAGGTAGTCGACGCCCCTGCGCTGTGGGATGCGCCGGCGTGCCCCGCTGCCGGCTTAGCCGCGGCAGCAGGCTTGGCGGCTGGAGCTTTGGCGGCCGGCTTGGCTTTCTCAGCGTAGAGCGCCGGATACGCGAAAAACAGCAGCGCCAAAGATGCGGTCAGGCATCTGGCGGAAAACAGATTATAAACTCGATGCATGTTCATTGAAGATCTCCTCAGTCGGCTCGCACAAGCTGGTTCCAAGCGGGCTACTGTACGTCCGTCACCTTTCCGTTGACGAAAGTAACTTTTAGGTCCTTGTAATAATAGATTTCTTTGGTTCCTATCTTAGCCTTTTTCACCGGCTGGCCTAGGGCCGCCGTAACCTGATCTATGGTTTGTCCAGCGGCGATGGACACCGGGTCGGGCGGCGGCGGGGGCGGAGCTTCGATAGGTGGCGGCGGAGCGTCCGCGGGAGCCGGAGCAGCGGCAGGGGCTGACGCGGGCTGGCTTGGCGCCGCGGCGTCCTGCTGGCCGCCTTGAGGCGCCCCCTTGCTGTTGTCACCGCCCTTGTCGTCGGCGCTCTTGTCATCGGAGGGAGCGACCGTGATAATCTCGGCGACAGCTTTCAGGGCTTCGTCCGGCGAGGGCGTGACCGCTCCAAACGGAATCAACAGTGAAGTCCCATAACGCGTGTCGTTGATGGCATCGGTGAAGAAGTCGAGGATGATGCCTGGATCCTTGCCGGCCTCCTTGACTTCGATTTTGGTCACCCAGAATTTTTCCCCTGCAACGAAGGTTCTGCTCGTCGGTGTATCCGGGACGCTGCCTGCGCCTGGGATGTGGCTCGTCCACCTGGAGAACTTCTTCAGCTTTTCATTGGTCCTGCAGGCTGCGTTTTGCGTGATCTTGCCGTCCCTGTAAGTGTTTCTGCAGGGGTTGGTGCTGGTGGCCTCGAGCATCAGCACATTGTCTTTCTGAAGGACCACCACAGAACCCGCCGTCACAATATCCGACTTGTCGGCGGTCGTCTTGGTAAGCTGATACACGCCCTCCAATTTTTTTTGGATGGCGTCCGCCGTTTGCTCCTGGGCGGATCCCACCCACACGCAAACGAGCAAGAGCACCGTCGGGTAAACCGCTCGGTGCGCCCACGTGGAGCGCGCGGTTTTCGGATCAATGGCTGGCATCTTCGAGTCCCTCCCACTGCACGTCGTGCTTGTCCTGTCAGTTAACAGCGCAAAAGCCGCCGGTTGCACAGTGTTCGCCTCGATGCGCCCGCTGCCTGCCGGACGACTTTTGCTGTCTTCCCTATCCTCTAAACGCACCAAAGCTTCATATTTTAGTGCATTTCGTGCCCAAAGAGTTTCATCGGAGGTGGCTTCTGAGCGATGGGGAGCCAAGAACTTGCCGGTGGATCGGAAGGGCGCTTCTCATTTTTCGGCCCCGCATCCGCAGACCAGACCGCTTCCGACTCTGCGATAGTATAGGAGGCCCGGGCGATTGTCAAGCCATCCGCCGCCAGGTAATGGCCTAGTACCGGTGGCGGTGCCGGTGGCCGAAATTGCGGCGGGAGCCCCCCACCAGGCTTTCGAAACCATCCCCGCCGCCTTTTGAAAACGGAGCCGTGGAGCCTGACAATCTGGAGTTCAGCGGTCTAATCCGGGATAATCGGTGGTGCCGGTTGCGATCGCCGAACCTAACATGAGAAGACTCACTCTCCCGGACGGCCTGGAAGTTTTTTCCTTGAACCCCGATGAAACGCGTTTCATGCACGGCGAAGTATTCGGCGCGCGATGCTACCTGCAACACGGCATCGAGCTGCGCGACGGAGATTGCGTGTTCGACGTCGGCGCCAATATCGGGGTGGCCACGGTTTTCTTTCATCGAGAACGCCGGGGCGTCCGCATCTTTGCATTCGAGCCCAGTCCGGCGGCTTGCGAGTGCCTCAAGGCCAACATCGAGCTCCATGGAGCCGATGCCCGAGTCTTTGAATGTGGACTTTCCGGAGCGTCGGGTACCGCGGAATTCACATATTACCCGGCCAACTCCCTAATGTCGGGATTTCACGCCGATTTGGAGGTTGACCGGGGCACTACGAAGACATTCATGGTCAACAGTGGCTTCACGCCGCGAGACGCCGAGAGGTACGCCGGGTTTAAGTTTCGGAAAGTGACGTTTCCCTGCCGCTTGCGAACGGTTTCGGAAATCGTGGACGAGGAATGCGTGGCGCGGATCGACCTGTTAAAAGTGGACGTCGAGAGGAGTGAGGAAGAAGTTCTGCAAGGAATCCGCGCCGAGCACTGGGGACGGATCGGCCAGGCCGTCATCGAGGCCCACGATGAGGAGGGCGGTCTGGCTAACGTTGAAGGGGTCCTGGCGGAGCACGGGTTCGAAGTGACCACCGAGCAGGATCCGCTACTCAAAGGCACATCGCTATACACCGTTTTCGCTTCACGGCGGCGGTGAAGGGACGGTGGCGCCGCCTACGCTCCCACCCGCGTGGAGGCTATCAACGACACAATCTCGTCCACACTATCGAGCAGGTTCTGATCGAAACCAATTTCGGCAAAATCGACTCCATAACGCTCTTCGAGGAAGAATGCGATTTCCAAGACGTCGACCGATTCCAAACGGCCACTTAGAATCAGCGAATCTGAATCACTAAAGGGCTTGGCGTCTGCCTTTTTGTCCAATAAGCCTTTGATCAGTGTTATTACATCTGTACGTATGTCCATCGAACTCTCGTCTATCTTTATGTTACAAGAAACCGAGTAAACTGAACAGGAACCGGAAATGCTCGCTGATGGGGCAGGTTCTTCCGAAATAGTCAAAAATGTGCAAGAGGCAAAAGAACCCCAACATCCAAGCGCCTGGCAGTACCTGCCCACGCAGCCAGGGCGTATTCGCGGATCGCTTCTTGCCGCGGAGCTGCGAGATACCGATCGCTATGCCCAAAACCAGGCACTGAAAGCCGTAAACATGAAAACCCATCAAAGCTTTGGCAAGCCCCAACTCGGCGACATACTGGATATCGCGAATGAAGTGGAAAGCCAGGTTGCCTAAAGTCGCGGCACAGAAGGTGGCAAAGAAGACCCGCACACGCCTGTGATGCTTGAAATATCGAGCGAAAGCCGGGTAGAAGAAGAACTCCACCAGTAATTCCTTGAAATAGTAGTAATACCGATTCCAGAATTCCGCGATCGTCCGAGCCCGAAAAGGCCGGTAAGTATTCCGGAAGGCTCGGAAGCCGGCCATCCTGCAACAAGCGATTACGGCGTTGCCCCGAATCGAGAGGGTCAGCATGGTCACCAGGAAATCGTCGATCAGGCTGGCCCATTCGAGGGAGCGCGGATAGGGCCGGCGGGCGACGCTGTTTGCGAACGCTTCTTGAAAAGGGGGGATGTGAAGCCACGCACGCGTGATACCGTGGAATACCATGAACATCACCGTCAAAATCAATGTCCACAGGAGCAGTTTCAATCCCTTAATCTGAGTGACGGCGAAATCTTCGGGAGTCCGGGCCTCGATCCGGCGGAGATACGCGGCGCCCTTTGGAAAGGGGGTATGCGAGGTCCAACCGCCGACCCAGAAGGGAAACCAGGCGCCCATCTGCAACGGCAGCCGATCCCGGTCCCTGGAGTTCCGGTCGAGCAGAGTATAACCAATAAACCAGAAATAGGTCCCCAGGAGGAGGATGGCGGTCCAGAGATAAACTCGCCAGGCGGGTGTAACTGGCAGGTAACAAGCTCCGAGCAGCAGCGCCGAGTAACAAAGCCCCAGCAGAAGGATCGGCCGGCGCATCAGCCTGGCTGCACGCCAGCGAGAGACCGTCCAACAAAAACCCGCTGCGAAAGCAAGAAACGTGGCGACTGCGACCGGTATGAGCAGGGCGAAATTGACGCGGGCGCCCTCTCGCGCCGCTATCGTGCGCACCATGGTCCAATCGCACCAGGAATTGTGGAACAGCAGCCAATAAACCGTCCCGCAAGCGACTAGAGCCCGGCGATACTTGGGCAGAAATGCGATCGGCAAAATGAAGGCGCACATGGCCAGCCACTGTTGGCTTTCCAGGCTGTACATGACTGCGAAGACGGCCAGCAGCGCCAGTTTTCCAGGCACCGTTTGCGCCAGTCGCACGATCTCGGGATTTGTCTCGAAGGCGGGGATCAACCTCCACTGACTGCGGCCGGCGCCAAGCCCTTCCCGGAGCGGCGTGGGCGAAACCAGCGTACCGCTCATCGCGCGCCTTGCTCCAATAGCCCGACCAGTTTTCTGCGATCGCACTTACCGTTGGCGCTGAACGGCAGAGCAGGCAACGAATGTACGCAGGAAGGAACCATGTAAGCGGGCACGCGGGCTTTCATGCCTTCCCGGATCTCTCCTATGCCAGACTCCACGCCGCTTACGAATGCGACCAGGCCAGCCGCAGTACCGTGCTCCATCGGCCAGGCGACCACGGCTACCGAATCGGTGCCGCATACCACCCTTAGGTGAGCCTCTACCTCTTCCAGTTCCACGCGGTAACCGTTCACTTTCACTTGATTGTCGGTGCGGCCGAGGTGATGATAGAGTCCCTGCTGGTCTTGATAGGCCAGGTCGCCGGTCAGATACCAGATGCTTCCATCGAGCGACCGGAAACGGTCTGCGGTCTGCTCCGGGTTGCGAAAGTACCCTTCCGCGACCTGGCTGCCCGAAAAGGCGAGTTCACCCGGCGAGCCCTGCGGCACGACATTCAGCGAATCATCCAGTATCCTCGCCTCCATACCCGGGAATGGCTTGCCGATGGAGACGATGCCGCGGCTCTCGGTCGAGTGGACCTCCTCTGAGAACCGATCTCCGGTGCAGACAACCGTGGTCTCGGTAGGGCCATAGAGGCAGTCCAGAATGCTATGCGGAGCGGCGGCACGCCAGGCTTGGGCGGTAGCCACCGGCAGGGCCTCCCCAGCGAAGGCTGAGTAGCGCAGCGACGGAAGCGCGCCTGGAACGAGCATCTTCATGCGCTGCATGAAAATGGCGGTGGAAGGCACGGAGAACCACACGGTCAGACGGCGGCTCTGAATGAAGCGAAGCGGCCCCATTGCCTGGGTGGCGGGCACGACGTGCAGGGATGCGCCGGACGACCAGGCGGTGAAGACGTCGAAAACGGAATTGTCGAACGAGAGTTCGTTGGCCTGAGCCATGCGATCATCGGGGCCGAACGCATACCGTTCGCGAAGCGCCGACAAAAATGCAGCCACGTTGCCGTTGGTAACCATGACCCCTTTGGGCGTCCCTGTGGTGCCCGAAGTGAAGATGATGTATGCCAGGCCGGCGGCATCGCGGCTAGCCGGTTCGGTGAGAGGATGGTCGCCGGGCAGAGCTTCGGAGCCACAAACGTCAGCGGCGAGGCCCGGGGGCGCGGCGGGTGCGTGGAGAGCAGGTGCCAGGACATGATGCGGGCACGCGGCGGCCACGTGTCCCGAGAGCCGCTCCAATCCCTGTGCGTCGACGATCAAGGCATCGAGGCCGGTGAATTCCAGCAGCCAGGCCAATCGGGCTTCGGGAAGGCGGGGATTGAGGGGCACATAGGCGGCACCGTGCCAGCAGGTTCCCAGGAGGCCGGCGTATGCCTCCCAACTGCGCGCGGCGAGGATGCCCACCCGGGCCGCCGGTTGCGCCACATGCCGACCCAGCCATGCCGCGATAGCGCCGGCTCGCGCCGCCAGTTCCCGATAGGTGAAGTCCGTGGCGCCGACGGACAGCGCCAACCGCCCCGGCTGGGTAAGGGCTTGATGATAAAAGGGTGTCGCCAGATTCCCGTTCAAGCGGGGCTCTCCATGAACGCTCAAATACAGTGCCTAATTATAGGAAGTGGGTCCGCGGACTTGCAATGCGTTATATGGTGGGTCGGCGTGAGATAACCAGGGTCAGGGTCAGCCTGTTACCTTAGGTTAAGCACAGAGAGACTAATCTCGAATAACTTGCGTCAGGCCGTTGTGCTTATCCTTGCACATCTTGCGCCTATGAAGAGCAAATGGAATCTTTGAAGCATGGCCACCCTGACCACCTGCCTTCCAGTTGTGCCTGCCAAGCGGACTACCGCGGCGCCGCTCCTCGTGCTGTATGGAATGACGGGTTTCAGCGGGTTGCTCGCGGAACAGGGTTTTGAGCGGTACATTTCACTCCTGGTCGGCGCTACGGCCTCAGCTTCGGCGGTTGTGCTATTTACATATTTCCTGGGATTCGCTCTAGGCGGCTTTGCCGTGGCTCGGTACGTCAAACACGGACGAATTCGCCACCCGCTGAAGCTCTACGGGACTTTGGAACTGCTCGTGGGAGCCAGCAGCATTGCTTTCACATACGTATTTCATGGCCTAGTGACACGGGTGGCGCCATGGCAGATTCTGATTGGGACCCCCCTGGGCAAACAGGCGACCCGGTTCGCATTTGGTTGCATCCTGGTTTTGCCGGTGGCTTCCCTGATGGGCGCTTCTTTTCCTCTGATCGCGCAGGCCCTGGACAACACTCATGCGGGGAAGAGGCAGTGGACCTCGGCCTACGCCGCCAATCTTGCCGGTGCGGCGATAGCCGCGCTTGTGGCTCCCTTCTTCATCATGCCTTACCTTGGGTTGCGCGGTGCAATGTGGCTGTGCTGCCTCATCTGTGTCTTCGTGTTTGTTTGCGCCCTAACACTGCCCGAAGGCAAGCCCGACTCTTTCGCGCTGAGCGGAGCTTGCGACGCAGTCGGCCGGCCGGGCAGGGATGCAGTGTTTCTCTTGCTTACCGCTGCGTTTTTCTCGGGGGCTGTGTTCTTTGCTTTGGAAGTGATCTGGACTCACCTGATCGGCGCGGTGCTGGGCGGCAGCGTCTACTCATTCTCCTCCATGCTGGCGATGGTGCTGATGGGTCTGCTGGTCGGAGCGTTCCTGGTTAGCCGCAGGGTCGATACCGGCGAACGGGTACGGTATGCGACCCTCTTCCAAGTCTCGGCGTTGGTCATGCTCGTGCAGTTCCGCATGTGGGACTTCGCCCCCTTCGCCTTTGCAGGTGCGGTCAACCCTGTCTTTGTGAACTTCTACATCCGGGAAGGTTACAGGCTCTGCATTGCGGGCGTGTTGATCCTGCCTTCCGCGTCCGTGCTCGGCCTTATCTACCCGAGATTGCTGGCTGGCACGGAACGGGCAGGCGGAACTGACGCGCGTATGGCCGGATATATGAGCGCGGCCAACTCGGTGGGTTGCCTGACCGGTGCGCTGCTCAGCACTTTCGTACTCATCCCGGTGTTTGGTTCGGAGCATTCGCTGAAGATCGTTATTATCATACTCGCTGTATTGTGGGCGTCGTTCTTCATATTCGAGCGTTCAGCCCGTTGGCCGCGGACGATGACGATGGCGACCGCCATGTCGATTCTGCTGGTCCTGACGTCAACCTGGCACTGGGAGCCGGGACGGATTACTTCCGGCTGGGCACAATATTTCGGTGAGAACGTCTCGAAATCCAGCGGGTCCGGCCATGCCCCGAAGGCCGTAGTCCAGACCAGTTCGAAGATCATTTACCAACACGAAGCCATGCAGGGCGGATTTACGAGTGTCTCAGAGACGACCACTGCAATTGGGGTGGTGAAAGACACCTACCGTACTCTGCTGACCGACGGAAAATATCTAGGCAGCGATTCTTTCGAATATCAGTGCCAACTCGCTATTGCGGCCCTACCCTCACTCTACGTGCAAAACCTGGACCGAGCCTTGCAAATCGGTCTCGGCACGGGCCACTCGGCGGACGTGCTCAGGCAGCTCGGTTTTCGGAGAATTGAGATTGCTGAGTTCTCGCCGGATGTGGTAGAGGCGGCGCGCTGCTGCTTCCAACATGTGAACCAAGACGTGTTGTCCGACCAGCGGGTGAAGCTCGATCTCGAGGACGGGCGCAACGTGATGCTCACCAGTCCGCAACAATACGATCTGATCACAATCCAAATCAACGCCATTTGGTATGCCGGAGCGACCAACGTTTTTTCGCGTGAGTTCTACGAACTGGCGCGTGCAAGGCTGCGGCCCGGAGGCGTTCTCCAGCAGTGGGTCCAAGTGCACCGCATCGGTCCGCGAGAGGTGGTCTCAGCCATTGCCACGGCTCGCACGGCGTTTCCCTATGTGGCCTTTTGGGTCTACGGCGGAGAGGGGAACCTGGTCGCTTCGGAGCGGCCGTTGGTGATTCTAGGGAACAGGAGGGAATATATTCAACGGCGTCTCGAGCGGTCTGCAAAGATCACTCCTGAGCGAGCCGCCGAACTCGTCCGGGATTTCGACCGGGGGCAGCTACTCTGGCCCGATGGGGTGGACCGGATGATAACCGCCTTGCACCCGATTATCAACACGGACCACAACCGCTGGATTGAGTACGCGGCGCCGCGCTACTCCTCAGGTATGACTGACTGGAGAGCCACCAACATTCAGTTCTTGTCGCGTTGGACCGCCGGAAAATGATTGACCCCGTCGCCAGACTTCATCACATTGCATTCGTTGTGCCTTCGATTCCGGAAGCGGCCGAGGGCCTGGCGCGCTCTCTGAATGGGGTGTGGGACGAACGAATTGTTCATGTGCCCGAGCAGACGGTGTGGGTTTCGTTTGTGCGCCGCCCGAGTCCGGATGAGCCTTGGCTTGAATTGGTGCAGCCTGTGGACACAAAGTCGCGCGTGGCCGCGTTTCTCAAGCGCGGCGGAGGCTTGCATCATCTTTGCTATGAAGTGGAGGATCTGCAGGCAGAGGTCGAGAATGCCCGCCCGCTAGGATCGATTGTTATTCAGAAGCCGGCGCCGGCGGCTTTTTTTGGCGGCCGTCGTGTCGCCTGGGCGTATACTCGCGATCATCTGCTCCTGGAGTTTCTGGAACGTCAAAAGTGAGTTTGCCACCCGCCCAAGGCTGGAGCGTTACAGCAGGCGCGTCCGGTATTCTTGGCCTGTTTGACTCCGCTTACCGAACTGGAAAGGCGCACCGGGATGGTTGAGGGCGAGGAAGGTTCCGCGGGTTAACGGCACTCACTTCCGGCCCGCAGACTTTGGCTTGAGAAACGTTCCTTTCTCGAGTTCCTCGAATGCCTGGCGAAGCTGCTCCTGCGTGTTCATCACGATCGGACCGTACCAGGCCACCGGCTCTTGCAGCGGTTGCCCCGAGCAGAGCAGAAAACGGATGCCGTCTTCTCCGGCGTGCACCTCGACCTCATCGCCACGGTCAAAGAGAATCAGGGACCGGTTTTCCGCCTCGGCAGAAGGTTTGGTATCCGCCCATCCGACCGATTCGGTCGGCACATCGAGCGGGCCTGAGGCGTTGCAGAACTTCCCGCCCCCTGAAAAAACGTACGCGAAGGAATGGTGCGTTGTCTCAACCGGGAGAGTCTTGCGTTGGCCGGGAGGCACCGACACGTCGAGGTAAACCGGATCGGCGGCGATGCCATCCACGGGGCCGACCGTCCCCCAAAACTTTCCGCAGACCACGCGCACGTGAGTGCCGTCGTCATCCGTGATTGCCGGGATATCGTTCGCCTTCACCTCCTGATAGCGAGGCGCCGTCATTTTCAGCGACGCCGGAAGGTTGGCCCATAACTGGAACCCGTGCATCCTGCCGGTTTTGTCACCTTTGGGCATTTCCTGGTGGACGATGCCGCTCCCGGCCGTCATCCATTGGATGTCGCCGGCGCCGATTGCGCCGTGGTTTCCCATGCTGTCGCCGTGCTCGACGGTGCCGGCGAGGACATAGGTGATGGTCTCGATCCCGCGATGCGGGTGCCATGGGAAACCCGCCAGGTAATCCTCCGGAACGTCATTGCGGAAGTCGTCAAGAAGGAGGAACGGGTCGAAGTCGCTCGTGTTGCCGAAGCCGAACGCGCGGCGCAGATGCACACCCGCGCCTTCGATGGTCGGCTTGGCTTTGATTAGTCGTTTCACCGGACGAAGGGACATTGGGCCTCCTGTTCTGAGTAGTACAAATGCCGGAGCATCCTTGCTCCCGGCTTTCAGTTAGTGTACATCTACGGCCGGTGCTACATTGTGATTAGCCGCAGTTGACCCGCCGCCAGATTCTCGCTTTACTGCCGGCCATGGCCGGCACGTCGTGCTCCAGGCGCGACAGGCCGTCTCCCGATAGCCAGGCGGGGCACCGCGTCGCCGATGTGCTCGAGCCTGCCGCTCTGGAGCACGTTCAACTGGGCGGGTATCTGGGCCGCAAGATCGATGCGTGCGTGCGTAACCGGATCTTCGCGCAGAATTGGGACAAGCTGGTGGCTCCATTTCGCCAACGCGCGGAAACCGCTTGCTGGCAGACCGAATTCTGGGGCAAATGGCTGCTCTCGGCCACCGCTGCCTGCCAGTATACGAGCGATGCTGGGGAGCGGGGGCGCCTCCGCGATTCGGTTCAGTCACTGCTCGCCACCCAGACTGCGGATGGATACATCGGGAACTACGCCGACGGCAGTCACCTGAAATCCTGGGATATCTGGGGCCGCAAATACACCTTGCTCGGTTTGCTGGCATGGCTCGACATGACGGGCGACGCCGCGGCGCTGGGGAGCGCGCAGCGGCTGGCTGGACATTTGATGACGGAAGTTGGCCCCGGCGGAGCCGATATCATTCGCTGCGGGCTATTCCGTGGGATGGCCGCGAGTAGCGTGCTCGAACCCATCGTGCTGCTTCATCGCCGCACCAGCGATGAGCGCCTGCTGCGCTTCGCCGAGTGGATCGTGTCCCGATGGTCCGCGGCCGACGGTCCGCAGTTGGTCGAAAAGGCATTCACAGCGGTTCCGGTGGGGGAGCGGTTTCCACGCCCTAAGAAGAGCTGGTTCTCCTGGGAAAATGGCGAGAAAGCGTACGAGATGATGTCGTGTTACGCCGGCCTGCTGGAACTGTACCGCGAAACCGGGCGGCCTGCGTATCGCGATGCGGCGACGCGGACTGTGGCGAGCATTCTGTCTAATGAGATCAATGTTGCCGGTTCAGGCTCGTCGGAGGAGTGCTGGTACGGAGGCAAGGCGCGTCAAACCCAACCGGCGCGGAACCCGATGGAAACCTGCGTGACGGTGACGTGGATGCATCTTTGCGCTCACCTGTTGCGCCTCACCGGCGATCCGCAGTATGCGGACGCGATCGAGACGGCTGCGTACAATGCGCTGCTGGGCGCCATGACGCCGGACGGATCGGGCTTCGCCAAGTACAGCGCGCTCGCGGGGCTGCGCGAATTCGGCGAGAAGCAGTGCGGCATGGAGCTGAACTGCTGCGAGGCGAACGGGCCCCGCGGCGTCATGCTGCTGCCGCAGGTCGCCGTCATGAAAAGCGCGGAGGGCCCGGTCTTCAACCTCTATTCAGAAGGCGCCTGGGACTTCGAGTTCCCCTCCGGCAGCGCGTTGCGGATCGAGGCCAGGACCGACTACCCCGCCTCCGGCCTGGTCGATATCACGCTCCATCCCGCGCGGCCGGGATCTTTCCCCGTGCGCCTGCGGATACCGGCGTGGAGCGCCCAGACTGTGGTCAGCGTGAACGGCTCGAAAATCGGCGACGCGCAGCCTGGCACGTATTCGACCCTCGAAAGGCGCTGGAAACCGGGCGACCGCGTGCGCCTGGAATTGGACCTGCGCGGCCGGGTTCTCGGTGCGACGGATGGAGGCCGCCAGTATGCCGCGGTGGCGCGCGGCCCGGTGGTATTGGCCAGAGATGTCAGACTGGGGCAGCCGGCGATCGACGGCACCGTTTCCGGGTTAGCTGGCGAGGCAAGTTTCGCACCGCTCGAGTCCGTCGCACCGCCGGAGGGAATCAGCATGGCATTCAGCGCCGGGCAGATCCGCCTGTGCGACTACGCCTCCGCCGGAAACACCTGGGGGACGGATTCGCGCTACCGGGTTTGGATGCCGGTTGCGTGATGAGCGGGAGGGACCATGACCGTTCGTCCCTGCCGGGCCTCGCCATCTAAAACGCGACACCTCGACAGACCACAAGAACCGATCATCTGCCCTGCCCGCTGTCAGTTCGAGCCCGGGCCGGGACCGCCGCCGGGCGCCTTCTGGGGCGGCTGGTAGGGGCTAAAGGTCAACTTCACATCGCCGGTGTGGGTTTTATCGTTAAGCTTGACCTCTGCCTTGGTTTTCCCCAGGTGATCGAAGATGTTCTCCTGCCGGATCACGCCGAGGAAATAGCTGGGGTACTCCGGGTTGAACGGTTTGCCCATCTTCATCGTCCAGATGCGCAGGATTTCGGCCTCGCCATCCAGATCGAGCCCGGCCACCGTCAGATTGCCCATGGTGAATTGCGGGCCAGCGTCCACGCGAATCACCGCGTCCACCGATTCGTGACCGTCATCCACCACCCGGTCCGCGACGACCTTCGCATTGAGGTAGCCGCCCCGGTGCAGTTGCTTGCGCATCGCCTCCAGACCCTGGTCGACCTTGTCGAAGTTGGCTACATCGCCGGTCTTGACGTCAATGCTCCGCAGCAGGTCCGAGGTGTCGATCGGCGACGGTCCATCGATCGTCACCTTGCCCATGGTGTAGCTTCGCCCCTCATCGATGGTCACGAACACGTGCAGGCCCTCCACGTCCTTGGCGGGTTCGGCGCGCAGCTCGGTGAAACGCACACGCATGCGTCCGCGCGCCTCATAAATCGGTCGGATGGAGCTGTTGAGGATCTCGCGGAAGCGGTCTTCAGTGTACTCGGCGCCGATGCCGGCGGCAATGGCATCGTGCAGCACGTTGGAAGGGACCACGTGATTGCCCCGAAACGTCACCAGCGCCACCGCCGGCAGGGTATGCGCAGGCCGGAAAACGACGGCGAACTCGCCGGTCGCGGAGGGGGAAACCCCGACGGCGATTTTCTCCGGCTGGCCCTTGGCGGCCATGAACTCCTGCACCCAGTTTTTGTAGCGCTCGAAAGCGGGCTGCGTGGCGGGCAGCTTACCGGAGGCGAACAGCGGATCCTTCGCGCGCAGCGCGGCGCGCAGCTCCTGCTCGGAAACGTGCAGGTCCTCGAACTCGGCCGGGTAAGCCTGCTGAACTTCCTCCACCTGAATCACGGCAGCGTAGCCTTTGGCCGGGCCAGGGGTGAACTTGTAACCAACGGTTTCGAATGCGCCCGTGTCCAGCAGGCGCTTACGGGCGGCCTCGAATTCCGGCTTGCCCGCCACCAGCCCCACTTTGAGGCCCGCCACGGCTAGAATCTGCTCCGCGCCATAGGTGTGGTTGCCTTCCACCACGAGGGTCTCGATAGGCCAGCGCGCGGCCGGTGCGGTGGAGCCCGCGTGCCCGGCCGGCGGTTCGGTCTGCGCGAATCCAGACGCGCCCGCCAGCATCGAAATCAATAGCAACCTTATCATATTCTTCATGGTAGCGCCGGCCCCGGATGGCCCTCATGGTTAACACCGGTCAGGACTCGTCCTGCGACGCGACGGGTATTTCATGGCAGGCCGCCGGCCCTTTTCTAGTAGACGCACGGGCGGCGCGGCCGGTGACGCAGGTAGAATAAAAAAAGTGACTTACGATCTGATCGTGATTGGAAGTGGTCCCGGCGGCTACTCCGCAGCTATTCGCGCCGGCCAATACGGGCTGAAGACCGCGCTGGTGGAAAAGCAGGCCAGGCTGGGCGGCACCTGCCTGCTGGTGGGCTGCATTCCTACCAAAAGCCTGCTCCAGACCGCCGACGTCTGGGAGCGCTTCGTGCACTCGGAACAGGAAGGCATTCACTGCGAGAACCCGCGCCTGGATTATCCCAAGGTGAAGGATCGCAAGGATGGCATTGTCAGCAAACACTCCAAAGGCGTGGAGATGCTGCTCAAACGCGCCAAGGTGGAGCGCATCTCCGGCTACGCTACGTTGCAGGGCGGCGGCAAGGTGGAGGTGAAGGGGGCGTCCGGCACCCAGACGCTGGAGGCGAAGAACATCATAATCGCCACCGGTTCGGAAGCCCGCATGCTCCCCGGCCTCACGCCCGACCCGGACTTGATTCTTACTAACGTCGAAATCCTCAGTCTCACGGCAGTGCCGAAGAGCCTGATCATCATCGGGGCCGGCGCCGTGGGCGTGGAATTCGCCAGCATCTTCCGCCGCTTCGGCACCGAAGTTACGGTGGTCGAGATGCTGCCGCGCGTGGTTCCGGTGGAGGACGAAGACATCTCCAAGGAGCTTGATCGCAACTTCCGCAAACAGGGCATTCGTGTGGAGACCGGGGCGCGCGCGGAAAATATCGAGAAGACCGGGGCGGGTGTGCGGCTCGCGCTCACCACCAAGGACGGCAAGCAGGAAACGCTGGAGGCGGAAAAGCTGCTGGTGGCGGTTGGGCGCAAGCCGAACACGGAAAACATCGGCCTGGAGAATATGCGTGTCGAACTGGACCGCGGCTTCATCAAGGTGAACCAGTGGCAGCAGACCGGCGAAGCGGGCGTTTACGCGATCGGCGATGTGGTCGCCGGCACGCCGCAACTGGCGCACGTGGCTACGCGCGAGGGCATGATCGCGGTGGCCCACATGGCAGGCAAACCCGCTGTTCCCATCAACCGCGACCGAATTCCCGGCTGCACCTACACCCAGCCCGGCATCGGCAGCGTGGGCCTCACCGAAGCCCAGGCGCGCGCCCAAGGGCGCCAGGTGAAGGTCGGCCGCTTTCCGTTTGCAGGCAACAGCCGCGCCACCATTCTCGGCCACCACGAAGGGTTTATTAAGGTGGTCGCCGGCGAGCCGCACGGCGAAATTCTGGGCGTTCACATTATTGGCCCCGAAGGATTCGAGCTGATCGCCGAAGCGGTAGCCGCGATGGAAGCCGAGGCCACCGTGGACGTGATGATGCAGACCATCCATGCCCATCCCACGTTGTATGAAGCCGTGGGCGAGGCTTTCAATGCCGTCTACGGCCTGTCAATCAATGCGTAACTGTTGCCTGCGCGAGCTGGGACGAATGGACTACGCGAGCGCGCTCGAGTTGCAGCGGCGCCTAGTGGCTGAGCGCCAGCAGGGGGCGATCTCCGATCAGTTGCTGCTGGTCGAGCACCCGCATGTGGTTACGCTGGGCCGCAACGGGCATCGCGAAAACCTGCTGGCCAGCGACGAAATTCTGGAGCGCGCCGGCGTGGCGTTCTGTGCCACCGATCGCGGCGGCGACATTACCTATCATGGTCCCGGCCAATTGGTGGGCTATCCGATTCTTGACCTGCGCGAGTGGAAGCGCGACGTGGCGGCTTACGTTCGCTCCATCGAAGAGGTGCTCATCGACACCTTGGCCGATTTCGGCATTGCCGCCGGCCGTATCCCCAAACTGACGGGCGTGTGGGTCGAGGAGCGCAAGATTGCCGCCATCGGGGTGCACATTTCGCGTTGGGTGACTTCGCACGGATTCGCACTCAATGTGTCGACCGATCTCAGCTATTTCCAGTACATCGTTCCCTGTGGATTGATCAAACCCGTGACCTCCATGGCGGCGCTCGGTGTGCGGGCCGGGCTGGAAGATGTAGGATACATTTTGGCCGCGCATTTTGGCCGCGTTTTCGATTGCCAGATGCCGCTGGCGGCGCCCGCCCTCGCGGGTGCACGAAAGAGAGAACCGATATGACCGACGTCGTGATGCCCCAGATGGGCGAAAGCATTGTGGAAGGCACGCTGACGAAGTGGCTGAAGAAGCCCGGCGAACACGTGGAGCGCGACGAGCCGCTGTTTGAGATTTCGACCGACAAGGTGGATACCGAAATCCCGTCGCCTGCCGCCGGCACGCTCTCCGAGGTGATGGTGGAAGAAGGAAAGACGGTCGGTATCAACACGGTGGTCGCCCGCATTGAGGAGAATGGCGCCGGCGCGCCCGCCGCCAAGCCGGCGGCGGAAACTGCTCCAGCGCCGGCCGCTGTTGAGCCTGAGCCTGCCGCGGTGGTGGAGGCAGCCGCTCCTGCGCCGCCCGCGATTGCGGGGCCGGCGCCCGCTGGAGAGCCGGTTGGCCCACTCTCGCCGCTGGTACGCAAGTTGGCTCGCGAGAACAACATCGATCTGAGCCGCGTGAAAGGCAGCGGCGCCGGAGGGCGCATCACCAAGCTGGATGTGGAAAGCTACCTGGCGCAGCGGCCGGCCGCCGCTGCGGAGCCCGTGCACCCGCAGAGGCCGGTGCCGGCGCCGGTTCCGGCAAGCGCCGCGACACTTCCGCCCACGCCGCCCGCGCCGCTGACGCCCGCGGGTCCGGCCAAGACCCGGGTGGAGCCCCTCAGCACCATGCGCATCAAAATCGCCGAACACATGATGCTTTCCAGGCGCACATCGGCGCACGTCACCACCATTCACCGCGTCGATATGACCGCCGTTGCCCAGATGCGCGAACGCAACAAGGCTGCGTTTCAAGCCAATTACGGGTTCAGCCTGACCTACCTGCCGTTCATCACCCGCGCCACCGTGGTGGCGTTGCGTCAGTACCCGCTGCTGAACGCATCGCTCGACGGCAACAACATCATCTACCACAACGAAATCAATATCGGGATCGCAGTGGCGCTGGAAAACGGCCTGATCGTTCCGGTGATCCGCGGCGCCGACGAAAAGAACGTGCTCGGCCTGCAGCGCGCCGTGGTCGATCTTGCCGCCCGCGCCCGCTCACGCCAGCTCAAGCCCGATGAGGTGCTCGGCGGCACGTTCTCCATCACCAACTTCGGCAGCTTCGGGAGCCTGGTGGGCACGCCCATCATCAACCAGCCGCAAGTCGCCATCCTTGGTGTCGGCACGGTAGACAAAACCCCGGTGGTGATCAACGATGCCATCGCCATCCGCTCCATTTGCCACCTGTCGCTCAGCTTCGATCATCGCCTGGTCGATGGCGCGCTGGCTGACCAGTTCATGAGCAAAGTCAAGCAAGTGTTGGAAGGCTGGACCGAAGAAGTGCAGTAAGGCCGGTCAGCGTCTTTAAGCTGCTGCCCACGAATCAGCCGGTACCAGGGTCCGCAATTCGAGACGCATGCTGTCGATCAGCTTCAGCAAGCCGGTGACATTCGGGGCCCCGACACCATATCGATAGCAGACAGACTGGGACCAAGCCATCATCATTTCACAGGCAAACGTCATCTGGTTCTGCAGCAGCACCAAGGCAAGATCGGGCCGGTCGTCTTTCGACTGCACCATGACAATCTTGAGGGCCATCGAGAGGCGTTTGAAATCGCCGTCAAGCTGACGCAAATACATTTGGAACATTTGGCAGCGCTGGCGGCGGAACCTTGTGACCATCTGCCGCGTGCAACCTGGTCGTGCACGTAGCACCCGAAGATCCTCCTGGCTGAGCAGGCGCAACATCGGGCGGTAGCGCTCAACGGCGAGTTCGTCAATCCAGTCGGCGGTCACAGGGAGATGATGTGGTGAAGCGAAATGGCGTGCCAGGTTGGCGAACGCTGCAATGAGGCCGACCAGGACCGCCGTGGCTGCGATGGCGAAGTACATCTCTTTTGCCAATTCGATTATTACCCGCTTTTGTGGGCGGCACCAGTAGCTCCAGTACTATGCCGGTACTACATGCAATACTGCTGGCAGTTCAAGGCGCCGATGTTTCTGAAACGAAGCGGCGATGGGCATTCTCAGGTTCCCAGTTCCTTCACGGTGCGCAGAAAGGTAATGACGTCTTCGCGGGTGAGCATGCCGACCACTTGGCCGCCGGTCATCACCGGGAGTTGGTTGACTCCATCGCGGTCCATCTGTTGAAGGGCGGTCCATAGTCCGCTGTCCGGGTCAGTGTGCTTCAACTGCTCCAGGGGAATCATGACCTGGGCCGCACTGGTAGCTGCCCAGTCAGGGCGGGGAACGCTCTTGATCCGGTGGAGGGTCATCAGTCCAACG
This sequence comes from Bryobacterales bacterium, assembly GCA_963761855.1. Taxonomy (GTDB): domain Bacteria; phylum Acidobacteriota; class Terriglobia; order Bryobacterales; family Bryobacteraceae; genus Bog-375. Next base: position 30,851 of record CAVXJY010000016.1, on the reverse strand, counting down.
GTATTGGCTCCACGCTGAACCAGGAAGCAGCGGCCGCCGCTGCCGAGGATGTGTTCATCCACGAGCTGCTGCAAGGTGAGCTCTGCCGGGACGGAGGCGCAATGGGCGTTCATGGCCTGCGAAACTGTGTGACCCGCTAACAGACCCTGAAATACGACCTGGTGCACCTGCGCCGAGGCGGCATTGTCGAGAAACCATCCGATGAAGGCGATCCAAAGGCCATTGCCAAAGTTCCCTTTGAGCATCTGCCAGACGCCGATGAAGATGAACAGGAAACCAAAGAAGCGGCCGGTGCTGGCGGCGATGAGCGTGGCTCGGCGCATGTTCCTTGTGGCGGACCAAACGACGGCACGGAACACACGGCCGCCATCCAACGGAAAGCCTGGAATCAGATTGAAGAGGACCAGCGCGAAGTTGATGTAGGCCAGGTACTTAGCCAGGCCCCAGAGGGGCTCGACGGCAGCCACTGCGGGCTTCAACACCGTAAACAGCACCGCCAGGGCCAGACTCACAATCGGTCCGGCAATAGCAATCAGGAATTCCGCCTTGGCGCTCGGCGGCTCCCCGCCGATTTGGGACACGCCGCCAAAGATGAACAAGGTGATGCTGCTAACCGGTACATGGAACCGCAAAGCGACCACGGAATGCCCCAGTTCATGGAGCAGCACGCTGCCAAAGAGCATGATCGCAGTGGCCGCGCCCATGAACCAATAGAGCATCGGCGGCCAGTTCTTAAACTCGGCGGGATAATAGCTGCCCGCCAGCATCCACGTGAGCAGCGCAAAGATCAGAAACCAGGAATAATCCAATCCGATTGGGATGCCTATGATTCTGCCAAGCGGAACAGTGTGTCGAGTCATAAGTTTCCTTCATCGCCGCCGGTCGGGGAGCGCGTCATCGCTGCCACAGGATTTGAGGGGCTTCCAAGGGAACGGCAGCGCTTATATGGTGCGGTACCACGCGCGCCGTATAGTCGGCGGCCGGGCGCGCCGCGGATACCCGCGCCTGGTACGTGTAGCCTTTCGATGCGCCTGCCAGTTGGCGGCCGCGCTCCATCTCCTGCCGCACGGGAGCGCCGCCGTTGATGCCGTCCGCGTAGAGTTCCACTCGCGCGGCATTCGGGTCGAGACCATTCAGATAGACTTCAACCTCAAACACGTGCTGGTCCGCGTTGGTGTCGACCTTTATTTCACCGAAGCGCAGCGCAGGCCACTCTTTTTCCAAGGCGTGCCGCCAATCGATCACTTGCCTGCCCGCCGCACCCTTGCCGGCAGCACGGTCGCGATAGGCTGCCGCAGCCAGGAGGTAGTGCTGCTCGGTGTATTCGCGTACCGCGCGGCCCGCGGAGAAGCGCGGCGTCAAACTCGCCATGCTCTTGCGCATGCGCGCTACCCAAGCCGTGGGAATGCCCTCCTTATCGCGGGCATAGAACTCTGGAACCACTTCCCGTTCGAGCAGGTCGTAAAGCGCTTCAGCTTCGGCGGCGTCCCAAGCCGGATCGTCGCCATGTTCCTGGCCGTCGCCCAGCGCCCAGCCGACCTCCGGCGTGTAGGCCTCTGCCCACCAGCCATCCAACTCCGACAGGTTGAGGCCCCCATTGACGAGCACCTTCATACCGCTGGTCCCGCAGGCTTCCCAGGGCCTACGCGGCGTATTGATCCAGACGTCCACGCCTTGCACCAGGTTCTCCGTCAGTAGCATGTCGTAATCACTGAGGAAGATCGCATGAGAACGTGCCTCGGGCTGCCGGATGAACTGCACCCATTCCCGGATCATGCCTTGACCGGCCTGGTCCGCAGGATGCGCCTTGCCGGCGATGAAGAGTTGGACCGGGTGCTGCGCATTGGTCAAGATACGAAGCAGCCGTTGTGGATCATGGAGGAGCAGGTTAGGTCTTTTGTAAGTTGCGAAGCGGCGGGCAAAGCCCAGTGTAAGAGTGTTGGGATCGAAGAGATGGTGGGCGGCTTCGACCTCATCGGATGGCGCCCCAGTAGCGGCCAGGTCTCGCGACAATCGCTCGCGAGCGTACTCGACCAGCACCCTGGTGGATGCGCTGCGCAACTGCCAGAGCCTGGCGTCCGGGACCCTGCGAATGTCCGGCCCCAAGGTTTCTGTCCCGTCCAGCCAGCGGTCCCGCCCACAGGCCTCTTGCCAAAGACCGTCGGCTGCGGCGGAGTCCCAGGTGGGCGCGTGAACTCCGTTGGTCACATAGCCGATCGGGACCTCTTCCTCCGGCCAGCGTGGAAACAGCGGCAGAAAGAGACGGCGGCTGACTTGTCCGTGCAACCGGCTCACGCCATTCACCGCGCCGCTCCCGCGTATGGCCAAATACGCCATATTGAAGGGCTCGGCCGAATCGGAGGGGTTCTGCCGGCCCAGGGCGAGCAAATCCTGAAGCGCAATGCCGAGCTTCTGTTCGGCATATCTGCCAAGGTATTGCTCGATGAGGCCGGGATGGAAACGGTCAAAGCCGGCGGCTACCGCCGTATGGGTGGTGAAGAGATTGCCGGCTTGAGTCGCGGCGAGCGCCACTTCGAAGGGCTGGCCGGTGTCCTCCATGAAGTTGCGGGCACGTTCCAGGACGGCGAAGGCTGCGTGGCCTTCATTCAGGTGACAGACCTCGGGTTGGATGCCGAGCGCGCGCAGCAGCCGCCATCCGCCGATCCCGAGCAGCATTTCCTGCTGGAGGCGCAACTCCGGCCCGCCGCCATATAGATCGCTGGTAATCCCGCGGCGAGCGGGGTAGTTTGCCGCGTCATTACTATCCAGCAGGTAAAGCTTCACCCTGCCGACCTTCGCCTGCCAGGCGCGCAACCAGACCGAGTATCCAGGCAGCGCGATCTCCAGACGCAACCACTCGCCGTTGGCCTGGCGCAACGGCGTGATCGGCAACTGCCCGGGATCGTTATAGGGGAAGAGGGCCTCTTGCGCTCCGTTTTTGTCGATCACCTGGCGAAAATAGCCCTGCTGGTAGAGCAAACCCACGCCGGCCACCGGCACGCCCAGATCGCTGGCGGATTTGAGTTGATCGCCGGCCACATTCCCAAGCCCGCCCGAGTAAATGGGCAAGGCTTCGCTCAACATAAACTCCATGCTGAAGTACGCGGCGCAATTGAGTGGAGCGTCCGCATGATTCCGCTGGAACCACGCGGGTGCTTCCGCCGCCTGCCGGCCGGCTTCGACCAAATCATCGACGTTTTTCCGGAAAACGTGATCGGCCAGCACGCACTCGATCCGGTCTCGCGAGACGGTCTGCAGGACGACCCATGGGTTATGTGTGTCCTCCCATAGTTTCGGATCAAGTTGCCGCCAGACCTTGTCGGTCGAGTGATTCCACGACCAATGCATATCCAAGGCAAGTTCCGCCAGGGCATCGAACCCTTCGATTTCGGTCGGCAGAACGTTGTAGATGCGGTGGCTGACACGGACTTGTTGGCTCATGAATTCTTTCCCTCGGAAACTGCGCGGCAGGGGCCCGTAAGATGCCGTCCAATCACAATCATAAAACGGAAGTTGGGCGACACTGGTTCGCGACTGTGAGATTCCACCCAGAACACGCGAGGAGACCCATTAGTCAACCCGGGCATCGCGGTGCAGATCCACCCCGCGCCGGGAACAAGAAAGAGTGGCGGAATGGTATTCCAGCTACGGTTCTGTAACAACTGCTGGACGTGCCGTCATCTCTGCTGCTGCCGATCGCGACGATTGGGCCGGGGCGGAACTCGCCGTCCGCTGTTTCCGGTCCTAACTTTGGTCGATAGGACTGGTAAGACCTTCGACAGCTTATCACCTCCTAAAGACAGCATTGAAGATAAACAGGTCAACAAATACTTTAGAATTGCCGGCTTAGAGTAGGGGCGCAACACGTCACTGCACCCTGAGCCGGGTACCCAGGGCGCGCTTTTCTGGAGGTTGACCAGTTGCTCAGCGACATCCGTGAGAAGAGGCTTCTGAGCCCTCATACTCGCAATTCTCTCCTTGCTCTTCTTGTCGCGATTGCGCCTGGGTTGGCGTTTGCACAGGACACGCTGACCTTGGCGTCCGGCAGCGCCGCTCCGGGCGGCGCCGTCGCCCTCAACTTGTCATTGAACGCCGCGGCGGGGAGTCAGCCATCGGCCCTACAGTGGACCGTCACCTACCCAACGAGTAATGTCGCTTCCATCAGTGCCATGGCGGGCTCCAACGCCACCGCGGCGAATAAAACGATTAACTGCTTTTCGAGCGCGGGTTCTTATACATGCCTGCTGGCCGGCATGAACGACACGTTGATGCAGAACGGGGTGGTGGCGACGATCACCGTGACGATGACAACCGTGGCGGTCAGCAGTACACTCGGCCTCACGAATCTGATGGGCGCGGCGGCGGCTGGAAGCCCGATATCGGTGACGGGCACGGGTGGAAGTGTGACAGTCCCGTTACCGACATTGAGCGGACTTACCTGCAGCCCCACCTCGTTGAGCGGGGGCAACTCGTCGACTTGTACAGTTTCGCTGAACCAGCCGGCATCGGCGGGAGGCGCAGTTGTCACCCTCTCCAGCACTACAGGCGAGCTACCTGTGCCCGCGTCGGTGACGGTGCCGGCCGGAACGACTTCAACCACGTTGAGCGCGACTGCCGGCACAATTCCCAGCAATCTAACGGCGGGGATCACGGGCACCTTGAACGGGAGTTCGCAAACAGCGTATGTGTCGCTTCTGGCAGCGACCGCGGTGAGCCAGGTATCTTGCAGTCCGGCCAACCTGGGAACCGGAGGGACCTCAACGTGCACGGTGACTCTGACGCAAGCCGCGGGAACCGGAGGAGCCGCGGTTACGCTGTCGAGCAACGACACAGCGTTGACGGTGCCGGCATCGGTGACGGTGGCGTCGGGAGCGACATCGGCGAACTTCACGGCCACGGCGGGCACATTTACTGCCACGCAGACTGCGGTGGTGACGGCTTCGTATAACGGCAGTTCCAAGACGGCGTCAATCTCACTACTGGCGTCGACCACTGTGAGCCAGCTATCCTGCAACCCGACCAGCCTGAATTCGAGTGGGACGTCTGCGTGCACGGTGACGCTGTCGCAGGCGGCGGTTACTGGCGGCATCGCAGTGACGTTATCGAGCAACGCGGCGGCATTGACGGTGCCGGCATCGGTGACGGTGGCATCCGGAGCGACGTCGGCAAACTTCACTGCCACAGCAGGCACGATCGCGACCAGTCAAACGGCGGTGGTGACGGCATCGTATAACGGCAGCTCACAGACGGTGTCGATCTCGCTGGTAGCGCCGACCACCGTGAGCCTAGTGACTTGCAATCCGACCAGCCTCAACTCGGGCGGAACATCTGCGTGCACGGTGACGCTGTCGCAGGCGGCGGGCACTGGTGGCATCGCAGTGACGTTGTCGAGTAACGCGGCGGCATTGACGGTGCCGGCTTCGGTGACGGTAGCTTCGGGGGCGACATCGGCGAACTTCACGGCCACGGCGGGCACGATCACGACAAGCCAAACGGCGGTGGTGACGGCGTCATACAACAGCAGTTCGCGGACGGCGTCGATCCTGCTGGTACCGCCAATCACAGTCAGCCTCGTTTCTTGCACACCGACCAGCCTGAATTCGGGCGGAACATCTGCGTGCACGGTGACATTGTCCGGCGCAGCGGGAAGCGGAGGAGTCACGGTTTCGCTATCGAGCAACGCGGCGGCATTGACGGTGCCGGCATCGGTGACGGTAGCATCGGGGGCGACATCGGCAAACTTCACGGCCACGGCCGGGCACCATCGCGACAAGTCAAACGGCAACCGTCACGGCGTCGTACAACAGCAGTTCGCGTACGGCGTCGATCCTGCTGGTGCCGCCAATCGCAGTCAGCCTCGTTTCTTGCTCACCGACCAGCCTGAACTCGGGCGGAACATCCACGTGCACGGTGACGTTGTCGCGGGCGGCGAGTTCTGGAGGAGTCACGGTTTCGCTATCGAGCAGCGTGACGGCGTTGACCGTTCCGGCGTCGGCCACCGTGGCTTCGGGGGCGACATCGGCAAACTTCACGGCCACAGCAGGCACCATCACGACAAGTCAAACGGCAGTGGTGACGGCGTCATATAACAGCAGTTCGCGGACGGCATCGATCTCGCTGGTGGCGCCGACTGTGGTCACGCTGCTATCGTGCAGCCCGACAAGCCTCAGCTCCGGCGAGACGTCGTCGTGCACGGTGACACTGTCGCAGGCGGCGGGAACTGGGGGAAGCGCGGTAACGCTTTCGAGTAACGCAGCGGCACTGACCGTTCCGGCATCGGTGACGGTGGCATCCGGAGCCACCTCGTCGAGTTTCACGGCCACGGCGGGCACGGTATCCAGCAACGAGTCAGCGGTCATCACGGCGTCACTAAATGGCAGTTCTCAGACGCAGTCCCTGACGCTGGTATCCACACCTCCGGCCCTGACGTCGCTCACTTGCACTCCTACGAGCCTCAGTTCCGGAGGTACAGCAAGCTGTGTGGTGACCCTATCGAAGGCGGCGGGAAGCGGCGGGGTAGCAGTGACGCTGTCGAGCAACGCGGCGGCACTGACGGTGCCGGGATCGGTGACGGTTCTGAGCGGTTCCAGCACCGCAAGTTTTACCGCTACCGCGGGCACGATTTCCAGCAGCCAGACCGCGGTGGTGACGGCGACATACAGCGGCAGCACGCAAACGTTCTCCGTGCTGCTGATGGCGCCGGCCACTGTCAGCCTGGTTTCGTGCACGCCGGCCAGCCTCAGTTCGGGTGGAACGTCCGCCTGCACGGTAACGCTGTCGCGGGCGGCGAGTTCCGGTGGAGTCACGGTGGCGCTGTCGAGCGACGCGGCGGCACTGACGGTGCCGGCATCGGTGACGGTGGCGTCGGGCGCGACATCAGCAAACTTCACGGCCACGGCGGGCACCATCGCGACAAGCCAAACGGCGGTGGTGACGGCATCTTATAACGGCAGCTCGCAGACAGCGTCGATCCTGCTGGTGGCACCGGCTGCGGTGAGCCTGGTATCGTGCACGCCGGCCAGCCTTGGTTCGGGTGGAACATCCGCCTGCACGGTGACGCTGTCGCAGGCGGCAGGTTCCGGCGGAATCGCAGTGTCCCTTTCGAGCAGCGCGGCGGCACTGACGGTGCCGGCATCGGTGACGGTGGCATCGGGGGCGACATCGGCGAACTTCACGGCCACGGCGGGCACCATCGCCGCCAACCAAACGGCGGTGGTGACGGCTTCCTATAACGGCAGCTCGCAGACAGCTTCGATCTCGCTATTGTCCGCAACGTCGGTGAGCCTGGTAGCCTGCTCGCCGACGAGCCTGAACTCGGGATGGGCGAGTAACTGCACGGTGACGCTGACGCAGGCCGCCGGATCGGGCGGAGTTACTGTAACCCTTTCGAGTAACACGGCGGCGCTGACGGTTCCGTCCTCGGTCACGGTCGCGTCCGGGTCGGCGTCAGCCACGTTCACGGCGGTCGCGGGCACGATCGCCAGTAACCTGACGGCAGTGGTGACGGCCAGTTACAACGGCAGCTCGCAGACCGCATCCCTGTCTCTTTTGGCGCCCGGGCTAATCAGTCTGATATCTTGCGCGCCGGCGAGCCTCGCTCCCGGCGGGACGTCCACTTGCACGGTGACCCTCACAAACGCCGCGGGATCCGGCGGAGTCACCGTGACGCTATCGAGTAACTCGGCAGCGTTGACGGTTCCCGGTTCGCTGACGGTGCCCAGCGGCTCCAGCACGGCCAACTTCACAGCCACCGCCGGCTCGGTCAGCAGCAGCCAGACGGCGGTAGTGACGGCCAGCTACAACGGCAGCATGCAGACCGCAAGCGTGAGCGTATCGCCAGGCGGATCGGGGCCGGGGACTTTGAGTGCGCTGGCTTGTGTGCCGGCGAGCCTGAATTCGGGAGGAACCGCGACGTGCACGGTGACGCTGGCCGATGCCGCAGGCTCCGGCGGGGTGACGGTGAGCCTGGCGAGCAACGCCGCGGCACTCACTGTTCCAGGGTCAGTGACGGTGGCGGCCGGTGCGCTGGCGGCGAGCTTTACGGCCAGCGCCGGCGTGGTGGCCAGCGCCCAGACCGCCATCGTGACCGCGACCTTGAACGGCGCGTCCCAGACCGCCTCCATCAGCTTGCAGTCTTCGACTGCGCAGAGCAACGCGATGATGGCTTGCACGCCGGATCCGAACAATGTCGGCACGCTGGACTGCACGGTTTCGCTGGGGCAGGTGGCGCCCGCCAATGGCACCACGGTGGCTTTGCAGACGAATACCGCGCGGGTGCAGGTGCCGGCGCAGGTGGTGATTCCGGCCGGCGCGCAGTCGGTTCAGTTTGTGGCTTCCGTGGTATCGTCGGACCAGGACGCGCAGGCGCAGATCACCGCATCCCTGCGGGGTGCATTGACGACGGCCAGCATTTCCATTATCGGCATCCGGCCCACCGGTCTGGAGTGCGCACCGCAGACGGTCGTAGCCGGCGGTTTCACCACCTGCACGATCGGCATGAACAATCCGAATATATTGCAGGTGGCTCGCCTGGCCGTCACCAGCAACAACACCGAGCTTGAGCTTCCCAGTCCGTTCACGACGCGTCCGGCGCAGGCGCAGCTCAGCTTCCAGGTTTTTACGACGCCTCTGGCCGGGCAGCAGTCGTCGATCATCTCGGCGCAGTTTGATCAGACGACAGTGACGAGTCAGGTGACTGTGATGCCGGCTACGGCGCCGATGCTGAGCCTGCCGGGTGGGGAAATGGCCGCGTTTGGGAAGCCGGTGGCCTTCACTGTTTCAGCCGTGGATCCCAGCGGACTGCCGCTGACTCTGTCGGCGGCTAACCTGCCCCCCGGCGCCTCATTCGATGCCGCCACGGGTGGTTTCCAGTGGACGCCCGAGGCGCCGACCGGCCTGATCTATCAACTGGGGCAGTTGTACCCGGTGGGGAGACGCGAGGTGACGTTCACCGCGACCGATTCCGCGAAGGCGTCTGCAACCGGCTCCGTGGTGATCCTGGCCGATCCGGGCAAGCCGATCATCACCGATCTTCGCAATGCCGGGAGCCAGGTGCCGCAGGACGTTCCTGCCAAGATGCCGAACCCGAGCCAGCCGGCCCCGATGAGTTGCAGCCCGGGTTCGGTAGCCAGCCTGATAGGCCGCTGGCTGGCTTCAGGCACCCAGCCGGCTTCGGATGCAACGGGCAATTCCACTCAACTCGCCGGCGCCGAAGTGATGGTGAACGGCAACCTGGCGCCGGTGGTTTACGCCTCGGCGACGCGGGTCGACTTTGTGTGTCCGGCCGCGGTATCGGGAGGCGTGTTGGAGATCTCGGCGGTGATCGACGGCACGGTTTCCAACGTGGTTCACGCCGACCAGCAAGCGACGTTGGGCCTGTACTCGGCCGACGGTTCGGGGCAAGGTCAAGGCATGGTGACGCTTGCCGGCACCTCTTTGCTGGCTACGCCGCGCAGCTATCTGAATAACGGCCAGCCAGCGGAACCGGGTGACACGATTTCGATTCTGGCCACCGGTGCGGGACTCGAAACCAGCCCGCCGCAGGTCGAAGTTTCGATTGGTGGCGTATCGACCACGGCGAGTCAGATCCAGGCAATGCCGGGGATGGCGGGAGTCTATCAGATGAACGTGACGGTGCCGGCGAGCGTCTTCCCAGGCGACGCGATACCAGTCATCCTGAAGGCAACCGATTCCAACGGAAACGCGATTGCCAGCAACACGGTCACGATTGCAGTCGAGGCTGCGCGGTAATCAGCCCGGCCTTAGTTCATCCCCGGCACGGCCGAAATGGTGCCGTAAGCCGGGTTGTAGCGAACGGCTGTTGCCGACAGGACGTTGATATTCGCCTCGAGATCGATGGTTCCCGACTGGTTGGCTAAATCGGGATACGCGTTTGGGAGGACGATCGTCATCTGCTGGCCCGCGCCGAGGTTCACTGCATCGATGAGCTCGACCTGGCCCTCGGGAGTGCGGTATGTCAAGGCAACTTGCGCGGCTAAATTGGTCGCGGGGTTGACGATCGTAAGTTGAGTCTGGAAGCCGAGTGTATTGTCGAAGGGGACGTAAAGGGAGAAATCCTGCATGTTGCTCAGCGGGATCGTGGTTTCGAAGCTGAAAGCTCCGCCCAGAGCGGTGTGGCGAATGATCGCATACCCTCCCAACGTGCCCTGGCTGCCGCTGTAACTGAGCAGGCCCCAGCCCTCCTGAAGCGGTGAACTAGATGTCAGCGCGAGGTTCAGACTGGAGGTCGGCCCCAAGGTTCCCTGTAGCCCGGATGTGGTCAGGGCGCCAATGTCGGGCTGGGTGGTCACGACGAACTGGCTTGACTCGCCATCGGCTGCGGAGAACGCCAGTTGAAAATCCACCGAACTTGGTCCGGCATTCGCCAGTACCAAGGTGGTGCTCCAGCCGGTCCCGCATATGATTCTTGAAAAGACCAAATCGGTCACACCGGCGGTGGCAACGGGCCTGGCCGGGGCTCTCCGCGAGCGGAGTGTGGCATCGCGCCTTGCCATCAAGCTAGAGCCACCGTCCACCGGCAAAATCGATTGCGCGGGGAGCAGCGCCACAGGCAGGATTAAAAGCACGAGCTTACCCACGGATCCCTCCAACAAAGATATCGATACTCACTGACGATAATAGTACAGCAATTACCTTTGTGAGAAAAAATACCCGCGTTTAGGGTTCTATCTTAGTACTAGGTAAATACCCTGAGACGGCGTCGTGTCTGGCCTGCCACACTGCGAACGAACTTCTGGCAATGAGCTCCGAATCGACCAAACCCAAACGCCGACAGTGGGTTACGGGAAATGATACTAGCGGGAGCGCGCCGCGACGGGTGCCACCCAACGGCAGGCCTTACCGGTGGACACGCGCTCTACGCAGAAGGGGCGAGAGAGCTATTTTGAGCGGATCTTCACAGCGGCTTCCGCCACGGCGACCGGCGTTTGCTGCAAGTCTTTGAAAACCGCCACGGCTTGATCCACTCGGACACGTGCCGAACCCCCCGGCGCGTCCGGCAAGACCCTGAATCGCAGCCGGGCGATCATCCCATTGCGGATCGGCTGCTGACCTCCGATCAGGATACATTTGGCTCCGGAGATCGCACCCGCTTTCGGCTTTGCAGCGCAGGTCACATTCTTACCTGCCGCGCGCGCCGCCGGGCCGAGCGAAGCGCCGCTTTCCACAGAGATCAATTGATCCGCCGGGAAAGAAGTCTCCCATTGCAAGGCAAGCGGCTCATGGCCCGCCGGCGAGGTGAGAAAAATCTGGAGCGTCACTCGCTCGCCGCGAGAGGCCTTTGCGGACGAGATCCGCAGGCTCTGGCCGAACAGCATCAGTTGCGGAAACAGCAGACATGCAAACGCCCAGGCTGGAGAGACCCAACAAGTTCCCAGATGAAGCCGGCGCCACGATCCGGACCACCGAATAGAAGCCAACATAGTGCAGACTATTCTATCCCCGGCAGTGGCGCGGCGGAGGTTTTAAGAGGACGGGATAGAGGCCGTCGCCGGGGTGGAATAACCGCTTGGGTTATTCTGCGTGTCCACGGCAGTGACCGCATAGTAGTACGTCCCGCTGTTTGAAACGGCGGCATCGGTATACGTGAGGCCCGTCGTTATGAGGGCGGTATTGATCTGCACCCACTGGGCCGGGTTGTTTGTGAGTGAGCGATAGACATTATAGCCCTGTATAGGATAGGTTCCCGGTGTGCTGGCCGACCACTTCAACACCACGCTGTGGGTGCCGACAACGCACCCTTGGCCCATGGCGGCGTTGATGACTCGCTGGACGACGACGACATTGCAGACATTCGCTCCCATGATGTCGGCCGTACAGGGCGACGAACCAATGGCCATGTTGATCGCCGCGCTCACGTCACTCTGGGTGGGCGTCCCACTGGTGGTGACAAGATTACAGGCGGTCTGCGCCCAAGCCGGAATTGAGAATACCAATAGACCAACACCCAGAATTACCGAAAACTCTCTGTGCATCGAGAGGACCCTCCTCAGTTTGCTTCCCGCCCTTTCATGGTACCGTCCTGGTCCACGTTGTAGGGATCCTGAGGCAACGCAAGCCCCGGGGTTAACAAATGAAACGCGCAACTGCGCAAAAAAACCGAACAAACCCACGCGGATCTGTCCTTTGTCGGCACTGGTTGCAAATCTCCGCTCTCCACTTGGAAGAGCGAAGCATGCGCCACCGATGTCAGCCTCATTATAGGCAGCAGTGAAAGCTCCAAAACAAGGCGTCCGATGGTTAAGATCGCGGGGCTAACCATGGGTGACCGCTGAAGTTATTAGAACGCCGGGTGAAGAGGGGAAGCAGCGGGCGGCCGTTATGGTGGATCGAGACAGAAAGCTCGGCGACAGGTAACACTTGCCAGGCGGAAGTGCCTTATAATACGAAAACCGATATGGCTGAACTCGAAATCCACCACGAAGGACATGAAGCCGATGGCAAAGGCCAGATGGTCGGCATCCTGGCGGCGGTGCTGGCGGTGTTGCTGGCGATCGTCTCCATCCTGTCGCACCGCACGCACACGGAGGCCATCATTAGCAAGTCCGAGGCCAATGATGCCTGGTCTCATTACCAGGCATCCCGCGTCAAATCTCACAATGTCGAGCTGGGGCTAAACTTGCTCGTGGTGCTGGGCGCCAAGGGCGAAGCCGCGGAAAAGATGCGGGCCAATTACCAGGCGCAGGACAAGAAGTACGAAGGCCAGGGCAAGGATATCCAGCGGGAGGCCGAGCACGATGAGGCGCTTTCGCAAGCCGCTGAACATCGCGCGCTGCGCTATGACCTGGGCGAAGGGCTGCTCGAGATTGCGCTGGTGCTGACTTCGATTTACTTCATCTCCCGCAAGATGATGTTCCCGGTGATCGGTGCGATCGCCGGCGCAGCGGGCGTGGCGATCGCCCTGACCGGGCTGGCGATGTAGCCGCAGCGGGCCGGCCGCGGTGAAAGACACCAATCTCAGATTTCACGGAGCCGCGCCATTCCGGGTAGCTGTGATCCACGGGGGACCCGGCGCGGCGGGAGAAATGGCGCCGGTCGCTCGCCGGCTGTCGCGAAATTGCGGCGTGCTGGAACCGCTCCAGACCGCGCGATCCGTCGAGGGACAGATCGAAGAGTTGCGCGATATTGTGGCAGAACATTGCCAACCTCCAGTTGTCCTGATCGGCTACTCGTGGGGCGCATGGCTCAGCCTGTTGGCCGCTGCGCGGCACCCGGAGTTGACCGCCAAACTGATCCTGGTGAGCAGTGCGCCTTTCACCGAATCCAGCGCCGCCCAGCTTCGGACTCGGAGGTTCGAACATTTGGACGATGCGGAGGAAGCGGAATACGAATCGGCAATCGCAGCTCTCAGTGAGCCAGACATGCCGGATAGCGATCGCCTGTTAGAAAAACTTGGGCGCCTCGCTGCTAAAGCAGACGCCTATGCGCCACTCGGTTCCCGGGTCACCAGACGCGGCAGGCGTTCGAGCGCACCATCGGCTGGCCGGGCTTGCAGGAGAAAGCTTTGGCGAATTGGGGTAGATTGGAAACCACGCCGTTGATGCGGTATTCGTCGGGCGAGTGCGGATCGGTGAGGGCGTGCAGGCGTTTGTTGGCAGGGCGTTCGTCGCCGCAAGCCCACTGCGCCATGCCGATGAAGAATCGCTGGTCGGGAGTGAATCCGTCGATGGGTTCAAGCGTCTTATCCTTGGTCGCATCTTTCCACGCCATATAAGCCAGCAGCGTGCCTCCGAGGTCGGCCACGTCTTCGCCCAGCGTCAACTTACCGTTGATCTTGATGTCGTCGATCACGGTGTATTGCGAATACTGGGTGGAAACGCAGGCGGCGCGCGCGATGAAGGCATCGGCATCCTGCTTGGTCCACCAGTCCCTGAGGTTGCCCTTGGCGTCGAATTGCCGGCCCTCGTCGTCGAAGCCGTGGGTCAACTCGTGGCCGATGGTGGCGCCGGTGTTGCCGTAATTGGGCGCATCGTCCATCTTCGGATCGTAGAGCGGCGGCTCCAGCACGCCGGCCGGGAAATTGATGTCGTTCATCTGCGGTTCGTAGTAGGCGTTGACGGTGGGGGGCGTCATGCCCCACTCGCCGCGATCCACCGGCTTGCCGATTTTGGCAAGCTGACGGCGGCTTTCGAAGATCGAACAACGCTCAGCGTCGCCCGCATAGTCTCCGGGCGCGATGACGATGGAGCTGTAATCGCGCCAGTGATCGGGGTAGCCGATCTTATTCACCACGCCGTGCAGCTTCTCGAGCGCCTTCTGTTTGGTCGCATCGCCCATCCAGGATAGCTGGCGAAGGTCGGCCTCCATGGTCTTTTCGATTTCGCGAGTCATGGCGACGGCGCTGGCCTTGGTCTCGGGGGTAAAGGTCCTCTCCACGAACACCTGGCCGAGGGCTTCGCCGAGGTCCCGATCCACGCGCCGCACGCAGCGCTTCCAACGCGGTTCCATCTCTTTCACACCGCGCAGATATTGGCTGTAGAAATCGAAATCGGCGGTGACAAAAGCTCTGCTCAGATAGCGCGCGCGATCGTTCACCAGGTGCCAGCGCAGATACGTCTTCCAATCGCCAATCGGGCGGGTTTCAAGCAGCTTTTCCACCTCGCCGAAGAACCCGGGTTCGGTGACGTTGACAACCGCGGGCGCGGCGAGGCCGATGGCTTGCCAGTATTGCGGCCAATCGAAACGCGGCGTCAGCTTATCGAGATCAGCCTGCGAGAGCTTGTGGAACAGGTTATACGGGTCGCGAAGCTGGACGCGGGTGAGCGAGGCTTTGGCCAACTCGGTCTCGATCTCCATCACGGTAGCGGCTTCGGCGCGGGCAATCGCCGGCGCATCGCCCAGCAGGCCCAGCATGCGGGCCACATGGCCGAGATAGCGCTGACGCGTCTGCTGCGACTTAGCATCGGTTTTGAGGTAGTAGTCGCGATCGGGCAGGCCCAGACCGCCGGCAGCGGCGAAAGCGATCACCTGCTCGGAGTCGGCGAAATCCTGATTGGACCCGAAACCGAAAAGAAAGCGCTCCGACGATCCCGACTCGAGATGCAGGTGCGCCAGCAGCGGCGCCAGGCCGGCGGTGTTCTTGAGGGCCGCGATCTCGCTCAAGTCCGCCTGCAGCGGACGCGTGCCGGCCTTTTCGATTCCCGCCTCATCCATGCAGGCGGCGAAGTAGTCGCCGATTTTCTGCTGGTTGGCCGAGCGGCCCGGCACCGGCTTGGCGTAATCTTCCAGCAGTCCCCACAGATATTGCATATTCTCCGTGGCCAGCTTGCTGTACACGTTCCACCGCGCCTGGTCGGGCGGAATCGGGTTCAGTTTATCCCAACTGCCGCAGGAGAAGCGGTAGAAATCCACGCAGGGGTCGGCCGTACGATCGAGAAACTTGATTTCCAGACTCGGCGTGTAGGGCAATGAAGCGAGCGGGCGGTCCTGCGCCGAAAGCAGCGGCGCAAAAAGGAGGCAGGCAACGGGCAAGGCGCGCATATTCACAGAGCAGAGCGTATCACGTTACGGCCACCCTGTGCGAGCCTGGGACAATCCCTGAGATAGTGCTCTAAGAGCCCTGCGCGCCGCCGGCTAATCCGTTAGCCAGATACTCGATGATGCGTGACATCCCTCCACAGTTTCACCGCCTGATCCCACAGGCCGACCGCTTGTAGTACTCCGACACAAGTGGCAATCACGACGACCACGTTGAGAATCGCCAAGATGCTGCCCGCCATGGGAACATAAGTGTTAATGAGCCACAAGGCCATTCCCACAGCGATGAGCGCCAGGACGACGTTGACAATACCCTTGATACTTCGAGGCATCGGTATATATGCGTTGACCAGCCATCCTCCAATTCCCACCACCAATAGCGCCGCCGCGAAGTGCACCCAAACAGGCATCGCCACCGCCTTTCGAAATGGATTTTGCAATTGGCATGCCAAAGATATGGAGATCACTTAGTTTGCAGGCCCCTCAACACACCGATTGAGCCTGTGCGACTAACGCGGAACTGGTTGCGGCAAGCGTCAATTGCTTGTTGCCGGCGTTGTACCAGTTGCCGGCTTGGCCTTGACCAGCAGAGTGTCGACGACGCGAACCACCTTCGGCACACTTTTGGCAGCGGCATCCGCTCTCGCCGCGAGGTCGGCAGAATCTACCTGCCCAGACAGCGTGACGACGCCGTTAGTGGAATTGACAGACACATTCGCGATGCTGGAGGCGCCAACATCCGACGCCAGCTTGGATTTCACCTGGGCCGTAATCTTGAGATCGCTGACCTGCCCCTCAGGAGACTCATTTGTCCTGCACCCGTAGAGCAGCGCACACAACAGCACGAAAGCAATTCTCACCATGATTTCCCTCCCTCCTCAATGTTTCCGCAATTCAAACCCGGGACCGCTTAACCGCCCGACGGGTTGGCGTAACAGCATTTTTCGGTTCTGCTGTCTTCATATCTTCGCAGCGCATTATGTGTGTCCTCCTGCGGTTGTCCGATGGCGCCCCCGACCTGCGGTCCGACACTCTCGGTGCAGTTCTTATACCAATCCGCTACTTTCGCGCAAGTGAATGACATCACACCCGCCGGACTATTTCAGACATTTGGACTTCAGCTATGTTGGCGATCGTCACGCATGGCGTTGTAATTCTGTGACATCAGGCACGATGCCGCTGGTGTTCGACAGGTTGACGTGCGGCTGCTATTCTTAAAAGCATGTCTGCGCGGAAGAACGCTGGCAATGCGGCGAGCCTTCAGCGCAGCAGCGGCTTCACGGACCGCGAAATGAGCGAGTTCTTGTTGCGGACTTGCCACGACCTGCGAACACCGGTTCGCGCCATGCGGGCACACTCCGAACAGATTCTAAAGGATGCTTCCGCCGGGGCGCGGAGCGACCTGCCGCAACGCCTCGAGTTCATCGCCGATGGCGCGAAGCGAACCGATCTGCTGCTTGACGGTCTCACCAACTATGCGATCGCGCTGCAGTTGGATGCGACATCGTTTCGATCGGTGCCGACAGATGTAATCTTACGGACGGTCCTGGCAAAGATGGAGAATGAACTGCGCGAGAGCGCGGCCGATGTATCGTATGGCGAGTTACCCTGTGTCACGGGGCACCCGGACCAGTTGATGCAGGTCTTCGAGAACCTGGTGCGGAATGCGCTGCGGCACCGTGGCGCAGCGAACCCGACGATACACATTAGCGCGGAACGCGATGAGCAAGGGCCGGATGGCACCGCGGTGTGGCGCTTTGCGGTTCGCGACAACGGCCCCGGTTTGTCGGCGGATGACCTGGAAACCATTTTCAATCCGTTCGCAAAGGCGGGCTCGCAACGTTCCGGCGCAGGGTTAGGCCTGGCCACGTGCCGATTGATCGTCGAGAAGCACGGCGGCAAGATCTGGGCTGAATCAGAGGAGGGAAACGGCGCGACGTTCCTTATAACCCTACCGGCCCAGGATGGCCCTTAGTCCCCGTCGCTTCCAGTAGCCGCCATGCTCTTGGTTTGTTTGTCTTCATACCGTCTCAGTTTATAATGCAGCGTGCGCAAGCAGAGGCCCAGAATCTGTGCTGCTCTGCGCTTGTTGTTAGCGGTGTGCAGAAGAGTCAGCCGGATATACGCTTCTTCTATTTCGCTCAAAGGGTTTCCCACGCGAGCCGTAAGAACTCCGTCGGATACGGTTTTGGCTACGGCAGGTTGCGGCGCCGCAATGCCGCCTGGAAGGTGCCGGAGTTGGATCTCGCCTTCGCCTGCCACGATGACCGCACGCTCCACCAGGTTTCGCAACTCGCGTACGTTTCCGGGCCAGGAGTTGTCCTCCCAACGCAACAGCACCTCTGGGCTGAGATTGGTGACCCTACACCCGTGCTTGTGATTAAAGCCGCGGATCATGGCCGCGACGATGGCGGCAATATCTTCCTTATGGTCGCGCAGCGGAGGCAGAGAGAGATGAAACACGTTCAGCCGGTAATAGAGATCCTCGCGGAGGTGGTTGTTCCGGATGGCTTCAGCTGGGTCCCTATTGGTGGCGGCCAGGACGCGCACGGAAATGGAAATGTCACGGGCGCTGCCAAGCCGGCGCACCTTAGACTCTTCAATCACGCGAAGCAGCTTCGCTTGAGTGCCGATGGGCATCTCGGAAATCTCGTCCAGCAGCAGCGTGCCGTTGTCGGCTTGTTCGAAACAGCCCGCGCTGCGTCCGATGGCGCCGGTGAAGGCCCCCTTTTCATGCCCAAAAAGCTCACTCTCCATCAGAGTTTCCGGCAGCGCGGCGCAGTTCACCGCCACGAATGGACCATTACGCTGCTGGCTCAACTGATGGATCGCCCGCGCGGCCAGCTCCTTGCCGGTTCCGCTCTCTCCGGTAATCAAAACCGACGCAGTCGCCGGCGCCACCTGGCGGATCTGCGAAAATACCTCCTGCATAGGAGCAGAGTCGCCCACCAGATCTCCTAAGACACCCTGATAACTGAGCTCGCGACGCAGCCGGTTGGTCTCCTGGACTAATTGGTTCTGTTGGATTGCGCGCTGCAAAAGAGACCGCATCACTTCGGGTTGGACCGGTTTCTCCAGGAACCAGAAAGCCTTGAGATCGTGCATAACGGAGAGCGCCTGCTCGATGCTCCCCATCGCGGTCAAAATGATAACCGGTGTACAATCCCCGCGCGCGGCCAGTTCCTTGAGTAGTGCAATACCGTCCATCCGCGGCATCACGAGGTCGGCAAGAATTGCGTTGGCCGGAAAGGACGCCAGCTTGTCCAGGGCCTCTAGACCATCTCCGGCTGTGTCGGCCTCATAACCCAAAGACACAACTAGCTGCGCCAGGTCGCTCCTCTGGCTCGGATCGTCATCGACTATTAGAATCCGTGACAGACAGATCCCTCTTTACTTAGGCGCTGTAAGGACGAACGTCTGGATTATATCACTAAAATCGAGTTAGTTGGTTCAAACAGGGGGGTAGAATTCACAGTGTGCCTAGGGTGATAGCAGCCATTGGCATGGGAATTGCCCGGTTAGGAGGCGAGTCTGGCTGGCGGGGCCGGGTGTATATCTTCGCAGCACGGAGTTACGTCTCGCGGGCACGAGATGACATCAGGAAAACATCGGTTCGCATTGGGCTGAGGGCGGCTTATGGCAGTTCCGAGTCCAGAGTTGCCAAAAGCGCCGGATCGTGAGGTCACTGCATGTATCAACGGATTGCGCAATGGTGGTGTAAGAAAACGCACAGTCGGCCCATGTGGCCGATTAATGGCCACTACATTTGTTCCAATTGCTTACGCAGCTTTCCTGTGGATTGGGAGGCTCCAGCATCGTTGCCAACCACGGAGCCGAGGCCTCCAGCCCCGACTTCCGCTTTCGGCCGGCGTGTTTACTTGCGGGCCCAAAGATAGCGGTGCTGCGGGCGACTGTGCCCCCGCCATGTTGCGCCTTCAGGAGGACGCGGTGCTGGCCGCTGGGTCTGACGTCCCAATCAGGTCCTCAATCTTTTTCAGGAGGTCGGCCTGTCGAAACGGCTTTTCGATGAAGTATTTACCAGTCTGAGCGACTCCGTAGAACTCGCAGCCGGCAGCCCCAGCACGGCCCGACATGTAAACGACCTTCAGGCTTGGCTGACGCGCCAGGAGTGCGCGCGCCAGGTCGAGCCCACTCTTGCCCGGCATGGATACATCCACCAACAGCAAGTCGATTTGTCCCATGTGCCGTTCGTACACCGATATGGCCCGATCATAACTGGTGGCTTCCAGCAGGGCGTATTGTCCCGGCCGGAGTGCGGCGCGAGCGAACCACCGCGCTGAGTCCTCGTCATCAACCAGAAGGATTGTCTTGTTGGCGCTCATAAAAGCTGGGACCCTGTTTACAGCGCCGCTATAACCTGGTCAGGAGACAGGGACTCTCTCGTCACAAAGCAGTTCTCCTGCCATTGCCAATCAAGCGCCGGGTGGTTGGCATGTGTCTTTTCGAACATAGGGCCAGGGAGCGAATCGGTTAGGATACTACCATCCGGATCGCGCCTGGCTAACCACCAAAGTGGATACAAACGTGCTGTTATTAGTGCCGTTTCGGACACCATCAGACATGGCAGCCACTCGAGAGCCCAGGTAGAGGAAGCCTGGATTTATGCAGAGCTGTGTTCGGCTGACAATTCGGACCGTGATGTGCGACACACAACGGAGCTCAAAAGTTGCACTACCGGTGAATGAAATACTTACAAGGCCCACAAGTGTTGGCAGAGCCGTACAGCCGCCGACTAAGGCTGAGGACGTGCGAAGCGTGAAGTAGCCATGGTTGAGCTCCTCTTGGCGGAGGATAATCCGGCCGACGTCTACCTGATCCGCGAGGCCCTTCGAGAGCACGCGGTCGAATGCACCGTGCGTGTGGCATCCGACGGCAATGAGGTCCTACGCATCATGTCGGCCTCGGGCCAGGACCCGGCGATTGAGCCGCCCGCGCTGATCATCCTCGATTTAAACCTGCCGCGCCACGACGGAATTGAGATATTGCAGAGGTTACGGGCCTCCGCGCTCCTGCCGCGCGTCCCCGTGGTGGTCCTCACCTCCTCGGACTCACCGCAGGACCGCGCCGCCGCCATCGAGTTTGGCGCCTGTCGCTTCTTGCGAAAGCCCTCCAGCTTGGAACAGTTTCTGAGTCTCGGAGCTGTGTTCAAGGAGCTCTTGGAGAGATCTGTGTTGTCTCTGGAACAAACCAAAAGGAGTCCGCGATGAAGCCGGAATTAGTTGGCGACGCTCTGGACACGGGCGGCCTATTAGTGATCCTGGTGGCTTTCAAGGATGGCGATTTCTCGGTTCGCCTGCCGGTTGACCGGACTGGCGTTGCCGGCAAGATCGCGGATACGCTCAATGAGATCTTCAAGCTGAATCAGCGCATGGCCAGCGAATTCGCGCGCATCAGCACGGTTGTAGGCAAGGAAGGCAAGATCAGCCAGCGCGCCAGTCTCGGGTCTGTTTCGGGAGAGTGGGCAGCCTGCGTCGATTCGGTGAACGGCCTGATCGGCGATCTGGTGCAGCCCTCGACGGAGGTAGCCCGGGTGATTGGAGCGGCTGCCAAGGGGGACCTGGCGCAGACCATGGCGCTTGAAGTGGATGGGCGTACCCTCAAGGGTGAGTTTCTGCACACCGCACGCGCCGTAAACACTATGGTGGCGCAGTTGAACTCCTTTGCTTCAGAAGTGACTCGCGTGGCGCGCGAAGTCGGCACCGAGGGCAAACTCGGAGGCCAGGCTGCTGTCAAAGGCCTTGGCGGCGTATGGAAGGATCTCACCGACAGCGTGAATTCGATGGCTGGCAACCTGACGGCTCAGGTTCGCAATATCGCCGAGGTGACTACGGCCGTGGCGAACGGCGACCTTTCCCGCAAGATTACGGTGGACGTGCAGGGCGAGATCCTGGAGTTGAAGGCCACCATTAACACCATGGTGGACCAACTCGGTTCCTTCGCATCGGAAGTGACACGCGTGGCACGCGAAGTCGGTACCGAGGGCAAACTCGGAGGCCAGGCGGAAGTGAAGGGCGTGGCGGGCGTATGGAAGGATCTCACCGATAGCGTGAACTCCATGGCCGGCAATCTGACGGCCCAGGTTCGCAACATCGCCGAGGTAACCACGGCGGTTGCAAATGGCGATCTTTCCCGCAAGATCACGGTGGATGTGCGCGGCGAGATTCGCGAGCTCAAGAACACCATCAACACCATGGTGGATCAGCTCAACGGGTTCGCGTCGGAAGTAACGCGCGTGGCGCGCGAAGTCGGCACCGAGGGTATTTTGGGAGGCCAGGCGGATGTGCGCGGCGTGGCTGGGACGTGGAAGGATCTCACTGACAGCGTAAACTCGATGGCCGGGAATTTGACGGGCCAGGTGCGCAATATCGCGGAAGTGACTACGGCCGTAGCCAATGGAGATCTCTCCCGCAAAATCACGGTCGCGGTGCGCGGCGAAATCCTGGAGCTGAAGAACACCATCAACACGATGGTCGATCAGCTCAGCTCGTTCGCCTCTGAAGTGACGCGCGTGGCGCGCGAGGTTGGCACCGAGGGCAAGCTCGGCGGGCAAGCCGAAGTTCGAGGCGTTGCCGGTACGTGGAAAGATCTTACGGATTCAGTGAATTCCATGGCGGGCAATCTGACTAACCAGGTGCGCAACATCGCCGGCGTCACCACCGCGGTGGCCAAAGGCGACCTCTCGACTAAGATCACGGTGGATGCGCGCGGCGAAATTCTTGAATTGAAAAACACCGTGAACATTATGGTGGACCAACTCAACAGCTTCGCCTCGGAGGTAACGCGCGTCGCGCGGGAAGTCGGCACGGAAGGAAAACTGGGAGGCCAGGCGCAGGTGAAGGGCGTCGGCGGCGTGTGGAAGGACTTGACGGACAGCGTGAACTCGATGGCCGGGAACCTGACGGGCCAAGTGCGTAACATCGCCGAGGTGACTACGGCGGTAGCTAACGGAGATCTCTCGCGAAAGATCACGGTGAGCGTGCAGGGTGAAATTCTTGAGCTTAAGAACACGATCAACACGATGGTGGATCAATTGAATGCGTTCGCTTCGGAAGTGACACGCGTGGCGCGCGAAGTCGGCACGGAAGGGGAACTGGGCGGGCAGGCCGAGGTAAAGGGCGTTGGCGGAACCTGGAAGGATTTGACCGATAGCGTCAACTCGATGGCCGGCAACCTGACGGCGCAGGTGCGCAACATCGCCGAAGTCACCACAGCGGTGGCCAATGGGGACCTTTCGCGCAAGATCACGGTGGACGTGCGGGGCGAGATTCTCGAGTTAAAGAACACCATCAACACCATGGTAGATCAGCTCAACGCATTCGCTGGAGAAGTGACTCGCGTGGCGCGCGAAGTTGGCACGGAAGGTAAGTTGGGTGGCCAGGCAGAAGTGAAAGGAGTGGCCGGTACTTGGAAGGATCTTACCGACTCAGTGAACTCGATGGCGAGCAACCTGACCAACCAGGTGCGCAATATCGCGGAGGTTACCACGGCCGTGGCGCGGGGCGACTTGTCGCGCAAGATCACGGTGGATGTGCGCGGCGAGATTCTCGAGCTGAAGAACACCATCAACACGATGGTCGATCAACTCAGTTCCTTCGCCTCGGAAGTGACGCGCGTGGCGCGCGAGGTTGGCACCGAAGGTAAGCTCGGCGGACAGGCCGATGTGCGCGGTGTCGCCGGGACATGGAAGGATCTCACCGATAGTGTCAACTTCATGGCCGGCAACCTGACGTCTCAGGTGCGCAATATCGCCGAGGTTACCACGGCCGTGGCCCGGGGCGACCTTTCGCGCAAGATCACGGTGGACGTGCGGGGCGAGATTCTCGAGCTCAAGAACACCATCAACACCATGGTGGATCAGCTCAACGCATTCGCTGGAGAGGTGACTCGCGTGGCGCGCGAAGTCGGCACGGAAGGTAAGTTGGGCGGCCAGGCCGATGTGAAGGGCGTCGGCGGGACTTGGAAGGACTTGACTGAGAGCGTCAACTCCATGGCCGGCAACCTCACCTCTCAGGTGCGGAACATCGCCGAAGTAACCACGGCGGTCGCAAAGGGCGATCTCTCGCGTAAGATCACGGTGGACGTGCGCGGCGAGATTCTCGAACTGAAGAACACCATCAACACGATGGTCGATCAGCTCAGTTCCTTCGCCTCGGAAGTGACGCGTGTGGCGCGCGAAGTTGGCACGGAAGGCAGGTTGGGCGGCCAGGCCGATGTGCGCGGCGTCGCCGGCACGTGGAAAGATTTGACGGATTCGGTGAACTCGATGGCGAGCAACCTGACCAACCAGGTGCGCAACATCGCCGGTGTCACCACTGCCGTCGCTAAGGGTGACTTGACGACGAAAATCACGGTAGATGCGCGCGGTGAGATTCTTGAGTTAAAAAACACCATCAATACGATGGTGGATCAACTTAGCTCCTTTGCCTCGGAAGTAACGCGCGTGGCGCGCGAGGTCAGCACCGAGGGCAAACTCGGCGGCCAGGCGGATGTTAGGGGCGTCGCGGGAATTTGGAAGGATCTTACCGATAGCGTCAATTCCATGGCGGCTAACCTAACGGCGCAGGTTCGTAACATCGCCGAAGTAACTACCGCCGTCGCAAAGGGAGATCTTTCCCGCAAAATCACGGTAGAGGTGCGGGGCGAGATTTTGGAAGTCAAGAACACTGTGAACACCATGGTGGATCAGCTGAGCTCCTTCGCGGCGGAGGTAACGCGTGTCGCGAGAGAAGTGGGCACGGAGGGCAAACTCGGCGGGCAGGCCGAAGTGCGGGGCGTCGCGGGAACCTGGAAGGATCTTACCGACAGCGTAAACTCGATGGCAGGCAATTTGACCGCTCAGGTGCGCAATATCGCTCAAGTCACAACCGCGGTCGCCAACGGGAACTTGAGCCGCAAGATCACCGTCGACGTGCAAGGCGAGATTCTCGAACTCAAGGACACCATCAATACGATGGTGGATCAACTCAATAGCTTTGCGTCGGAAGTAACGCGCGTGGCCCGCGAAGTCGGCACGGAAGGCAAGCTGGGCGGCCAGGCCGAAGTGCGCGGCGTCGGCGGCACCTGGAAGGACCTCACTGACAACGTGAATTCCATGGCCGCGAATCTCACTACGCAGGTGCGCGGCATCGCCAAGGTGGTTACCGACGTGGCCAACGGGAACCTTAAGCGCAAACTGGTGCTGGAGACGAAGGGCGAAATCGCTTCGCTGGCGGACACCATCAATGGAATGATCGATACGCTGGCGGTGTTTGCCGACCAGGTGAGCAACGTGGCCCGCGAAGTGGGGATCGAAGGAAAGCTGGGCGGCCAGGCGCTGGTTCCCGGCGCGGCCGGCATCTGGCGCGACCTGACCGACAACGTGAATCAACTCGCCGCCAATCTGACCACTCAGGTGCGGGCCATCGCCGACGTTGCCACGGCCGTCACCAAGGGCGACCTTACGCGCTCCATCGCGGTGGAAGCTCTCGGCGAAGTGGCCGCCTTAAAGGACAACATCAACGAGATGATCGTCAACCTGGCGGAAACAACTCGCAAGAATACGGACCAGGACTGGCTCAAGACCAACATCGCCAAATTCACCGGAATGCTGCAAGGCCAACGCGATCTGCTTACCGTCTCGACGTTGTTGCTCTCCGAGCTGACCCCGCTGGTGGGCGCGCAGCATGGATCGTTCTACATCACCGGATCCGGCGAGGAACAGGGATGGCTGAAACTCCTGGCGACTTACGGCGCGGATGACGAGGGCGGGGTTCATTCGCAGTTTCGCATGGGGCAGGGCCTCGTAGGTCAGTGCGGTTTGGAGAAGCGGCGCATCCTGGTGACCGATGTTCCGCCGGACTACATTAAGATCAGTTCCAGCCTGGGCAACGCAACACCGCTCAGCATTGTGGTGTTGCCAGTGCTCTTCGAAGGCGAGGCCAGAGCGGTGCTGGAACTGGCTTCGTTCCGTCATTTTACCGACGTGAACCTGGCCTTCCTCGACCAGCTCACACAGGGCATCGGCATTGTGCTTAACACCATCGCCGCAACCATGCAAACGGAGCAACTGCTCAAACAGAGCCAGGCACTGGCCGAAGAGCTGCAGAAAACCAATGCCGAACTGGAGGAGAAGGCGCACCTTCTGGCCGAGCAGAAGAACGAAGTAGAAACTAAGAATCGCGAGGTGGAGCAGGCCAAGGCCGCGCTCGAAGACAAGGCCGAGCAGCTATCGCTCACTTCGAAGTATAAGAGCGAGTTTCTGGCGAACATGAGCCATGAGCTTCGCACCCCGCTTAATAACTTGCTCATCCTGGCGCAGATGCTGGCGGAGAATGCCGAAAACACGCTTACGGCGAAGCAAGTCAAGTACGCAGAGACCATTCACTCTTCGGGTACGGACCTGCTGGCGCTGATCAACGACATTCTCGACTTGAGCAAGATCGAGTCCGGGAAAATGGACGTTGAGATCGGCAGCACGCGCTTCCACGAGCTTCGCGATTTCTGTTCACGGACATTCCGCCATGTCGCCGACGGCAAGGGACTCGAGTTCTCCATAGAACTCGGTGATAACCTGGCGGCCGAAACGGTTATCACCGATGCCAAGCGGCTGCAGCAGGTGCTCAAGAACCTGCTTTCCAACGCGCTGAAGTTTACTGCGCACGGAACGGTCCGTCTGCGTATGGAGCGGGCCCTCACCGGCTGGAGCCCAAACCACCCGGTGCTCGGCCGCGTGAAATCGGTGATCGCATTCTCCGTTTCCGACACCGGTATCGGCATTCCGCAAGACAAGCAGCGGATCATCTTCGAAGCCTTTCAGCAGGCTGACGGAACCACCAGCCGCAGATACGGCGGGACCGGCCTGGGCTTGTCGATCAGCCGCGAGCTGACCCGGTTGCTGGGAGGAGAGATCCGCTTGCAGAGCACGCCGGGAGTGGGCAGCACCTTCACTCTGTATTTGCCGCAGACCTACGCGGCCTTGGCCTCCACGGGTAAGTCCGAGACGCAGACCATGCCGGAAAGTGGAATGCGGCCGGGCGCCGCGCCGCTGGATGGAGCCAGCATGGAGGAGAGCGAATCGCTGGATATCATTCTGCCGGCGCCTTCCAGCACGCCTGTGGCGGTGGTGCACGACATTGAAATCGACGACGATCGGAACCTGATTCAGCCTGAGGACCGTGTACTGTTGATCGTGGAAGACGATGTCACCTTCGCGCGCATCCTCGTGGACCTGGCGCACGACCGCGGCATCCGGGCGCTGGTAGCGTTGCGCGGTGCCACCGCGATTGCGCTGGCCCACGAGTTCCGCCCCGGCGCCATTACTCTCGATATCAATTTGCCGGACATGGCCGGATGGACGATATTGGATCGGTTGAAGCACGATCCTGCGACGCGTCACATTCCAGTCCACGTCATCACTGGCGATGAAAACCGCCGGCGGGGGCTGGCCCTGGGCGCTATGACTTACCTCGAAAAATCCGTCACCAAGGACAATCTCAACGCCGCCTTCGACGCGATTCATCACTCCCTGGAACGCCGCAGCAAGAAACTGCTGCTCGCCGCGACCGACGATGCACGCCGCACCCGTTGGAGAGAATTGCTTACCGGGCCCGACCTGGAAATTTTCTCCGTGCCATCGGCCGGCGAAGCGCTTGCCGTAATCAGGCAGAAATACCTGGACGGCATGGTCCTCGATGTCCGGCTCGGTGAAACTCCGGCGGTGCATTTGGTGGAGGAAATCCAGTCCCAGATCAACCCCCAAACGCCGCCGATTGTAGTTTGCGGGCCTTCCGACCTCGACACCCAGACGGAAACGGATATCCGGCGGCTGACTCGCTATAGCACGGTTCGCTACGCGGAGTCTGCCGATCGCCTGCTCGAGGAAACCACGCTGCTTCTGCATCGGGCCGAAGCCGATCTTTCAGAGACTCAACGCGACGTTCTGAACTCCATCAGCCGCAGCGATACCGGGCTGTCTCATAAAAAGGTGCTGGTGGTGGACGATGACGTCCGCAACATTTTCGCCCTCACTACGGTGCTGGAGCGGCGCGGCTTGCAAGTGGTCCACGCCGAGAATGGTCGCGCTGGAATCGAGATGCTACTCAAAACGCGGGACGTGGATGGGGTCCTGATGGACATCATGATGCCGGAAATGGATGGCTATGAGACGATGAAAGCCATTCGCCAGATCAATGAGTTCCGCATGATTCCGATTATCGCCGTGACCGCCAAGGCGATGAAGGGCGATCGCGCCAAGTGTATCGCGGCCGGCGCTTCCGACTACATCACCAAGCCGGTAGACCTGGATCAGCTTTTCTCGGTGCTGCGCGTATGGCTGACTCGCAACCAGGAACCCGCACAGACAGCCATGAGCGCGGCGGGTTAGGAGGTCATATGTCGGCCGCTGCGCAGACCAGTCAACCCGGCCCGGAGCCCGTTGAAAGCCGGAGAATCAAGATTCTTCTGGTGGATGACACACCGGAGAACCTCGTGTCCCTGGAGGCGGCGCTGGCAGGGCTCGGCGAGGAGTTGGTCCTGGCCCGCTCCGGCAAGGAAGCCCTCCGACACCTGCTCAGGGACGATTTTGCGGCGGTGTTGCTGGATGTGAGGATGCCGGAGATGGATGGCTTCGAAACGGCGGAACTCATTCGCAGCCGGCCGCGCTCCAAGCAGACTCCCATTCTCTTCCTCACCGGCTACCGCAATGAGGAACACCTGTTTCGAGGCTACGACCTGGGGGCCGTCGATTTCCTGTTCAAGCCGATTGTGCCGGAGGTGCTGCGCTCCAAGGTGGCCGTGTTCGTCGAACTCAGCCGAAGCAACGCCAAGCTGCAGGAGCAGGCGGAGACCCTGCGCTGCCAGGCGGAAGTGCTGCAGAAGGCCGAGCAGCAATTCCGGTCACTACTGGAAGCTGCCCCCGAAGCGATGGTGATGTGCCGTCCCAACGGCGAGATCGTGATGGTGAATTCCCAGACAGAGGTCTTGTTCGGTTGCGACCGTGCCAAACTGATTTCGCGTAGCATCCGAACTCTGGTACCGGGCTGGAACTTCGAGCTTCGCCCGGTCTGGGACGAAGAGTATAGCCACATCAAGACTCAACCCGCGGAACGCGGCGTGGAATTGCAGGCGATTCGCGACGGTGCCCCGTTTCCGGTCGAGCTCAGTCTCGGCCCGTTGCAGACTGAGGAAGGGGTCGTCATCACTACCGCCATTCGCGATATCAGCGGACGCAAGAAGGCCGAGGAGCAGATCCGCCAGCTAAATGCCGGGTTGGAGGAACGCGTGCTGGAGCGGACTGAGGAACTTATGCGCTCCAACGAAGAGTTGCAGCAGTTCGCTTACATCGCCAGCCACGATCTGCAGGAGCCACTACGTACCGTATCGGTTTACGCTCAACTGCTCGCCAAGAGGTACCACGGGCGCCTCGGCGATGACGCCGATCAGTTCATCGACTTTATCGTCGGAGGCGCCGAGCGGATGGAGAAGCTGATCCACGATCTGCTGGATTTTTCGCGGGTCGACGCCCGCGGCAACGATTTCTTCACGAAGGCCGATTGCAATGCCGCCCTGGAGGACGCCATTCGCAATTTGCAATCGTTGATCGAACAGACCGGAGCCGCCGTCACAGCCGGGCCTTTGCCCTGTGTCACGGGAGACCCGGTCCAATTGTCCAGACTATTTCAGAATCTGCTCGTCAATTCCATCAAATATCGTTCGGACGACGTCCCGCGCATCCACGTCGCCGCACAGTCAGGCGGCGGCGAGATTCTTTTTTCCGTGAGGGACAATGGAATCGGCATTGAGCCCCAGTACGCCGAGAAGATCTTCGGCATCTTCCGGTGTCTGCAGCCGCGCGATAGAATCTCCGGCAGCGGCATGGGGCTGGCGATCTGCCGCAAAATAGTAACTCGCCACGGCGGCCGCATCTGGGTGGAATCCACTCTTGGCCAGGGCGCCACATTCTATTTCACGCTTCCCGGAAAACAAGCAGCGTCGGGAGAGACGTGAGCCTCTACGGGTTTCCCCTCGGGCCGGCGTGGCACGTCGGCACGTCGCTCCGCCGGCCCCGTTCGCATCATTTAGATACCTGTGGCAAGGCACTCGCCAACATCAGCGACTCTTGACAAACACACGCATTTAACGGCCGCCAGGCGGCGTCAGTTCCTTAACTGCGTGACCACCGCCTGGATCCGGCAAGTTTGGCGCCGCTCCACCTAGTGTGCTGTCTCTAAAGTTCGTTTATATTTCCGCACCTTCGTAGTGATTGTGTTGGCAGTGGCTACCCACTGGAAGGGCTGCGGGGCCTTATTGTGGTCGCGGACATAACCGTGGATGGCGCGCTCCAGTTCTCGGACCGAACGAAACGTGCCGCGTCGAATGCGTTTGCGGGTGATCTCGGCGAACCAGCGTTCTACTTGATTCAGCCAGGAAGCACTCGTGGGCGTGAAGTGCACGTGATAGCGGGGGTGATCGGCGAACCACTGTTTAACGTCCGGGTGCTTGTGGGTTCCGTAGTTGTCAAGAATCAGGTGCACGGCCAGGCGGGAATTGGTTTCTGCATCCACCTTGTTCATGAAACGGACGAACTCTTGGTGCCGGTGCCGGGGCTGGCAGTGGCCAATGACCTTGCCCACGGCAACGTCCAGAGCAGCGAACAGTGTAGTGGTGCCGTGCCGCTCGTAGTCGTGAGTCTGCCGTTCCGGAATGCCGGGGCGGAGCGGCAAAATCGGCTGCGTGCGGTCCAGCGCCTGGATTTGACTCTTTTCGTCCACGCTGAGCACAATCGCCTTGTCTGGCGGCTTCAGATACAGGCCCACGATGTCTCTCACTTTGGCGACGAACTGCGGGTCCGTGCTGAACTTGAAGGACTCTACTCGATGCGGTTGCAAGTGATGTTTCTGCCAGATGCGCTGCACCGTCGCCGGGCTGACGCCCCGCTCTCGTGCCATCAAACGGACGCTCCAATGCGTGGCGTTGTTCGGGATGCTATGCAAGGTCGTTTCCACCAGCGCCGCCTCCTGCGCTGGGGTGATCTGCTTCGGCCGGCCGGAACGAGGCCGATCCTCCAGAATTCCCGGCAGACCATCCGATTGGAAGCGCCCGCGCCAAAGCAAAACCGTAGGAAGACTCGTCCCCAGCTTCCGCGCCAGGACCTTGTTTCCGATTCCCTCCGATGCACCGAGAACGATCTTGACTCGCAATGCCACGCTTTGCGGGACGCTACGCAGGCCAATCACCTGCGACAACTCCCGGCGATCTTCATCCGTAATCACAAGCGCGGCGGCAGGAGCGCGAGGCATCGCTCCTTAAGTATGAGGCAATTCAAGGCAAAGGTAAAGCTATTTATGAGACACTACACT
>CAVXJY010000015.1:0-10731 GCA_963761855.1 Bryobacterales bacterium | reverse complement strand
ATGTATTGCTCTGAAGTTCCGCTTGCGCGCCAAGTATCCGATCCGCGCGCGAACCTTTCAATCGCGAGTGTACGAATACTACGACCCCGAAGTGAACTCGGTGGCTCGGCCGGTGCAGTTGGAGGTGACGAAGCGGTAAGCGGCGGCCCATGAGCATCCGGTACGTGGCACATACGAAGTGCAAACGCGCGTTCGATTCTGTCGGTGCCGCCGACACGCTATCCTAAACTCTGGAGCCAAATCGTCGAGGTGTGTCTTCCGGTACCGTTCGCTTCGGCGCTCCGGCGGCAATCTGAATCGAGTAGATCCCATTGGAACCCACTTACGTCATTGGAATCGATCTCGGCACCACCAACTCGGCGCTGGCGTTCGCCGCGATCCGCGCCGACGCGGATCCTTTCGCCCCGGCCAACGTGCAGTTGATGGCGATTCCGCAGCTTACCAATCCCGGCGAAGTGCGCGCGGAGGATCTGCTGCCGTCGTTTCTCTACCTGGCCGGCAGCTCCGACTTTCCGGCTGGATCTCTGGCGCTGCCCTGGGACCCCGACCGCGATTTCGTGGTGGGACTGTTGGCGCAGAAACGAGGCGCGGAGAACGCCGGACGGCTGGTCTCGTCGGCCAAGAGCTGGCTATCGCATTCGGGTGTGGACCGCACGGCGCCGCTGGTGCCGTTTCGCGCTCCGGAGGGCGTCGATAAGATTTCGCCGGTCGAGGCCAGCCGCCGCTACCTGGAGCACTTGCGTCAGGCTTGGGACTCGGCGCTTCCGGAGACTCCGTTCACCGAGCAGCAGGTGCTGGTTACGGTGCCGGCTTCGTTCGATGCTGTGGCGCGGGAGTTCACGCTGGAGGCAGCTCAAGCAGGCCGGCTACCGGAATCTCACGCTGCTCGAAGAGCCGCAGGCCGCCTTCTATGCCTGGATCGAACGCCATCCCGACTGGCGCCAGCGCGTGCAGGTGGGCGATCTCATCCTGGTGGTGGATATCGGCGGCGGCACTACGGACTTCACTTTGATCGCGATCACCCAGCGCGAGGGCGAACTGGCGCTCGATCGCGTGGCCGTGGGCGACCACATTCTGTTGGGCGGCGACAACATTGACTTGGCTCTGGCGGGCGCGGTTTCGCAGCGTCTGGCGGAGAAGGGCACGCGCATCGACGGCCGCCAGCTCCAGACTCTATGGAGCAACTGCCGCATTGCGAAGGAAAAACTGCTGGAGCCCGGCTCCAAGCTGCGCGAGCAGCCGGTCACGACTCTCGGCAAAGGCAGCGGCGTAGTGGGTGGCACCATCAAAGCCACGCTCCACCGCGACGATATCGACCGCATTCTGAGCGAAGGGTTCCTGCCCCCGGTCGAGAGCAACGACATGCCGGAACGCCAGCGCCGCACCGGTCTGCAGGAAATCGGCCTGCCGTATGCCGCCGACCCGGCCATCACCCGGCACCTGGCGCGCTTCCTCCGCCAGCAGGCGGCGACTTCGGAACAGGGCGCCGTGCGCCGCGGACCAAGTGGC
Organism: Bryobacterales bacterium; assembly: GCA_963761855.1. Taxonomy (GTDB): domain Bacteria; phylum Acidobacteriota; class Terriglobia; order Bryobacterales; family Bryobacteraceae; genus Bog-375. The sequence continues at coordinate 9,222 of CAVXJY010000015.1, read as the reverse complement.
CTGGCCTGCCCCACGCACGTGTTGTTCAACGGCGGCATTCTCAAAGCCGCCCTGGTGCGGGAGCGCCTGCTCTCCACGCTCAATTCCTGGCTTGCCGGCGAAGGCCTGGAGCCAGTGAAGCCGCTCAGCGGCGAGGATCTCATGCACGCTGTCGCGCGTGGCGCCGCTTATCATGGTCTGGCGCGACGCGGGCGTGGCGTGCGCATTCGCGGCGGCGTGCCGCGCACCTATTATGTGGGCATCGAGACCGCCATGCCCGCTGCACCCGGATTCGCCGCTCCACTCAAGGCGCTCACGGTGGTGCCGTTCGGCATGGAGGAAGGCACTGAGGTGCGCATCCCCCGCGAGTTCGGTCTGGTGGTCGGCGAGCCCGCCGAGTTCCGGTTCTTCACATCCGCCGTGCGCAAGAACGACTAGCCCGGCGATCTCATTGAAGACTTGAGTGGCGACCTCGATGAACTCTCTCCCATGGAGGTCACGTTCGGCGCCGCAGAGGCTTCCTCCGAAGTGGTCCCGGTCTCCTTCGAAACTGTAATCACCGAAACCGGCCTATTGCAGCTTTGGTGCGTGGCCCGCGATAACCGCCGCTGGAAACTCGAGTTCAACATTCGCGAGCGAGTGGCGGCGGCATAACGGTACGGCACCGCTAATTCAGAAGGTCCAGCAGAGCAATGGTTTCCGCCTGGACGGCAGCCTTGATCGTGGGTTCTCTGACGGGCGCCCATTGGGGCGAATGTGGAGCGGGGACCGGTATCCCGGTGCGTCGAGACTCGGCCAGTTTTGCCGCGTCCACCGCGCCGATGTGCAGCAACACCGCTTTGACTCCTGCGCGGCCATACTCTGAAAAATCCTCGGACGTCATTTTGGCCGGCATCTCGACCACGCTGCCTGGCGCCATGCCCTTTCTCAAGGCTGCGGCGAGGCGGCTGGTCAGGTCCGGGTCGTTGTAGACCGGCTCCACGCTGCTCATGCCGGGCGTGGCTTCAATGAGAGGGTCGCGTGGCGCATTGGCTGCCGCGGCTTCTCCTTTGGCGATACGCCCGATTGCCTCGAGCACGTGTCTGCGCACTTGCGGATCGAAGGTACGGATCGACAACAGGAGCTGCACCCGGTCCGGGATGATGTTGTTCTTGGTGCCTCCGTGGATCGCGCCGACGGTAATCACAGCGGGGCTCTGCGGATCGTTCTCGCGCGACACAATCGTCTGCCAGGCCAGGATGGTGCGGGCAGCGATTACCACCGGATCCACGGTGGACTGCGGCATTGCGCCGTGGCCTCCGCGGCCGAAGATAGTGACCGTGAGGAAGTCGGCGGCGGAGCGGAAGAAGCCTGCGTGGTAGCCGATCTGCCCAGCCGGCAAGGTGTCGTCATCGTGCAGCGCGATGGCGAAGTCGGGTTTTGGGAAACGGACAAAGAGGCCGTCCTTCAGCATTGCGGACGCGCCCGCACCAACTTCTTCGGCCGGCTGGCCGATCAGCATCAGGGTGCCATGCCATCGCTGCCGGTGCTCGGCCATCCATTGCGCCGTGCCTGCCCAGGCGGCCATGTGGATGTCGTGCCCGCAGGCGTGCGCCACGCCCGGTATCTTGCTGGAGAATGGAAGACCCGTTTGCTCAGTCACCGGCAGGGCATCCAGTTCGGTGCGCAGCATGACAACGGGTCCCTCTCCGTTCTTGAGCAGACCGACCACTCCTGTGCCACCGACACCCGTGGTGACTTCATACCCGAGCCCCTTCAGGATGCCGGCGAGTTTGGCAGCGGTCCGGACCTCCTTAAAGGCTAGCTCCGGGTTGCTGTGGACATCCATGTAGAGCGCTTCCATGCGGGGGTAAAGACTGTTTATGTCGGACACCGACGGACCCGGCAGCGCCGCGCCAAACGCGAGTGCCGGGATCAGAAGACATGCCAAGCGCATTTTCTTGTAGTCTAAACGATTCGCGCGCGGCTGGCCTGCGTCACCACGCCGGCAGGACCACCCCGCGGCACTCGCCGAAACCGATCCGCCGGAATCCAGGCTGCTCACACCAGCCACGCAGGATCACTTCGTCGCCATCCTCCAGGAACCGCCGGGTCTCGCCCGTCGGCAGTTCGAGTGGTTCCTTACCACGCGAAGTGATTTCCAGCAGGCAGCCGCGGTTGTGCTTGTCGGGTCCCGATACCGTTCCGCTGCCGATCAAGTCGCCCGCACGGATCGGGCATCCGTTGGAAGTGTGGTGCGAAATCATCTGCCCGAGCGTCCAGTACATCGTCGAGAAATCGCTTTCACTCACGAGTACCGGCTCCAGCATTTTTCCCGAACGGAGCCAAACCTCGAGCGTGATGCGATACGCCCCTTCGGCCGTGCGCAAGTGCGGCAGCGGTTGAGGGTCATCAGCCGGCCGCTGCGGCGCGGCGCAGCGGAACGGCGCCAGGGCTTCGCGTGTTACCACCCAAGGTGAGATCGAGGTTGCGAAGTTCTTGGCCAGGAACGGTCCGAGCGGCTGGTACTCCCACGCTTGGATATCCCGCGCCGACCAATCGTTGAGCAGGCAAACTCCAAACAGGTGCTCTTCCGCTTCCGCCATCGGAATCGGTTCGCCCATCGCGCTGCCCGGCCCCAGCAACGCGCCGACTTCCAACTCGTAATCGAGCGCCTTGCTCGGTCGATAGACCGGGGGCCCCGCAGCAGTCTCCGCGATCTGTCCACATGGGCGTCGTACCGCGGTCCCGCTTAACACGATCGACGAGCTGCGCCCGTGATAGGCAATCGGCATCCACTTATAGTTCGGAAGCAGCGGGTTATCCGGCCGAAAAATCCGGCCCACATTGGTCGCGTGGACTATGGATGCGTAGAAATCGGTGTAATCTCCGATCGGGCAGGGCAACAACAGCTCAACGTCGGACATCGGAATCAGAAACGTCTCCGAGCCCGGTGCGTGCCTGGCGAGAAAATCGCTGATCCGTTGCCGCAACCGCACGCGGCCCTCGCGCGGCATCGCCATCACGGTTTGCATGGAGCCGACGCCGAACGCGTCGGTCACATCCAAAACCTGGTCGCCAATGGCGACTCCCAGACTAACCTGTTCGTCGCCGATCCGCCAGAAGCTCGAATACGGCAGGTTCTGGATCGGGAACTCAGCTCCCGGCCCGTTGGCCGATTCCACCCAGCTTTTCAACTCCGGTTGATGAGTGCGATCGATCATTTCATCAGACCCAGCGCCCACAGATCTTTGACTGGTTCCTCGAACGAGCACGATCCGAAGCTGTGCGCGAACTCGCGGCGAGCCTGCGCCACTTCTGCCGTGGAAGCGCGCCAATCCCGCCACCGCAGGCCGTCGTTTTCAAAATCGAAAGCCTGGGGATCGGTATCGTTCAGAAGATTCGTTAGCACGATTCGGTCCATGCCCAGCCACGCAAACGTCGCCCCGGCGAAGACGCTCAGGAAACCGTGCATTGACGTCCGAATTGGATGATGCAGTCCCGCAGTGGCTTTAAACGGCAAGCGGCGCGCCGCCGCGGCACACAGAAACTCCGCCAAACACTCCGATGACACACTCGAGGTGCGAACCTTGGCGTATCCGTCTTCCACCCGCTCCAGCGGCACTTCGCAGTATGTCGGCAGCGAGAGCCGCCTGCCGGCCCTCGTCTCCAACGTCTCCACCTGTGGCGGCAGAGCCCCGGGCTCTCCCTCCACCAGCAGCGTTACGCGCCACTTCTCGCCGAACGTCACATCACGCAGCTTTTCCGTGGGCAACACCAGCCGGTTCAGCATCCACGCGTCCGGCGAGAGGAGGTAGCGCTCATAGTTCGCGACCACCTCCCCTAATGGTAGCGACGCCGGCGGATACAGGCCGGCGTAGTCCACTACGTTGGCGAGCAAGGCTCGCAAGGATTCCGCCATCATGATGCCAATGCCCCTGGATTGGCCAACGTGGAAAGATCGCCCAACCGCTCGCCCAGGTACTTCTGGCGCAACAGGCGCCGCACGATCTTCCCGCTCTGCGTCTTGGGCAGTTCCCCGGTGACCACTATTTCACGCGGCCGGAATGTCGGTCCTAATTCCTCGACCACGGTGGCGCAGACCAGAGCCGTGTCCAAGCTCGCACCGGCCTGCGGCACCACGTAACCGACAATCGCTTCGCCCTTCAGTTCGTCCGGCACTCCAATCACCGCGGCTTCCGCCACTCCATGATGCCGCATCATGGCTTCCTCCACCTCGGCCGGTCCCACCTTTCTACCCGCGATATTCATCGATTCATCCGCGCGGCCGTGCAGGAACCAGTGGCCATCCTCATCCACGCTGGCCCAATCGCCGTGATACCACATGCCGGGGAAGCGCGACCAGTAAGTGTCGAGGTACCGCTGCCGGTCGTTCCAGATGCCGCGAGTCATCGAAGGAGCAGGCGCCGTGCACACCAGGTAACCCATTCGCCCGCGTACCGGATGCCCGCTTTCATCCACCACCTCCGTCGCCATTCCGGGTGCGGGCGCTCCCAGGGTGCATGGCTTGAGTTCCTGTATCGGCAGCGGCAAAAGGAAGCTGCCGACAATCTCTGTGCCTCCCGAGATGTTGATGATCGGGCACCGCCCGCCGCCCACCCGCTCGAAATAGCAGCGCCACGACCTTTCGTCCCATGGTTCGCCCGTCGAGCCCAGGATGCGCAAAGACGGCATCGGTGGCAGTTCCTGTCCGCCCTTGATCAGCATCCGGATTGCCGTCGGCGAGACCCCAAAAGTGGTGATCCGGTGGCGTCCGATCATCTCCCAAAGACGTGTTGGCGTGGGATAATCGGGCGCTCCATCATACAGAAAGATCGTGCCGCCGAACAGGTGGTTTCCCAGGATGCTCCACGGCCCCATCATCCAGCCGATATCGGAAAGCCAGAAGAAGCGGTCGTCCGGCTGGTGGTCGAATGCCAGCCAGATCTCTTTGCCCATTTGCGCCAGACAGCCTGCATGGGTGTGGACGACGCCCTTCGGTTTTCCCGTTGTGCCCGAAGTGTAGAGCATCAGCGCGCGGTGCTCCGCCTCGAGCGATGCGGTCGAAAAAGACGCAGGCTGCTCCAGAAGTTGGCGCCACGCGGAACTGCCGACGATGATTCTATCCATCGCGCCCGGCATCTTCTCCGCCAGCGGCAGCCGCCTCCCGCGACGCGTCAAACATTCGGCCGTGAACAGCAATCGCGCGCCGCTGTCTGCGATGCGCGCCGCAATGGCCCCTGCTCCAAACCCGGCGAAGATCGGCACCACTGTGACGCCGGCTTTCAGGCACCCGTATAGGATCGGCAGAATCTCCGGGACCATCGGCATCGACAAAGCCACGCGGTCGCCCGGCTCCAATCCGCGCGCCACCAGTCCGTTTGCCACCCGGTTGGCTTCGTCGCGTAGTTCGCCAAACGAAATGCTCCGTGTCTCGCCGCTTTCACCTTCCCAGATGCACGCCACGCGGCCGGAATTCGCCCAGCGGTCCAGGCAATTGTGCGCGATATTGAGTCGGCCGCCCACGAACCACTGCGCCCATTCCGGCCCACGGCTCGCATCCATCACCTGACGGTAAGGCTCGAACCACTCGACGCGCATTTCGCGCATCAGTTCGTCCCAGAATCGTTCCGATTGGTCTCGTGAGAAACGCAGGAACGCTTCGCGGTCGTCGAACCCCAGGCGCCGCATGAAGCGCCAGACGTTGGTCCTCTCGATCCATTCCCGCGAGGGCTTCCAGACAGCGTTCAACTACTTTTTCCCCACAGCGACGCCGCCGGTCTCGACCGCCGGCGCTGCTGTCTCGTCGAGCCAAGTGGACCAATACTCTTTCCACTCCACCCGTTCGCCCGCCGGCAGCACGTGGAGCGGGTCCAGCCCATCCAGCATCACCGCGTATTCGTCGGTTTGGGACTTCTTCTTCTGATTGCGCAGAGCTTTGGGGTGCGGTCCGTGGTGAATCCCGCGCGGGTGCAGAGTCGCCATCCCCGCCTTGATTCCGTCGCGGCTGAAGAAGTCGCCGTCATGGTAGAAGATAAACTCGTCGTAGTCGGTGTTGCGATGGAAGAACGGAACGCGCATCGCATCCTCGTCCTGTTCGAGCGGCCGCGGCAGAAAGCTGCATACCACCGCGCCCTCCGTAACGAAGGTGCTGTGTGCGCTCGGCGGAAGGTGGGCGCGAGGGCTCATCACGGGCCGGATATCGCGCATATTGATCTTCCACGCCGTGAGATCTCCCTTCCAGCCAACCACGTCGAGCGGGTTAAAGGGGTAAACCACTTTCGAAATCTCGTCTTCCGCCTTGATGCGGATTTCCCACTCACCTGCCGAAGCTGCGCCATCCAGATGAGGCTCTGGCTCCGGCGTCGTGACCACCGCTGGATCGTACAGCGCGTGTTGCCCGAGCAGACCTTTTTCCGGTGGGTTGAACTCCGTGCGCGATTGGATAATGAGGAAGAAATTGTCCGCGCTCTCCGGCACTACCCGGTAAGTCACCGCCCGCGGCATCACCACGTAGTCGCCCTTCTCGAAATGCAACGGACCGAAGTCCGTTTCGATGATGCCGGCGCCGCGATGCACAAAGATCAGCTCGTCGCCATCCGCATTGCGGTAGTAGAACGGCATCGCCTCTGAGCGCCGCGATACGGACAACTGCACGTCCCGGTTTCCCAGCACCGCTAGCGGTGTTCCTTCGGGGTCGCGCAAGTCCGAAGGTTCCACCCGGTTCATATCGAAGCAATGCGGCCGCAGCTTGCCTTCAAACCGGATCCAGCCCGTAGGAGGATGCGCGTGATAGAGATGCGCGCTCTTGCCGTAGAATCCTTTGCGCCCGTGTTCTTCCTCGTAAGTACCTTCCGGCAGGCGCACGTGCGCCTGACTCGCGAACTTGCCCTTCTTGAGTGGATACATATTCCCCCTTTCACAGATTTCCGCGAAGCGCCTGTTCGCGCTCGATCGCCTCGAACAGCGCCTTAAAGTTCCCCTTCCCGAAACTGCGGCTCCCCTTGCGCTGAATCGCTTCGATAAACAGTGTAGGCCGGTCCTCCACCGGGCGGGTGAAGATCTGCAACATGTAGCCTTCGTCGTCCCGGTCCACAAGAATGCCCAGTTCCTGAAGTGCTGCCACGGGCTCATCGATGGGCCCCGTCCGCACCAGCAGATCCTGATAATAAGTCGAGGGCACGCGCAGAAACTCCACGCCCTGCCGCTGTAGCTTCGATACGGTGTCGATGATGTTGCCGGTCGCCAGCGCGATGTGCTGCACGCCGGGCCCGCGATAGAACTCCAGGTATTCCTCGATTTGCGATTTGCGTTTGCCCTCGGCCGGCTCGTTGATGGGGAACTTGACCCGCTGGTTGCCGCTCGACATCACCTTCGACATCAGCGCCGAGTATTCCGTGCTGATGTCCTTATCGTCGAAGTGTTTGAATAACTGGAATCCCATCACGTCGCGATAGAAATCCACCCAGCGGTTCATTTCGCGCCAACCGACGTTGCCTACGATGTGATCGATGTGCGAGAAACCCGCCGGCCGTGCTACCGGATCATCGCCTTCCACCTTCTGAAAACCCGGCATAAATGCGCCGCGGTAGTTTGCCCGTTCGACAAAGGTGTGAATGGTGTCGCCGTAGGTTGCAATCGCCGCCAGACGCACCTCTCCGTCCCCATCCCGCAGGGTCTCCGGCTCGCGCACGCTGCGCGCGCCGCGACTGGTGGTCTCGCGCCAGGCTGCTTCCGCGTCGTCCACCCACAAGGCGATGTCATGCACACCATCTCCGTGCAACCGGATGGAATCGGAGATCGGATGGTCCGGCGCGAGCGGTGTAGTCAACACCAGGCAGATCCGTTTCTGCACCAGCAGGTAGGATGCCCGGTCGCGCGTGCCGGTCTCGGGGCCGCGGTATGCAGCCAGCCGGAAGCCGAACGCCGAACGGTAATAGTGCGCCGACTGTCGCGCGTTGCCAACATAGAATTCCACGTAGTCGATGCCGTTGAGCGGAAGGAAATCCTTCCCAGCCTCCCGGCTAGCAGACTTGGCTTGCTCCAGCGATTGCGGCATAGCTTCTCCTGAATGCTTCGATGCAGAGCGCGTTGTCTTCGTCGGTGCCAGTGGAAATGCGCAGGCAGTTGGGCAGACCGAAAGACTTTAGCGGCCGCACCACCACCCCTTGCGCCAGCAACTCCTCAAAAAGACGGCTCGCCTCTTCCTCGCCCGATAACACGATCATTACGAAGTTCGCCTGCGAAGGCACCACGGAAATCCCGATTTCTTTGAGAGCGGAGGTGAGGTACCCGAGCCCCCGCGAATTGAGTTCCAGCGAGGAAGCCAGAAACTCATCGTCCGACAGGGCGGCGATCCCCGCGGCCTGCGCCGGCGACGACGGCTCGAACGGCAACTTCACTTTTAGCAGGTTGCGGATCAACTCCTCATGCGCGAAACCGTACCCGATCCGCGCACCGGCCAGTCCGTAGACTTTCGAAAAAGTGCGCAGCGTGATCACGTTGTCGTAACGGTAATGCATGGAGTCGGGATACTGCGGATTGTGCTTCGCGTATTCGAAGTAGGCTTCGTCGAGAATGATCAGCACGCGCTCCGGTACGTGCCTGTAGAAATCGTCGAACTCTTGCCTGGTGAAAATCGTGCCAGTGGGGTTGTTCGGGTTGGCGAGATAGACGAGCTTAGTGTGGGAATTGATCTGCGCGGCAAGTGCCGGCAGATCGTAGTGCCAACCGCGGTAGGGCACGGTCCGGTATTTCACCCCGCGGGAACGCGCCAGTACCTGGAAACCGATGAAGGCTGCCTCGGTGGTGAGCACCTCGTCGTCATCGCACAGAAATGCGCGAATGATGTTGGACATGATGCCTTCCGACCCGCTGCCGGCGATCACATTCTCCAGCTTGAGCTCGAACCTGCGCGCCAGAACCTCGCGCAAATCGAGCCCGCCGTTTGGGTATAAGTTGAGCCCCTCGAGCGAACGCCGGACGGCCTCCACTGCACGCGGCGAGCTGCCCAGCGGATTCTCGTTGGAAGCTAGTTTCGCGACCCGGCTCAGCCCGTATTGCCTGCGAACCGATTCGGCAGTCCGCCCCGCTTCGTAAGGCCGGAGGGCTTCGATATAAGGAGGAACCAGTGGCACCCTAGACGCATCCCTGTTCGCAGTTTACCATAGCACCTCCTGTGAGTGGTTGTATTCTGTGCAGGATTAGTATGGATCGGGCAGAGATGGATACAGGAGGGTGGGGGATGAAGTCTAAAGCCTTGAA
>CAVXJY010000014.1:0-19067 GCA_963761855.1 Bryobacterales bacterium | reverse complement strand
CAACTAAACTGTAACCGCACAGGGAGGCGCAGACAAGGCTAAGTTCCGATAAAGCGGTTTCATAACCGTCGATATGAACCCGTAGCCACTGGTTATTAGTCTGCGACTTGCTAGCCATGCTGCCCCACCTGGACGAATGAGGCGGTCCTTCTTTATCCGCCGTTATGCGCCACCCAAAGTCCGCTCGAACAGCGCCAGAATGCGCTTGTACTCATCGGCCCAACTGCTTGGCTCGGTGAAGGAGTGGTTCTCGACCGGGTAGACGGCGAGTTCCCAGTTCTCCTTGTGCAGTTCGATGAGGCGCTGGACCAGGCGCACGGTTTCGTTGAACTCGACGTTGGTGTCCACCATGCCGTGGCAGATCAGCAGCGCGCCTTTCAGCCCCTCGGCGAAGAAGATGGGCGACGAGTGCCGGTAGGCTTGCGGATCGGTCTGCGGCAGGTTCAGGATGTCCGACGTGTAGCCCTGATTGTAGAGCGCCCAATCGGAAACCGGCCGCAGGGCCGCGCCGGCGGCGAAGATGTCGCTTTGGGTGAACATCGCCATCAGCGTGAGGAAGCCGCCGTAACTGCCGCCCCACAGGCCGATTTTCCTGGGGTCGACGCCCTGCTCGGCCACCAGGTATTTGGCGGCGTCCATGACGTCGTCCAGGTCCTTGCCGCCCATGTGCTCGTAGACCGCAGTGCGCCAGTTCGCGGCCGTAGCCAGCCGAGCCGCGGTAGTCCATGTCAATCACGACGAAACCGCGCTCCATCAGCAGGTGGTCGAACATATACTCGCGGTAGTAAGTGGACTCCACCAGCGGTCCACGTTCTGCAGGTATCCGGCGCCATGCACGAACACCACGCCGGGGCCGCCCTTGCGGAAGTGGGCCGGCTTGAACAGGCGCGCCGGCACCTTGACGCCATCGCGCGCGGTGAACGTCACGATGGGCACGTCGAGCCATGGGTACGCGGCGAAATCGGGCGCGGGCGATGTGGTAAGCCGCACCTGGCCGGCTCCCGGACGGTTCTCCTGCACGTAGAGATCGGGCGGCTGGTTGGTGTAGGAGTAAACGTCGGCGATCCAGCGCTCGTCGGGCGAAAGCGTGGTGGTGTGCTTGCCGAGGGCGCTGGTGAGCCGGGTGAGCGGACCACCTTCGACGCTCATCTCATAAAGGTGATTCTCGTAAGGTGAATCCTTGTTCGCAGTGATGTAAAAATGCGATTTATCGCGCGACTGGCGGACCGTCAGCACTTCCCAGTTGCCCGACGTCAAGGCGCGGGGTTCGCCGCCATCCCAGGCCACCGCATAAAGGTGCGAATAGCCGGTGCGTTCAGATTGGAAGTAGACGTCGCGGCCGTTCTCGATCCAGCCCAGGGTGAACGCGCCCGGACCGCCGATCCATGCGTCGTCATGGTCGTGCGCCAGCACCCGCGTCTTAGCGGTGGCGGGATCCAGGGCAAATATCCAGCGGTCCTTGTTATCGGCGGAGCGGCCCAGCAGCGCGGCCTTGGAGCCATCGTCGCTCCAAACGGGCATGGAAAGGTAAACCTCGCGCTCCGGCGGCCCGGAGGCGTGCTCACCGCGCCCGCCATGTTCCGGGTTGGGGGTGGGCGGCGCGGCGCCAGGCGCGGGCGGCGCAGCTTTCTGTCCGTGATCCACCCACTTCATCTCGCCGGACACGGCGTCAAATACCGCCAGGCGCCGGCGCGCTTGGGTGTCGCCCACATTGGGGCGGCCGCGGATATCTTCGGTATAAGCGCTGTCGGTGATCCAGTTGGGAACGGTGGTGTTCCTGGCGCCGGCGGCCGCATCCATCACGATGGCGATCACGTACTTCTCGTCGGGCGAAAGCTGTAACGCCAGGACCAACTGGCGCGCCTCCAGCGTGAATGGCTTGCGCGGGTGTTCCTGCTTGCGTTTCGCCTCTTCTTCCTGGTGCCGCGCTGCGCGCTCGCGGACCGTTTCGAAGAGCTCTGTCTGCTCCTTCTTGAGGAGCTCCTGGCTGGCGCTGGCGGGCTTTTGCGCGGCGGAAGCTTCAGCCGGCGCAGGGCCGCCGCGCCCGCCGCGTCCGCCGAATCCGCCTTCGAATCCCGTTGCCGCCACCGGTTGTGGCGCGCCGGCGGTGCGAATGTCAGTCATCTGCTCCAGGTAGCCGGTTTCAAGCGACATAACGTACAGGTTGCCGCCGCGCGTGAAATAGATGCGTTTGCCATCGGGCAGAAAGTGAGGGTCGGTCTCGGGTTCGGTGGTGTTGGTGAGCTGGCGGGTCTGGCCGTTGGAGGAGTCATAGAGATACAGGTCGCCGTCGCGGACGTAAACGGTGAGACGCCGGTCGCGCGAAAGTTGGCCGAAGGCAGGCGGCGCCTGCTTTGCCTCCGCATCGGTGAGCTTGCGCGGGGGCGATCCGTCGCGCCCCACCACGTAGGTATCGAAGGGCGCATCCAGCTTGTCGCCGGCCTGTTTCCATTGGAAAAACACGCGATCGCTCGAGTGCGACCAGCGGATCTGGGTAGGCTCATAGCCCACCAGCGCCGGGCCGCGCATGATGTTGTCGACGGTGAGCGAGAACTTCTCCGCCGTCCGGGCCTGGAATACGAACAGCGCCAGCGCCACAGGAATGAGGGTTCTTCGGATCAAGACTGCATCATATCGCAATCGGCCCGGTTCGATTGGCCCGGCGTCCGCCTCTTTTTAAGCGTGCCGTTGTCGCCGGGCGGCGGGATGTCGCATACTGGATTTGGTGGCCGCACCATGGCGAAGCCATCCATTTCCCCGGACACCGAGGTCATAGAGCAGGACCGTCTGGTTCCGCTATATCGCGTCGTCCTGCTCGACGACAACGACCACACCTACGATTACGTGATCGAGATGCTGCAGAAGATTTTCGTCTTCAGCCTCGAGGAAGCCTACCGGCACGCCGAAGAAGTGGACCGGGTGGGCCGCACCGTGCTTATCACCTGCGAGTTGCCGCAAGCCGAATTCGCACGCGACCAGATCCAGTCGTATGGTCCGGACGCGCGCCTGGAGCGCTCGCAGGGTTCGATGTCGGCGCTGGTTGAGCCGGCCGGCTGATGGGCATGGGCACGCACTTTGCGTGCCGCCGCCATTCTTGCCGGCGCAAAGCTGCCGCACGGGGCAGAGACATCTCACAAGAAGCTGGGCATTGCGTCGAGAAGAGTCTCGACGCGGCACGCAAAAGTGCGTGCGCCACGGCCGCCGCTACTTCTTCGTGTCGTCGAAGGTGATGGTGGCTTCGCCCGTGTACCTGTGATAAAGGCGAAAATCGATGCTGTTGCGGGAGCACGCGTCGGTGCCGCGCTGGCACATCAGATTCTCCGAGTGAACCGGCAGCAGGTATTTTCTGGCGTCGCCCAGTTGCACATACTGGTAGTCGGTGGCGGTTTCCACGTGATCGGCGGGAAAGTCCGACGGGAAACCGTACGCCTGTTCCTCGATGCGCAGCACGCGCGAGGTCTGCGGATCGATCCACACCGATCCTCTATATGCCGGCGAATAGCGTTGCGAGGATACGATGACGTTCCAATGCGAGTGGGGGTGGTCCACGTTAAAATCGTAGACCTTAGCATTGATGCCGGCGATGCGCGCGCTCTCGCGGAAGCGGAATTGAGCGTCGGTGGCTGGCGAGAAAAGGTCGACCAAGAGGGTACCGAATTCGCCCGTGGACCAGGCGCCGTCGGTATCCGCGAAGCTCTGGCGCGGCTTGCCGTTCACCTTGATGTTGCGGTAGTCCTCTTTGCCGTTGTCATAGACCACAGCGGCCGATACCAGGTCGTTGGGCCGCCAGTCCGCCGGCCTGCTGTCGCTGGCGTAACGGGCGATGTCCTCCTGGCACACGTAATTGGGCAAGCCTTCGGTGAAGTCGAACGCAGCCCCGGCAGCCCTGCGAATCAGGTCGTCAACCGGCCGGGGCCTCGACTCGGGAACGGGCATCTGATCCGCATTCCGATAAACCGGGGCGGGAGGCGGTACGGTGGCTTCGGCCGCCTCGGCCTGGGCGGGGGCAAGAGGCTGGGAGGCGGCCGGCGGCGCAGTGGCAGCGGTTCCAGCCGGCGCCGGCGGTTCCGCTGGAGGCTCGTCGGCATGTTCGCGCGCCGGGTCGGCCGGCTTGCCGCGCCGCAGAACCGGCGGGCCAGGATCGTCGGCATCCGGCTTGGCGGGCGCCATCGCCTGGGTAGAGGGCGCGGCCGCCTGCGCCTTGGCGGAGGAGGCATCCTTCGGATTGTCCTTCCAGGTGTCGACGGCGCCGCTGTCTTTGTCTTTGGCGGCCGCAGTCTGGTCGCTCGCGGCCTTCTCCCAATAGACATTGACCGCGATCATGTAGCCCTTCTCATCCTCGGGGCCCTCGACGGACACTTGGTCCCCAGGGGCGAACTTCGGGTTCTTGACCTCATCCCCGTTCTTGAAGAACTTGGTCTTGTCGGTGCGCTTGAAGTCTATTTGGCGGTCATCGTCGAGCGCGATAGTAATCGTTTTACTATCCATCTGCCGCAACTTGCCGCGGAAGTTCGGCATGGGCTCGCCCTTGGTGCCGTTGGGATTCGTCTTGCCGCGGCCGATCGGAATGCTGGGGCCGCCGCCTCCCGGATATCCGCCAGGATAACCTCCGGGATAACCACCGGGCGGATAGCCACCGCCTGGGTAACCACCCGGCGGGTAGATTTGTGCGCTCGCGGTCCCGGCCGCGAGCAGCCAGAGCAGGAACAAACCGCCGGCCGTGTACGAAATGGCACTGCCGGCGTGAGAGACACCACGGGCAGGCTGGATCGGTTCCATGACTATATCAGATGCGGCCCAGCCGGCCCAGGTTACGACGAGATGGGGCGCAGGCGCCCCAAAAGTTACGCCTGGGCGTCGGCGCGTAAAAATGCCGACCGGAATCTCAATCCGGAGCCCTACTCGGCTAAAGTGAAGATGGGAGATGCTGTGAGCCCTTGCAGTCTATTGGTCTTCGATGCCGACCCCGCCCTCCACGAGCTTCTGGCTCCCGTGCTGCAGCGCGAGGGACGCTCTATTCAAGACGCTTACGACCGGCACGAAGCCTTGGAGGCGCTACGCCATTCCGAGTGCGACCTGGTGCTGGCCGGGCAGGGCCGCAATGGCGACGAAGGACTCACGCTGCTGCGCCGCATGCGCTCCATCCGGCCCGAAGCCAGAGTCATCATGGCCGGCAGCCGCAATCCGGCCGGGGCGCTGGCGGCCATTCGCGGACGCGCCTACGCCTATTTTCACAAGCCGATTCCCACCGGCCCGCTGGCCGACATGGTGCAACTGGCGCTCGATGCCACCACCTGGCGCGACGACATCCGGATAGCCTCCGCCCGCCCGGAGTGGATTACGCTGGAAGTCCGCTGCAAGCTCGAGACCGCCGAGCGCACCACCCAGTTCGTCCGCGAAATGCTGGCGGACCTGGAACCGCAAACGGCCGAAGACATCGCCATCGCGTTCCGCGAGCTGCTCATCAACGGCATCGAATATGGAGGCAAGTCCGACGCGCGCAAGCGGGTGCGGGCCTCGCTGCTGCGCACCTCGCGCGCGGTGATGGCGCACATCGCCGACCCGGGCAGGGGCTTTTCGCTGGGAGCTCTGCCGCACGCCGCCATCTCGAATCCCGACGGCTCCCCCACCAGGCACATCGAATACCGCGAAGAGCAGGGCCAGCGCCCCGGCGGGTTCGGCATCCTGATGGCCCGCAACCTGGTCGATGAACTGCTTTACAACGAGCGCGGCAACGCGGTGCTGGCGGTGAAATATTTGAAGTAGGTAAAGGTGGGCCATGCTTTAGCCTGCCAACGCCCGCTGGCGGGCGTGTTTCGTAATACCAGGTGGAACCGGCGTAGGCCGCGACGCAGGGCGCCGGGAGGCGATCTTCGTTGTGCAGATAATCTTCGTCGTGGCAACGGTGAAATGCCTAAGGTCGGCTCAACTGGTATTGACGACGTATATATACCTCGGTATCCTTGAAATTGGGGAGCGCGCTTCAATTTGAGTGGGACGACGCCAACGCCGGCCATCTAAAGCGCCATCGGGTGACCCCGAGCGAATTTGAACAGTTACTGCAAAATGAGCCGCTGGATCTCGAGTATGAGACTGAAACCGGCGAGGGGCGCTTCAAATCGCTTGGCGCCACGCTCCGCGGCCGGATTTTGGTTATTATCTGGACACTCCGGCGCGGGCGTGTGCGGGCAATCACGGCATACCCGGCGCCGAAGCGGCTTCGCGCGCTGTACTTGCAGCACAGAGGTGAGCTATGAATAAGCAGAAGGTTCCGGCGTTTCGTACCGAAACTGAAGAGGCGCGTTGGTGGTACGCTCACCGCGAAGAACTCGACCGCGACCTGGAGGACGCCGCAAGGAAAGGCACGCTGAAGACGCTCAGCCGCGCCGACCTTCTGAAGCGTGCGTCGGTCTCCCGCGTGATCTCGATACGCCTGCCCGAAGCCGATCTGGCCAGGCTGCGCCGCTTGGCGTTGGAAAAGGGGCTGCCGTACCAGACATACATGAAATCGCTCCTGCACGAAGCGCTCGCCAGGGAGGAAAGACGGCGGGCAGGTTAGCGCGAGGCGCTGAGTGGATCGCGCGGTTCAGGCCGTCCCGGCTTTCATTGGTCCCTGCTTTCATCCGCCACCAGGCACATCGAATACCGCGAAGAGCGGGGCCAGCGCCCTGGCGGGTTCGGCATCCTCATGGCCCGCAACCTGGTCGATGAACTGCTTTACAACGAGCGCGGCAACGCGGTGCTGGCGGTGAAATATTTGAAGTAGGTAAAGGTGGGGCATGCTTTAGCTTGCCAACGCCCGCTGGCGGGCGTGTTTCGTAATACCAGGCGGAACCGGCGTAGGCCGCGACGCAGGGCGCCGGGAGGCGATCTTCGTTGTGGAGATAATCTTCGTCGTGGCGACGGTGAAATACTTGAAGTAGGCGTAGCGCCTTCTGCGACGCTCGGGAAGGGAAACGGGCAAGCTAAAGCATGCCCCACCAGGCGCGAGGCTAGCACGGCACCCGCTTGTACATCCGCCCGCTCTCACTGCCCTTCGAGCTTATACCCCTCCCACCTTGCTACCACGGCGCAGGCCAGGCAGTTGCCTAGAACGTTGATCGAGGTGCGGGCCATGTCGAGTACGGCGTCGACGCCCAGCAGAACGGCGATGCCTTCCATTGGGAGATGGAATGTGGCCAGGGTTCCGGTGAGGATGACGATGGCGGCGCGCGGCACACCGGCCACACCCTTGCTGGTCAGCATCAGGGTCAGCATGATGACCAGTTGCTGGCTGAGACTAAGGTGGATGCCGGCTCCTTGCGCCACGAAGATCGCTGCCGTCGAGAGATACAGCGTGGTGCCGGCCAGGTTGAAGCTGTAGCCGGTGGGCAGGACGAATCCAACGATGTGCTTGGGGACGCCGAACTCTTCCATGTTTTCGAGCGCCAGCGGGAGGGCGGCCTCGCTCGACGCGGTGGAGAAAGCGATTAGGAACGGCTGCCGGACGGCGCGATAAAAGCGGCCGGGCGGAATGCGGAATAAGATCGCCACCGGAACCAGCACCAGCAGCACGAACAAGGCGGAGGCGGCGTACATGGTGGCGATCAGCTTGCCCAGACCGAACAGCACGCCGACGCCCTTGGAACCGATGGTGACCGCGATGGCCGCACCCACCCCGAACGGCGCCAGGTACATCACATATTTCGTGTACTGGAACATGACTTCGGCGAGCGATCCGCAAAATTCGACCACCGGCTTCGATTTCGCGCCGATGGCCGCGCAGGCGGCGCCGAACAGGAAGGCAAAGACGACGACCTGGAGCACATCGTTGCGCGCCATGGCATCGATGATGCTGGCGGGGAAGACGTGTTCGAGAATATCGCCGAGCTTCGCCGGCGGTTGCGCCGCGGCCTGTTCTGCGCCGCCCGCACCCATCGGCACGCCTGCTCCCGGCCGCGCCAGGTTCACCGCCGCCAGCCCCAGGAACAAGGCCAGCGTGGTGACGATTTCAAAATAGACGATAGCCTTGACGCCGACACGTCCCATCCGCTTCAGATCGCCTCCGCCGGCGATTCCAGCCACCAGCATGGCGAAAATCAGCGGCGCAATGATGGAACGGATCAGCCGCAGAAACACGTTGCTCACGGGCGCCAGGCGCGGCGCGAACCCTGGAGCCAGCGCTCCCACGGCCACGCCGGCCGCCATACCGATGAAGATCCACGCCGTCAGCGACGGCCGCTTCATCGCTTGCCCCAATCCAGTTTCTGCCGCAGCACGTCGAAGAACCGTGCGTGCGGCGGCCGGATCAGATGCAACGCGTAGTTCGAGCTGCGGCACACAATGGCATCGCCCTCCGCAATCGGGCCGCCCACCTGGCCGTCAATCGTCAGGTAGGTGGATTCATTCGGGTTGTGGGCGAGGATGCGAATGATGCTGGTTTCCGGCACCAGCACAGGCCGGTTGGTGAGCGTGTGCGGACAGATGGGAGTGAGGCAAATGGCCGGCACCGCGGGGAAAATCACCGGGCCGCCCGCCGACAGCGAGTAAGCCGTCGAGCCGGTGGGAGTGGAAATGATCAGCCCATCGGCCTTGTACTCGCAGACGAGTTGCTGATCCACCCAAGCTTCGAGATCGATCATGCGCGCGATGGCCGCTTTGGTCAGCACGGCGTCGTTGAGCGCCTGGTAAGACGCCACCACTTCTTCGCCGCGCACCACTTCGGTGGACAGCAGCTTGCGCCTGGCGACGCGGTGCTCGCCGCGAAAAGCGCGTTCCAGCTCGGGGTAGATTTCGTCGACTGTGATCGCGGTGAGGAAGCCCAGGCCGCCCAGGTTGACGGCGAACAGCGGAATCTCCAGCTTGCCGATGGCGCGGGCGGCGGAAAGCAGCGTGCCATCGCCGCCGAGCACGATCACCAGGTCGCAGCCCGGCGGAACGTCGCTGCGCGGTATGCCCTGTGTGGCGGGCGCGTACACCGCCGTTTCCAGGTCATAGCGCACCGCGATGCCGCGATCCTTCAGCCACTCGAGCAGCCGCGGCACAACGGCCAGAGCTTCCGCCGAGTGCGGCTTGGAACAAATGCCGACGGTCCTAATGGTGGGCATAGAGCAGGAACTCCTTGTTCCCTTCGGCGCCGAGGATGGGGCTTTCGATCACATCGGTCCGGAAGCCGAGATCCGCCGCGGCCCGTTCGACCCGCTGGCAAGCCGCCAGGTGGACTTCGGGCCGGCGCACAATGCCGCCCTTGCCCACTTGTCCCTTGCCGGCTTCAAACTGCGGTTTGACCAGTATAACCATTTGCCCGGCCGGCCGTAGCAGCGGCGCGGCCGCCGGCAAAATCAAGGTGGCCGAAATGAAGCTTACGTCACAGGTGACCAGATCCACGGCTTCGCCGATGTCCGCGGCGGAGAGCTTTCGTGCGTTGATGCGATCGTGCACCACCACCCGCGGATGGGTACGCAGCCTCCAATCGAGCTGGCCCGCGCCCACATCCACCGCATGGACGCGCGCCGCGCCGGCTTGCAGCAGCACATCGGTGAAGCCGCCGGTGGATGCGCCGATATCCAGGCAGACCCAGCCGGCCACGCCGATGTTCCAATGCCGCAGGGCTTCGGCAAGCTTGAATCCGCCGCGGCTCGCGTACGGCGGCCGCGCCAGCACCTCGAGCGCCGCCTCGGCCGCTACCGACTGGCCGGGTTTGGCGGCTTTGTGCCCGTCCACCAGCACCTCGCCGGCCATGATCAGGGCTTGCGCCTTCTCGCGCGAATCGGCGAGACCGCGTTCCACCAGCAGCCGGTCCAGCCGCGTCTTCATGATTTGCGGCGGACAATCAGGTCGGCCAGTTCGTGCAGCCGCGCGGCATGCGCCCCGAACGGCTCGAGTACCTGGTGAGCCCGGCCGCACTCGGCTTCGGCCATGGTTCGCGACGCCTCCAGGCCGTACACGGCGGGGAAGGTGATCTTGTGTTGCGCGGCGTCCTTGCCGGCCGTTTTGCCGAGGGCTTCTGAGGATTCTTCTACGTCCAATATGTCGTCGACGATCTGGAACGCCAGGCCGATGTGCTCGCCATAGCAGGAAAGCGCCGCGTATTCGGACTCGCTCGCGCCCGCGTAAATGGCGCCCATACGCAGGCTGGCCCGCAGCAGTGCGCCGGTCTTGGCGCGATGGATGGATTCGAGCAGCGCCGCATCCGGAGGCTTCCCTTCCCCTTCCAGATCCGCCACCTGGCCGCCGATCATGCCGCCCACCGTGCCCGACGCTGTGGCCAGTTCCGCCAGCAGCCGCGTTTTGCGATCCGCGGGTGCCGGCAGCTCAGAGAGCACCTGAAACGCCAGCGTCAGCAGCGCATCGCCCGCCAGAATCGCCATGGCATCGCCGAATACTTTATGGTTGGTCAGCTTGCCGCGCCGGTAATCGTCGTTATCGAGCGCCGGCAAATCGTCGTGAATCAGCGAGTAGGTGTGGATCAGCTCGAGCGCGCAGGCCGCTGTCACGGCGCCTCCCACTTCGTCCGCGCCCGCCACCGTGCGCGCCGCCTCCAGGCACAGCACCGGGCGTATGCGCTTGCCGCCGGCGAAGAGGCTGTAGCGCATGGCGCGGTGAATGGTCGCAGGAGGCGCCGTTTCGGGCGGCGTCAGCCGGTCCAGTTCTCGATCCACCAGCCGTTGCTGCACGGCCAGGTAGTCGCGCAGGTTCATGCTTTTTCCGCTTCCTCCGGGCGGAACGGCTCGGCGGAGATCTTGCCTTCCTTGCGCAGCAGAATCTCCACGCGCGTTTCCGCCGCCTCAAGCTGTTTGCGGCATTCGTCGGACAGGCTCATGCCGCGCTCGAACAATTCGAGCGAACGCTCCAGTGGAAGGTCGCCGCCTTCCAATTCCTTCACCACCTTCTCCAGTTCTTCTAAAGAGGTTTCGAAGGATCGAACCGGCTGTGGCCCGCTGTTTCCCGCCATAGGGCCATTCTAGCAAGGGGCCCATTTTGTAGCGGCGCACGGTAGGGCGATGGGGCAGGCGCTTTCGCAGCGGCACACAGGGTTTCGAACAGCGCGTGTAGCGCGTGTCGAGAAGAGTCTCGACACGGCACGCACGAGTGCGTGCGCCACGCCGCTTATTGTCCGCCCCGGATGTCACGCCTCCCTGCTCAGAAAGGACCTGCCGTCGAGGCGCACGCCTGGGCCTGCTGTGCGATCCCGGCGGGCGTCCCCGCTGCCGGTCTGGTCCGTAAGCAGCGCCGGCGGCCCGGAATCCGGCCTCTCGTCCGCCGTCGCGCGGTGCAGGCTGAAAAGGGCCTGGAAGGCCGCGCGGCGCACGCCCGGAGCCGCATCGCACATCAATTGCCGCAAATTGCCGGTAAAATGCCGGCAGCATGTTTTGCCCATGATCCACGCCGCAGTGGCATGGAACTCCGCAGGCTGCCGCAGCATCGAGGAAACACGCGCTGTAACATCGCTCTCCTGCAGCAGGAAGAGTCCTACGATAGCGTTACCCACCACGCGGTTATGCTCGTCGTCCAGACAATCCGTCAGGGCGCGCCGCGCTTCGGGCGCATCGAACCCCCACAGAGACTCGACCAGATTGGCGCGGACGCGCGGGTCGGCGCTCGATAGATGCCGGCCCACCCACGCCATATTGTGAAGGCGCCGCCCCACCAGCAGCGTGGCTTTGCTGGCGACGTGCCGGTCGGAAGAGTCCGCCAGGTGCGACAGCAGATGGATAATCCTTCCGCCTGGCGAGACTTCATCCAGGATGTCCAGCGCGCGTCCGGCCGATTTCGCCGCCGGGCCGGCAGTCTCGCCGCGGCGGTCGGGCAAATGGCGCGCCAGCGTGACGTCAAACCAACTGTCGGCCGCAATCAAGCGCTTCGACACCAGGATGGCGTTGTCGCGGGCAAGCGCATCGGGATCGGTGATGGTGGGGATGGTTTGCGGGTTGCGCAGCAGCATCCGCGCCAGCAGGCGGCGGCCGGGGCAGTCCGGCTCGCCTTCGACGAGACCGAGCGCGACCTTGAGGAACAGCTCGGGCTCATAGGCGGCGATCTTGCGCAGAAGGCCCGGCACCGCCATATTCCTCCCACACTCCTCCATGGCGCGGATGATATAGTCGCGGACAACCTTTTCGTCGACCGGCGCCGGGCTGCCCTTCATGCTTGCTCCTATGCCCTTATCGGCCGGCTGCAGAAAAGCTGTACGGCAGATTTACACTGGACTAGGTACGCCGCCTGCCGGTCTCTCGAGTGACCGCGGTCACCGCATCCAGTGCTGTATTGCCTGATACGGATTCCGCTTGACTCCGCCGCAGCCACCGGCGGGACGCGCCCGCGCATCTGATAATGTAGATCCAATGGCCGCTGAGAACCCGTTTCAGGATGCGTTGCGCTTCGAACGGCGCATCCCTCCATGTGCCATGGTGATTTTTGGCGCCAATGGCGATCTCACCAAGCGCAAGCTGATACCCGCGCTCTACCGCCTGGCCTACGACCGGCGCCTGGCGCCCGGCTTCGCCATCGTCGGCAGTTCGCGCACGCCTCTGACCGACGATCAATTCCGCGCCAAGATGAAGGAAGGGGTCACCGCGTTCTCCGAAAACACTCCGTTGGATGAAGAAGTGTGGAAGGCGTTTGGCGACGGCCTCCACTATGTGGCGGGAGATATCGGCGATGCCGGGCTCTTCCAGCGCATCGGAGAGAAGCTTGCCCACCTGGAACAATCCCATCAGACGGGCGGCAACCTGCTCTTCTATCTGTCTACCCAGCCCAGCCAATATGCGGAGGTGGCGCAGGGCATCGGAGCGGCCGGCCTGCAGCACGGCACCGGCTGGCGCCGGCTGGTGGTGGAGAAGCCATTCGGCCACGACCTGGCCAGTGCGCGCGAGCTGAGCGATCGCCTGCACCAAGTCTTCGCCGAATCCGACGTCTACCGCATCGACCATTACCTGGGTAAGGAAACCGTGCAAAACATCCTGGCCTTTCGCTTCGGCAATGGGATTTTCGAGCCGCTCTGGAACCGCCGGTACATCAACCACGTTGAGATCACGGCCGCGGAATCGATCGGTGTGGAAGGCCGTGGCGCTTACTACCAGGAAGCCGGCGCGCTCGCCGACATGATTCAGAACCACCTGTTGCAGGTGATGGCCACCATTGCCATGGAGCCCAGCGCCAGCTTCCGCGCCGGCAGCGTGCGCGATGAGCGCTCCAAGCTGCTGCGCTCCATGAAACCCATGACGGCCGATGAGATCCGCCAGAATGCGGTGGCGGGCCAGTACGGCGCGGCGCGCATTGGCGGCGAAGATGTGCCCGGATTCCGCGAGGAGCCGGGCGTCAAGCCAGATTCGGCCACCGACACCTACGCCGCGGTGACCCTGTTCGTGGAAAACTGGCGCTGGGCCGGCGTGCCTTTTTACGTGCGCACCGGCAAGCGGCTGCCCAAGCGCGTCACCGAAATCGCCATCCATTTCAACAGCGCCCCGCTGGCTATGTTCGATGGCGAAATCTCCGACGGCACGCCCAATCTGCTGATTGTGCGCATTCAGCCGGAGGAGGGCATCTCGCTCAAGTTCCTTTCCAAGCGCCCCGGCGCCGGAATGAAGCTGCGCCCGGTGTCGATGGATTTCAATTACGGCTCCAGCTTCGGCGAGCGCTCGCCTTCCGCTTACGAAACGCTGCTGCTCGATGCCCTGCTGGGAGACGCCACGCTGTACACGCGGCAGGACATGGTGGAAGCCAGTTGGGCCGTGGTCGAGCCCATTCAGAACGCGTGGCGCGCTTCCAAATTCGACTTTCCCAACTACGCTGCCGGAAGCTGGGGACCGGCTGCCGCGGACGCCATGCTGGCCCGCCGCGGCCACACCTGGAGGAAACCGTGATGGCGGCCACGCCTCCCGAGCAAATCCTCAAGGAACTCGCCGATCTCTGGGTCACCACCAGCAAGGCGGAAGCCGGCGAAGCGGCGCAGGGCGTGCTCCGCGCCTGCAGCATGACGCTGATCGTCGTCACCGAAGACCGCGAGGATCCATCCGGCCTGGGCGAGACCATCGCCGCCCTCATGCCGGAGCATCCCGCGCGCACCATCGTGGTCCGCCTCACCGGTGCGGGTGAGCGTTCCCTCAGCCAACGCGTCTTCGCCCAGTGCTGGATGCCGTTCGGCCAGCGCCGCCAGATCTGCTGCGAGCAGGTGGAGATCACCTGTTCGGACGCCTCGCTGGGCGATGTGCCTTCGGTAGTGCTGCCGCTGGAGGTGCCGGATCTCCCCGTGATCCTGTGGTGCCGCAGCCCGCGCCTGCTGTGGTTAGCGGAGTTCCCTGCCCTGGCCGCCGTGGCGCGGCGCGTGGTGGTGGATTCGTGCGCCATGGCGGATGCGGCCGCCGCTCTCCGGCGCCTGGCCGTTGAGGCCGGCCGCGGTATGCTGCTCGGCGACCTCGCCTGGACGCGCCTCACCCGCTGGCGGCAAACCCTGGCGCAGATATTTGAAGACCCGCGCAACAGCGGCCGCCTCGCCGGCGGCGCGCGCATCGCCGTGTGCGATGGAGGCGCCGTCACCACACAAGCCGTGTACATGGCCGCCTGGATGGCCGGCGCGCTCGATTCGGCCGGCGTCACCTCGACCGCCCAAATCGGCACTGCGGCGGCGCAGACCTTTGCCGAGCTCGACTGCGGCGACTTCCACACGCGCCTGGAGCGCCAGGACAGCCACCTCACAGCCACCGTCAACGGGGTTACGCAGTGCACACTTTTGCCCAAACCGAACGATTATTTGCTGCTGCGCGAGGAACTCGGCATCGTCCATCGCGACCCGGTGTTTGAAAAAACGCTGGTATCCGCCGCGCAGTTTGCGTATGGTAACCATTGAATGAGCGTTTCCTACAACACCAGCCAGAATGGGGCCGCCACCGCCGAGGCGTGCGCCAGCCACGTCGTCACCTTGCTCGAAGAGGCGCTTTCCGGCCAGGAACTGGCCACGCTGGCGGTATCCGGCGGCACCAGCCCGGCGCGCATGTTTGAGCGGCTGGCGGCATCGAGCCTGCCATGGAGCCGCGTTCACCTCTTCTTCGTGGATGAACGCATGGTGCCGCCATCAGACCCGGCCAGCAATTTCAAGCTGGCCAATGACCATCTGATCCTGCACGCGCACGTGCCGCAGTCCAACGTCCACCGCATCGCCGGCGAACTGGCTCCGCCGGCGGCGGCCCAGCGCTACGCGGAAGACATCCGGCGCTTCTTCGGATTGAATCAGGGCGACCTTCCCCGCTTCGACGTGGTGCATCGCGGCATGGGGCCGGACGGGCATTCGGCCAGCCTGTTCCCCGGAGACCCATTGATCGAAGACCGTTCGGGGCTAGCCGCCGCTACCTTCGCCGCGCAATTTCGCCAGTGGCGGGTCACGCTGCTGCCGGGCGTCCTGGAGGCCGCCAAGCACACCGTTTTCCTGGTCGTCGGGGACGATAAGAAAGAGGCCCTGCGGGCGGTGATCCAAGGCGAGTACGATCCCATCAAGTATCCCGCGCAAATCGCCACCCGCCCCGGCCACGACGTGGTTTGGTTCCTGGACCAGGCCGCCGCCGCACTTTTGGAGCCATAGCGTGGTGCCTGCCTTGCGCCGGTGAACACTGATCAAGCAATTCCTTTTTCAATCCGCGTTTATCGGCGTTCATCAGCGGCTATTCGTGTGGTGGAGCATGCTTTAGAGCTTGCTGAAAAAGTCTGAAAGAATACCTGGAGGCCGCAGATAAACGCTGATGAACGCGGATAAGCCGATTCCTTTCAATCTGCGTTCATCAGCGTTTATCTGCGGCTGATCATGTCTTAGCGTTTTTCAGCAAGCTCTTCAGCTTGCCAACGCCCGCTTGCGGGCACGTTGCTGGAGTTCGCGCTTCCCTGTCGGTAGGCGCGGAATCCGGCCGAGACGTTACACTATCCTTTATGGAGTGGACCGAACAGGTATCCCGCCGCCACGCTCACATGCCGGCCGCCGCACCCAGCGCGGCCGAGCGCGCCGCGCGCATCGATCGGGCGCTCACCAGCTCCGGGCAGGCCCTGGAATCGCTGCAACAAGCCTCCGGCTGCTGGTGGGGCGATCTCACCGCGGACACCACGCTCGAATCCGATTACATCCTCTATGACCTGTGGCGTCACCAGCCGGACGCCGATGGCGAATGGCGGACGCCTGCCGCGCCGCGCATCCGCAAGGCCTGCCGCTCCATCCTCCGCCGCCAACTCCCCGATGGAGGATGGAACATTTACCCCGGCGGCCCTTCGGAAATCAACGCCACCGCGCGCGCCTACACGGCCTGCAAACTGGCCGGTCCCATCGCCGGCGTCGATCCCGATGCGGTTGCCATGCGCCGCGCCCGCGACCGCGTGCTGGCGCTCGGCGGCCTGCAAACCGCCAACAGTTACACCAAGATCAACTTCAGCCTGCTGGGCCTCTATCCGCGCCAGTGGGCGCCCAGCGTGCCTCCGGAAATCGTGCTTGCGCCCGGCGACATCCTCTATGAAATGTCCTCCTGGACGCGCGCCATCCTGGTGCCGCTTTCGATCGTGCAAGCCATCGGCAAGCAGAAGGCGACACCGCACGGCATGCGGGTGGATGAGCTGCTGCGTCCCACCGCCAGACTCTCCCTGCCCAAGAAGGACCCGGCCGCTCTCCTTTTCCACCAGGTGGATCGCGCCGTCAAACTCTGGGAAAGGCGCGGTCTCAAGAACGTGCGCGCGCGCGCCATCCGCGAAGCCGAACGCTGGATGCTGGAGCGCACCCACCACACCGACGGGCTCGGCGCCATCTACCCGTCCATGATGTACTCGATCATGGCGCTGGAGGCGCTCGGCTATCCCGAGGACCAGCCGGACCTGGTCGAGAGCGTCCGCCACTTCGAGGACCTGATTCTGGAGGACGACGACCACTTCCAGTTCCAGCCCGCCGTGTCGCCGCTCTGGGACACCGCCATCTGCTCATACGCGCTCGGCCAGTTGCAGGAAGTGCGCGCCGCAGCCGAATCCTGGGCGCCTTCGCCCGCCGCTCTCACCCGCGCCGCCGATTGGATACTCTCGAAGGAAGTGCGGCGCAAGGGCGATTGGGCCATCAAGCGGCCTGACCTGGTGCCCTCCGGCTGGGCGTTCGAGTTCGCCAACGAATATTACCCCGATATAGACGACACGGCCATGGTGCTGCTCGCGCTCAACCACGCCAAGGCCAGCGATTCCGAGGCGCAAGCCCGCGTCGAGCAGCGCGCCATCGATTGGATCCTGGGCATGCAGTCCTCCGACGGCGGGTGGGCCGCCTTCGACGCCGATAACAACTGGCGGATTCTCAACAAGGTGCCCTTCGCCGACCACAACGCCATGCTCGACCCGACCTGCCCGGACATCACCGGCCGCGTGATCGATGCACTGGTGAAACGCGGACTGCCGATCACCCACCCAGCCATCCAGCGCGGCGTACAGTTCCTGCTGCACGCGCAGGAGCGCGATGGAAGCTGGTATGGCCGCTGGGGAGTCAATTATATCTATGGCACGTTCCTAGCCGTTCGCGCGCTGCGCGTGGCGGGCGGAGCTCAGGCGCAGCCGGCAATCGGCAACGCCTCCGCCTGGATTCGCCACGTAGAGAACCGCGATGGCGGCTGGGGCGAATCCTGCCAGAGCTATCGCGATAATTGCTTTGTCCCCGGCCCGTCCACTGCGTCGCAAACCGCCTGGGCCGTTCTGGGCCTCTGCGCCGCCGGCGATGCCGCGTCGGCCGCCGGCGAGCGCGGCGTCAATTACCTCTTAGAAACCCAGCAACCCAACGGCCGCTGGAAAGAAGATCAAGCCACCGGCACCGGCTTCCCGAATGTCTTCTACCTGACTTACCACTTATACCGGGACTACTTCCCGCTGTTAGCCCTGGCAACGGTGAAGGCAAGCGGGGTTCAGAAACAGATGGCATAGCCAGGCTGCCGGCCGTAGCCTCGTCATCGAGATCTCGCCCTATTAATCCTGTTCGTCAAGCTGCTTAAGGGATTTTCCATCCCTTGTCTTCCACGCGAGAAGCCCGTTTGCGCTCCCACCGTGTATAACGGCCGCCGCTGCAGATGGGCTAGAGAACTCGATATCCTTCGTAAAGACCAGGAACCCGCCTCTCTCGGTAAGAGTGCCATCCGCAATGAGTTGTTTGCGTTGGGCTACGACGTAAGGATAGGTCTCCGCAGATGGGCGCTGCTTCAAGACGGCGGTCGAGCCGCGGAACACGACGAAGCCGTCCGTGGTGCGCTGGCCTCGTGCCTCGGCTCCTTTATTGCTACAGAACAGCTCTCCGCCAGGTTGTGCTGTCGCGGCGGGTTGGGCGATCGGCGCGAGAATGTCGGAGCCAAGGACGGGAAGAAGCTGCCGAATGCGGGCGAGAAACACCTCCATGTCCTCGCGATCGGATTCGGGAAGCCTCGATCCGCCGGCTTCATTCTGTTCTAGCGCGAATCGGTTGACCTCCCTTGCCTCGGCGAGGAGGCGGCTCTCGAGATATCTCACGTGGGCCTTGGTCAGGTTCTCGTCCTTGCTCACGAAGACGATGGCCGAAACCCAAAACTCTTTCGTCTTGTGCTGTTTCAGTCGATCCCGAATAACCTCCGCCTCACCGATGTAAGCGCGGGGCTGGTTGGTAAGAGGGTCGCTGCCAATGAGAATATAGACTCCCGCCTTGTCGAGTTCCTCGCGAGCCAGTAGGTCGTCTAACTCGGTCCGGGGCGCGGCGACGGCCTTACCGGTCCAGTTGGAGATTTCGGCGGTGCGTAAGCTTTTGGCATCTCCCCGCGGGAGGAAGAGCTTGATAGTCGCCGATGTCATATGCTCCATACGTGGCCCGAGGGCCGCTGCCCAGTGCGCGTCTCGTGGCCATGCTCTAAGCGGCGGTAGCGGCCTCCATTGGACCTCCATTCGACGTGTCAGTCAAGCGACCCCGAACGGGCGCGTGCGGCGGTTCATCTTCACCTAAGCTATTCTATGGACATGGAGTTGATCTTCGAGGTTCGCGACGCTGAGGAAGGCGGCTATTGCGCTCGCGCGCTTGGGGCTAGCATACTCACCGAAGGGGAGACATGGGAGGAGTTGCGTGCCAATGTGAA
>CAVXJY010000013.1:0-8846 GCA_963761855.1 Bryobacterales bacterium | reverse complement strand
GTTTCCATTATGACAGCAACAGTGCAAAAAGCATACAAGGGAATGGGCATGGAGGGGCCGGTCGCCCGCTGGTACGAGAAGGTCACCCGCAAGGATTTGCAGGAATACCGCCGGTTAGCGCAGAGGCTGCGAGCCCTTCTGCCGAATGGCGGCGATGTGCTGGAGGTGGCGCCGGGGCCCGGTTTCCTGGCGATCGAGATGGCACGAGACGGCAAGTTTCGCGTCACGGGCCTGGATATCAGCAAGACGTTCGTGGGGATTGCGCAGAAGAACGCAGCCGAGGCCGGCGTGAACGCGGACTTCCGCCAGGGAAATGCGTCCCAGATGCCGTTCCCGGAGAACGCTTTCGATCTGCTGGTGTGCAGGGCCGCCTTCAAGAACTTCTCCGAGCCGCAGAAGGCGGTGCAGGAGATGCGGCGCGTTTTGCGTCCGGGCGGCACGGGTGTAATCATCGACCTCAGGCGCGACGTCTCCATGGCGGAGATCCGGCCCTACGTCAACAGCCTGGGGTTGAGCGCGTGGAGCCGGCTGTGCACCCTCTTCACCTTCCGCTTCATGCTGCTGAAGCGAGCCTACACAAAGCAAGAGATGGAAAAAATGGTAGGAGCTGCCGGGTTCAACAAGGCTGAAGTGCGGACGAATGAAATCGGCATGGAGGCGTGGTTCGGCAAGTAGCCGCTGGACCTGCTGCCGGGTTCGATTCCGGCTGCCGTGTTACAGTTTGGAGTTGAAGCACTATCCGATCTTCGTCTCGCTACAGGGCCGGCCCGTGCTGGTGGTGGGCGCGGGCAAAGTGGCGTTGCGCAAGACGAAGGGGTTGCTCGAGGCGGGCGCGCGGGTCACGGTGGTGGCTCCCGAGTGGGAAAGCGAATTCGAATCTCTCCCTGTGCGCATGGTGCGCCGCTCTTTCTGTGCGGCCGATCTGACCGGGTGCGTGCTGGTCTTTGCCGCGACCAACGATCGGCTCACCAACCATCGCATCGGCGTAGCCGCCAAGGGCCGCGGCATTTTCGCCAACATCGCTGACTGCGCCCGCGAGTGCGATTTCATTCTTCCGGCGCGCGTATCGCGCCATGGGTTTCACCTCGCCATCTCGACCGGCGGCGAAAACCCGCGTCTGGCAGCCGATCTGCGGAAAAAACTGGAAGAACTGCTATAAGGCGCAGCGGCTGGGGCGTATTGGAGATGCGGGACGCTAGTCGACAGTTACTTTCGATACACTCGTAGTGCCGAGCGATCCTGGGGATTAGGGCGTCGCTGATTCCATCGGCATCCGCCAGCTAATGGCTTATGGGCGAAGACGATCCGGAATGCGCTCAACCCGATTATGGCGAGCCTGAGTACGGAACGCCAGACGAACAAGAGGAGCCAGACAGTACCTTCATTCACTGGCCTCGGGACCCACAGTTAGACCCAGCCAAAACCGCTCTAATGAGCTGGTTCGAGGCAAGACAGAGCTCTGTATTCTACGGGCGGCAAATCGAAGTGATCTTTGAGAAGGCTTACTTTCATTGGATCACGCACAAGGCCCTCAGGGAACTGACGCACGAAGGTTTGGTCGCGACAGAGTTGCGCCTTACCCCTGGTGGCAACAACCTACGGCTGTACTGGTCGAAGCGAAACCGCTACCCTAAAAGGGCAGCGGCCGAGATTTGTGAAGCACGTTGAAGAGCATTCCAATCCAGAGATGACAAGAGCTCTAGGGTACCAGGCGGAGCATTTGTTCGCGGTAGCGGCAGCGCGGGAAGGATTTAGGCCGCTTGGCCCTGCGATACGGAGATTTCGCGAGAAGACGTGGGAAAAAACAGAGCACGATCTTGATTGGATTTTTGAACGGGACGGCATTGGATGGGGCGTTGAAATCAAGAACACATGGGCCTATATTGATCGCGAAGAGATGATGGCAAAAATAGAACTCTGCGATTTTCTAGGTTTGAAGCCGCTGTTCATCATGCGGTGGGCGCCAAAAAGTTATGTGGAACTTATTCGTCTAGCAGGAGGGTTCGGGTTGCTGTATGAGACCCAGTTCTTTCCACTCGGTCATGCTGCGGCTATGGAAAGGCTGAAGGAGCTGTTCTTGCGGGTAAGCAGTCCTACAGCCGTGCCGGATGGAGTTTTTCGGCGCTTTGTTAAATGGCACGAAAAGCTGGTGAGGCCGTGAATCGGGGAGTGAATTCACAAAGTGTTTTCGGGATGGCCTGTAAATACAATAAGTTACGCTGTTCGGTGCGTTGCCCCCTGAATACAAGTATGCTTGGTGTGAGGCGGCGGCCATGATTGCTCTGCTGCGCGGTATTTTGATCGAGAAGCATCCCAACCAGGCCATCGTCGAAGCCGGCGGCGTCGGCTATGACGTGACCATTCCGGTTTCCACTTTCACCCACCTGCCCAGTCCCGGCACCGAGGTCCGCCTGCGCATTCACACGCACGTTCGCGAGGACGCGCTCTCACTCTACGGCTTTCTGACCGCGGAGGAAAAGGCGCTGTTTGAGAAGCTGATCTCGGTCAGCGGCATCGGTCCCACCTTGGCCGTGAAGGTACTTTCCGGCGTGGCCGCGCCCGAACTGATTCGAGCCATCATCCGCGGTGAAGTCGAAGCCCTGGTGCGCATCCCCGGCGTCGGCAAAAAGACAGCGGAACGCATGATCCTCGAACTGCGCGACAAAATGCCCGCCGTCAGCGGAGAACTGCCAGAGGCGCCAACCGCCGCCGCGCTCAGCCAAGTGGATCAGGACGTACTTTCCGCCCTGCTGAATCTGGGCTGCGCCCGCGCGCAGGCCGAAGCGGCGGTCCGCAAGGCCAAATCCGCCGGCGCGCCGGCTGACTTCGAGCCGCTTTTCCGGCGCGCCCTGGAACTGGTACGGTAAGCTGGTAACAGTGCCCGACCGGAAACTGGTTTCCGGCGATCGCCAGGCCGAGGATCTGCAATTTGAAGCGGGGCTTCGCCCGCGGCGGCTGGCCGAATTCACCGGACAGAGAAAGCTCAAAGAGAACCTGGATATCGCCATCCAGGCCGCCCGCCAGCGCGGCGAAGCCATGGATCACGTGCTGCTCTATGGCCCGCCCGGCCTGGGCAAAACCACGCTTGCCGCCATCATCGCCGAGGAGCTCGAGGCCGAATTCACCACCACCTCGGGTCCGGTGTTGCAAAAAAAGCTCGACCTCACCGGTATCCTCAGCAACATCCGCGCCCGCCAGGTTTTCTTCATCGACGAGATTCACCGCCTGCTGCCCGACGTCGAAGAGATGCTCTATGCGGCGCTGGAGGATTTTCGCGTCGATATCCTGGTTGGCAGCGGGCCGGGCGCACGCACCCACTCGCTGCCCATGCCGAAGTTCACCGCCGTCGGCGCCACCACGCGTCAGGGGCTGGTCAGCGCGCCGCTGCGCGGCCGTTTCGGGCTGGTGCTGCGGCTCGATCCCTACAATGTCGACGAGCTCAAGAGCATCGTCAACCGGTCGGCGCGCCTGCTCAGCGTGGAAATCGAGGACGGCGCCGCTGAGGAACTGGCCCGCCGCTGCCGCGGCACGCCGCGTATCGCCAATCGCCTGCTGCGCCGTGTCCGCGACTATGCGCAGGTGCGCGCCGACGGCCGCATTACGCTTTCCGTGGCGCAGACAGCGCTCAACCTGCTCGACGTGGACCGCTACGGCCTGGATGAGATCGACCAGAAGATCATGCTGACGATTCTCGAAAAGTACCGCGGCGGCCCGGTGGGAGTCGGCACCATCGCCGCCTCCATTTCCGAGGAGGCGGACACCATCGAGGAAGTCTACGAGCCGTACCTCATCCAACTCGGCTTCCTCAACCGCACGCCGCGTGGACGCGTCGGCACCGAGCTGGCATTCGACTATTTCAAGGTCAAACGCAAGCTGCTGCACGAGGGCCAGCCGGGGTTGTTTTGATTTGAAGAAACTCACCTATCTCAGCCTCGGCTCCAATATCGGCGACCGCGAGGCGAACTTACGCGCGGCCATCAAGCGGCTAGGCGCGCCCGGTTTGCGGGTGCTGCGAGTTTCGCCTATCTACGAAACCGAGCCGGTCGATTACGCCGATCAGCGTTGGTTCTTCAACCTGGTGGTGGAGGCCGAGACTTCGCTGTTTCCCATGCAGCTTCTGGCGCGTGTACAGAAGGTGGAGCGGGTGCTCGGCCGTGTGCGCACCGTGCCCAAGGGGCCGCGCATTATCGATATCGATATTCTGCTCTATGGCACTGCCGTGATGCGTGGCGGCAAACTGGAGATTCCGCACCCGCGCATGTCCGAACGGCGGTTCGTGCTGGCTCCCCTCCATGACCTCTCGCCAAACCTGCGTCACCCCGTGACTCGCGCAACGGTCGCGGAATTGCTCCGCGCTGCGCCGCCCGCGGTGGTGCGGTTGATACACTCGTAATTGCCAACGTGCCCGACCTCCAGCAAGCCCTGAAGAAGTATTGGGGCTATGATTCGTTTCGGCCCATGCAGGAGCGCATCATTCACAGCCTGATGGAGGGCCATGACGCTGCCGTGATCATGCCCACCGGCGGCGGGAAGTCGCTCTGCTACCAGCTTCCAGCGCTGGTTCTCGGCCGCACCGTGCTGGTGATCAGCCCGCTCATCGCTCTCATGCATGACCAGGTGGCGCAACTCGCCGATATGGGCATCCCGGCCGCTATGCTCAACAGTACGCAACCGGCCGAGGAGCAGCGCGCCGTGATGCGCGCCGCGGCCCAAGGCGCGTTCCGTCTGCTTTATCTTTCGCCCGAACGTTTGGCGCGGGAAGACACCGTGACGTGGCTGGAAAAAGTTCCGCTGGCGCTGTTTGCCATCGATGAAGCGCACTGCATCTCCGAATGGGGCCACGAATTCCGCCCCGAGTACCGCCAGCTCGCTTCTCTTCGACAGAATTTCCCGGACATCCCAATCGCCGCTTTCACTGCCAGCGCCACCCGCCGCGTGCGGCATGACATTCTCGATCAGCTCCGCTTGCGCGATCCGCACAAATACATCGCCAGCTTTCACCGCGCCAACTTGCGCTATGTGGTCGAGGAGTGCGCCAGGGATTCCCACCGCCAGCGCCTGCTGCAGGCTGCGCGCGCCTACGCCGGCCAGAGCATCATCGTCTATGCGCCCACCATCGCCCTGGTCGAAGAGTTGGTAGACTTCCTGGGCAACCACGACATTCCCGCTGTCCCCTACAACGGCCAGATGGAGGCGGCCGACCGCCGCCGCAACCAGGAACGCTGGATGAACGACGATGTGCGCGTGCTGGTCGGCACCATCGCCTTCGGCCTCGGCATCAACAAGGCCGCGGTGCGCGCCGTCATCCACACCTCGCTGCCCAAATCCATCGAACAGTATTACCAGGAAGCCGGCCGCGCGGGCCGCGATGGCCAGCCAGCCGATTGCGTTCTCCTCTGGCAACCGAAGGACACAGGCTTGCTGGCTTATTTCATCGACCAATTGCAGGACCCGCAGGAGAAAGAGCGCGCCTGGCAGCGCTACCACGCTGTGCGCCGCTTCGTCGAAAGCGTCCGCTGCCGCCATTTGCAGATCTGCAATCATTTCGGGCAGACGCCTAAGTGGACGCGCTGCGACATGTGCGACGTTTGCGGCAGCCGGCCTGCGTGGCTCGAGGAGCCCGTCGTCGAATCCCTTGCCAAGAAGAGCGCCAAGAAGAAAGGGAAGCGGCCGTCCGTGGCCGAGGCGTTGCAGGTCGAAGCCTCGCGCCCCGCGTCCGCGCGCGAACCAGCACCCGCACGAGCCGCCGCGGCGCCCATTGCGCCTGCCGCGCCACCTGCCGACCACGAGTTGCTCGACTTCCTGAAGCAATGGCGCCTGCGCGCCGCGCAGAGGGCCGGCGTCCCAGCTTATATCGTGCTCTCCGACGCTTCGCTCGAAGACCTATGCCGGAAGCGCCCGAACAACCTGCGTGCACTACTGGGCGTGTTCGGCTTCGGCGAACGCAAGGCCGAGATGTATGGTAGCGAAATCTTTGCCGTGCTGGAAGCCTTCCGCAATGGCGCGCGCGCGGAACGCCAGGAGCGCCAGGCTTCCCCCGCCGAAGAGACCATCGCCCTGCTCGCCGAAGCCAAGTCGCTCGAGGAGATTGCACGCATTCGCGGCCGCCGCTTTTCCACCGTGGTCGAAGTGGTGGTGGGGTTGGTCGCGGAAGGCCGCGTGGAGTACCGCATGGAGTGGGTGGGCGGAGAGGCTCGCCACAACGAGATCGCCGACGCTGTCCGCCGGCTCGGCACAGATCGGCTGAAAACCGTGAAAGACGCATTACCGCCCGGTGTAACCTACGAAGAGCTGCGCCTGGTGGTGGCTTGGATGAAGCGGGGGCAGGCGGAGCACAAATCGTAAAACCCAGCAAACAAAGTAGCTTTTGATTCGATCAGCCCAGGACCGTGACTTCTTGTAAGTCCTGCTATGCTATGTTATGCTTTTGTCATGGAAAACCAGAAAGATGCAGACCGAATCCGCCAATATCTAAAACGGCAGTACCTCGACACTGCCAGACTCTGCGGTCTAACTATCGTTCGCATCGTCGCCGGCGACATCCACAAAGAACTAGGGCTGAGAAACCGCGTCCCGAACGTCTGTCAGGTGCTGAGGTCCCGGAAGTTCCTCAACGAGAACCAACTCGTGCTGGAGAAGTTTGAAGGGCCCCCTTCCGGTCTTGGTACCACTGCCACCTTCACCTATCGACTGGCGGCGGACAACGCTCCACAGCCAGGACAAGAATCGATGTTCCTCGGCCTCCGTGGGATCGCGAAGGATACGTTTGCTAGCCTTGGCGGCGGAGAGAAGTTCATCCACGGCGAGCGGGAGGGTTTTTATCGGCCTGAGGAAGGTCGATGAGCCGGATCTACTGGGACACGATGTTGTTCGTGTACTGGTTCGAAGACAATCCGCAGTACGCCGGTCGCGTCGAAGAGATCTATCGCAAGATGCGGCAGCGTAAGGACAAGCTCCTGACCAGTGCATTCACGCCGGGTGAAATTCTGGCTGGATCCTGCCGGCGCGGCCGGATCGACGAAGGCGTCAAGATCCGCCAGTTGTTTGAGTCGTTCGAGGTTGAACTTATCCCCTTTGTGGCGGAAACGGCGGAGCGTTATGGCCAGATTCGCGGAAACTCCCGCGTGACGCCCGCCGATGCCATACATCTTGCGAGCGCGGGGCACGCCGGAGTCGATCTCTTCCTCACCAATGACCGCGAACTCCCCGGCCTGGTCATCCCCGGCATCCACTTCATCGCAGGTCTCAACGTCAACCTGTTCTGAGCCCTTCATCACCCCGCCCGCTACGGCATCCGGAAAACTGCTATCGCAAGGAGCAGCATGCCGGAGGCATCCTCGTGCTCCAGCAGCATTCGTCATGAGGCGATGTCTGCCGCCGTATGATCTAGAACCAGCGCCGGTCAGATTTACTTTGAAGTCACAATAATTTTGTTTACAATGTAATTTTTACCGAATGAGGTCTTCCCGCATGAAACGAGCGATACCTTTGTTGGCGATTGTGGCCATCGCCGTGGCGATCTGGTGGGTCGAGCGTCCGCGCCCGCAGACGCTGGTGCTGACCGGCACCGTGGATGGCAACGAAGTGGTAGTCGGCAGCAAGATCACCGGCCGCATCGTGAGCCTGGCGGTGGACGACGGGCAATGGGTCAAGGCCGGCGACCTGATTGCCGTGCTCGATCAAGACGAGTTGCGCGCCGACCAGGGCGCCGCCGGGCAAGCCATTGCGCAAGCCCGCGCCACCGCGCAGCAGTCGGCGGCCCAGACGGAACTGCTGGAACATACGCTGCCTACCAAAGTCCGCCAGGCGGAGGCGCAGGTGGCGCAAGCCCAAGCCCAGTTGCAGCAAGCGCAGGCGCAAGTGGCGCAATCCCAAGCCCAACTGCGGCAGGGGCAGGCGCAAGTGGAGCAAACCAAAGCGGCGGTGGACAAGGCCCAGGACAACTTCAACCGTATCCGGCCGCTGGTGGAAAAGGACATCAACCCGCCGCAAGACCTGGTGACGGCACAAACCGATCTCGACTCCGCCAAGGCCAACGAACAAGCGGCGCGGGCCGGAGCCGAGGCGATACGACGCGCCGTGGCGGCGTCGCAAGCAGGCGCCGAGGCGACACAACGCTCCGTGACAGCGGCACGGGCTGCGCTGGCGGACGCCGAGCAGGAGGAAAGGCAAGTCGCGGTACAAAAGCAGCAGACCGACGCGATGCGCGCGGCCCAGGCACAAGCAGAAGCCAACGGCGCCGCCGCAACAGCGCGCTTCGACCAGACCAGGATCTTCGCACCGGCCAGCGGCATTGTGACGCTGCGCGCGGCGCGGCAAGGCGAGGTGGTAAACCCCGGTAATCCGATCGTCACGCTCTTCGACCTGAGCTCGACCTGGGTGGATGCCGACGTCGAGGAGACCTATGCCGATCTCATATCGATGGGACAGACTTTGCGGGTCCGCCTGCCCTCGGGCACCGAGGTCACGGGGCCTGTGATCTACAAAGCCGTGGAAGCCGATTTTGCCACGCAGCGCGACGTCAGCCGCACCAAGCGAGACATCAAGACGGTGGCCATACGTGTGCGCGTGGCCAATCCCGAGGGCAAGCTGCCGCTCGGCATGACTGCCTGGGTGATGCTGCCGGTACCCGCCTTGCCGCCGCGTCAGCCGGTCAGCAGCGTGAAAGACTAGCCGCCATGGAAGCGCAAGGCCAATCCCAAAACGGCGCCGCAATTGAGGTCGATGGCATCAGCAAGCGTTTTGGCGCGCTGCTAGCGGTCGATAACGTCAGCTTCACGGTGACTGGCGGCGAGATCTTCGGCCTGCTCGGACCGAACGGCGCCGGCAAGAGTACGCTCATCCGC
>CAVXJY010000012.1:0-32963 GCA_963761855.1 Bryobacterales bacterium | reverse complement strand
CCAGACTCGGCTGCGGCCGGTCATAACGGCTCAACACCCCGATATCTACCGCTTTGGCCGTTGGCTGCTGCTGCAGGTTGTGGACATTCAACAGATAGCGGATCGCCCCAACGTTCGAACATCCCAATTCCAATGCCTCCTCTACCGCTTGACGCATTGGCGCCGCGCCATACTCGCGGCCCAGCAGCAGAACGTCGATCATGGCTCGCGTTCCGGCCTGCTTGCCCTCCCGTTCTTTCAGCAGTCCCCAGAACTGATCGAAACTGGCGGGCCAGCGTCCTTGTGCGCGGCACTGCTCCAGCGCCGTCGAACCGGCCAGCGCCCCCGGCTTCTTCGTCAGCGCGTCCAGGTAATGCTCCAGTTCCAGCACCTTCTTATGCCGCTCGTAGCAGCGCTCGTGCCGGGCTACACACTTGGCCTGATGCCAGATCTCCACGTATGCCGAATAGACCTTCACCTGAACCGAAGTGCCCACCGGCAATGGCGCCGAATAGAAGTTCGTCAACGCCTTGGCGCACCCACTGGCATTGATCTCCGGAAAATGCAGCGAGGCCAGATCGAAGCCCTCTTCGGCCAGAGGCAGAAGATATTCCCGTTCGGCGATCATCCCCGCGCCGATCGATTGCGTGCGGCCCTGGATCACCCGCTTCTGCTCCTCGCGCGATCCCGCCGCCAGCAGCAGGTTCAACTCCTCCAGGTGCTGCACTCTCGGCACAGGCACCAGATAGTTCCGCCGGAACTGGCCCCCTTCGCCCTCCACACCTCCTTTTTCGTGTCCCTCGCCTGGCGTACAGAAGTCCGCTGCGAATCCCCAGTGCGAGCGAAAACCGATGAACCGCGCGGTCTCTTCTCGTTGATGGCCGCGCAGAATTTTCTTTACGGCGCTTTTCAGATTGTCGTAACGCAAAACACGAAACACACCGCCAAAATAGGCAAAAGCCAGCTCGTGCGCTTCCAGAAACGCTTGCTGATTGGCGTGCGGATACGCCCGGTGAAACGCGCCACCGCTGGCCATGCTGCGCAAGCAGAACACGTAGGTTTTGCGGGCCTCGCCGTCGAACTCGACCCAGCCTTCGTACCAATCCACCTGCGCCTCGCCACCGAACTGATAGGATTGCGGCACAAAGATTTCATGCCCCAGCAGGCCCATGGCAGCCTTCCTGGCGCGCACATACTGACGAACCGTCGACTCCGCTACCTCGGCTTCAGCTCTCTCGCGGCGCAGTCGCATCCATATCCGGTGCGCCGTGTGCCGCTGCTTTCTGGGCGCCTTGCGGTCGGCCTCCAGAATCGCGTCGATGAATGGGATCGCCGCTCCCAGTTTCGGCCGCTCGCGTTCCGGAACCTTACGTTCCGCCGGCATCGCGCTGGCCAGCGCCTTCCGCACCTCCCGCCGGTGCACCCCCAATTTCCGGGCTACCGCCCGGATCGTTCCAGTCCCATGTTCGTACTCCTGCCGGATCTGCTCGTATAGTTCCACTTTGGCTCTCCTGTTCTTCAAAACCGTCCTTCCTTCTGGGCCCGGAGGCCCAAAACAAGATACACGGTTTATGGTTTACAGGTGGGGCCAGATCAGAGCATCGAAAGGGGCCAATTCAGAGTAGCGAACTCAATGCTATCAATCATGTGGAGCGAAAGGGTGACTTGGCAATGGTCGGACGTGCTGTTTCCCGCGCCTTGCGGCCGAGGCGTTCCGCAACCAAGG
This sequence comes from Bryobacterales bacterium, assembly GCA_963761855.1. Lineage (GTDB taxonomy): Bacteria > Acidobacteriota > Terriglobia > Bryobacterales > Bryobacteraceae > Bog-375. The sequence goes on along the minus strand of CAVXJY010000012.1, from coordinate 31,258 downwards.
TCCACGCCGTACATCTTGATGCCCTTGCGCGCCAGCATGAGGGCTGTGGTTCCCGTCCCACATGCCAGGTCACATGCGGATTCGAGGTCTGGCAGAATCCCGCCAAGCACGCGCTGCCGGGCCGCCTCGTACCAGGAAACGTGAAGTGTGCAGAGCTGGTCGTAATACTTCGCCAGCAGTCCATAGGGCCGATTGGCTGTGATTTGAGGCACGCGAGTACCACCTAGCCTCCGAATTGTACGACAATATGCCGACTTTGCACGCCAGTACAGGACAAGCTGGTTTTTAAACACTTCCCAGAGAATCCAGTCCGATGGAGTCCCGACAACAGCCGTCTTGGCCGTACTGCTCACCAGAGAAGCGACCGAAGCCTGGAGCGTGGTCGAGGAGGAAAACGCCGGACTGCCCGCCCAAACTGGAGGAGTCTGTTTATAGATGGCCAGAACAGTCCTTATCACCAGTGATCGCGGGCCTCTCCTTACCAGGGGGCGCCCGCCGTCGTGAGGCGGGAACTGGACAAGCGAACGATATGTGGTGTTATCGGCGGCTGTTCTGTCGGGCCACCATGCCAGACCCGCCTAATGGTAGGCACGGCCGGCCGGATCGTTAGCTGTTTTACCAGTCTGAGAATAGATCGCACTTGAGTGGGGAGGGCGATCAACCCACGCGCTCAAGGCGGCGCAGCGCAACCATAGTCAAAGCCAGCGTCACGCCCGCAAGCGCCAGAATATGAAGCGCCGTCGCACCGTCGTTCGGAGCGCGTATGGAGCAAAATGCGAGCTGATCGAGGTGGTATGCGGGCGAAATCAGAGACACCCAATGCATCGATTTGGGCAGCGGGAAGAGAATCCCGGACAGATAGATCATCGGCAAATACAGCAGGTTCACGAACGCCGGCGCGGCTTTCCCGGACGCGAACGAGCCGACGAAGAACCCGAGCGCGCAAAACGGCAAAGCGCCGGCGATATTCACCAGCGAGACACTCAGCAACTGGCTCGCGCTAAGCCGCAGATGACCGAGGGGCGCCGCGGCAACCATCGTCGCCATGATGATGGCGACGAACAGCATGGACATCAGCATCTTCGCAACCAGCGAAGCACCTGACGGCATCGGCAGAGCGCGCTTGAGGTTGAGAAGACCCTGCTCGCGCTCCAAGGCGACGGTGATGCCGAAGCCAAACATCCCCGGCCCCATGACGCCAAAGACAGAGGTGCCCACGAACGTAAACAGCGCTCCTTTGGGGTCCTTAGCGAACTGAGCGCCGAAGAGCAGCACGGCGAAAAGCAGGTACAGGCTCACCGGAAGTGCGAGAAAAGGTCCGGCGAATGCGGGCGCACGGAGCATACGCAGGGATTCGTACTTCGCTTCGACTGCATAGGCGCGAAGCACGCGGCGGGGCGACATGGCTGTGGTGCGTACCGGATCAGAGGTTTCCGAACGTGCCAAAGCGGGGTTCATTTTGCGACCTCCCTAGTGAGTTCAGTGAACGCCTCCGCGAGCCCGGCACGCTGAACTTCCAGATCCTGAAGATTGCTGTCGTCGGCCAGCAGGCGGCGGACGATGTCTTCCGTCTTGCTGGCGGTTATGTGAAGCCCGTGCTGGTCGCGGGTAACGGTCTGCACGTCCGGCCACGTTGCCACCTGTTCGCTGGACAGCGCAGTGCGGCAGGTGATTCGCCTGCGGACGACGAGTGCGCGCATTTCGCTCACCGTGCCGGTGGCGATCAGCCGGCCCTTGGCTAGGACGGCCACGCGATCGGCCAGAGCCTCCGCCTCTTCGAGGTAATGAGTGGTCAGAACGATGGAGCATCCGTCGCTAACCAGACGTCGCAGGGTTGCCCAGACCATTTCGCGGGATTGAATATCGAGCCCAACCGTCGGCTCATCGAGAAAGAGCAGGCGCGGTCGGCCGACGATGGCGAGGGCAAACTGCACCTGACGCTTCTGTCCCGCCGAGAGCTTGCCGTAAGGACGCTTCCGCAACGGCGCCGTGCCGGTGATCTCCAGTGCCTCGTCCGGCACCAGCGGATCGGGGTAATAGCTGGCCACCAGATCAATCTGCTCGCGGACGCGCAACTCTGGGGCCAGCGCTGCTTCCTGCATCATGACGCCTACGCGACGCCGCGGCTCCACGCAATTCGGTGACTCGCCGAACAGGCGCGCCGATCCGCTGTCGGGCTGCTGCAAGCCGAGCAGCAGCGAGATGGCCGTGGTCTTTCCGGCGCCGTTCGGGCCCAAGACCGCGAGGAGTTCACCAGGACGCACCTCCAGGTCGAAGTCGTGGAGCGCCTCGACATTTCCGAAGCGCTTCGTCACGCCCAACAGTTCAGCAAGACAGTGATTAGCCATTGCAACTCCGCCTCGCGGCGAGCGATTTGAGTCTCCAGTTGCCAACGCCGCTGGACTTTATACGGACACCGTTGGCGGGCGTGATGACGTATGCGCAGTGTGCGCGGGGCCAGGACGTCGGTTGATAGACGATTTGCCGTGCGGGGTTCGCCAGCATGTAGCCAGGCCGCCCAGGGCAGACGTGGGAAGCACTCATGAGGGCCGGAGCGCCCTGAGCCAGACGCGACGACGGCGCGAGATCTTGCACGCTTACTTACTCCTGGGACTGATTACGACGAAACTGGCACCGATGTTCCGGTTGCGGGCTCAATGTTTGGATAATCTGACGAATACCCAAACCGTGCCGCCTGCGGCTAACCAGCGCAGGACCACTTTCTCTTGCGGTCCTGGACATGAGCTCTGGGGCGTTATTTCGGGTTGTCGGTACCAGTGGGCGTAAGGGCGCGCCGCTCAATCGGCGGCGCTGCCACCGCTCTCGCGGTAGTAATCGGTCAATGTCGAGCGCTGGCGGGATGCAGCCGAGCGCGCGAAGAAAGCCCGCCGTCTGGCCTCGCTGGTGCGTCCCGTGGTTCACGACGTGCAACACGAGCTGCCACAACGGCTGCCGCCAGACACGCCCCAGCGGCCTTCAATCCCCATAGCTGCCGCGTCCGCCGCAAACGCCAGCGGCTTCCTTCAAGTCTCCTTATCGAAAACGCCTCGGCAGGGCGTTTCTCAGCTTCGCTCCGACCCACTACCGCCGAGGCGTTTCCGTGAAGGCTAGCGACAAGCCGTCAACTTGAATTGATTCCAGATTGCCGGCCCACCGGGCGGATAAGTCGGCTACTAGAAAATCAACAATCCTCCGAGCGTGCTACGCTCCGGAAGAACCACGCTACCCGAGGACAGGAAGACCTGGCCGACATTCCGGTAGCTCGAAAGATCCTTCGCTTTGCCCTTGGCGGCGTAACCCTGATCATAGCCATCGAAAACCAGGCTGACGCCGGTACCGTTGGAATTCACGATTGCATTCGGTCCGTAAACGCGCCCGGCGAACCACGCCTGAGTTGGGCCCACCACTGGGGCGATAGCAGGAATAGTCAGCATTTCGCCCGTGGCTTGATCGGGGAATGTATCAGTCGGCCGGGAGGCGATGGGGTTGTTGATCCCGTTGTAGACGGTCCAGTTCCTCAAGTCGCTGGATTCGGCATAGGCGATGGCGTGGAAGGAGTCCGAGTCGGCGTCGATGCAGTTGCCGGCGCCGAAGAAGAGGCCCCACTTGCCGCCAGGCAGTGCAACAAGCCCTCCGTTGGGCGAAACGTAGCGGATGCCCGTATAGGAGACGGTTCTGGAATCGTTGAGTCCGTTGACCGGGCCCAGATCGATGAAGTCGACGCCGTCGAACGTGGTAGCCAGTCGCACTGTTGAGACGTCGTGGTTGGCAGTCAGTGAGTAGGGGTAAAACGGCGGCACGACTGGCGGGTTGTTGCACTGCTGCGCCGTCGGGAAGCCGTAATCGGCTTCGAGCTGCTTCTGGACGTAAAGGATGATCGCGGGGTAAGTCCCGGGCACGACGGCCAGGATCCCGTCCGGGTTCCAGAGACCGTTAGTGCGGGTGGGGGTTACGGTGGAGATCGGGCTAGTGAAGGCAAACCGTGAACTGTGGCCGAAGAAGTTCACTTCATCGAAACGCCAGTTGCCGGAATTGTCGTTGTAGACAGTGGGCTGGCCGTTGGTCAGTGAAGCGCCGGTGTACGTGCAGGGCATTGATGGACAAGAGGTGCCCTGGCCGGTGAACGTAGGATCGTATGCGCCAACAAGGCGGACGCCGAAGTCGGGATTGTTATCCACGCCGAAGATGCCGCGCACGGCGAAGTCGATGGTGATCTGGTTGACGAAGCCTCCGCCGTCGGGAGTGACCTGAATCGGGCCGACATTGGTCCATCCGCTGGGGTTATGGATGTTTATGTTGTACTGCGCCTGCAGGTCGCGGGAGCCCTGCGCGGTAACATACCAATCGTACTGGAAGACCACGTGGAATTGGCCAGTGGTCGGCACGTCAAACTCGACACCTTGCGAGTACTGCGGAGCAGCGGTATTCCAGCCGTTGCCGGTTCCAGTAGGGCCAGAGGCGTTATTGAGCCCGCGGACGCGCCAGGAGTTGGAGTTGAAGTCGCTGTTGGGATCGGTACTGCCTTCGGTTGAGGTGATATCAGCGCCGGCGTTGCTGCCTACGGTCGCGGTCGGTGTGGTGCTGTAGGTGTAATCGTTCGTCATCCCGAGCGGGGTGGCGGTGCCGGTGCCGATGGAGGGCGGCGGGCTGTTGTTGATCTGGAAACTAGGCGAGCCGGTTATGTTGTTGAAGGTAACCGAGGCGTTGCTGTCGTTGTTGAAATCCCAGCCCGTGAAGAGGGAGACGCCGGCCGGAAGCGACGTTGGGGGCGTGAAGGTCGTACCGGCGGCAACAGGCTTCAATGGCTGACCGTCAAGGATATTGGGGGTGAGGCTTTGGACAATGAGGCCCGCGTTGTCGACGTAGTTATTGCGCCGGTCGAGCAGGTACAACCAGGTAGTGCCGAAGAAGGAGAGCAGGTGAGGATGTCCTTCGCCAACGTCATTACCGGCGGCCGGGTTAGATGTGGGGCAATCCGGGGAAAGGCTCGCCACCTGCTGCTGGAAATTCCACGTTAGACCGCCATCGGTAGAATTGGCTGCGACGATGGCTTCATTGATCGAATCGGGGCGGTAATCGAAGTAGCCCTGGAGATTGTTGCCGAGGCCGGTCACAAAGGGGAAGTAAAACGGATTCATCTTATTGACCGCCGTAGACGGGTTGACGATCGGAACGCCTGCCGCCGTGCAATAAGTTGTATCGGGATTGGGGCCCTGTGAGAGAGTCCAGGGGCCGCCGGCCAGAGTGGATTGGACCGGCGAACTGGTAGCGGTCCAGGCGACGACTTGAGCGTTCACAGATGACGGCGCGGCAGCGGAAAAGGCCAGCGCCGCGAACAGGACGAGCTTCTTATGCATGTTCTTTGGTCCTCCTCGGGATTTTGTGAAGGGTTACCCTCCACCTTCACCTTGGCAGGCGGGCTGCGGCATTCGCAGCCTGGCGCCGCCGCAAGAATCTTTTTGTTGCCCTGATCGTACAATCTCGGCCAGCAGCTTCAGAATTATATTTCTTAATGCGCGAACGGCACAAGACGTATAACGTGATTTTTTCTGACCTGTTGCCGAATCGAAACCAATTCATCAGTGTGGGGTCTGGCGGACTGTGGGATTTCGTCCACCACCCAGCATCACCCGCCCCGAACCAAAGTGGAAAGATCGTGTCTTAATTGGGTCGATAACTCACATACTAGCGACCCCCGCAAGGTTTTCGTCTTGACAGTGGCAGCTGTTTTCATGTAAGCACTCTAGAATGGCCAAGAGACGGCACTCACGCGCAGGCTGCGGTCGTCCAACTGCTCTTTCCATGCGGCGAGATCTACCGGATCAGAAGTGTTTCTCATGACTCGCCGATTGGGTGCCCTGAGCACGGTGTGTGATCTCGTAAGGACTTAATCAGTTTGCAGTTGTAGGATGCCGCCCGTCCTGCGATCCAGCGGCTGGAGGAGCCGAGATCTGTGGGGCTCGCCAAAGCATTTGGCTGGAAAACGCCCTAGCCGCGCATTGGTCGGAGCGAGGCTTTGGCTGATTCCGGAACGATATGTACCACTATCGGCAGCCGAACCTCAGCGACGGCAAGGACGAGTCGACGACATGGGGCGCGGATCGGATTAAGAGATCCTTGGCCGCGGGGCAGCACCGGGGCAGCACGTCAGCCTTCCGTGGGGCCCTTTGCGCCCTGGTCGCGAACCGAACTCGACCGAAAACACAACTACTTAGACCCAACTGGACCGAACCAGACTGGCAGTCACCGGGTTCGATTCCCGTTAGCGCTACCATGTTTTCATAGAGTTACGGGCAGCGGGGCAGCACGGGGCAGCACGTGCGAGGCGTTAGAAGAACGCCGGTAAGGTCACTGCCAATCCAGTGCCGACGCTTACGGCCATATTCAGGCCACCGCGATCATTCTCTTTCTTGACCACGGTGCGGGCACCAAACCGAGCCACCAGCGGTTCCTCACCGTTGGCCTTGGTAGAATCACTTCGAGTTGGATCACGGCGCATCCGCGAATTTAGCGACGCGATGCCGACTTATGGGGGACAAATCCGAGAACGACTGGCCGAGAGCCGGAAAAGTCAACGCAGCTGACCCGTCTTGCCGACCCGTCTTGCCCGTTCTGCCGTCGGCTGGAATCATGGTTTCATTACAGGCATCCGGAGCCCAACGCGGTTCGTGTCCCACGGCACTTCCATTTCGACGTCCGGTACTTCGCGCAGCAGCGGGACGCCTGGGCGCAACTCCCCGCCCCGAACCAATCCTGGATGCATCGTGGCGTTCCATGGTAGCTGACTGCATCTCAAGGGTTCAGGTGACGATGGCGCCAGACAAACGTGCCGCGCCGGGAGCGAGCTGCCTTAAGGCCGAACGGCATCACAACCGAAAGAGCGGGTTGCTTGCAATGGGGTCTTTCTTCGTTGCAACCACGCTCCCTATCGCCGCGCACAGGAGCAGGGATCATCAGAACTTTAATGCAGTTGTCACACCTCCTTAACCCAGGCAGGGCATCCTCATAAAGTCGTGAAAACCGGACCAGTGTCAGCTTAGTTGATGGAGGATCGCATGCACCGGCGTATCCATTTACCTTCCATAACGCTCAGCGTCTTCGTCGTTTTTGGATTAGCAACCAACCTCAGTGCTCAAATCGATCGGGCGAACCTTAATGGAACCGTGACCGACCCGAGTAGGGCGAGCGTTCCCCACGCCAAAGTCGTTGTCGTGGCGCCCGACACGGGTTTCACAAGGCAGGTTACCACCGAGAGCAGCGGGGTTTACAGCATAAGCAGCCTGCCGACGGGGACTTACGATCTTGCGGTCACGGCGAACGGGTTCGGGACCTTCAAGGAGAAGGGGATCGAACTTTCCGTTGGTCAGACCCGCACCGTCAACGTGCAGCTCGCGGTGGGCGCAGCCACCACGACCGTTGAGGTGCGGGCTTCAGCTCAGGCCCTCGATTCGAACAACGCCGAGATCTCCACCGTCATTCAACCCCAGCAAGTGGAGGACATCCCCCTTAACGGGCGCGACTGGTCCCTCCTCATGACACTCGCCCCGGGCGCGGTCAACCTCGGCGCCGGCGGCCAGAGGGATCTGCGATTCGTCGGGCGAGGCATCGACGACAGCAACTACACCTACGATGGACTCGACGCCACCGGCGTCCAGGAGCAGAGCCAGAAGGTGGGTGTGCGCCTGGCCATTTCGCTGGAATCGATCGCGGAGTTTCGCGTCAGTTCCTCGGTCTATACCGCGGATCAGGGAGGGTCGGCCGGGGCCATCGTCAGCATCGTATCGAAGTCGGGGACGAATTCGTTTCACGGCTCGGCTTTCGATTTCCTGCGCAACAACGTCTTCGACGCGCGCTCGCCCTTCGATAAGAGCATCCCGCCCTTCCGCTTGAACCAGTTCGGCGGGAGCTTTGGCGGGCCCATCAAGAAGAACCGCACCTTCTTCTACGCCGATTACGAAGGGATCCGGCAGCGTCTGGACACCACCGTGATCGGGTTTGTCCCGAACGCCGCGTTTCGGGCAAGCGTCACCAATCTCATTCTCAAGCCCTTCCTCGCTCAGTGGCCGGTTGGGCAGATCCCCGTCGATTCGATAACCGACGAACGGATTTCACCGCAGAGTGACAATATCCGCGAAGATAGCGGGATGTTCCGTGTGGATCACACCTTTACCGATAAAACCTCCATCTACGCCCGGCTGAACATCGACGACTCCAACTCGACCTCACCGCTCGACACGCTGGGCTGAAGTGAACCCCTGGAGTGAGACACGAAGTTAAGGGGGTCATCGCCGTTCGATGAGAAATCATTGCACGGCGGGGTTGATGTCGTCCACTCTGGAAGGACCTGAGCGGAGGATAGGGCAACGCAGGGATGCGCCCCGAGCGCCGACTCAGCGGCCGGAACGGCCGGGGCGGCGTCAGCCGCCCCGTAGTTCAGCAGCCATTCCGGCGCAACTGCGTTAAATCCCGGGGTCGCAGGGGCAGCGCCCCCGTACTGCGGCGTGTGATGACAATCCCATCTCATTGCGAAGCGCCGTTCTCGAACTCGGCGGGCGGAAGATATCCGAGAGCCGAGTGCAGCCGTTTCCGATTATAGACGCGCTCCAGGAATTCGCCAATGCTGGAGCGAGCGTCGTGGAAGTCGCGGTATTCGTTGCGGTAGACCTCCTCCTGTTTCAGGGTTTTCATGAATGACTCGCACGCCGCGTTGTCGTACGGGTTTCCCTTGCGGCTCATGCTGATGGTGGCGTGGTGGTGCTTCAGCAGTTCCGTGTAGACGTGCGAAGCATACTGCACGCCGCGGTCGGAGTGATGCACCAGGCCGGGCGATGGAGCGCGCTGGACCAGCGCCATGCGCAACGCCGTAACCGGCAGTTCGGCCTCCAGTGTGCGGCCCAGCGCCCAGCCGATCACGCGCCGCGAGAATGCGTCCAGTACCACCGCCAGATACACGAACTCCGTGCGCAGTCGGATGTAGGTGATGTCGGCGATCCAAAGCTGATTGATCGCCGCGAGCTGGATACCCCGGGCCAGGTTCGGGTAGACCGGCAGGTTGTGCCGCGAGTCGGTCGTAACTACGAACGCACGCCGCCGCACGCACAGCAGATTGTCTTCCCGCATCATCCGCAGCACGCGTTTGTGGTTGACCTCGAAGCCGCGCCGCTGCAACTCGTAGGTGATTCGTCGGTAACCGTACGCCGGCGATTCCAGCGCGACCTTCTGCATCTGATCGCGCAGTTCCATCTCGACGGGTGTGGCTTGGCGTGGCACGCGCCAGCGGTAGAAACCGGCCCGGCTCAGGCCGGTCATGTGACACAGCGCGCTCACGGCCTGGCCTTTCGCGGTGCCTTGCTGGACTTCTTCAAACAGGCATCCGCGCCACTGACGACGGCCGGCGGGTGATGATCCCTGAAATGCTGCAAGGCCTTTTTTAAAAAATCGTTCTCCATGGTGAGTTGGCCGATTTTGCGCTCCAGCTCGGCAATGCGGCGGGCATCGTCGAGCGCCGGCAGATCGGCGCCGCGCCGGCCAACGCCGGGAAAGGCCGATTCCCCTTTGGCGCGCCACTCTCCACGCCAGCGTTCCAGCAGCTTCGGGCTCAGTTGATATTTCCGCGCAATTTCACCGGTGGCAGAGCCGGCGTCCAAGGCGCGCATGGCAGCGATCTTCAGATCGCGACTGTAAACAGCTCGGGACAAATCCATTCCTCACTCCATTCAATGTATTTGTTCCCTTAACTCGCTGTCTCACTTTTGGGGTTCACTCCAGGCGGCGTCGATAACCCTCTTATTCGCCCCTCGAATTATGTTGTCCAATTAACGCACATCTTCTCGCCGAGCATCGTTAACGAGCTCAGAGGGGGAATCAATCGGTCTGCCTTACACCACTACCAGAATGGAACGTGTCCTCAATCGTCCGCCAACGGTCTGCCCGGCACCATCTGCGCGGACGTGAGCGGCCCCTTCGATAGTCCCAGCGATAGCCAACTCGACGAGGAAGTCGGTACGACGATTGATGGCTACGACGACATGACCATTGTTAGGGGACGGCACACGATTAAGATGGGGATCGGCGTGGAGCGCCACCGGCTGAACAATTCCGACGAAATTATCGGCAACGGGGATCTTTCCTACGACAGCACGGACGATTTTCTTAACAACGTTGTCGACAGCTATTCCTACGTCGGGCCATTGACCATCGGCGGCGAGCGGCGAACCTACATCATGCCTTATATTCAGGATACGTTCAAAATACTGCCCAATCTCACCCTCAACTACGGATTGCGATGGGAGCACTACACCGTTCTGAAAGAGGCGTGGGGCCGCCAGGCCGTGGTGAAGGTTTCGTGCGGGGGCTTTTGCCCGACGGGCACGCCGCTTTACTCACCGTATTACAAGGACTTCGGGCCGCGGCTGGGCCTAGCATGGGCTCCCGGAGGAGCGGCGGGGAAAACGGTCATCCGCTCCGGCTTCGGGATGTACTTTAGCCCGAACCAGATGGACGACTTCACCGACGGGCACGAGAGTACGGACGAACGCTTTAGCGTCTCGTCAGCGGATGTGTCAAACCTCGCATGGCCAGTTCTTCCATCCCTGCTTCCCGCCCCATTATACTCGCCCAAGGCGTGGCAAGCGGACCGCAAAGACGGATACTTCGAAAACTGGGATTTCACAGTCGAGCGGATGCTTCCAGGTAACTTTGTGGGCCAGATTGCTTACGACGGCAGCGAGGGACATAGGCTGTTCGGCAAATTACAGGCCAATGTCATCAATCCCGTAACCGGCACGCGTCCATTGCCCGATTTTGGCCAGTACGGCTACAAAAACAACCTCGGCAACAGCAACTTCAATTCGCTTCAGTTGTCCTTGCAGCGTCACCTCACCAGTGGATGGCTGTGGGGGACTCAGTACATGTGGTCGCATGGTTTGGCTGACGAGGGGTTCGGAGCGGGCGACACCACGAACATTGAAAACGTGTCGTGTATCAAATGCGACTATAGCAGCACGGACATTGACATTCGCCAATCCCTCTCGATCAATTCGGTCTACGAGCTTCCGTTTGGCCGGGGCAAGCATTTCTTGAATGCCGGCGGGGTTGCTGGAAAGATCCTGGGCGGCTGGCAACTGAGCGGGATTGCGTCGGCCTCGAGCGGCCGCCCGATTGACATCGAGATAGACCGGAAAGCGTCGGCCCTGCCCGACGGCAACAAAAAAGCTCAGCGGCCGGACTGGGTTCCCGGCGTGCCCATTTACCCGGCCAACCGAACTATCAACAACTGGTTCAACCCAGCGGCTTTCGCGACGCCGGCCAATGGCACGTGGGGGAACCTAGGACGCAACGTTGGACGTGGACCCGGGTACTATGAAATTGATACGGCGCTCCAGAAGGAGATGCCTGTGACCGAACGGCTAAAATGGCAGTTCCGCGTCGAGGCGTTTAATCTCCTCAATCATCCTATCTACGGCAATCCGGATTCCGATGTCTCGGATGGGCCTGGCGAGTTCGGTGTCATCACCAGCGAACTGAACTCAGGCGCCACCGGGACCGGCTCCTCGCGGCGCCTTCAGTTGATGCTGCGGCTTGAGTTCTAGCCTAGCCGGTTGTCGAAAAAGGCTTTGTAGCCGTGTCAGTCCGGGCGCTAATCGCTTCGCTCAGACCAGGCTGTTCTTTTGTTATATCCTGAGTGAAACGAAGGGTCCCAAAGTGCCCGCCACGACGGCGGCCCCGCTCAACACAAACTCTCTGCGGCTCAACTGGCGCAGTTCCATTGCTTCCCTCCCACCAGTATAAGCCTTCGGCTTGTCCCGGTCGGCTCAGCCGCACAGCCGGGAGGAGGCAGATTCTTATACTACTCTTCCTGGTCAACGCAAAGGACGTGGGTTAAGTTCCGTTACGGCGGGGTGTCAAGCGCCGGTGGGGGTGGACGCATAGGCGTTGAAGTAGGTTTAGGATTGGTTGGCGGGATAGTTCCCGGACGGTCGCCTACTCGGACGTTCGCCGGAACAACGTTCTGGGAAGCTCGGACAGAGCGTTAAGACCTGATATCGGTAGCCCTTCGCTGCCAGCCCAGGCACATCTGTGGGGTGGGCGCCTAAAGCCTTTTGATGTGACGCGGACGTAGACCGATTCCTCGTGAGATAACCCGTAGTATTGGGATGCTCCTTCACTGCCAATAGAGTCCTGAGGGCACGTCAGAAGACGGGAATCCGCGATGGCCAAGACCGACTTCAAGTCCGTGGACGAATACATTGCCTCGCAACCCGAGGCCGTGCAGGGCATACTCGGGCGGGTGCGCGGCGCCATCCGTGCGGCCGTACCGGAAGCCCAGGAGGTAATCTCGTACAAGATGCCCACATACATGCGGCACGGTTGTCGCTTGCTTTATTCTGCGGTATGGAAGCAGCACTACTCGATCTACGCCGCCACTAAGCAGGTGGTTGCGGCATTCCAGGGCGAGCCCGCATGTATAAGGTAGAGAAGGCCACAATACGCTTCTCGCTCTCCGAGCCCGTCCCCGTGAAGTTGATTGGACAAATCGCGAGATTCCGCGCAAGAGAAGCCGCCGAGCGTGAGAAGGCGAAGGCGGCCACGCCGAAACGCCCCCAGGTCCTTGCTACGGCGCCAGTACGGCTCAGCAAGGAATTGTCCTGACGACCATACCGCAGCCAGCGCAAGCCGCACCAGTTTCTAGCTAAGCTAGCGAACGTTAATATTCATTGAACTAAGCCGCGGGGCGGCAGAATGGCGGACAAGTCGCCGCCCTACCGGGCGTCGTCTCGTCCGCTGGCCAGCGTGCTCGGCTGCCTGACGGCCGCCTGCGCGCCGGCTGTGTGAGCCTCGGCTCCATTCCCCCGCGAGCTTGAGATTCCCCCTTCCGCCGGACCGTCGTTGGTGATGTGGTCAAGAACGAAAGGAACTTTCGTTATGACCGCACTTCGGCAACGGATGCTGGAGGATCTCCAGATCCGCAATTACTCAAAGACAACCATTCGACTCTACCTGCACGCCGTAACCGTGTTCGCTCAGCACTTCGGCAAACCACCCGATCAACTCGACGCCGAGCACGTCCGCCGGTATCAACTATTTCTGGTCCAGGAAAAGAAGGTGTCGCTTTCCACTTTCATCCAGGTGGTGAGCGCCCTTCGGTTCTTCTATACCCATACGCTGCACCAGAAAATCCCCATCGAGCGCATCCCGTTTCCCCGTCGGGAAAGAAAGCTGCCGCTGATCCTCAGCCGGGAAGAAGTCAAAGCGCTGTTGCAAGCGCCCCGCAGTCTCCGCCATCGCACCATGCTGGCCGTGCTCTACGGCTCGGGACTCCGGGTCGCGGAAGCAGCACAACTCAAAGTGAGCGACATCGACTCCCCTCGTAACGTGCTCTGGGTGCGGCTCGGCAAAGGAAGCAAGGATCGTCAAACCCTGTTGTCGCCGAGGCTGCTGGAACTGCTCCGCGGCTACTGGCGCGCCGAGCGCCCCGCGGAGTGGCTGTTCCCCGGCGCCGATCCCAAGCGGCCGATTTCCGCCAAAGCCATTTACTTGGCCTGCCGGAATGCGGCGCAAATCGCCGGCCTCTCCAAGCCCATTCATCCGCACTCCCTTCGGCACGCCTTCGCCACCCATTTACTCGAAGCCGGCACCAACCTCCGGTGCATTCAGATTCTGCTTGGGCATGCCAATCTGGAAACCACCGCTCGCTATCTGCAGGTCGCCGACGTGGCGGTTCGCTCCACATCCAGCCCGTTGGACTCCCTGGAACTGGATCTGATTTCGATTCAGCTATGAGCGCGGGTCGGCCGGAAGTAGCCGATGTTCTGCGCGCTCATGGAGACGACTTTCTGGCCAGGTGGGAGTGGGTACTCTCTCGCCCACAGAGAAAAGCCTTCGACGATATTCGCGCTTGCCGAACCGCCGCTTTAGGCGGCCATCTGGACCAGTGCGATCAGTGCGGACATTGCGCCATCTCTTATAACTCCTGTCGAAACCGGAGTTGTCCGAAGTGTCAGGCCATGGCCCGAGCCCTCTGGTTGGCCGAACGGCAGGCCGAGTTGTTGCCGGTAGAGTATTTCCACGTGGTGTTTACACTGCCGCAACAGATCGCCAGCCTGGCTCTGCAGAATGCCAGGAGAATCTACAGCATTCTCTTCCAGGCTGTGGCTGAAACTCTGCTGACCATCGCCGCCGACCCCAAACATCTGGGGGCGGCAATCGGCTTCCTGGCCGTGCTTCACACCTGGGGCCAGAACCTCCATCTGCATCCCCATATCCATTGCGTAGTGCCTGGTGGTGGAATCAGCCCCGACAACTCAAGTTGGATCCCTTGCCGGAAATATCGGAAATCGTTTTTCCTTCCCGTCCAGGTGCTGAGCGCCTTTTTCCGCAAGCGGTTCCTGATTCATTTGCGAAGGGCCTTCTATAAAGGCAAGCTCCGGTTCCATGGCGAACTAGCCCTGTTGGCCCAACCGCCGGCTTTCGAAGCGCTGTGCCAGAGGGCCGGTGACGTGAAATGGGTGGTTTACGCCAAGCGCCCTTTCGGCGGGCCTGAACAGGTTCTCAAGTATCTGGCCCGATACACTCACCGCGTGGCCATCTCCAACCAGCGAATGCTATCGCTGGATGGTGGCCGAGTCACATTCGAATGGAAGGACTACGCTGCTGGCAACCAGACTAAGACGATGACTCTGGAGGCGGTTGAGTTCATCCGTCGCTTTCTCCTCCATGTGCTGCCCTCCGGCTTTGTTCACATCCGTCACTTCGGATTCCTGGCCAACCGCAAAAAGAAGGAAAAGCTGGCGCTGTGCCGATCCTTGCAGCCCGATCCAACCATCGTCACCGAACCTGATGCGGATACTCCTGGCAACCGAGATGCAACCACTGAGGAGATGTTGTCCCGGCGATGCCCTGCTTGCAAGATCGGCCGGTTGATCCTCGTCAAACTCCTCACTGCTGCCGCCTGCGCTTGTTTGCCGGTGCCCATGATCGCAGATACATCATGACGCCATGAACATTCCGTCCACCAACTTAATGCCCAACTCACCATCTCTCACAGAGCCGACAGGGAATCCCTGCCTTCCACGCGATGATCTTTGCGCTCCAGAACCGCCGGCTGCGGTCGGCAACCACGAGACATCGTCGTTCCGAACGGGAGGCCATGATTTCCGCAACTGAACTGTCTCGCCGGCAGATCCTTCTCGTGGCACGCACCAAACAGGCCGCTATTCAATCCCCATAGCTTCAGTCCGGCTCAGTTCAATGAATTCTATCGGCAGTGCTCACGCCGACTTTTCCGGTGCTAACCAGTCTTTGCGCGTGAGCACTCCCGATAGAATCCTATTCATTATCGGACACTGTTCGGCCACCCAGAAACAATGGCTCATCGGCATGGCCAGACGTTGGCTGACGATATGCAATTCAACTTGCTGGTGCTAGAGGTAGTTGCCGTTGTCAGAAAGAAAACCCGACCACGAACTCAGCCTGATTTAGAAAGCTGCGTGGCGGTTGGCCGAATTGGAAATGGTCGGGGGCCCAGCGCGTGTAGCGCACAGCCGGGGCAATTCTCACCTTGCGCAAACGCGCCTCCACGCCTGCGCCGATGGTGCCTCCGTAATTGGATGGCGCCGCCGAATTCAAGTTGCCGGCAGTCCTAAAAGACGGCCCCAGCTCGGCGAACGGTTTCACGCGACGTGCCGAAAACCTATACTTAGCCAGGACCGGGAACTCCCAGGTGACGACGGTAGCAGGCGAGACGCTGTTGAGCGATCCATCGGGCAACACATCGGCGGACGTGTAGTTTAACGGCCGGTACAGCCCATCGACCTCCACAGACAGATGCAGGGGTAGGTGCAGTTCGACCATCGGCCCGACAATAGGGTCTTTCGACGTGGAATAGTAAAGCGTAGGGAGAATCGTCTGGTAATAGATGCCGAACACTTCGTTTCCGAAATCGTTTGTGAGACTAACGCCTCCGACCACGCCAAACGAAAAACGCTGCGCGGAGGCGCAGGGCGCGCCGCCGAAAAAGGACATCGCAGAAAGAAGTAGTATCAGCGGCGGCCAAGTTGGCGCGCTTGACCCCGTGCTCACCCGGACATAGCAGAGGGGCGTTGCCGGTAGGGCCAAACTAGCCTTGGCTTCCGTAAATGATAGCGTCTCTTTATAAAGCACCATGGCAAGCCCTCTTTCGTGAACGGCGCAACGCCCCGGCTACTGCAAGGAGATGACAACACCCGAAAGAGTCTGGACGCCGCCCACTTTTGTCCGAAGCGGAACATCACCTTTGCCCAGGCCCGATGGAACAGTCAGGTTGAGTTGGTGCAGCCCGGCGCCAGCCAGGCTCGCGAACGACGGGGTCACGCTCACGTTATTCACGGTGGGCGGCTTACATACACGTGTTGCTTCGCGACCCAAGCCGGCGGCGCGGGCCCTGCTTTCGCGCCGGAGCGATCCGTAACTCATGGCTTGTCCCGGTAACGATTTGGCTGCACCGCCGGAAACGAATCGGGTCGCCGTGGCCGGCGGTTCGCAGTGCGGTTGCTCCCGAAAACGACTACTCACACACTAAGACCCGCGGAGGGCCAAAACACCTACACCGCCCAGTAAGTTTTGTGACACCGGCGCAAAACAGGACTATCAGGTCCTGTTTACCTGGGGGCCCGTTCTCCTCTGCGCCTCAACCGATTCAGGTCCTTAACCCGTGAGCGGCTTTGAGACGACGAATCGTAAGGAGTGGGTCGCGAAGGGGACTCTGCGTCCCAAAAGAGTGGATCACGCAGCGATATCTACCAATGAACTAAGCCGCGGGGCGGCAGAATGGCGGACAAGTCGCCGCCCTACCGGGCGTCGTCTCGTCCGCTGGCCAGCGTGCTCGGCTGCCTGACGGCCGCCTGCGCGCCGGCTGTGTGAGCCTCGGCTCCATTCCCCCGCGAGCTTGAGATTCCCCCTTCCGCCGGACCGTCGTTGGTGATGTGGTCAAGAACGAAAGGAACTTTCGTTATGACCGCACTTCGGCAACGGATGCTGGAGGATCTCCAGATCCGCAATTACTCAAAGACAACCATTCGACTCTACCTGCACGCCGTAACCGTGTTCGCTCAGCACTTCGGCAAACCACCCGATCAACTCGACGCCGAGCACGTCCGCCGGTATCAACTATTTCTGGTCCAGGAAAAGAAGGTGTCGCTTTCCACTTTCATCCAGGTGGTGAGCGCCCTTCGGTTCTTCTATACCCATACGCTGCACCAGAAAATCCCCATCGAGCGCATCCCGTTTCCCCGTCGGGAAAGAAAGCTGCCGCTGATCCTCAGCCGGGAAGAAGTCAAAGCGCTGTTGCAAGCGCCCCGCAGTCTCCGCCATCGCACCATGCTGGCCGTGCTCTACGGCTCGGGACTCCGGGTCGCGGAAGCAGCACAACTCAAAGTGAGCGACATCGACTCCCCTCGTAACGTGCTCTGGGTGCGGCTCGGCAAAGGAAGCAAGGATCGTCAAACCCTGTTGTCGCCGAGGCTGCTGGAACTGCTCCGCGGCTACTGGCGCGCCGAGCGCCCCGCGGAGTGGCTGTTCCCCGGCGCCGATCCCAAGCGGCCGATTTCCGCCAAAGCCATTTACTTGGCCTGCCGGAATGCGGCGCAAATCGCCGGCCTCTCCAAGCCCATTCATCCGCACTCCCTTCGGCACGCCTTCGCCACCCATTTACTCGAAGCCGGCACCAACCTCCGGTGCATTCAGATTCTGCTTGGGCATGCCAATCTGGAAACCACCGCTCGCTATCTGCAGGTCGCCGACGTGGCGGTTCGCTCCACATCCAGCCCGTTGGACTCCCTGGAACTGGATCTGATTTCGATTCAGCTATGAGCGCGGGTCGGCCGGAAGTAGCCGATGTTCTGCGCGCTCATGGAGACGACTTTCTGGCCAGGTGGGAGTGGGTACTCTCTCGCCCACAGAGAAAAGCCTTCGACGATATTCGCGCTTGCCGAACCGCCGCTTTAGGCGGCCATCTGGACCAGTGCGATCAGTGCGGACATTGCGCCATCTCTTATAACTCCTGTCGAAACCGGAGTTGTCCGAAGTGTCAGGCCATGGCCCGAGCCCTCTGGTTGGCCGAACGGCAGGCCGAGTTGTTGCCGGTAGAGTATTTCCACGTGGTGTTTACACTGCCGCAACAGATCGCCAGCCTGGCTCTGCAGAATGCCAGGAGAATCTACAGCATTCTCTTCCAGGCTGTGGCTGAAACTCTGCTGACCATCGCCGCCGACCCCAAACATCTGGGGGCGGCAATCGGCTTCCTGGCCGTGCTTCACACCTGGGGCCAGAACCTCCATCTGCATCCCCATATCCATTGCGTAGTGCCTGGTGGTGGAATCAGCCCCGACAACTCAAGTTGGATCCCTTGCCGGAAATATCGGAAATCGTTTTTCCTTCCCGTCCAGGTGCTGAGCGCCTTTTTCCGCAAGCGGTTCCTGATTCATTTGCGAAGGGCCTTCTATAAAGGCAAGCTCCGGTTCCATGGCGAACTAGCCCTGTTGGCCCAACCGCCGGCTTTCGAAGCGCTGTGCCAGAGGGCCGGTGACGTGAAATGGGTGGTTTACGCCAAGCGCCCTTTCGGCGGGCCTGAACAGGTTCTCAAGTATCTGGCCCGATACACTCACCGCGTGGCCATCTCCAACCAGCGAATGCTATCGCTGGATGGTGGCCGAGTCACATTCGAATGGAAGGACTACGCTGCTGGCAACCAGACTAAGACGATGACTCTGGAGGCGGTTGAGTTCATCCGTCGCTTTCTCCTCCATGTGCTGCCCTCCGGCTTTGTTCACATCCGTCACTTCGGATTCCTGGCCAACCGCAAAAAGAAGGAAAAGCTGGCGCTGTGCCGATCCTTGCAGCCCGATCCAACCATCGTCACCGAACCTGATGCGGATACTCCTGGCAACCGAGATGCAACCACTGAGGAGATGTTGTCCCGGCGATGCCCTGCTTGCAAGATCGGCCGGTTGATCCTCGTCAAACTCCTCACTGCTGCCGCCTGCGCTTGTTTGCCGGTGCCCATGATCGCAGATACATCATGACGCCATGAACATTCCGTCCACCAACTTAATGCCCAACTCACCATCTCTCACAGAGCCGACAGGGAATCCCTGCCTTCCACGCGATGATCTTTGCGCTCCAGAACCGCCGGCTGCGGTCGGCAACCACGAGACATCGTCGTTCCGAACGGGAGGCCATGATTTCCGCAACTGAACTGTCTCGCCGGCAGATCCTTCTCGTGGCACGCACCAAACAGGCCGCTATTCAATCCCCATAGCTTCAGTCCGGCTCAGTTCAATGAATTCTATCGGCAGTGCTCACGCCGACTTTTCCGGTGCTAACCAGTCTTTGCGCGTGAGCACTCCCGATAGAATCCTATTCATTATCGGCAACTAATCGACCGGCCTGAGGCTGGCAACGTCGCGCTACGCGCTCCATTCGTCGGGCACTCGGGGTTGCGTAATGAGCAACCGGAACTACACGATCGCCGTCTTGAAGGTGACCAAAGAGTGTTTTGCGCCTCGCCAGGGCAGGTCAGACTCTTCCGACCTCACCGAGTCCCCAGCGCCGCTCGCACCGCCTCCAGCAGGTCCTCCGCGCTAAACGGCTTCGGTAACGTGGCGCGCGCGCCCAGCATCACGGCCGGCTTCAAAAAATGCCCATCGAAGGCTCCGGAAGTGGCAATCACTGGAAGCGAGGGGTGCGACTTTCGCAGCATCATGATGGTCTCAAGACCCTGTTGCCCGGGCATCACTAGGTCGGTGATCACGAGGTCCGGGCGTTCGGTTTCGATGGTCGAAAGCGCCACGCTGCCATTTCCGGCCACCAGCACTTCAAAGCCAGCCTCGCGCAGAACTCGGCTCGCGAATAGTGCCACCGTGGCATCGTCATCCACAAACAGGATCCGGTGCCGCTTTTGCCGGTCAAGAAGGCGGTGCATGCGCTCCGCTAACGCTGCCACGGTAAAAGGCTTCGCAAGTAACTCCGCTCCGGACTCTTGCGCACCCTCGAGGATGGCACTGTCCTGGGCGTAACCAGAGATGTAGAGCACGGGTAACCTGGGGCGCGATTCCCTGAGCCGGCGCGCTAGTTCGACGCCAGCCGAATCTGTCGGCACCACATCCACCACCAGCAGATCGATGACTTCTGCGCGGCCGCTCGACAATGCCGCCGCTTCGGTGGCGGAACCAGCCTCCAGCACGGAGTAGCCCAGGCTTTGGAGCATGGTGCGTAAGAGGCGGCGCACGTCGGGGCTGGCCTCCACGATCAGAATCGTCTCATGACCGCGGGGCAGGGTTCTATTCAATTCCGAGGCTTCTGGCGTCTTATCTCCCATGGACCGCGGCAGATAAATCCGCACCGTTGTGCCGTTCCCCTTCTCGCTTTGCACGGAGAGGAACCCGCCACTCTGTGCGACCGTCTGTTGCACCATCGACAAACCAATCCCCGTGCCGGCGCTGGGTGGCTTGCTCGTATAGAACGGCTCCAAGAGGTGCTGCTTGGTTTCATCGTCCATGCCGGTGCCGGTATCGCTGACCGTGAGCAAAATGTAATTTCCTGCCGGCAGGCAGGGATGCGGTGCTGAAGCAGTTGCGTCGAGCGTCAGGTTGGCGGTTTGAATCTCCAGTTTGCCGCCTACGGGCATGGCGTCGCGCGAGTTGAATACCAGGTTGAGCAGGGCTTGCTGGATGCAGTTGGGGTCAGCCAAGGCCATTTTCAGGTGCGTCTCGAGGACCGTCGTAAACTCAATGTTGGCGGGCAGCAGGCGCCCCACCAGTGCGCCCAATTCACGCACCGATTCGTTGAGGTCGACGATGCGCGGCTCCTGCGGCATCCGGCGGCTCAAGGCCAGCAGCCCTCGCACGAGCGCCGCGGCGCGATCGCCCGTGTCGCGAATGATCGCAATCAATTCGCGTGCTTCTTCGGGAAGCTGGTGCGCGGCCAGCAGCAGGGCGCTGTAACCGTTCATCACCGTCAGCAGGTTGTTGAAATCGTGAGCGATGCCCCCGGCCAGCAGGCCTACCGCTTTCATTTGCTGGGCCTCGCGCAGCTCCTGTTCGAGCCGGCTGACTTTCTCAAGGTTGTCGGCTAGCGGCGGATGACTCGATTGGGAATCCTGTGGCGACACTACGGCTCCTGCCTGGCGTGGCACATCGGGCAGCTCTTGTGGTGGTGCGGGAATTCCGGTGAGTGTCGCAAACGCCTAAAATCGCGCGGCGAATTGCCCGCGCAAGTTCCTCAATCGCGGTCTCGATCGCTTCCAAGGGTTGGCTCGCGCTGGCGACCGCATTCTGGATTCGTTATTCCTTTCGGCCCTCCGACTTCGGAGTGTTTGCCTCCTCACGGAGCCACCATCGTGGGAGCGGAATCGATCCGAATTTCATTGTGCAGTCAATCCGGCCCCCAATCCTACCCGGAGTTTTTCGGAAATCGCGGCGCCATGATACGGTGCCTGGTCCCATCAACCGAGCCGGTACTACGTAGATCTACGGATAGCAGGGCGCCGCGCCATCAGGTACTAATTTCGATATGTTGAAACGCAGCACGGCCCAAGACCTGGCGTCGAGCCGCGGCGCGGCGGAGGCACAGCGGCGGTTTCGCCTGGTGCTGGCGGATGATCACCCCGACATGCGCGAGGAGGTCCGCCGGCTTCTCCACTCCGAATTCGACTTATTGCGAACCGTCGGCGAAGGCGCTGCCCTAGTGGATGCCGCCATTGAACTGAAGCCCGACGCCGTCGTCACCGATATCCAGATGCCGCGCATGGGCGGTATCGAAGCCAGTGAGCAACTTCTCAGCTGCGGGCTCTGCGAAGCTGTCGTCGTGCTCTCCATGTACCCCGATCCGCACTTGGTGAAAAGCGCGCTCCAAGCCGGAATTCGTGCTTACGTTCTGAAGGTGGACGCCAGCGAGGAGCTGATACCGGCAGTCTACGCTGCCCTGCGCGGCGAGCGCTATCTATCTCGGGGAATCCTCGACAAGTACCACGGTTAGCTGGGCGTCATACGGCCCAGCAGCAACATCCGTTCACAAATCGAGCGATCCCACTAACGTCTGATCAGGCGCCCTCCGCGTCTGATATAGTTGTTGGCAGCCGGCGGGGGGATGCATGCCCAAGACGAAGGTTCTTCTCGCGGAAGATCACACTGTGGTTGCGGAAGGTCTTCAATCACTTCTAAAGGACAGCTTTGAGTTGGTCGGCATGGTGCACGACGGGCGAGCCCTGCTGGAAGCTGTCGAAAAGCTTCGTCCCGACGTAATCGTCACCGATATATCGATGCCGTTGCTGAACGGACTCGATGCCGTCCGACAGATCCGCGCTCGCCGTCCCGCCGCCAAGATCATCGTGCTCACGATGCACTGCGAAACGCATCTGGCGGCGGAAGCTTTTCGCGCCGGGGTGTCCGGTTACTTGCTCAAGGTATCGCCAGGCGAAGAGCTGATCAACGCAATTCGTGAGGTGGCGCAGGGAAGATCATATGTCACGACCCTCCTGGCCAAGGACCTGATTACGCTTTTGCTGGAGGCTGGCACTCCGGCGCGCGGCGATGACGTGCCTCTCACTCTAAGACAGCGAGAGGTCCTGCAATTGATAGCGGAAGGGCGAACGATGAAGGAAGTCGCTTCGATCCTAAACATATCGCCGAGGACGGCCGAGTCGCACAAATATGAAATCATGAAAACTCTCGGCCTGGCTACCACGGCTGCATTGATTCAATACGCGGTACGCCTAAAATTGGTATCGGAGTGATCGGGCCAGGTGCGGAGCGCTGGCTGCGATGACTGCAGTGCGGCAAGTTCCGTTGGCTCTGTCCATGGGCCGGCCAACGAACCCTGGCACAATTATCTGCCTGGAATTGCGCTCACAGCGAGAGCAAGGAACTTTCGATGGGGCAATTTTGGGTCCTGGGCTTGGAATCGGTAACGTTGATTGGGGTATGGAACTCTATAATCGAGGAGGGCCTACAGCACCGCGATCGCGAAAAGCGGCGATTCTCAATGACTCGCTTGTAAAGTTGTGGGTATGGATGTCACCTCCCTGCTTTGCAAGCGAAGAGAGGGCGCGCGCCGGCCACACGATCGTTCTCCTTTCGCTCGGCTTGATGGCATCGGCCGCTTTTTCGCTCGTTCAGGCTTGGGTCTACCATTGGACGGGTGCAGCCTGCACGGAGGGTATCGAGGAATTGTGCCTGATCGTGGCTTTTTGGCTCAATCGTCGGGGAGAAGTTGAAAAGGCGACGCAAGTCATCTGTTTCAGTGAGTTGGCCTGCGGGTTGGTTTTGATTTCCCTTTTTGGCACGGGATTCAGCGACGAAGGGCTGCTCCTGTTTCCACTGATCCTGGTTACTGCTGCAGTTTTGCTGGATTGGCGCCCCTACATCACCTATGCCAGTCTGGTGGTTGTGTCCGTTGTGTTGATTGGGTTCATTCTCGCCGCAACCGGCAGCAAGGGCACCAGTTATAACAGGGTCACTAACGTGATCAACATCCTCCTCATCACGGTTGTTGCAGTAGGGCTAATGGCCCGCAATCTCAAGAAAAGTGTGTTCCAGTCGCAAGAAGCGGAGCGAAGAATTAAGTCGCTAAGTGGGCGCCTGATGAATGCACAAGAGGAAGAGCGGGCGCGCATCGCTCGGGAACTGCACGACGATCTCAGTCAGCAGATCGCAGCACTCAGCATCGCGATGGGAAATCTCAAGCAACAGATCCCGGA
Source organism: Bryobacterales bacterium (assembly GCA_963761855.1). Taxonomy (GTDB): domain Bacteria; phylum Acidobacteriota; class Terriglobia; order Bryobacterales; family Bryobacteraceae; genus Bog-375. The sequence continues at coordinate 7,527 of CAVXJY010000012.1, read as the reverse complement.
GGAGCAAGCCGATGTACGGGCGCAGGGCGACCGAATTCACCAGAAGCTGGTGCACGTTTCCGAAACGGTGCGCCGCATATCGCACGAACTCCATCCCGCGATTCTCCACTATTCCGGGCTCGCGGTAGCTCTACAATCCTACTGTCATGAGTTTGAAGCGTTGACTGGTGTGCAGGTGTCGCTCACCATCGAAGGCGAATTTGAAGGTGTGCCGTCTGGTGCTGCTCTGTGCATTTATCGAATTACCCAGGAGACGCTGCGAAATGTCGCGAAGCACGCCAAGGTGACCACTGCGGCAGTCAAACTCTGCCACTCGGACCGGGTGTTGACCCTCATCGTCTCGGACACCGGCGTGGGCATGGGGCTAGGCCGAGGTGAAGCTACGGAGGGGCTGGGGCTGGTCAGTATCCAAGAGCGCATCCGGCTCGTCGGAGGCAGCGTTGAAATAACCAGCAAGCCCAATCAAGGCACGACCATCACGGTTCGTATCGCGGACTGACGGGCGCCTTGCCCGATAAACCGGCGCGCGAAATGCCGCACGCTCAAGCCCGCGCAGTCCGCGAGCGTTGCGATGTCAACGCGGCCTCCTGCCTGCATAATCCATCCTGCCGCTTGCGAAATGGTGTTTGCCTCGCGGCATCGGAGCGCCTGGCGAAATAAGTACTCGTTCACCAGAAGCACTCGTTCTTCAAACGATTGCGCGGCAGCTCTGCCGTGATTCTGCGATAACCGTACGCCGGCCATTCTAGGGCCACCCGCTGCATCTGATCGCGCAGCTCCATGGCGACCGGCGTAGCTTGGCGTGGCCGCCGCCAGCGGTGGAAGCCGGACCGGTCGAGGCCGGTCATCTGACATAGTGCCCTCACGGCGTGGCCCTTCGCGGCGCCCTGCCGGACTTCTTCAAACAGACATCCGCGCCATTGACGACGGCTGGCGGGTGATGATCCCTGAAATGCTGCAAGGCTTTTTTTAGAAAATCGTTCTCCATGGTGAGCTGGCCGATTTTGCGCTCCAGCTCGGCGATGCGGCGTGCATCGTCCAGCGCCGGCAAATCGGCGCTGCTCCGGCCGATGCCGGGAAACGCCAACTCGCCCTTAGCGCGCCACTCCGCACGCCAGCGCTCCAGTAGCTTCGGACTCAGTTGATACTTGCGCGCTATCTCGCCGGCGGCGGAACCGGCGTCCAAAGCGCGCATAATGGTGATCTTCAGATCGCGACTGTAAACAGCTCGGGGCAAATCCATTCCTCACTCCATTCAATGGTATTCGCCCCTTAACTTCGTGTCGCGTTTTTGGGGTCCAGTCCAATTCGTCAGGCCGGCCTGCAGTTGATGGACCTGCTGATGCAGGAAGAAGTGCGGGGGATGGTCGGCGAACGCAGCCAACGTCGGGCGGAGCGGACGGCCACCCGGTGGGGCAGCGAACGCGGCTACTGCATCGTGATGGGGCAGAAAGTGCCGGTCGAGCGGCCCCGCGTGCGATGCGCACCACCGACGACAGGGAAGTGCGGCTGGGCAGCTACGAGATGTTCCACCGCGGCGAGCCGCTGACGGAGACGGTTTGGGAAAAGCTGATGCTCGGACTGAGCACGCGAAAATACGGCCAGGCGGTTCGCGAATTCACCGAGGCGTACGGCTTGGAGAAGAGTGCAGTCAGCGAGCATTTCATCGAAGCCAGCCGGGCGAAGTTGCGGGAAATGATGGAGCGCCGGCTGGACAAAACACGGCTGTGCGCGTTGATGATCGACGCGACGCCTTTCGAGGGTCAGCAGATGGTGGCGGCGTTGGGAATCGCTCAGGACGGGCGGAAAATGATCTTGGGCATTCGCCAGGGAGCCACCGAAAACGCCACCGTGGTCGGCGAACTGCTCGGCGACTTGGTAAATCGCGGGCTGGATTTCACCGAGTCGCGGCTCTACGTCCTGGATGGCGGTAAGGCGCTGACCGCGGCGGTGAAGAAGTACGCGGGCGAGTCGGCGGCGATCCAGCGCTGCCAGGTTCACAAGCGCCGGAACGTACTGGATCACCTCACCGACGAACAGAAACCGGCGGTGGCGAAACAGCTGAACACGGCCTACGCAATGGAGGATTACGCTGCCGCCAAGCAGGCGCTCAACATGCTGCATCGCGAGCTGATGGATCTGAATCCGAGCGCGGCGCGGAGTCTGGGCGAAGGGATGGAGGAGACGCTGACCGTCCACCGGCTTCACGTCCCAGTGCAACTGCGTAAGACCCTCGCCAGCACCAATGTCATCGAGTCGGCGTTCTCGATTGTGGAGCAGGTTTGCAAGAACGTGAAACGCTGGCACGGCGGTGACCAGCGGGAACGATGGGTTGGATCGGGTCTGTTGGTCGCGCAGAAGCAGTTCCGCCGCGTCATCGGACACAAACAGATTCCGGGACTCACCAGAGAATTAGAACTGTTGGTGCCATCTAAGCCGGACGTTGCGAAGCGGAGAAAGGCGTCATAGAGTGGGTTACGCGGGAGCCGCTACTTTCAACGGAGTTCCGGGCGTTCCCCACCTGGATACCGGCTCGGTTCAACTCGTCGATATGATTGCCCGGGTCCGCGTCGGGGAAGATAAGCAGCGCAACTATCTTTCATTCGCCAGCAAGTATTGCACCTGGCACCGGCCGAAGAGCTATCCAATATACGACTCCCGTGCCGAGAAGTGCCTCTGGGCGTACAAGCTACAATTCGGTTTAAGATTCGCCCGCAAGGACCTCTGGGAGTACAGCGGCTTCGCAGGACCGCAGTGCCAGCGTCTCGCCGTAATGGTCGGCCACTGGGAAAGTGGCTCGGGAGACGGCGTTATTTCGGGTTATCGGTAGCAATCCCGCCGAGCGGGACTCCACAAACTGGCAATACGCGACCGCTGAGTCGGCAGGTGGAAGTTCTTTCCGGAGCCGGGCACGAAAAACCGCCCACGGCCATGGCTCCCCCGGAGCGCGTGCTCTAGCCGGGCGTGAAGACTCAGGCTGCGGTCAGTCCCACACGGCGCGTTCTGAATTCGTGCCGGTGGATTTGCAGTGAGGTCGCAGTTCCATTGGTTCGGACGACAACGCCCGACATAATCAGTTGCAGTTTTACACCGCCGTCGAGCAGGACGGGCCAGTCGATGAATACCGCAAGATGCTGTCCGGTCAGCAGCGTCCTGTCGGCGGTGAAGGTTAGCCCACCGCTGCTCAGTTCGAGCGTGCGGCCCGAGCCCGTCTCCTCCGGCGCATGGTGCCCCAAGACTGCGTAGCGGATGTCCAAGGTCAAGGAAAAACGGGTCCTGCCACGGCGCTCCGCGCTTGTGTCCTTCGGCAGTCGCACCGGCCGTTCGCTCGCGCCCTCCATACATCAAGTATTGGGGCACGACGGGCAATAGGAACAGTACGGTTGGTAGTGGTTAGCGTACTGTAGGCCGGTACCACCGACGCGGCGACTTCATGGTCCCGGCTGCGTCAATCAATTGCACGAACTCCGGTTCGCAACCCCGGAGTATCCCGCCACGGATCAACCGCTGAGATCGCGAAGCCAAGCCCCGATTGCATAGGCCACGGCGGCAGCACCGCCGCCAATCACAAAAGTCTCGAGGCCCGATTGCCACCATGGCCGGATCGACCATCGGCTCTTGAACGCGCCGATCAAGACAAACATCACGCTGGTTGCCGTCGAAGCTACCCAGAAAGCGCTTTTGACGCCCGCAACGAATGGAACCAGCGGGACAAGACCGCAAAGAAGAAAGGCCGAAAACGTCGATCCGGCAGCCCACCAAGGCGAACGCACGGCAGCCGGCATCCCGTATTCGTAACGGAGCATCACGCGCACCCAGCGGTCGCGCTCCGACGTGATCGCAGCGATGGCCTGATCGAGCAGGTCGCCAACCATCCCCAGCCCCCGCAGAATCTCACCTACCTCTTCCCGCTCACCATCCGGCGAGAGCTCGATATGCCGACGCTCAACCGCTTCGGCGTGGCGGAACTCCTCGTGCTCGGATCGAGTAGCCAGATAGTTGCCCGCCGCCATCGCGAAACCGTCCGCAATTAGGTTCGCGCTACCGAGGATCAGGATGACGCGTGTCGACAGGTGAGCCCCAACGACTCCCGAGACGAGCGCGAATGTCGTGGCGGTGCCGTCGATCCCGCCATAGACCCAATCCCTGAGATAGCTGTGGTGGGGTCCGGCCGCGAGTCGCTGGCGAATGGCCTCGTGGTTGTGCTCGTGTTCCATCTTGCGGGCTCGCTTTTCGTCGACCGATGGCGTACAACTCGCCCCTCCGCTCGTGAAATGCAAACACACCCATCAGCGGACGGACTCCGCCGTGCGGGACCAGGTCGGTACCCACAGTAGTGCTACCACCATTATGGCGCTCCCCTGGCTCCGGAGTCGGCAAGCCGAGGAATATGGACGCCCCTGGCGTGAGCGAGGCCCGATCTTCGTGGGCGTTAACGCGCCTCATCGGAAGCTAACCTGTCAGGCTGCCGGACCCGCGCCGCACGCTGCAGAGTGATTTCCCAGAGCGGATAAATGGGCGCGTCGACTGGCGCACGTCCACGCCATCAAACTTGGCTTGCTGCCGACCCTATGCGCCGTGCCTTCGCCAACCAGAGGCCTATCAGCAGCCTTGAATCACATTTCAGATATTTATGTCCTATAATCGGGCGATAGGTATTTATGGAACATCCTCCCCTCCGCTTCCCGGCTCTGGCTGCCAAGACGATGGTGTGCCACAGCCTCACCTACTTTTTCATGGGAGTTCTGGCAGCCCACTTTCTCAACTACGCCGCGGTGATCGCCCGGCCTGAATCAGGCATGCGCCCAATCAGTGATCCTTGGGTGATGGCGGGCCCGCTATTCCAGCCGATCCGCGGGCTGATCTTCGCGCTGGTGTTCTATCCGCTGCGCGTGTGCCTGTTTGGCAAGAAGCACGGCTGGCTGCTCATGAGCTGGATGCTCGTGGCGCTCGGCATCCTATCGACGTTCAGCGCGGCGCCTGGATCGATTGAGGGAATGATTTACACTCCGACGCCGATTCTGTATCAGCTCAGAGGTTGGCTGGAGGTGGTCCCGCAAGCCATGCTGCTCTCGGCGCTGCTTTGTTACTGGGTCAATCGCCCCGGCAAGAAATGGCTGGACTGGCTTCTTGGGATCGCATTCTTCGTCATGATGGCCATGCCGGTGATGGGATTACTGGTCCGCCACTAGTGATCACAGCCCATCATCCTTGGGGTAACGCTGTCGTTCGCCGGAAACCGAAGAGGGAACGATATGACCTGATATCGGTAGCGCTACGCTGCCAGTCCAAACACATCCGTGGTTTAGGCGTTTTCCATGAAGTTGCTCCTGCTTCCTTCCTGGCGCCAGAGGTTGACTCGGCCCGCAGTTCCACCACGGCACGCCTCTATAGACCTTCTCCTGTTTGCCTTTCCTTGCCTATCGCATTTGTGGCGGCGACGAAATCTCCAACAGCGTAGTAACCCATCGATTTAATCGTCAATGCGCAAAAGCAGAGAGGGTTTACCTTTCTTATGTCTGGAATACCGCTTGTAAAGCATTGATCTGTTATGTAGGATTCGACGATTGTCCCGATAATAAGTGAGTGGTCCCCTAGAGCGACAGTCTGCAGAACCTCGCATTCAATGTTGATCGGGCATTGTTCGATAAGAGGAGCCTTGTCCAACTCACCGTAGAATACCTTGAAACCGCACTCTCTAGCTTTATCCGATTCAGAGCCGGACACGACGCCACAATAGTCTGTCTCCTTCACCATGTTCACGGAGGGGACGTTAACAGAGAATTGTCGGTTCTCCTGAATGCCCCGCAGAGAGTATCGGATGTTCCTGACGGCTATTGCCATCGTCGGAGGATCAGCGCTGGTGATGCCCGCCCAGGATATTGTGAGAAAATTCGGCTTACCATCAATATAGGTCCCCACAAGAATCGCTGGTCTGGGATTCAGCAGCTGTTGAAGTCCCATCTTCATTTTGCTCATGGTCCTTGCCTCACTACTAGAGATACGCCGGCCGAAGCCTGAAAACAACCGCTACCCCCAACTGCGGATCACCTGCAAGGTTCGGCGGCCGGCGCTGGAAATGTCCGGTAGATCGTAGAAATCCCTAGAAAGTAGCGACTCTCGTTCCCCTGAAGGCGTGATAGCCTCGGGGAAATTTCTGGCAAAGAAAAGGAGAGTCGCTACATGAAGAAACCATACCAGATTGATGCCCAGAAGGCAGTAAAACAGTTCGAGGCCATGGCTGCCGAAGGAAATCCAGCCGTGCAGATGGTGCTCCCGATGGCCGAGATGGTGGGCTGGCTCCGGAAAGGCGTGGGCGAGTTGGTTCGCCAGGCCGGTTTGCAGTTGATGGATCTGATGATGCAGGAGGAGGTTCGGGAACTGGTGGGCGAACGCAGCCGGCGGCTGCCGGAGCGGACCGCGAACCGGTGGGGCAGTGAGCGCGGCTACTGCGTAGTGATGGGGCAGAAGGTGCCGATCGAGCGGCCGCGGGTGCGCAGCGAAGAACAAGAAGTGCGGCTGGGCAGCTACGAACTGTTCCACCGCGGCGAGCCGTTGACCGAGACCGTGTGGGAGAAACTGATGCTGGGGCTGAGCACGCGCAAATACGGCGAGGCGGTTCGTCAATTCACCGAGGCGTACGGATTGGAGAAGAGCGCGGTCAGCGAACATTTCATCGAGGCCAGCCGGGCGAAGTTGCAGGCGGTGATGGAGCGGCGGCTGGAGAAGATTCAGTTCTGCGCCTTGATGATCGATGCGACGCCGTTTGCCGGACAGCAACTGGTGGCGGTGTTGGGCATCACCGTGGATGGGAAGAAAATGATCTTGGGGATTCGGCAGGGCGCCACGGAAAACGCCACGGTGGTCGGCGAACTGCTCGGCGATCTGCTGAACCGCGGGCTGGACTTCACGATACCGCGGCTTTATGTTCTGGACGGCGGCAAGGCCCTAACGGCAGCCGTGAAGAAATACGCCGGAGAATCGGCGCCGATCCAGCGGTGCCAGGTCCACAAGCGACGGAACGTGTTGGATCATCTGACCGAGGAACAGAAACCTGGCGTAGCCAAACGGCTCAACGCCGCCTACGCCTTGGAAGATCACGAGGCCGCCAAACAGGCTCTGAACGCGCTCCACCGCGAGTTGATGGACCTGAATCCCAGCGCGGCGCGGAGCCTGGGCGAGGGGATGGAGGAAACCCTGACGGTGCATCGACTCCATGTTCCGATGCAACTGCGCAAGACGCTGGCCAGCACCAACGTGATCGAGTCGGCGTTCTCGATTGTGGAGCAGGTTTGTAAGAACGTAAAGCGCTGGCACGGAGGCGACCAGCGCGAGCGCTGGGTGGGGTCAGGCCTCCTGGTGGCGCAGGCGCAGTTCCGCCGGATCGTCGGACACAAACAAATCCCGGCGCTCATCCGTGCACTGGAGGTTCAAAAGCCGTCTAAGTTGGGGGTTGCCAAGCAGCGGAAGGCATCGTAGAGTGGGTTACGCGGGGGTCGCGACTTTCAACGGAAATCCGGGCATTCC
>CAVXJY010000011.1:0-7924 GCA_963761855.1 Bryobacterales bacterium | reverse complement strand
CCAGACTCGGCTGCGGCCGGTCATAACGGCTCAACACCCCGATATCTACCGCTTTGGCCGTTGGCTGCTGCTGCAGGTTGTGGACATTCAACAGATAGCGGATCGCCCCAACGTTCGAACATCCCAATTCCAATGCCTCCTCTACCGCTTGACGCATTGGCGCCGCGCCATACTCGCGGCCCAGCAGCAGAACGTCGATCATGGCTCGCGTTCCGGCCTGCTTGCCCTCCCGTTCTTTCAGCAGTCCCCAGAACTGATCGAAACTGGCGGGCCAGCGTCCTTGTGCGCGGCACTGCTCCAGCGCCGTCGAACCGGCCAGCGCCCCCGGCTTCTTCGTCAGCGCGTCCAGGTAATGCTCCAGTTCCAGCACCTTCTTATGCCGCTCGTAGCAGCGCTCGTGCCGGGCTACACACTTGGCCTGATGCCAGATCTCCACGTATGCCGAATAGACCTTCACCTGAACCGAAGTGCCCACCGGCAATGGCGCCGAATAGAAGTTCGTCAACGCCTTGGCGCACCCACTGGCATTGATCTCCGGAAAATGCAGCGAGGCCAGATCGAAGCCCTCTTCGGCCAGAGGCAGAAGATATTCCCGTTCGGCGATCATCCCCGCGCCGATCGATTGCGTGCGGCCCTGGATCACCCGCTTCTGCTCCTCGCGCGATCCCGCCGCCAGCAGCAGGTTCAACTCCTCCAGGTGCTGCACTCTCGGCACAGGCACCAGATAGTTCCGCCGGAACTGGCCCCCTTCGCCCTCCACACCTCCTTTTTCGTGTCCCTCGCCTGGCGTACAGAAGTCCGCTGCGAATCCCCAGTGCGAGCGAAAACCGATGAACCGCGCGGTCTCTTCTCGTTGATGGCCGCGCAGAATTTTCTTTACGGCGCTTTTCAGATTGTCGTAACGCAAAACACGAAACACACCGCCAAAATAGGCAAAAGCCAGCTCGTGCGCTTCCAGAAACGCTTGCTGATTGGCGTGCGGATACGCCCGGTGAAACGCGCCACCGCTGGCCATGCTGCGCAAGCAGAACACGTAGGTTTTGCGGGCCTCGCCGTCGAACTCGACCCAGCCTTCGTACCAATCCACCTGCGCCTCGCCACCGAACTGATAGGATTGCGGCACAAAGATTTCATGCCCCAGCAGGCCCATGGCAGCCTTCCTGGCGCGCACATACTGACGAACCGTCGACTCCGCTACCTCGGCTTCAGCTCTCTCGCGGCGCAGTCGCATCCATATCCGGTGCGCCGTGTGCCGCTGCTTTCTGGGCGCCTTGCGGTCGGCCTCCAGAATCGCGTCGATGAATGGGATCGCCGCTCCCAGTTTCGGCCGCTCGCGTTCCGGAACCTTACGTTCCGCCGGCATCGCGCTGGCCAGCGCCTTCCGCACCTCCCGCCGGTGCACCCCCAATTTCCGGGCTACCGCCCGGATCGTTCCAGTCCCATGTTCGTACTCCTGCCGGATCTGCTCGTATAGTTCCACTTTGGCTCTCCTGTTCTTCAAAACCGTCCTTCCTTCTGGGCCCGGAGGCCCAAAACAAGATACACGGTTTATGGTTTACAGGTGGGGCCAGATCAGAGCATCGAAAGGGGCCAATTCAGAGTAGCGAACTCAATGCTCGACCAGACACCGCATCAGACCGATGCCTGGGCCCTTGAGGAATGCGTGTGCCTGGAGGTGGAGCGGAACGACATCGCGATTCTGATAGAACGCAAGCCGCACGCGGGAATGGATATGCTCACGGTGCTCGGCCGCCAGTTCCACGCCTCGCAACAGCTTGTTCGCAGGCGTGCGACGCGCAACCCGAACGATGTGATTCAGGAAAGTGAGACGCTCGGCGAACGAATTGCCGATGGCGTCGCCCGCTTTGGCGGGTCCTGGTCCTTCATCATCGTGTTTTCGGTGGTCCTCACTGTCTACACCTTCATCAACGTGCGCCTGGGCGGAGCGGGGAATGCCCGGATTTCCGTTGAAAGTCGCGACCCCCGCGTAACCCACTCTACGATGCCTTCCGCTGCTTGGCAACCCCCAACTTAGACGGCTTTTGAACCTCCAGTGCACGGATGAGCGCCGGGATTTGTTTGTGTCCGACGATCCGGCGGAACTGCGCCTGCGCCACCAGGAGGCCTGACCCCACCCAGCGCTCGCGCTGGTCGCCTCCGTGCCAGCGCTTTACGTTCTTACAAACCTGCTCCACAATCGAGAACGCCGACTCGATCACGTTGGTGCTGGCCAGCGTCTTGCGCAGTTGCATCGGAACATGGAGTCGATGCACCGTCAGGGTTTCCTCCATCCCCTCGCCCAGGCTCCGCGCCGCGCTGGGATTCAGGTCCATCAACTCGCGGTGGAGCGCGTTCAGAGCCTGTTTGGCGGCCTCGTGATCTTCCAAGGCGTAGGCGGCGTTGAGCCGTTTGGCTACGCCAGGTTTCTGTTCCTCGGTCAGATGATCCAACACGTTCCGTCGCTTGTGGACCTGGCACCGCTGGATCGGCGCCGATTCTCCGGCGTATTTCTTCACGGCTGCCGTTAGGGCCTTGCCGCCGTCCAGAACATAAAGCCGCGGTATCGTGAAGTCCAGCCCGCGGTTCAGCAGATCGCCGAGCAGTTCGCCGACCACCGTGGCGTTTTCCGTGGCGCCCTGCCGAATCCCCAAGATCATTTTCTTCCCATCCACGGTGATGCCCAACACCGCCACCAGTTGCTGTCCGGCAAACGGCGTCGCATCGATCATCAAGGCGCAGAACTGAATCTTCTCCAGCCGCCGCTCCATCACCGCCTGCAACTTCGCCCGGCTGGCCTCGATGAAATGTTCGCTGACCGCGCTCTTCTCCAATCCGTACGCCTCGGTGAATTGACGAACCGCCTCGCCGTATTTGCGCGTGCTCAGCCCCAGCATCAGTTTCTCCCACACGGTCTCGGTCAACGGCTCGCCGCGGTGGAACAGTTCGTAGCTGCCCAGCCGCACTTCTTGTTCTTCGCTGCGCACCCGCGGCCGCTCGATCGGCACCTTCTGCCCCATCACTACGCAGTAGCCGCGCTCACTGCCCCACCGGTTCGCGGTCCGCTCCGGCAGCCGCCGGCTGCGTTCGCCCACCAGTTCCCGAACCTCCTCCTGCATCATCAGATCCATCAACTGCAAACCGGCCTGGCGAACCAACTCGCCCACGCCTTTCCGGAGCCAGCCCACCATCTCGGCCATCGGGAGCACCATCTGCACGGCTGGATTTCCTTCGGCAGCCATGGCCTCGAACTGTTTTACTGCCTTCTGGGCATCAATCTGGTATGGTTTCTTCATGTAGCGACTCTCCTTTTCTTTGCCAGAAATTTCCCCGAGGCTATCACGCCTTCAGGGGAACGAGAGTCGCTACTTTCTAGGGATTTCTACGATCTACCGGACATTTCCGCGGAGCGGCCTGGGACCCTTATCCATTTATCCTACTCAACCTGTTCCTTTCCATGATTGCGGCCATCCAGGCGCCGGTCATCATGATGAGTCAAAACCGGCAGGACAAGAAAGATCGTCTGCGCAGCGAGCTTGATTTTGATGTCAATCGCCGCGCCGAATCGGAGATACAAGGGGTGGCGCGGAAACTGAATCTACTGGGTGAGAAGCTCGTTGACGTCGAGGATTTGCTCCGCGAAAAACGGATGCGGGAAGGGCAAGCGGCAGACCCGCGTTCCCTCAAAATTGATAGTCCGCCGGCGCATGGCTATACAAAAGAAATGGTATAGTCGCTCCGCGCGAGCAGGTCTACCCGCGAGCCTATGCTATGCAGTTCCAGCGTTCGGACGAATTTCCGAGTGGCGGAATCGTGCTCGACCGCTGGAGCAGCGGAGGAGAAGCGCGATAGTCGCGTTCCAACCCAGGGGCGCTGCTTTCCGAATCGTCCTGAGTCACGGCGCATCCGGAAGTTGGGTCGTCGGGGTCAACCTGCCGGGAAACGCCCAGATTGTTCACCTGGAAGAGGCTGGCCTGGATCTCGCAACGAAATTCCGGGCACACCACTTCGCGTTATTTCCCCCGCGCAATTGGCGGCGTTGAAGCAGGCGAGAACCAGCGCGACAATGAGCTATGCGCTTGAGCCCAAATGCGATGCCGAGGCAGTTCGTACTACTTGCACTCGCGACATGGGGCGGACTCTGCCTTCCCAAGCCTTGCTTCGGGCAGTGGGCAAAGACGATTGACTGTCCCGAAGGCCGGGTTTATCGCGATGTCCGCCAGGATGCCGGGCGAGACGAGTTTTGCGAACTTGATCTCCCTGGATCGCTCCAAGTGCGCGATGGTCCATCTCGATCTTGGTACAGCGAAGGGCATTCCGGCGAAGAGGGGGCGTACTACAAGGGCCGCAAGGTCGGCCAATGGCGAGAATGCAACAGGTTCGATCATTGCCGAGATCAGATCTATGAACTTGAGTACCCAAATGAAAAAGCGCGCGGTGTGAGAAATGAAGTTCCCGTTCGGTACGAAGGCGGAAAGTATGTCTTCGATTTCAATTCCTGTTGGTCTACCTGGGTCACGCGCCAAACCGATGATTCGTTTTTGGAGTTGAACATCGTCAGTGGTCTCATTCGATGCCAGGTCACATACATTCCGTCCAGCGAGGAAAACAGACCAGCCGGAACGCAGGGTTATTACCTCTGTGAAATCCCTTACACCGTTGGTGTCCGCGAGTTTGACTCCTTGGATCTGCGGAAAGAGCTTCCCAGAGTCGGGTTGCCTCAGTTTTGCAGACAGGACGAGCCCGGCCTAACTGCAAGCGGTGGGCTCGCAGCCCAAGCAGTCGCGATCTGGGGAAACACGGCGTTCATAGACGCCGTTACCAAGAAAGAGGCCCATGGGTGGACGACTCTCGCCAACGTGATCGATGTGGAATGTGCGACATTGGAACGGCCACAGTCGGGGTCGGAGCGGCTGACGCTGAGGCTAAACCGTTACGCCGAGGGCTTGGTTCTTGACCGAATAGGAAAGGAGGAAATCAAGGCTGACGCCTGTACTGGCCGCTATCCATTCTCCCTGATGGAAAGGCTGCGGGACGCATCCGGGCGCACCTTATTTACCTTCGGCCTCAGCCAGGACCAAACGACCGCACAGCGGCAACGCGACTGTATAACCTCTCAGATAAAGTTGCAGCCAACATGCGTATCGCGGTAGCGGATGAGGTGACGATTGTAGAATCGCAGAAAAGCGAAAAGTGGGCTTAGCGGAAAATAAGCGGACGTCGCGCGGCAGACAATGTTCGCTTTAAGGGCTGGGTCTGTGAACCGGACTCAACGATCGCGCCGGCCTGCAAAGCTGCTCGATCCACGCGAGCGCTAAGTACCATTGAACTAAGCCGCGGGGCGGCAGAATGGCGGACAAGTCGCCGCCCTACCGGGCGTCGTCTCGTCCGCTGGCCAGCGTGCTCGGCTGCCTGACGGCCGCCTGCGCGCCGGCTGTGTGAGCCTCGGCTCCATTCCCCCGCGAGCTTGAGATTCCCCCTTCCGCCGGACCGTCGTTGGTGATGTGGTCAAGAACGAAAGGAACTTTCGTTATGACCGCACTTCGGCAACGGATGCTGGAGGATCTCCAGATCCGCAATTACTCAAAGACAACCATTCGACTCTACCTGCACGCCGTAACCGTGTTCGCTCAGCACTTCGGCAAACCACCCGATCAACTCGACGCCGAGCACGTCCGCCGGTATCAACTATTTCTGGTCCAGGAAAAGAAGGTGTCGCTTTCCACTTTCATCCAGGTGGTGAGCGCCCTTCGGTTCTTCTATACCCATACGCTGCACCAGAAAATCCCCATCGAGCGCATCCCGTTTCCCCGTCGGGAAAGAAAGCTGCCGCTGATCCTCAGCCGGGAAGAAGTCAAAGCGCTGTTGCAAGCGCCCCGCAGTCTCCGCCATCGCACCATGCTGGCCGTGCTCTACGGCTCGGGACTCCGGGTCGCGGAAGCAGCACAACTCAAAGTGAGCGACATCGACTCCCCTCGTAACGTGCTCTGGGTGCGGCTCGGCAAAGGAAGCAAGGATCGTCAAACCCTGTTGTCGCCGAGGCTGCTGGAACTGCTCCGCGGCTACTGGCGCGCCGAGCGCCCCGCGGAGTGGCTGTTCCCCGGCGCCGATCCCAAGCGGCCGATTTCCGCCAAAGCCATTTACTTGGCCTGCCGGAATGCGGCGCAAATCGCCGGCCTCTCCAAGCCCATTCATCCGCACTCCCTTCGGCACGCCTTCGCCACCCATTTACTCGAAGCCGGCACCAACCTCCGGTGCATTCAGATTCTGCTTGGGCATGCCAATCTGGAAACCACCGCTCGCTATCTGCAGGTCGCCGACGTGGCGGTTCGCTCCACATCCAGCCCGTTGGACTCCCTGGAACTGGATCTGATTTCGATTCAGCTATGAGCGCGGGTCGGCCGGAAGTAGCCGATGTTCTGCGCGCTCATGGAGACGACTTTCTGGCCAGGTGGGAGTGGGTACTCTCTCGCCCACAGAGAAAAGCCTTCGACGATATTCGCGCTTGCCGAACCGCCGCTTTAGGCGGCCATCTGGACCAGTGCGATCAGTGCGGACATTGCGCCATCTCTTATAACTCCTGTCGAAACCGGAGTTGTCCGAAGTGTCAGGCCATGGCCCGAGCCCTCTGGTTGGCCGAACGGCAGGCCGAGTTGTTGCCGGTAGAGTATTTCCACGTGGTGTTTACACTGCCGCAACAGATCGCCAGCCTGGCTCTGCAGAATGCCAGGAGAATCTACAGCATTCTCTTCCAGGCTGTGGCTGAAACTCTGCTGACCATCGCCGCCGACCCCAAACATCTGGGGGCGGCAATCGGCTTCCTGGCCGTGCTTCACACCTGGGGCCAGAACCTCCATCTGCATCCCCATATCCATTGCGTAGTGCCTGGTGGTGGAATCAGCCCCGACAACTCAAGTTGGATCCCTTGCCGGAAATATCGGAAATCGTTTTTCCTTCCCGTCCAGGTGCTGAGCGCCTTTTTCCGCAAGCGGTTCCTGATTCATTTGCGAAGGGCCTTCTATAAAGGCAAGCTCCGGTTCCATGGCGAACTAGCCCTGTTGGCCCAACCGCCGGCTTTCGAAGCGCTGTGCCAGAGGGCCGGTGACGTGAAATGGGTGGTTTACGCCAAGCGCCCTTTCGGCGGGCCTGAACAGGTTCTCAAGTATCTGGCCCGATACACTCACCGCGTGGCCATCTCCAACCAGCGAATGCTATCGCTGGATGGTGGCCGAGTCACATTCGAATGGAAGGACTACGCTGCTGGCAACCAGACTAAGACGATGACTCTGGAGGCGGTTGAGTTCATCCGTCGCTTTCTCCTCCATGTGCTGCCCTCCGGCTTTGTTCACATCCGTCACTTCGGATTCCTGGCCAACCGCAAAAAGAAGGAAAAGCTGGCGCTGTGCCGATCCTTGCAGCCCGATCCAACCATCGTCACCGAACCTGATGCGGATACTCCTGGCAACCGAGATGCAACCACTGAGGAGATGTTGTCCCGGCGATGCCCTGCTTGCAAGATCGGCCGGTTGATCCTCGTCAAACTCCTCACTGCTGCCGCCTGCGCTTGTTTGCCGGTGCCCATGATCGCAGATACATCATGACGCCATGAACATTCCGTCCACCAACTTAATGCCCAACTCACCATCTCTCACAGAGCCGACAGGGAATCCCTGCCTTCCACGCGATGATCTTTGCGCTCCAGAACCGCCGGCTGCGGTCGGCAACCACGAGACATCGTCGTTCCGAACGGGAGGCCATGATTTCCGCAACTGAACTGTCTCGCCGGCAGATCCTTCTCGTGGCACGCACCAAACAGGCCGCTATTCAATCCCCATAGCTTCAGTCCGGCTCAGTTCAATGAATTCTATCGGCAGTGCTCACGCCGACTTTTCCGGTGCTAACCAGTCTTTGCGCGTGAGCACTCCCG